>SHYX01000027.1 GCA_009692585.1 Myxococcales bacterium
AGGACGGCGACGGTGGTGGATGAGAGCGTTGTAAACTGGCGCGAGGAAGGGCAGGCGGAACGACGGCGATAGCGCCTGGAGGCCCCGTGTCCGCCCCCGCCGCCCGCCTACTTCGCGGCGTAGTGCCCGATGGCTTCCTTCAGGCGCGGGGCCGCCCCCGCCGCGCCGCGGCGGCGGATGACCGGGCCGGCGGGCGGAGCTGCGGGACGCCCCCACTTTGGGCCTCCAATCGGCACGTTGTTCGCGCCTTCGCGCCTTGCCGAGCCGCCGCGAGCCGCCGCGAGCCGCCGCGAGCCGCCGCGAGCCGCCGCGAGCCGGTGTACCCTGTCGGCATGGCCCTGCCGCCTTACCGTTCAAATTTCCTATCCTCCGTGGCTTGAGGTGGGGCCGCCGCGTGATCCCAGGCGTGAGGGGGTGCTCCGCGTCCTTCTGGCATGCTTTGTTTTGTGCTCCTTCCTCCTCTCCTGCGCTGCCGGCCCTCGAGAGGACGCCTCGGCGTTCCCGCTCAAACCGGAGGTCATCGTGACATCCTCTGCGAACGCTCCCACGGCCGATACGGTCATTCTGGAGTTCGACGTCATTCCCCTGCGCGATCCACCCAGCTACCATCGCCTCTTTGCGGACGGTCGTGTTGAAGAGCGTTCGACGGTGGGCGTTGCCCTCGGGAACGACGGGCGCGTGAAGCAGATCCCCCGGGAGGACGTCTGGCGGCCGGTCTACACCCTCGGTATTGCAGAGGTGGAGCAGCTTCGGGGGGCGTTTCGGGACCTCCAGGTCTCGACACTCGCGGACAGTTACCCGGCTCCCGAGGCCATCAAGGACGGCTCCCGCATGGAGTGGACGCTCTGGGATGACGGAGCGGTGAAGCACATTGTGGTGGACGGCTACCCCGCAAACCACGTCGAGGCGCTGGACCAGGTGCTCACGACCTTCAATGGCCTTCGGAAGCCCGCCCCGCCATCTTCGATCTGGCGGGTCGACCTGGGGACGCCCGTGGAGCGTCTGGTGGGGTGTGATGTCAGCTCTCTCCCGGCCTTCCGCCCGGTCATCCAGGCGCTGTTTGATCCATCGCCTTCGAGCAGTGAAAAAACGTGAGCCCGTCTGGTTCGCCGCTCCTTGATATCCGTTACCGTTCGGCGGACGTGGAGACCGTGCGCTGCCGCCTCTATGGAAACGGAGCGTTCACCAAGGCCATGGACAGCGGGGAGGTGGTGGACCGGGTGTTGAGCGCCGACGGAGTGCGGCGGGTGAAGGCTGCCCTGGTCACCCTCGACCTGCCGGGCCAGCCTGCGGAGATTTGTCGGTAGGATTCGAGGCTCTCCGCTCCGCGGTCAGGATGCGGGTGACACGCACCCCCGAAGCGCACCCAGGTTGAAGTCTGGCGTCGCATGGGGACGGAGGAAAGGAAGGCTGAACGCTCTTGCCGAGGGTACACGCTGCCACCGTACCCCCGCTCGGCGCTCCGGAGCAAGCCCTCGGCGTGGAACGACCCTCGAAGTCTGAGCCGCCCCCGCCGTCGTTTACGCCCTCGCGGCCCCACGCGCGTGCACCCGCTACGCCTCCAGGTGTCCGTCCCCCCCCCGCCTTTTGGCGGCGCCCGCGCGCCACGACAGGCCCCGGCGCTGCGGCTCCCGCCCGACGTGCGCGAGTGGTCCGGGGACGACACCGTGCGCTGGGCGGTCGCCGTTGGCGCCGATCTACCGGGAAACCTGTTTCTTGGGGACGAAGCGTTGAACCGGGTGCTCTCGGCGCCAACGACGATCCGGGTGCTCCGCGCCGAGCGCACCGTGCGGTACCCAGAGCTGGCGGATAGCGCTCTCGCGGGCGAGCTGACGGGCTCCTCGGCAGGCGGCGAACAACCCAAATTCCTCGCAACGCGGGTCGAAACCGACGCAAATGGGGCCGAGTCCGACACGCCCGTGCTCGTGAAGTTCTCTCCGCCCGTGGCCGAGTCGGTGGGGGCCCGCGTGGCCGACCTGCTCGTGGCCGAGCACCTGGCGCTCGCGGCGGTGAATGAGGCGGTGTACCCCGCGGCCCTGTCCCGCCTGATTCGAGCCGGTGGTCGTATGTTTCTCGAGGTGGAGCGCTTCGACCGGGAAGGGCGCTGCGGTCGCCGGGGCGTCGTGAGCCTCGCCGCCATCGGCGCCCACTTCACCGGCGAGACCGACGGGTGGACCTCGGTCTGCGCGCGGCTGGCCCGTGAGGGCGTCATCGGAGCGGCAGACGCCCACCACGCGCGTTGGCTCGACCGCTTCGGCGCGCTGATCGGCAACACCGATCGACACGCGTGGAACCTCTCCTTCTACGCCGAGGAGGGCCGCGTGACGGGCGTGGCGCCTGCATACGACATGCTGCCGATGCGGTGGTATCCACGCAGCGGAGAGTGTCCTGAGGGGGCCCTTGCGCTCCCGAGCCTCGACGGCGACGACCCGCGCGGCTGGCAGACCGCCGGCGCGGCTGCGCTGCACTTCTGGGAGGCCGTGGCGATGCATCCGATGATCTCGCCCAGATTTTCGGAGACGGCGGCCGAGGCGGCGCGGCGGGTCGCGGCGTTCTGCGGGGCGGCGGGGCGGCTGGTGGGGTGACCGGTCCTTTCGCCCAGGCCGTTTCCGCCTAAAGTCCGTTCCCCTCCAAAAAGAGGCTCAAGTCCAGGTTCGGCGTGTCTTCCAGCCAGGATGAGAAGCCCACGTTGAAGCCGTGGCGGGGACCCATCGTGGCGTCACCGGGGACATAGGTGCTGTCCTCAGTCACCTCGGGCTGCCCGCAGACCTCGAAGGTGCCGCCCGCACCGTCATCGACCTCGACACAGCTCTCGTAGTCGGTCTTCACCAGGATCGAGCCGTTCCAGTCGAAGGCTTCGAAGGTGACACCACCCGCGCCGTCGGGATGGTTTATCGCGATGTATTGGGCCATGTAGGAGTTCTTGTACTCGGCGTAGCTGGCGCCGTCTTTCAACGCGTCCACAAGGTAGGCGCTCAACGGCCCGAAGCCCAGACCGAAGTGCATCAGATCGAGCGTCGCCACCGGGTCCCCGCCCTCGAACTGATCCTCGTTCAGCTCCTCGCACCGGTAGCTGTAACTGTTGGTGCTGATCTCGAGATACCCCTCGAACGACCCCCACGTTTCGAGTTCCTCACCGGTGCTCCCCTTGCCCGCGTCCCAGTCGAAGCCCACCCCGACGAGTTCCGCCGGTGCGTGGTGGAACGAGGCGATGAACTCACAGTATTCATCTTCGAAGCCCGGAGTGTCGCTACTCATCTCGAAGTACTTCAATGAGGCCAGGGTCACCCGGACGAAGTACCCCGAGGCCGCGAGGTCGCCGCTATTGTCTTCGTACACGAAGTTCTCCAACAGTTGGCCTTCTTCGTCCCACCCACCGACGTACTCGAAGCCCAAGGCGGCGACGAGCAGACTGTCGTCGTCCACGCCGGTGTCCTCGCCGGTGTCCTCGCCGGTGTCGGTGTCGGTGTCGGTGTCGGCGTCGGTGTCGGTGTCGGTGTCGGACTCCTCCGCTACGTGGCGCGTGCTTCCGCCGGAGTTGATGCAGGCCAGGGCAAACGACGAAACGAGGGGGACGCAGAGGAATCGACGCATGGACACGCCTCACAAGGGCGCCAACATACCACGCCGCGGGCGGGCCCGAGGGGGATACGAGGGCCGAATGTCCCCTCCCCCCGTGCGCTCGCTGAGCGGCCAGCTCCGCGCCTTCGACTACGTCTTTTGGCTCTGCATCTTCATGGAGCTGATGGAGCGGATGGCGTACTACGGCGTCCGTCTGGTGGCACCGGTCTACATCGTGCTGGCGACCAACGAGGGCGGTGCGGGGCTCAGCCACGCGGAGAAGGGCACGATCTACGCCCTCTGGGCGGCCATGCAGAGCTGGCTGCCGGTCTTCGCCGGCGGCCTGAGTGACCGCTTCGGGTACAAGCGCACGATCGCGGTCTCCGTCTTCCTCAAGGCCGGCGGATACGCGCTCATGGCGACCGCGGACGACTTCTGGAGCATGGTCCTGGGCACCCAGCTGCTGGCAGCGGGTACGGGCCTGTTCAAGCCCGGGATCCAGGGCACGATGGCTCACTCCATCGCGAAGAGCCCCGGCACCCAGTCCATGGGGTGGGGGCTCTTCTACCAGTCGGTCAACATCGGCGCGGCGGTCGCGGCGTTCATCCCGGCCTTTGTGCGCGAGGACCTCGGCTTCGGCTGGCACGGGGTGTTCGCGGCGTGCTCGCTCATCGTCTTCTCCAACCTGATCCCGCTCTTCTTCTATGCCGATCCGGTGGACGAACGACAGACCGAGACAGACACGCGGTCCCTGGGCCAGCTGCTGCTCGACAGTGTGCGCGAGCTGTTCACCAACCCGGTGCTCATGGCCTTCATCGTGATCAGCGCGGGTTTCTGGTTCGCATTTCACCAGCTCTTCGACATGTTGCCGAACTACGTCGACGACTGGACCGACTCCAGCGTCCTGCTTTCCGCGATGGGGAAGCTCGCGGCGAACGCCACATGGAGCGCCGAGGGCGCGGCCGGGGTGATGATCCCGCAGGAGCGACTGCTCAACATCAACGCCATCATCATCATGTTCACGATGTTCATCTTTGCGTGGTTGTCGTCGAAGATCAGCACGCTGGCCAGCACGATCGCCGGCATGGCCATCGCCAGCCTGGCGCTGGTGAGTTTCGTCTACACCGCGAACGTGTGGGTGCTGCTGGCCGGCGTCGCCGCGTTCACCATCGGCGAGATGCTCGCCTCCCCCAAGCGGCAGGAGTACATGTCCTCTCTGGCTCCGCCAGGTAAGCGCGCCTTATACCTTGGTTATGCAAATATGCCGGACGGCGTCGGCTGGGTGCTGGGGAGCCTGATCGCCGGCAGCGCGTACGAGGTGCAGGGCGACAAGGTCAACCTGACACGCGACTACGTTTCGAACACGGCCACCGTCGCATCCGCGGAAGCGTGGGTCGGCACCGTTCGCGCCGGGGCCCTCGATGAGAAGCAGCTCAAGGAGCTGCTCGACCGCACCGACACCAAGGAGCTTGCCGAGGCCCTGGCGCAAATGGACGCCGTCCACGATCGCGCCCTGGTGGGCGCCATCGCCGCGGCGATGCCCCGAGGCGACGTGATCACCTGGACCGTGACGAACCTGCCCACCCTGCCCGACGGCACCGCGACCACGCCCTCCACGCTGCGCGATCACCTGTACCAGCACTACCAGCCCGGTCGGGTGTGGTGGCCCTTCGTGATCACCGGCTTGGCGAGCACGGTGCTCATGGTCGGCTACGACCGATGGGTTCGCGCGCGTAACGCCGCCTGACGAGGGCCGGTCAGCCCAACCCGAGCGGCCAGCCCATCCAATCCCACCACAGCAGCATGCCCGTCCACGAGACGCCCCACGCCAGCGCGAAGGGGACCTGGGCCGCCAACACCGTGCCCAGGCCGGTCTCCGGCACGTAGCGGCGCGCGGCGGCCAGCACGATGGGCATGTACGGCATCAGCGGGGTCAGGACGTTGGTGACGGCGTCGCCGACCCGGTAGGCCGCCTGCGACATGGCGGGCTCGATGCCCAGTAGCATCAGCATCGGCACGAACAGCGGCGCCATCAGCGCCCACTTTGCCGACGCGCTGGCGATGAGCAGGTTGAGCACGCCGCTGAGCAGCACGAAGGCCAACAACAAGGAGGTGCCACCCAGGCCGAGGCCCCGGAGCGCGTCGGCGCCGCGCACCGCGCTCACCAGCCCCAGATTCGACCAGTTGAACCACGCGACGAACTGCGCCGCGGCGAAGGCGAGCACGATGTACCCGCCGAGGCCGCCGGCGGCGTCCGCGGCGAGCTTGACGGCCTCGCCGCTGTCCCGGAGCCGCGCGTTCGCCCTGGCGTGGACCAGACCCGGAATCAACGCGGCCACCGCGATGAGGGGGACCATGCTGTCGTACACCGGTGCCCAACCCCCGTCATCGGTGCGCAGGACCCCAACCGCGAGCACGGCAAGGATCACGATGGTGACCGCCCCCGCAACCAAGGCGGGGCCGGTCCGTTCAGCGGTCGCGCCGCCGACATCCTCGGCCCGGGCCACCCACGGACCGAACCGGCGCTCGACCGAAGGCGCGACCAGCGCCCCAACTCCGGTGACCAGGAAGACACTGGCGATGTTGAAGAACCAGTTGCAGGTCGCGGCGACGGTCGCGTCGGGACGCACGAGTTGCGCGGCGCTCTGGGTCAACCCGGCCAGGAGCGGGTCCAGCGCCGTGATGAGCAGGTTGGCCCCGTACCCGCCACTGACGGCCGCGTAGGCGATGGTCATTCCCGCCAGCGGATGGCGACCGACCCGCGCCCACAGCGCTGCCCCGAGCGGAACCAGCACCACGAAACTGGCGTCGGACGCCAGGGCCCCGTTGGCCCCGACGAACAACATCGCGGCGGTCAAGAGCCGCGGGGGCACCCGGTCCACCGCGCGGCCGAGCAGCGCCGCGATGAGGCCGCTCCGCTCGGCGACACCGATTCCCATCACCGCGACCAGCACCGAGCCGAGCGGGGGAAAGCTCGCGAAGTTCTTGACGGCGTCAGTCCACATGCGCCGGGCGAGCGCGGCGTTGAGCAGGCTCTGCACGGCCACCGGCTCGCCGGTGAGGGGGTGCTCGACCGTCGACCCCGCCATGAGCATCGACACCGCTACGATCGCGGCAGCGACGACTCCGAAGAGGACCACCGGGTCGGGAAGACGGTTGCCCAGTGCCTCGATGGCGCCGATGACCCCCGCTGTCGGGCGTGCGGCCACCCGCTACTGCACGTCGACCGCGAGCGTCGGGACGATGAACGCACGGGATGCGGAGCACGACCTGGTCCCGACGCAGGTCGTGACCACCGGCTGGAAGGCGCGGGTGCCCATCAGGTCGAGGGTCGCCTTGCCCTTGCTGCCGGCGGGCATCGGAACGGTGAGGAGATCGCCAGCCACCACCGCGGCGACGGACACGAGGTCCCGCCCCTCGGCGTGGATGTCGATGGCGACGGGGACGGCCGCGTCGACGACATCGCCGCCGGGCACCAGCCTGAGGGTGACGTCGGCTCCGGCACGCACCGTCGCCGATTCGACGACCATCGTCGTCTCGACGAACAGGTTCGTCGCCGTGAGGGAGAGGGTGGTGACGCCATCGGTGACGGTGATGACGTTTTCCGGCTTGCCGGACACCTGGGCGATGAGGTCGGCCTTGCCTTCGAACTCGTAGGCGAAGCAGTCACGATCGTACTTGAAGGCGCCGTGGTCCACCTTCCCGTGCAAGCGGGTCAGCGGCAGGCCGTCGAGGTCGGCGCGGAGCTTGGGGAGCGCCCGGCAGGCGCCCTCGCGCGCGGGGCTCACCAGCACCTGCAGCCGCTTGCCACCGGGCGGAATCTCTCCGGCATTGACGGTCAGGCCCGGCTCAAAGATGTCCGCGAAGTTGCTGAAGGGAACCTCCTCCTCGACCGTGGAGCAGCCGAGCAGGGTGAGCAACAGGCTCATGGGGACGCTCCGGGTTTGTCGGTCAGCACGGTGGCCATCACCTCCCCTTCGACAACGGTCTTGTCCGCCACGCTCACCCGGGCCGTAAAAAACCAGATCCCCCGCTTCTCGGCGCGCTTGAGCACCTCGATACGAAGCTGATCTCCAGGGCGAACCGGGCTTCGGAAGCGGATTCCATCCAGCCCCAACAGGTACAGGGGCCGCTCCTTGAACGTGGGGTTGGCGCTCATGGCCATGATGCCACAGGCCTGGGCGATGGCCTCGACGATCAGCACCCCCGGCATCACCGGCTGACTGGGGAAGTGCCCCGTGAAGTGAGGTTCGTTGATCGTCACATTCTTGAGGGCGACGATGCGCACGCCCGGGTCGAGCTCGACCACCCGGTCGATCATCAGGAACGGGTAACGATGCGGAAGCATCGCCATGATCTCGGAGATGTCCATGGTCCGGGGTGGCCCTATCCCACTTCCCCGCCGCCGGGCTTGTTCTCCAGGGCGGCCACTCGCTTCAACAGGGCCGGGAGCTCTCGGGCGGCGGTGACCAGGCGAAGCCACTCCCGATGCTCGATCGCGGGAGAGCCCGTCCGCTTGCCACCGGCGGGGACGTCGTCGGTGACCATGCTCATGGCGCCGACCACCACGCCGTCGCCGATGTCGAGGTGGCCCAGGAGCAGCGTCCGCGCCGCCAAGGTGACGCCGACCCCGGTGCGGGTGCTGCCGGCCACCGCGCTATAGGCGACCAGCACGTTGTGGGGCCCGATCTCGGCGCCATGGCCAATCTGAACGAGGTTGTCAAGCTTACTCCCCGTGGCGATGGTCGTGTCGCCCATCGCGGCGCGATCGACGCAGCTGTTGGACCCGATCTCGACGTCGTCCCCGACCACGACACGCCCCGTCTGCGGAATCTTGACCAGCCCCGCGGCGGTGGGGACGAATCCGAAGCCATCCCCCCCCACCACCGCGCCGGGGTTGAGCACCACCCGGTCACCGACGACGCAGCCGTCCATCACCACGCTCCCCGCCATCAGCAAACAGTCGCGACCTACAACCGCACACGGTCCGACGTAGACGTGGGGGTGCACGATCGTCCCTGCCCCGACCACCGCGCCGGGGCCGACGTAGGCGAAGGGGAGGATGGTCGCGCCGTCGCAGCAGCCCTCGACCACCGCCAGCGCGTGGGTGCCGACCGGCGGTTTTGTGATGGGGAAAAAAAGAGCCAACGCCCTGGCGAATGCGAGATACGGGTCGCGACATCGCACGACCGTTCTCCCGAAGGCGGCTTCGCTCATACCAACCAGGACCGCACCGGCGGCGCTCTTTCGAAAGAGCGCCGCGTACCGGCGGTTGGCCAGAAATGACAGTTGGGCTGGCCCCGCCTCCTCCAAGCCGGCGACTCCGACGATCTGGAGCGCGGCGTCGCCCTCGACCGTCCCTCCGACCGCCGCCGCGAGCTCGTCGAGGCGCACCGGCTACTTCTTCGAGGAGGTGGCCGGATTCGCGGCGTTATAGCGCTTGATGAGTTCTTCGGTGATGTCGATGGCGTCGGACCAGTACACCACGCCCCCCTCGGTCGCTTCGAGGACCACGGTGTAGCCGCGCTCCTGCCCGATCGCGACGGCGATCTTCTTCATCTTCTCGATGAAGTCCTGCATCGCCGCGTAGTAGGCCTGCTGCATCTCACTTTCGTAGCGCGAGTAGGTCTGCTGGAACTCCGCCTGCGACTTCATGAACTCCTCTTCCTTCCCACGCCGCGCCGAGTCGGAGAGCACCACCGACTGCGCTTCCAGATCGGCCTTCTTCGCCTCGAGCGCCTTCTGCAACTTCTCGATGGTGACCTTCCGCTCGCCGTACATCCCCTCGAGCTTCTTTCGGACGCCCGCCGCTTCGTTGACGTCGTTGAGCGCGCGCTGGAAGTCTACCACCGCTACTTTGACCTCGGCGGCGAGCGCGTCGCCCGCCAGACAGACAGAGACCGCGAGGACGAGGAAGAGCTTCTTGATCATGGGGGCTCCCGGGCGCCTAGAAGGCGCTGCCGATGGTGAAGTCGAAGACAGCCGTCCGCTCGTCGGGGAGCGGCGCCAGGGGGAAGCCCCACTCGAAACGCAAGGGGCCGATGGGGCTAAACCAACGCACACCGAAACCGACGGAGGTACGAAGATCGGTGAGGTCGATGAGCCCGCTACCCTGCACGTCGCCAAAGGTGTTGCCGGCGTCGAAGAAGGCCACCAACGAGATGCCGGCGGACTTGATGATCGGCGACTCGATTTCGAACTGGTTGATGAGGGTCTCGGTGCCGCCGATCACCAGCCGATCGTCCGCGGCCTGCGGATCGTCGGTCCCCACAAAAGACGTACGCTCTTGCGAGTAGTCGCGGTAGCCGGTCGCGCGGATGGAGGGTCCGAGCGCGTAGGGCTCAAAACCGCGGATGCTCAGGATGCCACCCGCCCGATAGCGGTGGATGTACGGGACGATGCTGCCGTCCGTGCTCTGGATGTGCCCCAGCGACAGATTGTACTTGAACACCAGCCAGTCGTCTTTGACCAGCGGCTGGTAGAAGCGGAAGTTGGCCTTGCTTTCCCAGTAGTTGAAATCCCCCCCGAACAGTGAGACCACCTCCTTGTCGTTGACCCGGAAGCCACCCGCCAGTTCGGTGGAGAGGGTGAACCGCACCCCGCGCGTGGCGGTGATGCGGTTGTTCCGCTTGTCGGCCTCGAAGGTGATGCCGACGGAGGAGGTGACCCCGTTCCGGTAGAGCTGGCCGCCGAAGAGCCGTTCCTTGTACTCGTCGAGGCTCAGGAGGCCGTTGTCCTCGATGGTGTAGTCCAAGGCCAGGCGGATGTCGTCGCGGGTGTCGAGATAGCGCCCGATCTGCAAGATGCCGCCGCGCTGATACTCGTTTTCGATGTAGTTGCGCTGGTTGTAGAAGCCGCTGAGCCGGAGGGTCCAGCGCGAGTCGAGGAAGTACGGGTCGTAGAAGTCGATGTTGGCGGTCTGCGTGGGCCGCGAGATGTTTCCCGCGATGCTGACTACCCAGCCGAGCCCGAAGAAGTTCGACTTCTGGATGTTGGCGGTCAACAAGAAGCTGTCCACCGAGGAAAAGCCGGCGCCGACGGTGAAACTTCCGGTGGGCCGCTCGGTGACGTCGACGTTCATGTCGAGGGTACGCTCCTCGGTCGCCCGCGGCGTGCTGATCTCCACGGTCTCGAAGAAGCCGAGCCGCTCCAGACGCTCACGCGCCTCCCGGATGCGGCTGCCCTGGTACTGCTCGCCCTCGTTGATCGGAATCTCCCTACGCACGACCTTGTCGAAGGTAGGGTTGTTTCCGGTGATATTGATGCGGCCGATCCGCATCTTCTCGCCCTTCTGAATGTCGAAGACCAGGTCGACGACGCCGCTGTCGGGGTCGGGCGACGGCAGCGGGACGATGTTGGCGAAGGCGTAGCCCCGATCGCCGTACAGGTCGGATACCCGCTGGGTGACCGTCTGCATCGTCGTGAGCTTGAACCAGTCACCGATCTTCAGCGGGGTGCTCTGCCCCGTGAAGTCGAGGATCCGCCGCTCGACACGAGGGGTCCATTCGTCGCCGAAGACGATGCCAGCCGCCTTGTCGCGCTCCCACCCCTCTTGGACGTCGCGCAGGTTCTTGCCCTCGGCCAGGGCCCGCACGGCGCCCTGGGTGAGCCCCTCGTCGGCCTCGAAGTCACCCTGGAAGCTGAGCTTCCCGATCTGGTATCGGGGGCCCTCGGTGACGTGGATGGTGATGAAGATATGGCGCTTGTCAGGGGACAAGAACACCTTCGGCGTATCGACCTGCGCCTCGACGTAGCCCTCTTCGAGCAGCACCGAACGCACCACGTAGGTGTCGTTTTCCAGGTTGCTCTCGATGAAGTTGCCCGAGCTCGTCAGCCAAGGCGCGATGCCGCCCTCCTTGGTCTGCATGAAGCGCTTGATCTTCGCGTCGGGCACGCCCTCGTTGCCGGTGATGTCGATGCTCTGGACGATGACCTTTCGGTTTTCGACGATGCGGTACTCGACGTCCACGAGGTCGTCGCCCGCCGCGGTGAGCACCGGCTCGACCGTGGCGAGGTAGAAGCCCTTTTCCAGGTACTTGTCCCTGAGCGTCCTGGCATTCTGAGCAAGGCGCTGGTCGGATGGCGGCGGGCCGAGCGGCACGATGTCGATGGCCTCCTTGAGGTCCTCGTCCTTGATCTTCTTGTTGCCCGAGAAGCGCACCTCACGCACGGAGGGCTTTTCGGTGACGATGAAGCTGACGACCTGCCCGCCCGCCTGCGGGGTGACGCGCACCACGACGTCTTGGACGTAGCCCGTCTTCCAGATGCCGCGGATGTCGCGCTGGAGCTTCCACGGCGCCAGCGTGTCCCCCGCCCGCAGGCTCACCGCGTCAAGAATCGCGGCCTCTTCCACCCGTCGCAAGCCGAATACCTGGACCCGAACGACCACCCCTGTCGCGTGGACGGGCGCGCCTTCCCCGGCGGGCGCCGGCGCGTCGGGCGCAGGGTCCGGCGCCGGCGGGACACCCGAGGCAGGCAGGGCCGGAAGTCCCGTGCTGTCCTGCGCAAACACGGCACCGGCGACGAACCACCCGAAAAGCAGTCCCCACCGCATCAGGCCGCCACGTCGAAGCGGCCGTCGACGACCCGCAGCGTGCGCGGAAAACGCTGCGCCAGCGCCAGCGAGTGGGTGACCACGACCAGGGTGGCGCCGCCCTCACGGTTGAGGTCCAACAACAACGCCATCACGTCGTTCGCGGTGTGGGGGTCGAGGTTCCCGGTGGGCTCGTCGGCGAGGAGCAACCCCGGACCCATGAGCAGGGCGCGCGCGATGGCAACCCGCTGCTGTTCGCCACCCGAGAGCTCGCCCGGCTTGTGCCCCAACCGGTGTGACAGCCCCACCTTGGCCAACGCCGCCCGCGCCCGCTCACGCGCCTCGGCCTTGGGCACCCGCGCGATCAGCGCGGGAATCGCCGCGTTGTCGAGCGCGTCGTGGTCAGGGAGCAGGTGATGGAACTGGAAGACAAACCCCACCGCCTGATTCCGAAACCGGTCGATCTCGACGGTCGACCGCCGATAGAGCGAGCGGCCGTCGACGTTGATCTCACCCGAGCTGGGCGGCTCGAGCCCGCCGAGCAGATGAAGGAAGGTGGACTTGCCGGAGCCGGACTGACCGACGACGGCGAGGCAGTCTCCGGCCGCGAGCTGGAGGTCCAGGTCTACCAGCACATCGATGCGCTGCCCGCCCTTCACGAAGTGGCGGGAGACCCCCTGGAGATCGACGGCGACGCCCATCACTCGTACCGCAGCCCATCGACAGGATGCAGCGCCGCCGCCCGAGACGCCGGATACAACGTTGCCAAAAGGCACACGACGACCGCCCCGATGGCGACGACGGCCACGGTGGACGGCACGACGACGACGGGGAGTGAGTCGATGTAGTACACGTTGGTATCGAGCGGGTATTTGTAGCGGGACAGGACGGCGCAGCTGGCTAACCCGAGCGCCACGCCCAGGCTGGTACCGACCAGTCCGACGGTCAGTCCTTCGATGACAAAGATCTTCCGCAACATCGACGACGTCGCGCCCATCGCGCGAAGGATGGAGATCTCGCGCCCGCGGGTGACGACCATCACGATGAGGTTGGTGACGATGCCCAGCGCGGCAACCGAAATGATCTGTGCCAGGATGATGCCCATGACCCACTTTTCAAGGGCTAAGGCCTGGAACAGCGCCTCATTCATCGTCAGCCAATTGCGGGTGTAGTACGACGGTCCCAGCGTCATCTCCACGAGCGCCGAGCTGTCCATCACGTCCCAGATGCGACCTTCGTGGACCCGGACTTCAAGCCCGGTCGCCGACGTCCCGAGTGACATGAACTCCTGCGCATCGCCGAGCGTGATGTAGCTCCACTTGGTGTCGTACTCGTACATGCCCGAGTGGACCAGCGCGGCGACCCGGAAGGTGCGGATGGTGGGGATCGGGACGCCCATCGGACCGGTCTGCGCGCCGATGGGGTTGATGACATGCACCTTGTCACCGGGGTACACGCGCAGCGCTTCGGCCAGCCCGGTGCCGAGAATGATTCCCGGGATCACCTCGTCGTCACCGATGTCCTGCGCCACCGCCGGCGGCGGCGCGTGCAGGGTGCGCACGATGGCCGCCCGTTCGTGGTCAGAGGTGGGCTCACCCCGCGGGCCGACCTCGATGTCGTGGGCGACGTCGTTGACCGCGAGCGCGCGCTCGGGGTCGATGCCCTTGAGGATGGCGCCGGAAATCCCGTAGGTGCTGCGCAACATGACCTCGGAATAGGAAAACGGCGTCACCGCCTTCACCTCGTCGAGCGCGGCCACCTTATCGGCGATCGCCGACGGTTCTTCGAGGGGGCCGCCGTAGGCGAGCACCAACATGTGGGCCTGGTTGCCGAGGATCTTCTTTCGCAGGTCGATCTCGAAGCCCTCCATCACCGAGAGGACGACGATCAACACGCCCACGCCCAGCGTGACGCCGAACACCGACAACACCGCGATGAGCGAGACGCCAGCGTCCTGTCGGCGCGACCGCAGATGGCTCAGGGCGATGAGAAGCTCGAAGTCCATTCGCGGGCGGGGGGCTAACCCATGCGGTCCAGCCGGGTCAGGACCCTGACGAACCGCGACAGCGGGCGGCTACGCCTTCCCCCGGAGCGTGGGGAACAGGATCACGTCCCGGATGCTCGCGGTGTCGGTCAACAACATCACCAACCGGTCGATGCCGAGGCCCTCGCCCGCGGTCGGCGGCATGCCGAAACACAGGGCGTCGATGTAGTCGGCGTCGAAGTGCATCGCCTCGTGGTTGCCGGCGTCCTTGGCGCGGACCTGGTGGAGGAAGCGATCGGCCTGGTCTACCGGATCGTTGAGTTCGTTGAAGGCATTGGCGATCTCGCGGCCGGCGATGAACAACTCGAAGCGGTCGGCGATCTCCGGTTCGAGTTCGTTGCGCCGGGCAAGCGGGGAGATATCGATTGGAAACCGGGTGACGAAGGTGGGATTGACGAGGGTGGCCTCTACCTTCTCGTCGAACACGCGCTCCCAGCAGGCACCAAGAGTGGCCGGCGCGGCCGGGCCGATCGCGCCGCGGAGCCGAGCGAGGTCGTGGACCGCGTCGGTGGGAATGCCGAGCGCATCCGCGACCAGTTCGTCGTAGCCGACGCGACGGAAGGGGCGTGCGAATGATATGTCGCGACCCTGGTACACGAGACTGTCGCGGTCGTGGAGCTCCTGCACCAGGCCGGTGATCAGCGTTTCGGTCAGCTCGGCGAGGTCCTCCCAGGTGGCGTAGGCCTGGTAGAACTCGAGCATGGTGAACTCGGGATTGTGTGTCGCGTCAATGCCCTCGTTGCGGAAGTTGCGGTTGATCTCGAAGACGCGCTCCATGCCGCCGACAATGAGCCGCTTGAGGTGGAGCTCCGGCGCCACACGGAGAAAAAGCTCCATGTCGAGGGCGTTGTGGTGGGTGACGAACGGACGCGCGGTGGCGCCGCCCGGAATGGCGTGCATCATCGGCGTCTCGACCTCGAGGAACTGCCGCGCCTCGAAAAAATCTCTGATGTACCGGACGATGCGACTACGCTTGACGAAGGTCTCGCGCGCCTCATCGTTGACGAACAGGTCGAGGTAACGCTGCCGCCGCCGGAGCTCGGGGTCCTCGATGCCGTGCCACTTGTCGGGCAACGAGCGGATACATTTGGCGCTGAGGCGCACCGAGCGCGCCTGGAGCGACAGTTCACCCGTCCGGGTGCGCATCAACGACCCTTCCACCTCGACGTGGTCGCCGAGATCGAGCTTCTTCCACACCGAAAAGTCGCTGTCGCCGACCAGGTCCTTCTTCACGTAGACCTGGAGCCGGCCGGTGCGGTCGAGCACCCGGCCGAAGCCAGCCTTGCCCATCTCGTTTTTGAACATGAGCCGCCCCGCCACCCTGAAGTCGGCGCCCAGCTCCACCAACGCCTCGGTAGTGTCGCGACTCTCACCAAGTTTGTGAGCCTGGGCGGCGGAGAGCGTCGGGGCCCGCCCCGTCGGGTAGGGGTTGATGCCCTGCGCGCGGAGGGCGTCGAGCTTGGCGATGCGTTCAGGGTCGAAGCTGTACATGGCGGCGACGGGCTTAACTCACGGCGCCCAACCGGCCGCCTACTCGACCTCGGCGCCGAGGGCGCCCCGTACCAACAAGCCCGACGCGAGCAGCCCGAAGATGGCATCGGCGACCGCGTCCGCATCGAGTGGTTCCCGCGCGAGCCGCGCCTGAACCACCGGCTCCTTCAACAGGCCGAGCAGGCAGCGTGCGCTCTGTCGGGTCTCGCCCTGCCGAACGATGCCGAGCGACTGCCCCATCTGCAAGGCGCGCTCGATGCGGGTGACGGCGTGCCCGTAAAATGCGGCCAGCGCCTCCTCGCCTTCGGCGTCCACCGACAGCGCATCGGTGAAGAGGATGCGCGCCGCGCCGCCGTCATGGGCGAGGCCACGGGTGATCGAACGCAGGTTCGCGAGCACCTGGGGGGGGATCGATCGCTCGACGTCGATCGGGGCGACCGAGCCCGTCACCTCCACCATGACCTCCACCAGCACCGCCGCAAAGACCTCGCGCTTGGAGTCGAAGTGGTTGTAGAAGGTGCCGCGCGCCACGCCGGCCGCCGCGATCACGTCGGACACGCTGGCCCCGTGGTAGCCGAGGGCCGCGAAGACCTGCCTGGCGGCGGCCAGAAGGGTGGCTCTTCGCTCGATCGGCGTGAGTGACTGCGCCCTCGCCATCACGCGCCCTCGCCGGCGAGGTCGGTGGCGTACCAGGCGCGCAGCGGGGCGCCGGCCAGCCCGATCCCCAAGCCGTGCATCAGCTTCACCGTGGCACACTCCAGCGTCATGGCGCCCGAGCCGAAGGCCCCCGCGTCCAACGCGGCGCGGCCACCCTGGTAGGCGCCGAGCTGGACATGCCCGCGCAGGCTCTGACTGTGCACCACCACGTAGACGCCGGCGTCGACCGCGCGCTGGATCGCGGCGGGCCAGCCGGCCTGCGGTACGTTCCCCGAACCGAAACCCTGGACCACCACCCCGCGGATGCCACGCGCCACGACCGCGTCGAGCATGCCACCATCCGAGCCTGGGATCACCGTAACCACGGCAACTGCGGCGTCGAAACGCGCATCGACCGCGAGCACGCCGAGGGTCGGACGAACCGGCTCGAGGTGCCGCACCTCGACCCCCATCTCGATGAGCGGCGGGCAATCAGGGGATTCGAAGGCCTCGTAGCTCTGGATGCTCGTCTTGCTCACCCGGTTGCCTCGGAACAGCCAGCGCCCGAAGTAGACGCACACCTCGGGGATGGGCATGGCCGCGCACAGCGTGCTGTGGACGACGTTCTGCCGGGCATCGGTGCGCACCCAGGCCATGGGACGTTGGGCCCCGGTGAGCACCACCGGTTTGTGCAGTCCCCGCAGGGCAAACGAAAGCGCCGATGCGGTCCACGCCATGGTATCGGTACCGTGGAGCACCACGATGCCCTCGACATCGCGGAGCCGCTCGGCCACCGTTTCTGCCAATCGCGACCAGTGCTCGGGGCCCAGGTCGGAGCTGTCGAGGTTCCAGATCGCCTCGGCGCTGAGCTCGACCTCGGTTTCGAGTCCCGCCACATACCGGAGGACATCTCCAGCGACCGCGGACGGCGCGAGCGGGCCGGGGTCGCCCCGGAACATGCCCAGCGTGCCGCCGGTCGAGAGGATGTGGATGCGGGGCTTCACGGGAGTTCTCGGCCGCGGCAATGTAGCGCGGGGAGCGCTCCGGCAGCGTTACCCAACCCCATGCTCCTGCTCCTCTCCCTCGGCGTCCTCGCGCTCTTCTTCATCGCCGGCGGCGTGAACCACTTCGTGCATCCGAAGTTCTACCTTTCGATGATGCCGGACTACCTGCGGGCGCACCTGCTCTTGGTGAACGCGAGCGGGGTCTTCGAAGTGCTTGGCGGCATCGGCATCCTCGTTCCTTTCATTCGGTACTACGCGGGCCTGGGACTCATCGCCCTGCTGGTGGCGGTCTTCCCGGCGAACCTGAACATGGCGCTGCACCCGGAGCGGTTCCCCGGCGTGCCCTTGTGGGGGCTGTACCTCCGTCTTCCACTCCAAGTCGTGATGATCGGATGGGTGTGGTGGGCCACGCGCCGCTTGGGATAGTTCGCGAGCGGGGTCCTGGCGAAGCACACCCTCGTCATCACGCTGGTCACGCGGCGGCCGGCGCTACCCGGGGGGTCGGGCGTCGTGAGCGTGCTCGTCCACCGAGCCCGTGCACTGCTCGTCGGCCCCTACCTTTTCGGAGAGCACGTCACCTCCTTCGACGCGACGGTGTCAAGCTTCCCGTGGCAGTTGCCAGGCCTACCCGGTCGACACGCCTCAAAAGCCGGCGACGTCGGATCAGAAGTTGGTATCGTGTGTGGATGGGATGCGACGGCGCTTCTGGGATCCGGCCTGAGGCCAGGCGCCTGCCAGGCGCGCGATGCGGTCCTGCCCACCTCCCGGTCACGCGGCCAGCGCCGAAGCATCGCCCCCACAAAATCTCCGCAAATCGCTTGCCCCACCGTGGGCCCGGCTTAGGGCAGGCGCGTACTAGACTGACATGTCAGTCCAGGCCTTGTCCGACCCGGAGCCTCCCCCATGTCCTCCCGCATCGCCATCGGCCTCGACGTAGGCAGCACCACGGTGAAAGCGACCGTCGTCGACCCGGAATCGCTGCAGATCCTGTGGTCCGACTACCAACGCCACGAGACGCGGCAACCCGAAACCGTGATGGACTTCATGGTGCGCATCGGCGGTGCGTTCCCCGACGCCGACGACATCCGCATCTACATCACCGGCTCCGGCTCCGGCCCGCTTGCCGAGCCGCTCGGCGCACGCTTCGTCCAGGAGGTCAACGCGGTGACGTTGGCCGTGGAAAAGCTTCACCCCTCGGTCAACTCGGTCATCGAACTGGGCGGCCAGGACGCGAAGATCATCATGTTCAAGGAGACCATCGGCGAGGATGGTCGTCGTCAGCGGCAAGCGCTCACCTCGATGAACGACAAATGTGCGTCAGGCACCGGCGCCACCATCGACAAGTGCATGATCAAGGTGGGCATGGCCGCCGCGGAGCTGACGAACCTGAAGTTCGATCCCAAGAAGTTGCACCACGTCGCCGCCAAGTGCGGGGTCTTCGCCGAGACCGACATCGTCAACCTCGTGAAGTCGGGCATTCCTTCGCCCGAGATCATGAACAGCCTCGCCGACGCCATCGTGCACCAGAACCTGTCGGTGCTCACCCGTGGCAACACGCTGAAGCCGGAAGTTCTGCTGCTTGGCGGCCCGAATGTGTACCTGCCCTTCCTCGTGGAGTGCTGGCGCATGCGCATCCCCGAAACCTGGGAGCAGCGCGGCTACGATTGGCCCAAGGACCGCCACGTCAACGAGCTGATCTACACCCCCGACAATGCCCAGTACTACGCCGCGTTCGGTGCGGTGGTCTACGGGCTGGCGGACGACACGGGCGAAAACCCCAACCTTGCCCGCTACGCCGGCCTGGAAGGGCTCCGCGCCTACATGTCCAGTGGCCGGGCGGCGAGCATGGCGGGAAACGCCGCGAAACCGCTGGTGCGTGACCAGGAGGAGCTCGACGAGTTCATCTCCGAGTACACCATCCCCGATTTCATCCCCGACACCTTTTCGCCTGGGCAGCTCGTGCGCGGCGTGATCGGCCTCGACGGCGGCAGCACCTCGTCCAAAGCGGTGGTGGTCAACGAGCACGGCAAGGTCATCTACAAGAGCTACCGGCTGTCCAAGGGCAATCCCATCCAGGACACCAAGGAAATCCTCGCGGACATCCGCGACTACATCCAGGGCCACGGCGCGACCTTCGAGTGCATGGGCTTTGGGGCCACCGGCTACGCGGCGGCGGTGCTGGAAGAATCGGTCAAGGCCGACGTCAACATCGTCGAGACCGTGGCCCACATGATGTCGGCGGTGGCCTTCTTCCCCAACGTCGATGTCATCTGTGACATCGGTGGGCAGGACATCAAAGTGGTCTTCCTGCGTGAAACGGCCGACGGCGGTCGCGACGTCAAGGACTTCCGGCTGTCCAACCAGTGCAGCGCCGGAAACGGGATGCTCTTGCAGGCGATGGCGGACCAATTCGGGGTCCCACTCATCAAGTACGCGGAGACGGCGTTTGCCGCGCCGATGGCGCCGAAGTTCTCGTATGGCTGCGCAGTGTTCCTGGACGCCGACCGGGTGAACTTCCAGAAAGAGGGCTTCAAGGCCAGTGAAATGTTGGCGGGCCTCGCCCAGGTGTTGCCGAAGAACGTGTGGCAGTACGTGGTGCAGGTGCCCCGGCTCGCGCAGTTCGGTACCCGCTACGTTTTGCAAGGCGGCACCCAACGCAACCTCGCCGCGGTCAAAGCGCAGGTCGACTACATCAAGCAGCGGGTTCCCGACGCCGAAGTGCGCGTGCACCCCCACTGTGGCGAAGCCGGCGCCATCGGCGCGGCGATGGAGACCCTCCGGGTGGTCACCCGCCGGGGAACGAGCACGTTCATCGGCATGGAAGCCGCGATCAACCTGAAGTTCGTCTCCCGCAACGACGAGACGACGACCTGCCACTTCTGCCCCAACAACTGCTCACGCACGTTTATCGACACCGAGACGCCCGACGGGCGCACCAGCCGCTACATCTCGGGCTTCTCCTGCGAAAAAGGCACTGTAGAAAGCAAGGAAGCGCTGAAGGTCCTCGCCAAGAACCGTGCGGTCATCCGTGACCAGTTCCCCAACATGGTCGCCGAAGAGTCCACCCTCGCCTTCCGCCACTTCTACGAGCCGAAGCCCATCCCGGCCGCGGGGAGCGACGTCCGGGACGTCGAGGTCAAGAAGCTCGCGTTCTTCCGCGTGGCCCGCCGGGTGTTCAACCGGGGTTTCCAACGCAGCAACGCCGATCTGAAGCACATCCGCATCGGCATGCCGCGGGTGCTCAACATGTACAGCACCGGCCCCTTCTTCCGCACCTTCCTCGAAGTCCTCGGGCTTCCGAAGGAAAACATCGTCTGGTCCAACGCCACGACCGAAGAGATGTGGGCTGAAGGCGGTCGGTACGGCAGCATCGACCCCTGCTTCCCCAGCAAGGTCACCCAGTCGCACGTGCACGAGCTGGTGTTCCACCTGCACAAAGACCCCAAGAAGGGGCCGCTCGACTACATCTGGTACCCCTGTCTCACCCACGTGCCGAGCTGGATCGAAGGCACGATGGACTCGACCGCCTGCCCGATCGTGGCCGGCAACCCCAACGTGATCAAGGCCGCCTTCACCAAGGAAGCCAACTTCTTTGAGAAGGCCGGCATCCAGTACGTCGACGACTCGCTGACCTTCACCGAGCCCAACCTGCTCAAGCAGAAGCTCTTCGAGGTGTGGGGGGCCCGCCTGGGTGTCACCCGCGACGAGACCGACTGGGCCGTGCAGGAGGGGCTCGCCGCCCTCGAAAAGTTCGACACCATCATGCAGGAAAAGGGCAAAGCCATCCTCGAGCAGGTGGAGCGTGAAGACAAGCTCGCCATCCTGATGATCAGCCGCCCCTACCACCTGGATCCGGGGCTGAACCACGGCATCCCCGAGGAGTTCCAGGTGCTGGGCTACCCGGTGCTGTCGATCCGCAGCCTCCCGCGCGATCGAAAGTGGCTGGCAAAGTACTTCGGCAAAGAAGACCCGATGTCGATCAACGAGGTCTGGCCGGAGAACTATTCGGCCAACAGCTCGCAGAAGGTGTGGGCCGCCCGGTACGCCGCGCGCCACCCGAACATCGCCATCTTGGACCTGAGCAGCTTCAAGTGTGGCCACGACGCGCCCACCTACGGGCTCATCGACAGCATCATCACCGCCTCGAAGACCCCGTGGTCGGCTCTCCACGACATCGACGCCAACAAGCCCGGCGGCAGCATCGCCATCCGCGTCAAGACCTACGCCTACCGTTTGGCGCGGATCGAAGAGGACCTGCGCGAGCGCACGCGCAAGCGCGCCGAGCTCGCCCGCCGCATCGCCGAACGTCGTCGCGAGCTGGAAGCGCTCGCCGCCAGCCAGCCCGCCGCCGCCAAATAGTTTCTTATCCCTCTCCCCCCCCCCTCCCGAGTGATCCCATGAACATCGAAAACGCCCCCATCGACATCGACGCCGAGCTTGCCGCCTTCGCCGAGGAGGAGTCCCGCAAGCTCGGGCTCACCCGCGAGCAGTGGGTAGAGCCGATCCACTCCAACAACGAGTTCAAGGCCTCGGACCGCGCGAAGACCACGCTCCTGGTCTCTGGCCTCACCATGGCGCATGACACCCTGGTGTGCGCGATGCTCGGCGGCCTCGGCTACAACGTCGAGCCCCTCGACGTTCCCGACCAGGCGGCGCTGACCTTCGGCAAGGAATTCGGCAATCGCGGCCAGTGCAATCCGACCTACTTCACCGTTGGCAACATCGTGAAGCACCTGGTGAACCTGCGCGACGTGCACGGCATGAAGACCGAGCAGATCATCAAGGACTACATCTTCCTGACCGCGGGCGCCTGTGGGCCCTGCCGCTTCGGGATGTACGTCACCGAGTACCGCAAGGCGCTCCGCGACTCGGGGTTTGAGGGCTTCCGCGTGGTGCTCTTCCAGCAGCAGGGCGGCGTCAAGCAGGCCACCGGCGAAGAAGCCGGCCTCTCCATCGACCAGAACTTCGTCTTCGGCATCGTACGCGCGCTCATCGCTGGCGACGTGGTGAACCTGCTCGGCTACCGCATGCGCCCCTACGAGGTCGAGGAGGGCGCCACCGACCGCGCCATGAAGCAGGTTCGCAGCATCCTGGAGGAGACTTTCCGTCGTAAGGGCAGCATCCTCGCCGGCCTCTACAAGTCGCGCCGCGTCTTGTCGAAGGTGAAGCTCGACCGCACCAAGCCGAAGCCACTGGTTTCGGTCATCGGCGAGTTCTGGGCCATGACCACCGAGGGCGACGGGAACTACCACCTGTTCCGCTTCTTGGAGAAAGAAGGCGCGGAAGTCGACGTCCAGGGCGTCACCAACTGGCTGCTCTTCATGGTCTGGGAAAACCGCCACGACACCCAGAAGCGCATGGAATTGCGTGAGGACGACGGCGGCAAGAAGGGCCTGGAAGGCAAGGATTCCACGAAGAAGTTGTGGATGCTCGAAGCCGCCGAGCTCGGCATTCACGCGACGTTCCAGAGCTACGCCAACATCCTCGGCTTGCACGGCTACCACCTCCCGGACATGGCGAAGGTGGCCGAAGACGCCAAGGCCCACTACGACAACGGTGTGCGCGGTGGCGAAGGCCACATGGAAGTCGGCAAGCTCGTCCACTTCATCGAGGACCGCGTCAACCACATGACCATCTCGGTCAAGCCCTTCGGCTGCATGCCGTCCAGCGGCGTGAGCGACGGCGTCCAGGCCGCCATCCAGAGCAAATACCCCGAGGCGGTGTTCCTCCCCATCGAGACCACCGGCGACGGCGCCGTCAACGTCCAGAGCCGCGTGCAGATGATGCTGTTCCGGGCCCGTCAGAATGCGCGCTCCGAGCTCGACGAGGCGCTCAAGGTCGCCGGCATCGACGAGGCCACCTTCCAGAAGCGCGTCAACGGCAGCCGTCGTTGGAACAGCCCCTTCTTCCGGCCCAAGCACAAGTTCGCCGGCGTCGCGACCAATCTGGCGTACGCGGTCGGGTAGGCGCCCCTATTCCCCGCCAGCCTCCCCGCTACCCAGGGTGCCGTTGGCCCTTGCGGCTAGGTAGGCGTCCATGAACTCCTGGATGTCCCCGTCCAGGACGCGGTCGGTGTCGCCCGTCTCGACGCGGGTGCGGGCATCCTTGACCATGCGGTAGGGATTCAGGACGTAGCTGCGGATCTGGCTGCCCCACTCGATCTTCTTCTTCTGGGAGTTGGCCACGTCGGTGAGGGCCTGCCGCCGCTCCAGCTCTTGCTGATACAACCGGGCGCGCAGCATCTTCATCGCGGTGGCCTTGTTCTTGAGCTGGCTGCGCTCCTGCTGGCACTTGACCACGATCCCGGAAGGGGCATGAATGATTCGCACCGCCGAATCGGTCATGTTCACGTGCTGCCCGCCAGCGCCACCGGAGCGCATGGTCTGGATCTCCAGGTCCTTGTCGTCGATCTTGATCTCGATGGTGTCGTCGATGTCGGGGTACGCGCCCACCGACGCGAACGCCGTCTGGCGGCGGGCGTTGGCGTCGAAGGGGCTGATGCGGACCAGGCGATGCACGCCGATCTCGCTCTTGAGGTAGCCGTAGGCGTAGTCGCCCTGGATCTCCATGGTGCACGACTTGATGCCGGCGTCGTCGTTCGGTTGCTCGTCGACGATGGTCGCTTTGAAGCCCTTCCGGTCGCACCAGCGGAGGTACATCCGCTTGAGCATGTCGGCCCAGTCGGCGGCGTCGGTGCCGCCGGCGCCGGAGTTGATCTCGAGCACGGCACTGGCGTCGTCCGCCTCGTCGCCGAGCAGGCGCTGCACTTCGAGCGCGCGCACGGGCGCATCGATCTCGGCCATCATCGCCGCAGCTTCTTTCTCTGAGGCCCGGTCGCCCAGCTCTTCCGCCAGCTCCAAGAGGGTCTGGGCATCGGACACCTGCCGATCGAGCGCCATAAAACGGCTGACCACCTTTTCCAGCGTGGTCTTTTCGCGCAGGATGCCGCGAGCGCGAGCCGCGTCGTTCCAGAACTCGGGGATTGCCGCCTGGCGGTCGAGGTCCGCTATGCGGTTTTGTTTGGAGTCGACGTCAAAGATGCCCCCGGAGCGCGTTGACCCGCACCCTGAGCGACTGCACCAATTCCGAGAGGTCTGAAGCCATAGAGCCCGGCTATCACTAGTAAACCGTCTCGTCCCCCGCGTCCCACCCGCACGCCGCCGACTCGCTGCACCAGTACAACGGGGTGTCGCCATCCGCATCCAGGTCGCACGTGCCCTGGACTTCGAAGCCGGTGGTGTCGCCGTAGGGGATGGCGTAGCTTCCGCGCACCTCGCCATTGGGTCCCCATCCGATCTCCGTGAAGCCACCGGCGGCGCTGAGCGCGGGCCACGCGCGCGGTGCCTTGTCGGCGCTCGTCCCGGTGAGGGCCGCCGGGTACCAGCTTGCTTCGTCCGCGAAGGTGTCGTTCGCAGCGAAGTAGGCCAGCTCGGCGATCTTCATGCCCTCGACGTTCGGCGGCACCTCGGCCCGCTTGGCCCGCAGCTGGGCGACCGTCCAGGCGGGAACCGCAATCGCCGAGAGGACGCCGATGATGGCGACGACCACGACGAGCTCGACCAGGGTGAACGCGGAGCGACGCATGGCCCGATCGTACCTCATTCCGCGACCCAGCGGGCGACGTCGTCCTTGAAGCCGTCGGTATTCGCCAGAAAGTAGTGGTCGCCACCGACCGCGGTCCACAGCTGGACGTCAACGTCCCTGCAGTCAGCCCACTGCTGGCCGGTCGACTCCGCGCCGTCGTCGCCCCTGAGGTAGTCCCTGGGCTCCAGGACCGCCGCGGTCGGGTCGCAGCCGGCCTTGGCGCCCCAGCGGCCGACACTCTCTTCGGCGCCGGCGTGGGCCTCGTCCGAAGCGTAGGCGACGCTGTCGTCGAGGGTGCCGTGTACGTGCCAGACGGAGACCGGCTCGGTCCCCAGGCAAGCGGCCTCGTCCTTGTAGGTGGCCCCGGCCAGAACCACGATACGGTCGATGCGATCGGGGGCGTCGCACGCCATGCGGTAGGACATGTACCCGCCGTTGCTGTGGCCCACCAGGGCCACGGTCGACACCGGGTAGAGCGACCGCGCCTCGTCGAGGACCGCCGAGAGGTACGCCACGTCGTCCACGCCGCTCCCGTCGAAGTCGCAGCACTCCTCGGTCGCGTTCCAGAACTGGGAACCTTCGCTGTCGATCGTGCCTTCCGGCTTCACCAGGATGAAGCCCAGCGCGTCGACTCGCTGATTCAGCGCGAAGATCGCCTCCTGCAAGGTGGAGTTGGCGCCGTAGCCGTGCAGCAGCACGACCAGCGGCCACGCGCGGTCGACGGCATAGGCTTCCGGCAGTTGGACCGCAGCGGGGCGCTCACCCCCGATCACCACGCTGGGATCGGGGTCGTAGACCGGTGCGGTGTCGGCGGCGGGGGGCTCGATACAGGCCAGGAGGAGGGGGAGCACCGCCGGACCGTAACCACAACCAACGCCCGTCGCGGCGCGGCGGGCGCTACGGCAGCATGTCCGCGCCGGAGTAGACGCCGAGGTCGTACGAGGGATATCCGACCGCGAGAAGAGCGCGGCATAGGCAACCCTATATGTATTCTCCGGCGACACCGTCCGGTTTCCGCCGTCGCACGACCAGTCGGTGCTCAGGACGAAGGAGCCGGAGTCCAAGGTACCGATGAGCGACACGGTAGCGAAGGGAACGCCAACGACGCAGCCAGCCGCGTCCGCCGCCGCCTGGGCCTCAGCAACGACGGATGCGACGGGCTCGCCGAAATCCAAGAGTGGAACTCGTCGGGGCTCACTGAATGTGAGCACGGCGCCGGCACGAGCGGTACGCAGGTTCCCGTCGGCCGACCACGCGCCCGAGGGCAGATCGGCGCTCAACGCGATCGGAACCGAGCCCACCACGAGTTCGGCCGCTTCGGCCACCGTGGCGCCCCCCGGCAGCGCCGATTCGTCCGCGGCGGGCTCGTCCCGTTCGTTCGCTCGCGACGCCCCGGCCCGCCCTGGCTCGCGACGCCCCCCGGCCACCGGGAGGGGGAACACCCTTACCCGTTGACCCTCGCCACCAGCCCCACCCCGGCAACCCCCAGCACCGCCAACAGACGATTCTCCTCCGCTGCCATCCGCACGTTGTCCGCCTCTTCCTCGTGATCGTGATCGCACAGGTGCAACAGCCCGTGCACCAGCAGCACCCTCAGCTCGGTGTGCAGGTCGTGGCCGCGCTCATCGGCTTGACGCTTCGCCGTGTCGAGGCTCACCACCACGTCGCCGAGCAGGTCCCCGCCGCCCATCGAGAAGCTCAGGACATCGGTAGGGACGTGCTTCTGGCGCCATTGGGCGTTGAGCTGACCGATGAACTCGTCGTTGCAGAGGAGCACGCTCAGCTCGGCGCGGGGGCGGCCGATCGCCACCAGCAGCACCACGGCGTCGCTGCGCAGCGAACGACTGGCGTAACGGACGCCCTGGCAGCGGACGGCGACGGCCATCTACGCGTCGTCGGTATCGGGGAGATCGCGCCCAGGCAGAGGCACCTCGACGGCCTCGTAGTCTTCGGACGGGTCGGGATCGCGCCCGCCGACACGCGGCGGCAGGAGCGGATTCTGGATCTCCAGGGTGATCGTGCCTTGACGGGGCACCGGCGCGAATTTGCCACCGGAGGAGATGGCCCGGGTGTCCGGGTACTCGATTCGATGGTGGTAGATGCCGAGGAGCACCGAGACGAAGGAGTTGGCGATCTGGTAGAGTTCGCGGACGGTGAGCGGACACTCCTCCAGCTGGCCATCGGCCATGACCTGGTTGATGATCGCCTGGATCATCGCCCGCATCCGCTCTTCCGACGGCTCCTTGATCGTTCGACACGCCGCTTCGACCTTGTCGGCGAGCATGATGATGCCCGCTTCGCGCGTATTGGGCTTCGGTCCTGGATAACGGAACAGCGCCTCGTCCACCGGTTGACCGCCGGCCTGCTCCTTGGCACGATTGTAGAAATAGGGGATGAGGCCCGTGCCGTGGTGCATGAAAATGTTGTCGTAGATTGGCGGCGGCAACTTGTGCTGCCGGGCCAGGACGCCGCCGTCCCGCACGTGGTTGATGATGAGCTGCGCCGACTGCTCCGGCGACAGGCGGTCGTGCCGGTTCTGGCCGTCTCGCTGGTTCTCCACGAAGTACTGGGGCTTGACGCCTTTGCCGATGTCGTGGAAATAGCAGGACACCCGGGCCAACAGCGCGTTGGCGCCCACCGCTTCGCACGCCGCCTCGCTCAGTGACCCCACGATGACGCTGTGATGGTAGGTGCCCGGCGCCTGCAGCATCAGCCGTCGCAACAGCGGATGGTTGAGGTTGGCCAGCTCGCTGAGCTTGTAGTCGGTGAGGAACCCGAAGAGCTCCATCACCGGGACCAACCCGAGGGTGATGATCGCGCTGAGCAACCCCGCCACCAACGCCGCCACCACCTGACGGAGCGCGCTTTCCCAGCCCAGCGCGGCAAGGGCCGCTTCGCCCCCTTGCCGGCCGACGAGGTTGACGATGAGCACCAACCCCGCCCCCACGAGCCCCGCCAGCAGCCCCGCGCGCAGGACGTTGAGCCGCTCGCGGGCCTGACCTACCGCGCCCGCCCCCACCAGGGCCGTCACCATGTACCAGGCCGAGAACAGCGAGGCCTGATCCATCATCGCGCCGCTCAGCAGCGACGCCACGAGCGCGAAGACCAACGCGCTCTCACTATTGACCAGGATGCGCACCAACATCGCGCCGCCGGCCACCGGGACGAGCAGACCGAGCACGCTGGTGTCGCTCTGTCCCGCCAACCACCCCACCTGGGACGAGCTGACCGCGAGGCGCGCCATCGCGAGCACGAAGAGCCCGACCAGCGCCATCACCTCGAGCTCGACCTGCTTGCGGGCAAATTTGCGAACCGTCCCGCGCGCGAAAGTGAACGTCGCGACCGTCACCACCGAGACGAAGCCCAACCACAGGACGTAGCGCCACGCCGCACCGGTCTGGCGGTCGGCCTGGCCGAGCGTGGCCAACATGCTGCCTTGTCGGCGATCGAGCACGTCGCCCTGCCGCACCACCCGGGCGCCCCGTCGGACCTCGACACGAACGGGCTCCACCGCACCGACCGCCGCATGCCGCCGCTCCTCGGTCAGGATCGTGTTGAGCGAGATGTTCGGTCGCACCAGCCCACGCGCCAGGGTCGCGCAGGCCTGGACCAGGCCCGGATGGTCGGACGAGCCGTACTGCTCGAGCACATGGAGCGAGATGCGCTGTCGCGCGGCCTCCTGGGACTGCACCGTGGTGACGTCGCGGAGCACGCTCTCGTCGCGACGCCCCTCGACCCCGGCCACCAGGGTGATCCCCGTGCCCGGCGGGGGCAGCTCCGAGAGGTCCCGCAGGACGTACCAGCGCATCCCCACCGCCACCAGTTCGGTGACGATCCCCTCGGCGCGGGAGGAGAAGCCGTCGACGACCAGCGCCGCCATCGCGTCGTCGGGTAGGGCCACGTCGAGGGCGGCGTCGAAGTCGGAGACCAGCGCCTTGCGGTCGGCCGCGGAGAGCTCGGCGCGTCCGCCCTGCCGCCCGGCGTCGACCCGGCGCCGCGCCATGTCGAACGCCTGGATGACGCGACTCTGCAACCGGCGCAACAGGTCGGCATCGGCGTCGAAGAGCGGCAGCACCGCCGCCGCCGCCGCCAGCCGCCGCTCCTCGGTCGCGGTCTCGTCGACGAACGGAAAGGCGAACGGGGCGAGGATGTCGCGGGGTGCGACGGAGCCTTCGACATAAGAAGTGCCGAGGTCGGCCCGCCGTTCGGTCAGGAGCGCGGCGGCGGCCATGCAGAACACGACCATCGCCAGCACCCGGCGGGCCCGCGTGTGCACCCCTAAGCGGGCGGATATCCACTCACCCGCGGTCATCACGCCCGCCGCGCGACGCGCCATCCCGATCGTAGGCGCGCACGATCTCGCCGACGAGTCGGTGCCGCACGATGTCCTGGTCGTTGAAGCGCACCATCGCGATCCCCTCTACCCCGTCGAGGATCCGCGCCGCCTGCGCCAGGCCTGAACGGGTCCCGCGGGGCAGGTCCACCTGGGACAGATCGCCCGTCACCGCCACCCGCGACTCGTCGCCCATCCGGGTGAGGAACATCTTCATCTGCTCCTCGGTCGTGTTCTGAGCCTCATCAAGGATGATGAACGCATGGTTGAGGGTGCGTCCGCGCAGGAAAGCCAGCGGCGCCACCTCGACCACGCCGCGCTCGATGAGCCGCTGCGCGCGCTCCTCGTCCACCATGTCGTGCAGCGCATCGTAGAGCGGACGCAGGTAGGGGTTGACCTTCTCGGCCAGATCGCCCGGTAAGAACCCAAGCTTCTCCCCCGCCTCCACCGCCGGACGGCAGAGCACGATCCGCTTGACACGTTCCTTGAGCAACAACGACACGCCCACGGCCATCGCCAGGTAGGTCTTGCCGGTGCCGGCGGGCCCCAGGCCGAACACCACATCGTGATGTGAGAACGCACGAAGATAAGCCCGCTGGGTGGGTGTCCGCGGGAAGATGGCCTTCTTTCGGGTGCCGGTGAGAACCACCTCAGCGTGGTACTCCAGGAGGCGACCCTCGGGATCGGCGAGCAGGAGGCGGCAGGCCTGCTCCACATCGACCGGCGCCACCCGCGACCCCGCCGCGGCCACCGCGTACAGTTGCGTCACCACGGCTTCGGCGTGACCCACCGAGGCCTGGCCACCGACGATTCGCACGGTGCTGCCGCGCTGAGAGAGCCGCGCTCCCGTCCCGCGCGCGATGATGGCGAGGTGCCGCCCCAGCTCGCCCACCAGCTCACGCGCCGCATCCGCATCCGCGAGCTCGATCTGCCGGCTGATCTCCGGCCCAGGTTCGGGGTCCACGCCGTCTCCGACCCTGGCCGATATCAAGAAACGGCGGGGCGGGCGCCATGTACTTCAGCGTAGGGGTTTGGATCTCCGCGCTCGACGAGCCTCCCACCACGCCGTGGACGTGCTTGCCCGCCCCGTGTTGCTCGACGCGCTCGCGCGACTCGGTCGTGCCCGCGCCGCCGCGGACGAAGCGCGACGCCGCCAGTGGGGATGGCTTCGCGATCGTTCCGAAGGATTCGCGCCGGGACTCAGTGCGGGGGCAATCCCCGCGGGGGCACGCCGAGCCGCGACGCGGCGAACGCCGCCACGAGCTGGACTGCGATCGTCGCGGAGGGGTCGGGGCCCCGCAACGCAGGCGCCATCGGGGTCACCGGGAGGTTGGCGCTCGGCGGCGGCGAGGTCGGAAGCTCCGCTGGAGGCGGGACACAGCCGAGCAGGAGCACCCAGATCACGGCAGTCCCGCGGGCCACGCCCAGCCGTGCGCTTCCCACGCGGGCTTGAGCGCGGCAAGCAGGGACGCGCTCTCGGGGGAGCCGAGGTGACCGGTGGCGACGGCGGCGGCGACGTCGTCGGGCGCGAGGCCGGGCTCCCCCGCCGCCCGCAAGGCGTCGTTCATCCACACCAGCACCTCCCAGGTGTCCCGGGCCTGCCCCCGCGGCGAGGCCACCCCCGCGCCGCCGCGGCGGATCACCTCCAACTTCCCAAAACCGTCGAACACCGTGGGCTGTTGGGCGGCGATCAGCGTCGCCAGCTCGGCGGAGGACAGGTCGCCGTCCCCGTCGACGTCCGCCGTGCCGAACGGTGGACCGTTCCAGAGGTGGGCTTCGTACTCCGCGGCATTCACCCTTTCGTCGTGGTCGGCGTCGAGGCGGGAGCGGTGCTCGCGCAGCGGATCTGTGGCCGACCACGTGGAGGCACATGCGAAGAGCGTCAGGATCACCTCCGCTCCAGGTGTTCGAGCAAGGCCATGCGTAGCGGCGCCGGGTCCCCGTCGCCGGTCATCCGCAGCGTCACCCCGTCCAAGGGCGCCACCCGCAAGAGCGCCGGAAACCACGGGTTCTCCACACTGGCACCCTCCACGGTGAGCCGGGCCGAATACCCCCGGGCGCTGAGCAGGCGCAGCCCCCCTTCGCTCACAACGGTGTCACGCAGCGGTTGCGCTTCGCCGCGAAGCGTGGGCGCGAACGAGCGACCGTCCCCGTAGATCGCCGCCGGAACGCCGGCGATCTCCAACAGCGTCGGCGCCACGTCCACGAGCCCCACGAGGCCGGTGACGCGGCGCCCGGCCGCTCCGCCGGGAGGGCGCACCATCAGCGGCACCCGGGTCACCTCGTCGTCGAGGGACCCTCGGTGGCCGAATTGGCCTTTCTCGCCGAGCATTTCGCCGTGGTCGGCCAGGACCACCACGGTGATGTCGTCGAGCAGCCCGCGCGCGTCGAGGCTGACCATGAACCGGCCAAAACAGGCGTCGGCCCAAGCGACCGACCCGTCGTAGAGTCCGCCGATGTGGGCCACGTCGTCGGGGGAGAGCAACTCGGCCGCGGGCTCCACCTCCGCAAGCCTGCGCCCGCCCTCGAACCGCGGCGCCGACAAGCTCAACAGCTCCATCCGCGCGGGGTCCTCTACGTAGGCGCCGCCCCCGACGTGGGTGGTGCCCCCCACCTCCCGGCCAATGCGCGCCCCGAGGGTCTCGGCTCTCGGGGCGGCGAAGGCGTAGCCGAAGGGGCTGGGGCGCAGGTACCGATCGTGGTTGTCGTAGGTGTGCACGAACAGAAAAAATGGAGCGTCGGAGGTGCGAGTGTCCAACCACCGAAGGGCGAGCGCCCCAGTCTCGCGTAACGAACCCCAACTCGACCCGTCGTCGTAGCTCGAAAAACCCACGTCGAGGCCGAAACCTGCCGAGAGATGACCGCCCGCCACCAAGGCGGCCGTGTCCCAGCCGGCGCCCTGGAGCGCCGAAGCCAGGGTGACGGTGCCGACAGGCAGGCGAAAGTTTGCGTCCAAGGTCGATAACCGGCTCGGGTAACGGCTCGTGAACAACGCGGCGTGGCTGAACAGGGTCTCGTTGGATTGGGCGAACGCCCGATCGAAAGACACGGACTCCGCTGCAAAACGATCCAGGTTCGGGGTGAGGGAAGCCTCACTGCCGTAGACCCCGAGCCGATCGGCTCGTAAGGTGTCGAAGCTCACCAGGAGGATTCCGCCGGGGCTGGGGGCACACGCCAGGGCGAGCCAGAGGGGGGACACGGGGGCGAGTATAGTCGGCGCAGAGCATCGGGATGGGCGCAGCGCGGAACGAACCGTCCCACGCGGAGTGCCGTGGGCTGGTTGGAGGCCGAAGGGGATGGCGCGGTAGTAGGGGGGCGAGGGCGCGAGCCCTCTCCCCCCGTTAGGCGCTTCCGATGCGCATCGCTGTCCCCCGCGAGACCTTTGCCGGCGAAGGCCGCGTGGCCGCGTCACCGTCGGCGGTCCGCGCGTTGGTCCACGCGGGACACGACGTCTGGATCGAGCAGGGAGCCGGCGCCGCGAGCGGGTTCTCGGACGACGAGTACATCCGCGCCGGGGGGCAGATCGCGCCCACCGCGGAAGAATGCTTCGACCACGCCCAGCTCATCTGGAAGGTCCTGCGCCCCTCCGCGCACGAAACGAGCCTGCTGCGCCCGGACCAGAAGGTGGCGGCTTCGTTCCACGCCGGGCCCGCTCCCGAGGGCTACTCCCCGCTGGCACTGGAGCTGGCGCGCACCGCTACCGGGCACGCACCGGTGTTGGCCGCGATGTCCGAGATCGCGGGGCGCCTCGCCGTCGACGCCGCCACCGTCGCCCTCGCCGCGCCGAGCGGGGGGCGCGGCGTCCTGCTGGGCGGCGTCGCGGGCGTGGCGCCGGCGCGGGTGGTGGTCCTCGGCGCCGGGGTCGCGGGACGAGCGGCGGCCCGGCTCGCCGCCGCGGTCGGCGCCGACGTCGAGGTGCTCGACACCGACGTGGAGCGCCTCCGCGGCCTGGGCGTGCGCACCCTCTGGGCCACGGCGCACCACATCGAGCGCGCGTTGGTGCACGCCGATGTGGTCATCGCCGCCGTCCGAGACGAAGCCGGCCGCGCGCCGCGGCTGGCCACCCGCGCCCACCTCTGCCTGATGCAGCCCGGCGCGGTCGTCGTCGACCTTTCCATCACCGACGGCGGCGCCTTCGAGAGCACGCCGAAGACGACCCTGGCCGCGCCCGCGGTGCTGGTGGATGGGATCGTCCACATCGGGGTGCCGAACTTCGCCGGCGGGGTGCCGCGGACGTCGAGCCTGGCCCTGTCGCAGGCAGCGCTCCCCTTTGTGCTGGCGGCGGCGGGGTAGGCCGGCACTGGCTCGCGACGCCCCCCCCGGCCACCGGGAGGGGGAACCACTACTTCTCCGGCCCGCCTTCCCCACCCTTGTTCTGCGCCTTCTGCCGCACCAGCTTCTCCGCCATCGAAAACAGCACGCTGGAGACGTTTCGGTTGCGGGCCAGACCTTCGAGGTCCCGCTTCTGGAGCTGGGCGACGAGCGGAACGGCTACGCTCGGCGGCGTACGCGGGTTGTTGACCAGCGCCACCTTCACCGGGTACTTCCGCATGAACTCGCGGTTCGCCGCGATCTCGCGCAGCACGTCCATCGCCAGGTTGCGATTTCCGGCGGCGTGCAGCGCCTCGTTCTCGGTGAGCCGGCCCGATTTGACGACCGCCAGCGCCACCTGTTTGTTGCGGTCGCGGATCAGGATGCCACGGGTTTCCTTGTTGCCGAGGTAGGCCAACTTGATCTTCTTCCCCGGCGGCATCAGGGAGATGCGCTTCTCGATGCTGACGCGCATTTCCGGGGGCGCGTCCGACGAGCCCTCGTCCAGCAGATCGAGGGCGAAGTCATCGTCACTGGCGAAGTTGAACTGGAAGACCTGCCCGGTGCGACGCGTCGGCACCGGCTCGGAGCTGAAGGCCCGAAGCGCCTGGCGGGCCGTGAGCACCGGCGAGGTCTTACCGGCCAACGCGGCCTCGATCTCGGCGTCAAGGTCGAAGGTGGCGGGTGGTGGAGGCGGTGGAGGCGGTTCGGGGGCGGCGATGGGCGCTGTCGGCGTGCCCCGCCCCCGCACGGCGGGCAGATCAGGCAACACGCGCTCCATGCGCAGAAACGAAATCGCCCGCTCCAACGGCGCGACGCCGGTGTTGGGGTTGGCGTGCAGCGCGACGACGACGTCGGGCGTGATGAGCAGCCGCTCGTGGTCATCGCACATCGCCTCGGCGAGGAGACGGCCGGCGCGCGCCGCCAACATCATCGCGGTGCGGTCGTTGAGATTCCGATGGTGGGCGAGCAGGCCGTCCAACCCGGGCTCGGGGCGGAACTCGGCGATGAACTCCAAGACCTTGGTGTGCGTCCGGAAGTTGATCCCCGCAGGCACGTCGGGCAACGACCGGAGCGTGGCCACCGCGGTGTCGCGAATGGTCGCGTCTCCCGTTGCCGCGCTCACGTAGAGGATCGCCAGCTGCACCTCCCAACCGGCCGGCAACATCCCTCGCGCCCCCGCCAGCCGCGCGACCATCGACGCGCCGGGCGCGACCTGCTCACGGAGGTTTGGAGGAATACCAAGCTTATCCCAGGGAATATCCGTCATGCCCACAGCTCCCAGGCGCGGCGCAGGCCACGCAACGTCAATGCCGGCTCCACTCTATCGACCCCGGGGCAGAGCGGCGCCAGAAGTGGCGCAAGACCCCCGGTCGCCACCACCCAGGCGGGCGCGCCCAACTCGCCCTTGATCCGCGCCAAGAGCCCCTCGACCAACCCCGCATACCCGAAGACGGCGCCCGACTGCATCGCCGAGAGGGTGTCGGTGCCGATCGCCGCGACCGGCGCGCGGAGGGGCACCCGCGGAAGCCGCGCCGTGGTCGCCACCAACGCATCAAGCGCCGTGCCCGCCCCCGGAGCGATCGCACCTCCGCAGAACGTCCCGCTCGCGTCCACCACGTCGAAGGTGGTCGCCGTGCCGAGGTCCACCACGATGCACGGCGCCGGACCCAGGCTCAGCGCCCCCAGGGTGTTGAGCACCCGGTCCGCCCCAATTGCGGCGCGGTCGTGGAGACGGATGGGCAGCCCTGGAATGTTGTTCCCGTCGATGTTGCGGAAGGGGACGCCCAGCCTGGCAGCGACGTCGGCCCACCGCGGGATCGCCGCCGGGACCACCGCCCCGAGCACCAGGCCCTCAATCGGACCGTCCCCCGCCAGGGCCGCGACCACCCACTCGCCCCAGTCCTGGTCGTCGTGAGTAGATGTCCGGACGGTCCTCGACAAGACGCTGCCCCGCCACAGCCCCAGCTCGGTCTTGGAGTTGCCGACATCGACGGTGACGAGCATCGATCACAGTCTATCGCCTGGGATCCCGCCCGACGGTGTTCGACGACGCCACCCAGCGGATCATCCCCTCCACCGTGGTCGCGACGGTCTACCTGTTTCGGTATGGGGAGGTCGAGACCGGACGTGCCGTCCCAGCCCTGGTCCCCGGTCCCCGGTCACGGCTTGCCGTCGAAACCCGCAAGCAGCGAACTAGCCATGATACCGGAGTACTTCAGCTACAGATTGGGGTAACTCTTGGAGGCGGCCCGACGGTTCTTGTCCACGCACGGCCGCCCGGATCGGGTGATCAGCTCCGACCTGAGCCGCTGCCGAGACCCACGTTCTGCTGACGGAGTCCGGCGCGGGGTGGAGTGTCTCGGCGCCTGATGGCGGCACCGGCCGGCCGGTTCCCCCTCCCGGTGGCCGGGGAGCGTCGCGAGCCAGGACCCGTCAGCCGGCTTCCCCGAGTCGCTCTGCCACCATCTGGAGCATCCCGACGATGCCGTGGTGTGGGATCATCAGCGCCGCGGGGAAGTTGGCGCTGACACCGTGATCGAGCTCGGTGGCCCCCCAGACGATCACCAGATCGGCGACGATGGGAGGGGTGCGCAGCTGGTCGCCCCCGAGGAAGCACAGGTCGAGTCGGCGGTCCAGGCCCTCCCGGAGCTGCTTCCGGTGGGGCGGCGTGCCGCCGACGAAGACGATCCGGCGCTTCCCCGCCACCAGACACGCCGTGGAGAACCGGGCGAGGGCGCTGCGAAGGGCGCTGTGCTCGCGCGACTCGCTGCGCTCGCCCGGGACCCGCACCACGGCGCGCCCGGGGGGCCCCTGCTCGCCCTCCGCAAGCAGGATGAGTCGCTCGTCCAGAAAGGCCGTCATCTCTGCGCGGCGCGACACGACAAGCCCGCCGAGGATCGGCAGGAAGCGGCCGTCCTCAAGCAGCGCGTCGAGCGCCGCGGTCATCTCGACCTCGCTGCGCAGTCCGCGTTCGACCAGGAGGGTACGCAGCTCGCCGGTGGCGCGCTCGCTCGCGCGGTCGCGGAGGGTGCGACCCTCGGCCTCGAGCTCACGCAGACGGGCCGAGATCTCCTCGACGCGCACCACCGCGGCCGTCTCCCCAGCGGACGCCAGGTGCGCGGCACGCCGCGCGTCGTCCCGCTCGCGTTCGAGCCCGCTCACGCGCGCCGTCAGCGCCTCGTTCTGGCTTTCGAGATGGCGCAACAGCTCGCTGGGCACCAGCGATGGGCGCGACGACGCCCGCGGGGCCGGCGGATCGAGCCGCCGCACCCCTCGCAGCGCCTCGTGGAGCGCGGCGTCGTCGTCCACACCGGCCGGAGGGTTTGCCGGACGCGGAGCGGCTCCCGCCGCGCCCGAGCGGGGCGCGCCCTCGACAGCGCCCGGGCCGCGCGGCGGCGTGCCCGGTGTCGGCGTGCCCGGTGTCGGCGTGCCCGGTGTCGGCGTGGCCCGCGTACGCGGCTGCCCGAGGCGCTGAACCCCTGCGAACGCTTCCGCGAGCGCGTCGAGGTCCGTCTGTCTGGTGGCCATGGCCCTACCTACCTCGTTCACGGGCTCCGCAGCAGCCGGAGCATCTCGTCCAGCGCCGGCCCGAGCGTGCCCGCGTTCGGGCGCGCCAGCGTGGCCAGCTCGGTTGCGAGCGCCACGTCGTCGGCGTTGTAGGCATCGACGGCGACCACGTAGAGCGCGTAGATCCCGGCGGTACCGCGCGGATCGAGTCGGTAGGCCTCCCGTGCGTGCGACGCACGCTCCCTCAGGTCGGCCCCGGCGGTCTCCGCCTGCGCGCCGTGACAGCGCGCCCCGACGTCGCCGAGGCCAGCCTTCTCGGCCACGCGCGTGCACTCGGTCAGCCGCGCGCCGAGATCGGGCACCTTCTGGGTCACCGACGCCATCACCGCCGCCCCATAGGCGCGGGCGTACAACTCCGGGTCCTCCACCGCGGCCGTCTCCACGACCAGGGCCTGCCAGCTGGGCAGCGCCTTCGCCGCGGGCACGGTGACCAGGGCGTTGTAGCCCGACCACGCCGCCGAGCGCCGCGCGCGGAGGGCGTACTCCACCTCGCCCAGCGTGTCGAAGGTGGTGCGCGCCTCCGCAAAGGCCGCCTTCGCCTCGTCGAAGCGCCCGGCACCGTACGCGGCCAGCCCCGCGTCGTAGCGCCCCGCCGCCGCGCTGAGCAACTGTTCGCGCTTGACGAGGTCGCCAAGGCCCGCGTCGGCCGCCAGTTTCGCCAGATCCTGGTCGTGACCGAGCATCACCAGGGCCGCGGCCGCATTCTGCCGGGAGACGCGCGCCAGCGCCGCCGCGCGCCCGCCCCCCACCGCTTCGGCGGCCGCCGCCGCCTTGGCGAACCCGCCCAGCGCGTCGGGCAATCGTTTCGCTCGCGCGTCGCCGAGGGCGCGGGACAGGAGCACGTGAGCGGGGCCCAACTTGTCACCGGCGGCGCGAAAGTAGCCCTCGGCGGCGAGCGCTGCCGTCCCCGCTCCGGCAGGCTCCCCCTGCTGCCAGGCGCCCGCCAAAGCCGTCGCCGCGCGCGCCGCATCCAGGTTTCGTCCGCGCCCCGCATAGTACGTGGCCGCCTTGCCGAGCGCGACCCTGGCCGTGGCCAGGTCGCCGCTGCGGCCGGCCAGCACCCCGCCGAGCTCCGCCTGCCGCGCCACGCCCTGCGCGTACTGCATGCCGCCGAGGAGCAGGCCGGCGGCGCCCTGCTCGGTCCGCGCCCCCGCGAGATCGTCGGCCGCGACCAGGACCAGGCCCAACTCGCAGCGCGCATCCACCTCGACCACCCGGTAGCCGGCCGCATTCGCGGCGCGGGCGGCCGCGCGCAGCGTGTCCTCGGCCACCGCGATGCGGCCGCCGAGGGACTGGACAAGGCCGAGGTCGACGAGCCCGATCGCGTGCTCCCGAACGAGCCCCTGCTCTCGCGCACGTTTGACGGCCCCGCCAAGGCGCGTGGCCGCCTCCTCCAAGCGACCCTCGGCGCGTTCGACGGCGGCCAGCTCCAGCGCGGCCATGATCTCCTGGCGAGGCGTCCGCGCCGCGCTCACCGCGGCCTCCGCCGCCCCGCGGGCAGCGCCGGTCTGCCCCTTGCCCAGGAGCGTACCCACGCCAGAGTCGGTGCCAGCCAACGCCGCGACCAGCCCGTCCACTTCGCGCGCGGCTGCCGCCAGCGCGGCGTTTCCCTCCGCCTCCGCAAGACTCACCGCCGCCCTGCCCTCCGCCGTCGCCGCGCCCGCTTCGCCAAGGTCGACGTAGGCGAGCGCGAGATTCACGCCGGCCCTTGCCTCGCTGCCTTTGCGTCCCGCCTTCTTGGCCGCCGCCTTCGATGCCTTGAGCGCGTCGATTCCGGCGAGCACCTGCCCCCCGTCTACCAAGAGGAGACCTTGGACGTTGAGCACAGCCGCGTCTTTCGGAGCCAAGCGAACCGCGGCGTCGATCGCCCGCTTCGCCGCATTCAGATCACCAAGCTCGTAGCAGGCGACCGCCTCGGCCAGGCGCGCCTGCGCCCCGCCGCCCGCCTCGGCGAGGGCCTTGTACAACCCCGCCGCCTCCACGAAGCGCCCACCCTTGAGCGCCGCGTCAGCCTGGACCACCGTGTCGGCCGCGTCGGTCGCGACCGTGATCTCACCGACCTCGACGGTCGCGTCAAGCGCCAACGCCGACCAGACCCACCACAACATCCCCGTCATCGTGCTGCACTCCTCGTTGAGGTCCGACTCCCGGTTGCCGAGATCGGTTCCCAAGTTGTCAGGTCGTTGACTGCGCCACCCGCACCACGAGTTCCCGCCCGTGCACCACTGGGTACACACGGACGGCCAGCACGACCCCTGTGGCCGCGGCGTGAAAACTCTCGATCGTCTCGCCGCCAACCGCGGCCCGCAACGTGCCGAGCACCTGCCCCACCACGACGCGCTCGCCTGGTCGCACCTCCGGGACGAAGAAGCCACCCACCTCGCAGCGGTAGTCAAGCATCTTTTCCGTCACGACGGTCGGCGGCGCAGGCTCGGGAGCATGGAGGTGACCCGCCTGCGCCAGCAACCGCACCAACGCCCGCGCCATCGTCTTGGCATCGTCCACGTCCAGGGCGCCCCCGCGGCCACCCCGGAGCACCAGTCCCGTCCGCCCCGCTGCGCGCCACGCGCCCAGGAGCCCGTCGTCGAACTGCTCGGCCGGCCGCCGCCACAAAACCGGCAGACCCGCCGCCTGCCCCAACGCCAGCGCCGGACCAGTCAAAGGCGCACGGACATGCGGAACTTCGTGAACCACCGCCGAACCAGTCTGCAGGTCGACGCAAAGCTGCCCCTCGGAAGCGCGCATCACCGCTTCGGCGACGCGCTCGACCGGCGAGCCATCCGCATCGCCGGGAAACACCTCGTTGATATCACGATCGTCGAACGGCCACCGCTTGCGACCCTCCTCGGCGCCGAAGAGGTTCACGCAGGGCAGCAGGTGAACCGTTCCGCGCGGTCGCTGATGGCGCAACATCCCCGCCAGCAGGTTCAACGCGTAGGTGCCGTTGACCTCGTTGCCGTGGATCCCAGCGACGAGCGTCGTGACCGGGTCACCGCCGCCGAAGCTGAGGCGGTGCAGGCGATACCAGCCGCGGTACGGGGACTCCATCTCGAAAAACGGGCTGTCGATCATGCGAGCACCAGCCGGCACACGAGGTTTCCCGGGTAGATCACCGGCTCCTCGCGCAACGCCAGCACCCGCCCGGCGCCGGGCGCCCGGAGTTCCTCACGGACCTCGCCGCTGATGGGCTCGATCACCTCCCCCACCACGTCCCCGGCTTCGAGCTCGGCCCAGGCGCCGACCGCGGGGATGAAGAGCCCGCCCCGCATCGAACGAAGGTCGACGACCTGGTCGTCGCCCACCACCACCGGCCGTTGCACCGCGGCCCAATGAAAGGGTAGATCTTCCTCAGGAATCACGCCCATCACCGCCAGCAGGTTCAGCAATCCGTCGGCCAATTCGAGCCCGACGCCGTCGGCGAGCCGGTTGCCGACCCCGCCGAGCAGGCCGATCAGGCCGGGGATCGCCTCTTCCAGCGAGCCCGCACCCGGCGGAGCGGCCGACGCCCACAACGCGCGCACGTTGGCCGTCGTGGCACGCTCCACGGCGACGAGATGGTCCTTTCCGACCCGAGCGTGTGGCGCCAGGCGAAACGCCGGGTGGGCGCCGCGGAGTTCGATGACCTGTTCGGCGCCGGCCACCTCGGCCATGAAGCGGGCCGCGACACGATCGGGGGCGTGACCGTCGGCGCGCCCGGGGAACCGCCGGTTCAGGTCCACGTCCAGGCCGGGCCAGTTTCGCGCGCCCTGGTGGGCGGCGAGCGGGTTGAGGCAGGGGTAGAGGTCGACCGTCCCGGTCAGGCGATCGGCCACCGACTCCAGGTGCCGACCGACCGCGTGCAACACCCGGGTGCCTTCGGGGGTGTCGCCACGGATGCCGGCGACCAGCACCACGTGCGGGCCATCCCCCCCCGAAAAGCGTCGACGATGCACCGCGACAACGTCACCGGTCGGCAGCTCGATCTCGATCAGGACTTCCAGCGAATGCGGCACGACACCCAGAGGGTACCACGACCGCCTACTGCCGGTCGGCGATGCGGCGCGCCGTACGCCCCTCCCAGACCGCCAGGTCGGCCAGGAGCTCGACGCACGCGGCGAGATCGGTCTCGACCCCCTCGACGACCGCGCCCTCCAGGTTGGCCCGCAAGCGGACCAGCGCGGCGTGCCGAGTAGGCGCCGCCACCCTCACGCGGGCAAGGACGGGGTAGCGGGCCGGGTCGACACGCTGGCCCACGCTGACCGCCGTTTCCACGCACCCCGGATCGGCGAATTCGAGCCGAGTCGCCCGGCCGCGACGACGCAGCGCAATCGCCACCTCGGCCGCGAAGCCGTCGGACGCGATGTCCTCCTGATCCCAGCCCAGCTCCTCGCCGGACGCCAGCGCCACCTGCGCGCCGACGAGATCGACGCCGTACACCTTGTCATGCAGCGCGAACCCCTCCGGCAGCCCCGGCTCCACGTCCAGGAACCATGCCAGCCCGTCGCCCCCGATGAGGAAGTGGACCGCGCCCACCCCGAAGTACCTGGAGGCAGCCAGGAAGTCTGCCGACCCCTGCCCGATGCGCGCTCGGAGCGCGCCGTCCACGCCGGCCGACGGGCACTCGCGCAGTCGAACCCCGGCGGGTCCGAGCAACGAGAGCTCGTGCTCGCCGACGTGCACCGCGTTCCCGTACCCGTCCCCTACGACCGCGACGGCAACGTGGCGGGCCTCAGGGAGGGCTCGTTCAGCGAAGATCCCGACCTCCCCCGCCTCCACCACCGCACGACGCGCCGACGGACGGTCGTGAACCACGCGGCTGCGCATGGCCAACCGGCGCCCGGGGCGCATGACCATCGGAAACCCGAAACGTTCGCACCACGCTTCCACCGCGTCAGGATCGAATAGAAGAGGGCTCGACGGCAACAGCTCCAGGCCGGCTTCGCGAGCGCGTGCACGGGCCAGGACCCGATCGACCGTCCACGTGACGTCGTCGAGCCGCGGGCCGAGCCAGGTGAGGCCGACACTGTGGAGCGTGCGGGCGAACTCCGCGCTTCGTGCCAGGCCGTGCAGCCCGGGGTGAACGGCGTCGGCACCGCTGTCGAGCGCCGCGCCGACGATACCGGCAGGGTCCATGTACGGGTCGAGGATGCCGGAGGGCGGAATTCGCACCGCGAAGGCCGCCTGATCGAGCCAGGGTGCATCGGCGTCGGCGTCGGAGAAGACCGCAACGCCCTCGAGGCCGTTGGCCTCGAGCACCCGCAACAGGCGGACGCCCACCTCGCCGCGATCTGCGACCAGGACGCGCTGGATCGGCCTCACATCGCTCACCGGTGCAGCGTAACGCCTGGGCGGCGCCATGTTAGGCCCCACCCCGTGCACCGCCCCGCCAGCCTCGTCATCGTCGGCGCCGGGCGGCTGGGCCGCGAGGTGACCGCGGGCCTCGGCCGGGCTGGCTGGCAAGTGACACTCTCCCATCACGACGATCCCCTGCCGACGGCCGATGCCTACTGGCTCACCGTACCCGACGACGCGATTGCTTCGGTCGCGGCGAGGCTCCCTGCGGGCGCGATCACCTTGCACAGCGCCGGCAGCCTCGGTCCGGAGGTGTTGGGCGAGCGGGTCGGTGCGGTACTGCACCCGCTGATGACGTTTCCGCACCCGGAGGGCAGCGCGATCCCCTGCACGATCGACGGAGCGCCGGCCGCGGTGGCGGTGGCGCGGGCGGTGGCCGTCGCCCTCGACTGGACCCCGGTCGGGACCGTGGCCGATCGGGCTGCGTACCACGCGGCGGCCTGCCTCGTGTCGGGACACCTCGTCGCGCTCGTCGAGGATGCAGCTCGTCTTTTTTCAAGTTCAACCGGTATTTCCCACGAGGTCGCCCGACAGACGATCGGACCACTCGCGGGCGCCAGCCTCGCCCGCGGGCTGCTCGCCGGCCCCGAGGCGCTGACGGGACCGGCGGCGCGCGGCGACGCGGCCACGATCCGCGCGCACCGCGCCGCGCTCCCAGGCGCGTTGCTCCCCACCTACGACGCGGGAACAGCGCGGATCATTTTTCTGCGTGCCGGCATGGAACTCCACGATGCCGGTGTCAAGAGTGGTGGCTATACTCCGATTGGACGTGAGCGGACCGAACCTGACGATGCGAGCTGAGGCACCCGATGCTTGACGCATTCATCATCGACCGAATCCACCGCGAGCGCGAAGCGCCGACTCAGGCTCGGGTTCCGCTCCGCATCGAGATCCCCGCGCCGGCACCGCCAGCTCCCGGCGCCGTCGAGGTCACCGAAGACCGGGCCGAACGCGGCGTGGTCGACGTCGATTTCACCATCTGATACGAGCCGACGCCCGGCTACCGGGCGGGTTCGCCCACCGTGAAGATCATGTCGCCCGGACGCACGAAGCGCCGACCGAGCCGCTGAATCAACCAGCCGGCGTCACCGGCCCGGATGGGGATCCGCTGTCCGGGACGCTCCAGCGGAATGAGTTCGCCCACGATGTCGGTAGCGACCACCTGGCCGCCGAGGGCGGCGATGGGCTCGAAGATACCGGCCCCCGGTGCGCGAACCAGCCGCCGGTGCACGTAGACACGGTTACGACGAGGCGCCCGCTCCTGATCCACCAGACACCCCACCTGGGCAGCCACGCGCAACAGCCCCGCAACCGAGCGCGCCAGGAGCGGTTCGTCCATCTCGGGCAGATCTGACATCTCGACCGCGAGCACATGGCACCCACGGGCTTCCAAGGCCGCATCGAGGCTGCCGGCGAAGATGCGCTCGTCCGCGGGGGTGTCCCCGAAAACCCAGACGACGTGCGGGTCCAGGGCCGCCAGAAGCAGCTCGTGACGGGCGCAGTGCTCCGGGCTCTGACCCGGCGGCCACACCGCGAGCAGCGGCGTGCGCATCACGAAGTTGTGGAGGTTCACCACCACGTCGCATCCGCCACAGGCGGCGACCACCGCCGCCGCGAGCCGGCGGGTGAGCGCTGGGCCGCCGCCGCCGTCACCGATGCGGTTCATGTCCTCGTCGTCCCAGCTGCTCCACCGGGCTCGCTGAAGTAACGCGGGAATGTTCGCCGCTGCCACGATACGGATGCCAGCGGATAGTTCGCGCTGCTTGAGGGCCAACACCATGCGGTCCACCAACAGCAACGGGGATGGCTCGTCGCCGTGAATCCCCGCCACGATGCACAAGCGCGGCGGCTGGGGACCCAGGTCCACGAGAGGGAGATGGAGTTCCATGCCGCCGGCGTCGACGACGGGCAGGCGGTGGTAGACGGGATCCATGGCCGCCTGGAGTTATCCTGCGGAGGCGTGCCCGATCGTCCGCGCCACCTCGAGCGCCGCTGAATCGCGGTCCGCTGTGCACGATCAGGAAGAACAACCCCATTGTGACCCGAGCCGCGTTGGCTCCCTCGACCCCCTTCGCGGCAACCTCCCAACAGGCCCACGCACCGCCGGCTACCAGCCCCGAGGGCGATGGCGGCGTCGGTCCATCGGAGCATCGTCGGGGCTACGGAGACGCACAATCGCCTTCACACCGGCCGGCCGCGGCATCAAGTCCTTGCGCGTACGGGACCAGCCGGCTAAACGCCTGGGCTTCGAAGCGAGAGTATTCCATGGCACGCCGCTGCGACCTGACCGGAAAGCGCCCCAACGTCGCGAACAACGTGTCGCATTCCAATGTAAAGACCAAGAAGCGTCAGCTTCCGAACCTTCAGATGAAGAAGGTGTGGTACGCGGAAGAAAGCCGCTTCATCACCCTGAAGCTCTCCACGCGCGCGCTACGCACGCTGCGCAAGATGACGCTCGGGCAGTTCTTGCGTGATCAGGGTCTGGCCGCGCACTAGTACCTCCCGTCAGAGGTTCTGACTGGTTCGCGGCGGCGGTACTCCTCTCTCGTCTGCGGCCGCCAGACCTCGGCCCCGATTTCGCGCCGGTCTCGCTCGTAGGGGTGGAGGACCGCCGCAGCCGTGGCCAGCTCGGTGGTGACCTCGGCAGGCCAGCTCGACCTGCGGCGTGCGGTGTCGTGAGCTGACCGCTCGCAACTGCAACCGATCTAGAGGTTCACCGACAACGCGACAACGTGAACATCGAGTTCGGCTGCCCGGCCGTTTGGGAGGGGGAACGGGTGTGGTCACCAGCGCAATTATCGGCGTCGTCGTAGCCGTCGCAGCCTGGGAAAAGCGCAGGAACGATGAGAAAGCCACGAGCAAGGACGGCACGACGGCGGCACCTAGACCCTGGTAGCCGGCCGCTCAGAGCTGCACGCACACGGCGTCGCCGACGATCCGCACCGGGAAGGTACGCACCGAGACCGAGGCGTCGGTGAGGCACCCGCCGGTGGTGACGTCGTATTTCCAGCCGTGGTAGGGGCAGGTCACGGTGGTCCCGGTCATCTTGCCATCGCCCAGGGGACCCCCGGCGTGGGCGCAGGTGTTCGCGATCGCGTAGTGCACCCCGCCCACGTGCGCGACCGCGACCGACGTCCCACCCATGATCACCTCGATGATCTGACCGTCCGGAAGGGCATCCTTGTGCAGGACGACCTCGAAGCCGTCCGGCGGGGTGACGTTCTTGGGTGCTTCCTTTCGTAGCCCAAGGGCCTTTTCGCCCGTCTCGAAACTGGCCTCCGGGCGGGGGGGGGCGGCGGCGGATCGGGTGCCTTTCCCGAACAATCGGGCCCGCAGACCATTCGGCCGACCGTGGAGCAGAGACTTCAAAAAAGACATGGGCCCTCAGAACGCGAGATCGACAGACCAGAAGATACCCTGTTCCTGGCCCGGTGCGCTGGCCAGCAGCGCACCGTCGCCCGCCGACCGGCCCACCGCGACGACCGCGCCGAACAGGTCGTCGGCCGATTGACCGACCAGCCCGGCGGCGGCATGGCTGAGGTCGTAGCCGCCGGCCTGTCCGTACGTCACCCCCGCAAAGACGTAGACCTTTCCGGGCGTTTCGGTCGGTGAGCCGGCGATGAGCTCGCTCGCCCCGTCCCCATCGAGGTCCGCGCTGGTCGCGGAGAGAAAGTCCACCCCCACGCTCCTGTCGAGCACTCTGGGGTTGGTGCCGCGGATGACGGAGATCGCGACATCTTCGATCTCCCCGGTGCCGCAGAACAGGCCACCCGGCAGGAGGTACCAGGTGCGCGCCTCATCGTCCAAGCCGGCGAGTAGCATGTCATCCGAACCGTCGCCGGTCACGTCGCCGACGCCGAGGCTGCCGCGGCCGATGCGCAGGGTCACCTTTTCGCCGGTGAGCGTGCAGTCGGCGGCGGTATCGGTGAGCGAGGCGCCCGACTCCACCGTCGTTCCGTCGAACATGAAGACCTGCCCTTTGAGTCCGGAGCCAAGCGGGGCTCCCACGACCAGGTCGGCCACCTCGTCGTCATCCACGAACAGGCCGGCGAGGTAGGCGCCGAACCCCGCGGTGGGCGACGAGCTGAGGACGACCCCCGCCTCGACGAGGCTGGAGTCCCGCTCACTCAACAGCCCCTGAGCGCCCAGCAGATACACGGAGGTCCCGGCGGTCCCGACGTGGGAAACCGCGAGGGTGTCGGCGATCATCGCCGACGCGAAGCCCACCGCGCCCCCGCCGACACGATCCGCCAGCGTCGGGAATTCGTCCGTGCTCACGCTCGTCCCGGGCCGCACGAGTTGGGACCCATCGACGAAGACATACGCTCCCAGCTCCGGGTCGCCGATGGCGAGGTCCACGGTCCCGTCGCCATCCAGGTCCCTGGCGAGGAGGTCAAAGCCGAAACTTTCAGCGTCTGAGCGAGAGAGACGCGTGCTTCCGGTCAGGTCGCCGCGCAGGTCGTCGAGGCGCGCGACCACGACCGCATTGGTGCCATCCCGCTCGAACCCGGCCGCCACTACAGGCCCGCCCGTACCCATCTCCGCGAAGGTCGCGATCGACAGCACAGGACCGGTGGCGGTATGCGAGACCGCGCCCACGTGATCGGTCACCGCCTCCACCATGATCTCGTCGCAGTCCTGGTCCTTGAAGTCCAGCGCCTCCAACGCGCCGGGGTGGGTCGCCGAGTCGCCGTCGTCGCAATCGTCGGCGACGAACCCGTCCCCGTCGTCGTCGTCGTCCCCTTCGAGCGGCTCGCCCGAGTCGCTCGTATCCGCGGCGTCTCCCAAGTCGGGCGCCATCCCGGTGTCAGACAGAATCGGGGGCAGGCAGGCCCAAAGCGCGATGATCAACATGTCGGCAACCCCCCACGACTATAACATGGAGCGGGGGGAGAGGGCTCGCCGCCATCTCCCCCTACCGCGCCATCCGTTCGGGCCTCCAACCTGCGGTTTTCGGCCCGCGCCGCCGTCGCCCAGGCCGCTACCGCCTTTGATGGCGCCGCAAGCCCAAGGAACGGGGGCTTGGGGGACTGGCATGGAATGGGGGGAAAGGCGCAGGCGGTGCGTTACACCTCCGATCATGTGGACCCTCCTCGCCGCGCTCAACGCCTGCGCACCTCCGCCGTACACCCCCCCGGCCGATGACACCGGCGACGCGCCCGACGACACCGGCGTCTCTCTGTCCATCGACTGGCCCAAGCCGGAAACCCCGGCCACGGGCTGTGCCATGTTCGTGGTCTCGACCCCCAACCTGCGCTTGACCGACCCCGTGCTGTCGCCGGACACCAAACCCGGCGAGGGCCATTACCACCTCATCTACGACGGCATGTACACCCCGTGTGTGACGCCCTATTGCCTCGTGACGCTCCAGACGCAGGGCCTCTACGAGGTACAGGCCGTCGCCGTCGGCAACGACCACGTCGAGCTGCTGGACGACAACGAAGAGATCATCACGGACACCCTGGTGCTCGACGTCACCCCAGGCGAATGTGACCTGGGCATCCCGCTTGCCGGCAACTACTAGCGCCGCCACCCCCGGCCGCCGCTTCGAGCTGCTCCGCACGCTCGGGGTCGGCAGCTTCGGGACCGTCTACCTTGCCGAGATGGAGGGCGCGGGTGGTTTCCGCCGGCGCGTCGCGCTGAAGCTGCTCAACCCCACGTGGGACCAGGCCAGCGATGCCAGCACCCGGCTTCGAGACGAAGGCCGGCTGCTTGGCCGATTGCAACACCGGCACATCGTGCGCGTCGACGATCTGCTCCGGCTGGACGGTCGCTGGGCGCTGGTGATGGAATACGTCGCCGGCGTCGATCTGGAAGCCGCCGTCGCGCCTCCGCCCGATGCGAATATTCCTGCACTGACGACGCGCGCCGCGCTCGAAGTGGTCGCGGCGGTGGCCAACGCCCTGCGCGCGGCCAGCGAAACGCCGGGAACCGACGACCGTCCGCTGGCGGTCGTGCACCGCGACATCAAGCCCAGCAACATCCGCGTGACCGCCAGCGGTGACCTCAAGGTGCTCGACTTCGGTGTGGCCCGCGCCGATTTCGCCGGCCGCGAGGCACACACCGAGCGCATGCGCTACGGATCGTTGGGCTACATGTCGCCTGAACGTCTGCTCGGCGGCGACGAAACGAGTGCGGGCGACGTCTATGCCCTCGGCGTCGTGCTCTACGAGTTGCTCACGCGGACGGCCCACGGCCGCTCCGAGCTCGCCCCGGAGCCGCAGGCAGACCAGGTGCGCCGAGGCTCGGTGCTCGTCGAGTCGATCGCCGACGTCGGAACCGCCCAGCTCTTTCGCGATATGCTGGCCTACGAGCCCGAGGACCGGCCCAGCGCCCGCTCGGTCGAGGAACGAGCCCGCGCGCTGTTCACCGACCGCAGCGAACCCGACCTGGCCGCTTGGTGTGCAGGCGCGGTGCCCCTCCTCGCGGCGGCGATGCCCGACGACACCAGCGTCCGCGGCCGCATCCTCGCCGAGTCCGACGGCTCCGGCCAGGCGATCGTGACCTCCCCAACGATGGTGCTGCCTGCGGACGGTGCGGAGCCCGATCGCGCCGACGTCACCCGATCGTCGGAGGCGTCAACGCCGGAAGCACCCGATGAGCCGGCCAGGGTCGGTGGTTCGCTCCGCATGGCATGGATCGTCGGGGCGGTGGTGGCCCTCGGGATCGCCGGCGCCGTGAGTTGGATGGCGCTCGGACCGGCGCAGCCCGGGCCAGGACCCGCGGTGCAGGCGATCGCGGCGTCCGCCGTCACCGCCCCCGTCGCGCCGGTCGAGGCGCCGCCGGTCCCCGACGCGCCGGTCGGGGTCGCGGCGACGCCCCTGCCCGACGCGCCGCGCACTGGCGTGACCCGACCGGAGTCCATGCAGAACGACCCCACGCCGTCGACGCCATCCCCGCCGCCCGCGCCGCCCGCCGCCGTCGACCGGCTCCGCTCTGCCAAGTTCGAGATCGCAGGCAGCGGCGAGCGGCTCGACGTGGTGTGCGGCGACAAGAGGGCCTCGGGGGATGGCAACGTGTTGATCAATGGGTTTCCTCCGGGCGACTGCACCGTCAGCGCCGGGGGCGACTCCACCACCGTCAGCGTCGTCGAACCCCGTAAGGTCGACTGCACGCGCTCCGAGGGCAAACTCGCATGTCGTTAGTCCTCCTGCTGATCACCGCGGCGCACGCCGACCGCGTCTACTGGGTTGCCCCGCCCGCACCGGCCGACACCGACGCCGTGGCGCGGACGGTGCCGGGCGTCAAAGCGATGCCGCTCGACAACCTTGTGAGCACCTCCACGGGGGACGGCTCCGCCGCAATCGACGCCCTCCGCGCCGAGCTGGCCTCGGTGCGGCCGCTGCTCAGCGAGTTCGACGGCGAACTCAAGATCATGGCGCGGTTGCGCAAGGCCACGACCGACGTCACCCGCCTGCGCTCCGCAGAAGACGCGGAGCTGATGCGACATGCCCTGCTCGTCGAGGGCAACGCCGTGCACCGGTACTTCGGCGACCGCCTGGGCCTGGACCCGGCGTCACTGCCCTACACCCGGACCGTGGGCCCCGCGCTGGTGGTGGAGGCCTGGGTGGACGCGGCCGCGCTGGACGGGACGGCCAACCCCGACGAGACCGACCTGCCGGAGAAGACGCAGCGGCTATCGTACGACGGTGTCCGGGCGCTGATGAACGCGATGCCGGCGGCGTCCCTCGAGATTGGAAAGCTTGCCAGTGGTGCCGAGGTATGGCTGGACGGCAAGCGGGTCAACGCCGCGGCCGGGTCGCGCACGCTGCTGGTTCCAGGCCGACACTTCGTCAGCGTTCGCGCCGGCGGAGTCGAGTTGTTGAGCGGCGACGCCGAGCTGACGGAAGGGGCGACCATGCGCGCGGAAGCACCCTTCGGGCCGGTTGAGCGGGACGCGCTGGTGGCGCTGGTGAAGAGTGCTGACGCGGGGTGGGCCGTTTCCGAGGCGGCCATGGTGCCGATCTCGGGCGCCAAAGAGCCGGTCTACCTGGCACTTCCTGGTGCCGGTCGCCCAAAGCTGGCCCGCGTCGATCGTGGCACCGCCGAGATGACCAGGCTCGTCGCCCCGGAAAAAGCGAAGGTCCCGCCGGTCTCGGTGCACGCCGCGCTGGGCGCAGGCTGGGTGTCGACAGGCGACTTCTTCTTGCTGAACGTCGACGCCGAGGCGCCGTACGATGCCGCGACGGTCAACGCCGTCGCACCAGCCGTATCGGTAGATATCGCCTATAGAATGGGACTTTTCTCCACGAGTGCGGGTGTGTCGGCGCAGTTCGCCGTGGGGGAGTTCCACGAGCTCCCGTCCGGTGACGAGACGCTCCGCAGCTTCGTGTACCCACACGTGGGCGTGGGCCTGCCCTGGGTCCAGGCGACGATCGGCCCGCTGTTGCCGTGGTACCTGGGGGTGGGGCTCAAGGGCCGCGTCGCGGTCGCCTCCGACTTCGATCTGGTGGGCAACGCGGTCGTGGGCGCTGGGATCAAGGTGGCGCGTGAGGCCGGTCAGCCTGCCTATGAACCCCTGCCCCTCTACGCCGCCTGGGGCGGCGTCGGCTGGAAGTTCGACTGACGATGTTGGCCCTTCTGGCGGCGTGCTCAGACCCGCCCGACCCCGCCGAAAGCGCGACCGCGCCTGCGTTGCAGAAGCTCGCGCTCGCGCTGAACTGGTACCCCGAGCCCGAGTTCGGCGGGTTCTATGACGCGGCGCTGCGGGGCCTGTATCGGGATGCCGGGCTGGACGTCACGATCGTTCCGGGCGGCCCGGGCGCGCCCGTCCTGGAGTTGTTGGCCGCCGGCCGGAGCGACGTGGTCCTGACCGGCGCCGACGATCTACTGGTCCGCCGAGCCAAAGGGCTGGACGCCGTCGCGGTCTTCGCCGGCTTTCAGGACTCGCCGGTGGGGCTCCTGGTCCACGTTCCCGGGCCACGTCGGTACGAGGAGGTCACCGGCCCGGTCGCGGCGGAAGCCGGGTCGCCCTACCAGCAGTTCATCTGGGCGAAATACGGGTGGGAGGGCAAGGTGGAGCTGGTGCCCACCACCGGCACCATCGCACCCTTCGCCGCCAATCCCCAACTGGCGCAGCAGGCCTACGTGACCAGCGAGCCGTGCCTCGCCGAGGCGCAGGGGCTGACGGTCGACTTTCTCGCGGCGCGGGACGCGGGTTGGAACCCATACGCATCGCTGGCGGTCGTGCGCGGAGCTGACAAGAACGAGCCTTGGGTGAAGCGCTTCGTTTCGGCCAGCGCCAAGGGATGGGAGCACTACCTGGCAGATCCCGCCGTTGCAAACGCGGAGATCGTGAGGCAAAACCCGGAGATGGGCAACGGCCGTATCGACTGTGTGGTTTCGCGCCAGCGCTCCTTTGTATTGGGGAACGGAACCCTCGGCAAGGTGGACGGCGCCCGCTTCGACGAACTCGCGGCGGCGCTGACCTCGATCGGGCAGCCGGTCACGGCAGCTGGGGCGTGGTGGACGGAGTAGCGCCCCGCCTACCGGAGCACGCGGTAGCGACAGAAGAGCTCGTCACCGACCGCACGGCAATGCTCCAGGTGGAGCCGCGGCGCCACATGGTGGCCAAACCCTGACCCGTCCACGAGCGAGGGTGCCCCGCGGCCCCCGAGCAGGAGCGGGCAGATCGTTACATAGACGTCGTGGACCAGACCAGCCGCCAGCCACTGGGAGAGCAGGTCGCCCCCGCACTCCAAGAGCAGCGTCGTCACCCCACGACGCTCGAGGTCGGCGACGATGGACGGCGGATCGGTGGGCCCGGCCGTGCTGGCGTAGACCACCGGGTCCACGCGCGGATCGGACCAGAACCGCGACGTCTCGGGGAGGACGCCGCCGCGGGTGACCACCGCGTTGATCCATCGGCGTCCGTCAATCGCCGGGGTATCGGCATCGAAGAATGCGGCGGCGCGAAGCTCGGCGAGCGCGGCGGGGTCCGGGACCAGCGGGAGCGGCCAGTTTCGGAAGGTCCGCCCCCCGACCAGCACCGCGTCGGCGCGGGCGCGGAGCACACTCATATAGGCCCGATCGAGCCGCGTTCCCAGGGCGAAATGGTCGTACTCTACCGTCGCGATGCGGCCGTCCACGGACAGCGCCGTATTGCTCAGCACCCGGATCACTACGCGAAGTCCTCCTTCGCGCGCCAACACTCCACCGCGACGCTGCCCACGTTCGGCATGTCGAACGGCGCCTTGGTGACCCGTACCCGTACCCGATCGATGGGGAACTCCCGCACCAGAAGCCGGGCGACCTCCTCCGCAACCGCCTCGATGAGCCGATACTCCTTACCCTGGACGAGCTGTCCGATCTTGAGGTTCGCTTCGTAGTAATCGACGATGTCGCGAGCGCGGTCCGCCTGCGCGTCCGAACGCCAGTGCGTCTCTGCCTCCCAATCGATGATGATACGTTGGCGGATGTGTCGCTCGTACTCGTGGAAGCCGATGCGGACGTCGTAGGAGAAGCCGGTGCCGTGAACGCGGTCGAGCATGGTGACCGGTATCAAGAACCCAAGGTCCACGTCGCTCCGGATCGGTAGCCCGCACCGCCCGGTCCACCCGTCGCCGTTGACGCGGGCCGAAGTTCGGGGCACGTTCGAACACCAGGGAGCTTTCGATGCGCGTGATGGTGGCGTACCCGCCCATCGAATCGGCGAAGGGCAGCCCCATGCTCACCCAGAACCGTCAGTTCCAGTGGTTTACGGAGCCAAGCTATCTCTACCCCTGCATCCCGGCGTCCGCCGCCACCCTCTTGCAGAGCCTGGGGCACGAAGTGCTGTGGGTGGATTGTATCGCCGAGCGAAAGGGCTGGGCGGCGTTCGACCGCCTGGTGCGGGATTTCCAGCCCGAGCTGATCGCGATGGAGACCAAGTCGCCGGTGGTCCGCATGCACTGGGCGATTATCGCGCGCCTCAAAAGCATGATCCCCAACGCAAAGGTGGTGATGTTCGGCGACCACATCGCCGGAAATCCAAGTGAGACCCTGGAGTGTTCCGATACAGATTTTTGTATCACCGGCGGCGACTATGACTTTTCGCTCCGCAGCATCGTCTGGTACCTGACCGAGGGCAAGGCGCTCGAGAGCGGCATCTGGTGGAAGGCCGATGACGGGTCAATCCAGGACGGCGGCACCTACAAGGCGCAGCACTCGTTGGAGTCGCTTCCGTTCTGGGACCGCGACCTCACCAACGCGCACCTCTACTTCGAAAAGTGGAAGTATCGTCTCCCCTTTCTGTGGACGATGGCCGGGCGCGACTGTCCGTATGGCCGCTGCACCTTCTGCTCGTGGACGGTCACCTACCCGAAGTTCAGCGTGATACCCCCCGAACGACTCGCGGACGAGATGGAAATGCTCATCTCGCGCCACGGGGCCCGGAACATCTTCGACGACACGGGTGCGCTGCCGACGGGCAACTGGCTCAACCGGCTCTGTCACGAGATGATCGACCGGAAGATCAACGAGAAGATCGTCTTCGACTGCAATTTTCGCTTCGATTACTTCACCGAGAAGAACGTCCACCTCATGAAGAAGGCGGGCTTCCGCAAGCTCATCCTCGGCATCGAGAGCGCCTCGGAGCGCACCATCGACATCCTCGACAAGTCGCTGACCCGCGAACAGATCGTGGAGGGGTGCAAGATGGCGGCCGCCGCCGGCCTCCAGACCCACCTGACCCTCATGGTCGGCTACCCGTGGGAGACCAAACAGGACGCCTACGAATCGCTGCGACTGGCCCGTTACCTCATGAACGAGGGCTACGCGCACCACCTCCAGGCGACGGTCGTGATGCCGTACCCTGGCACGCCGCTGTTCACGCTGTGCCAGGAGATGGGCTGGATCCGCTTCGATCCGAAGGACTACGACCGCTACGACATGACCGAGCCGGCGTGCGTGCTCAGTGACATGAGCCAGGACGAGGTCGTCCGAATGGCCGGCCAATTCTACAAGCTGTACATGCATCCGAAGTTTCTGGCGCATCAACTGCGCAATCTGCGGTCAATCGACGACCTGGACTATATGCGTCGCGGTGTATCGGCGATCTGGGGACACATTCGCGACTTCGCCGACATCCGTGCCGACCATGGGCAACACAACGTTTCCTCCATGCGGTAGTCACCCCCGGTAGATGGTAGTATCCGCCGATGCGCACCCTCGTCTTTACCTTGGCACTCTCGGTCGGATGTGAGGATACCGGCAACGGCGGTGGCAACAAGCCGGCGGACACCAGTGCGGATGACGACCCCGACGGCGATTGCGTCCCCGGCATCGAGACGTGCAATGGCGTGGACGACGACTGCGACGGTCAACTTGACGAGGATGTCACCAGGCGTTGGTTCTTCGACGGCGACGAAGACGGGTTTGGCGCCCCTGGCTCCGGCGTGGACGCCTGTGAGCCGGCCATGGGGTATGTCGCGACCGAAACCGACTGTGACGACACCGATCCCGGGATCTACCCAGAGGCGCCCGAGACATGCGACGGCGAAGACGAAGACTGTGACCTGTTGATCGACGAGGGCGTCGGGGCCACCTGGTACGCCGATGTCGATGGCGACAACTTCGGAGACCCGCTGGGCGGCGTGCTTGTGTGTGAGCCCCCGGTGGGGGCCGTCAGTGACGCCACCGACTGCGACGATGCCGCCGCCGAGGTCAACCCGATCGCCGTGGAGCTCTGCAACGGTCGAGATGACGATTGCGATGGCGAGATCGATGAAGACAGCGCGGCCAACGCCGTCCTCTGGTACGCCGACGACGACGGAGACGGCTACGGAAACGCCGATGACATGGTCCTCGCTTGCGACGCTCCACCGGGTTTTGTCGGCGACGCGTCCGACTGCGACGACGCCGATCCGGCCGTTTCGCCGGCGGGCACCGAGTTGTGCAACGACCTCGACGACGACTGCGACGGTGACATCGACGAAGCCGACGCGACGGACGCCTCGACCTGGTACGAAGACGCGGACCATGACGGGTACGGCGGCGCAGGGGTGGAGATCGCCTGCGATGCACCCCTGGGCTACGTCGACAACCCCGACGACTGCGACGACACCGTCGGCGAGACCCATCCCGGCGCCGCCGAGCAATGCAACGACCTCGACGACGACTGCGACGGAGCCATCGACAACGGGGTGACCACCAGCACCTGGTACGCCGATGCCGACGCCGACAGCTACGGCGATGCGGGGAGCACCGTCGACGACTGCGCGGTTCCCATCGGCTATGTCGGCGACGACACCGACTGCGACGACGCCGACGCCGCAACCAACCCCGGCGCCACCGAGGCGTGCAACGGGATCGACGACGACTGCGACGGGAGCGTCGACGAAGGGGCCGCAACGGGCGCGCTCGCCTGGTATGCCGATGCCGACGGCGACAGCTACGGTGACGCCTCGAGCGCCACGCTGGCTTGCGATGCGCCCGTGGGTTCGGTCGCCGACGACACTGACTGTGACGACACCGACGCTACCATCAATCCCGGGGTTGTCGAAACCTGTGACGGTCGCGACGAGGATTGTGACGGCGCCGTCGACGACGGGGTGCCAACGACCTCGTGGTACGAGGACGCCGACGCCGACGGGTACGGAGACCGTGGGTCCACGGCGACCGACTGCGCGGCGCCGCTCGGCTTTGTGGCCGACGACGCCGATTGCGACGACCTCGACCCCACCATCCACCCCTTCGCGGCCGAACTCTGCGACTCGATCGACCAGGATTGTGACGGCCTCGTCGACGAGGGACTCTCCACCTACACCTGGTACGCCGACGCGGACGGGGACGGATACGGCGACCTGGCCGTGAGCACCACCAGCTGCACGGCGCCTGCGGACTACGTGCGCGACGACGACGACTGCGACGATACCGACGTCGCCATCAATCCAGGGGCGGTCGACGTCTGCGACACCCTCGACAACGACTGCTCCGGGAACGCCGACGACGGCGGCCTGTGCCCCTGCGACGTGGAGTACTACGGCGGGGAGCCCTACCTGTATTGCAGCGCGCCGCTGGTGTGGGTGCCGGCGCGCGATGAATGCCTGACCTACGGATACGATCTCGTGGCCGTCAACGACGCCGCTGAACAATCATGGGTCGCGACTACTGCGACGGCCGCCGGTTTCGCGAGCGACAGCCACTTCGTGTGGATCGGCTTCAACGATCGATCCACCGAAGGTTCATTTGTCTGGTCCAACGGAGACGCGGTGACCTACACCAACTGGAACTCCGGCGAGCCGAACGACTCCAGCGGCGAAGATTGTGCTCACATGTGGTCGAGCGGCCGGTGGAACGACATTCCCTGCACCGGCTACACGACGCCGTACGTGTGCGAGCCCTGAACGCCGCACGACCGGGCGGCCTACGGAACGGGTACGCGACGGCACCTTGACCGTGAGGTCTCAGGGCCGGGGTGCGCCTTCCGGCAGCGTGTTGTCGTCGTGGCGTTCGGCCATCTGCGGACGAATGTCGCTCCTGGCGGGCGCGGTGACAACGGCGCTATACACTGGCCGCGTGAAGCGTCGCCACTCCGCGGGCCCGTGGTTGGGCCTCACCCTCGCTGCAGGCGCGACGCTGAGCATCGCCTGGGGGTTGTGGCTGAGCTTTGGCGAAAACCGCGCCAGTTCCACGCCAACCACCTCCGCTTCCGGCGCGGTGCCCGAGCCGCCGCCGGGGGGGGGGGCCCCCGGTGGCGCTGCCGTCGGGGTGCGCAGTTCCGGAACGTGGACGCAGGAAGCTCCCACCGAAACCAGCACGGCCCAGACGGGTGCGTTGTGCGCGGGTTGCGACATCGTGGTCGTCACCGTGTGCTCTCTGCGTCGCGACCATACGGGCCCGTATCAGACGGGTGAGTCGCTGACCCCGGCGCTCGACGCCCTGGTCGAGGGCGGGTTCCGGATGGAGCAGGCGTGGTCGGGCTCCAATTTCACCCTCGCGAGCCTCTCGGCGGTGCTCACCGGCAGGTTCGGCAGCAGCACGGGGGTGATCGGGTGGGACAAGGGGCTGGTGGCGGACGTCCCGACCATACCGGAGGTGCTCGGGTACTACGGATACCGCACCGGGGCGTTCACCACTGACGCGCCAAGTGGCTTTCGACCCGACTACGGCCTCGATCGTGGTTTTCAGCTGATGGAGATCATCGCCCCGCCGCGCGACAATCCGGACGGTCGCTCACGGGGCGGCGAGATCGGTCCAGGCGGCGCGGCGGCGCGGCCGATCGCGAAATGGCTCGCCGAACAGCCGAAGGACAAACCCATCTTCGCGATGTTCCACACCCGCACGGCGCACTACCCCTTCGTGCTCAACGAGGACCCCACCGACCTCACGGGGGTCACGGACCAGTTGTACAACGCCGACAAGGCCATGCGCGGTCAAGGCCGGGTCATGCCCGGCGGGGCGGGCGGGACGGAGCAGCGTGGGGTCGTGACCTTCGCGAGTCGCGACCCGGTGCAAGACGCGGTCCGCGCCAAGGGCGCGGCCGGTCTCGCGATGTGGCGTCAACGATACCGCGAGGCGGTCGGCTGGCTGGACCGGGATTTCGCGGTGCTTGCCGAGGGGCTGGCTGCCCGCGACAACCTCGAGCGCACGGTGGTCGTCGTCCTGGCCGACCATGGCGAATCACTCAACGACCACAACGAGCTGCTGCACGGCGATGCGTACTACGACAACGTCGTGCACATACCGATGCTGGTCAAGGTGCCAGGCCTCCCGGGTCGGCCGATCAGCGCCCTGGTGAGCCAGGTGGACCTCCTGCCGACGCTGCTCGATCTGGTGGGTGCCGTCTCGCCGGCCGATGCCGACGGGGCCTCGATGGTTCCGCTGTTCAGCGGAACGGCAGCGTCGATCCGGACCACGGCGCTCGTGGAGGGGGGAGTCGTCTGGCGCTCAGACGGCCACCTCCGCGGCGCGGTCGTCGCGCCTCCGTGGGTGCTCATCCGGCAGGATCCCGGGTGCGATGGGGGTGACCACCGCGTGGTGGGCGAGCCCGGCCGTTGTCTCTACAACCTCGAGACCGACCCGGGTCAGACGCGGAACGAAGCCACCCGACAGCCACAGGTCGTCGCGGACCTCCAAGGGCGCTGGGACAAGTTCCGCGCCGCGAAGGGCACGGCCGGCGCCCAGCTGACGCTCGACCCGGCCTATGTCGAGGAGCTCAGAAAGAACGGGTATAACTTCCAACCGGATCCGCCGTGAGGGTGGACCGGCGCTGGAGGGCGGACCGCCTCGGCGCTCTGGATTCGCTCGCCCCCGTCGTGCTGGTGCTGCTGGCGGCGCTCCTGGGCGGGTGGTTCGCGCCGTGGCTCGACGACCGATCCACCGGCAAGACGGCCCTGGATCCCGACCGCTACCAACTGGTCGTACCCGGCGTGAAGGCGCGCGGCCGCAGCCTGGCCGACGTCGCGCACTCGGGCCTCGTGGACGGTGTGCTCATCCTCCAGACGCGCGATTTTGGCGCCGCGGAACGGCTCAGGACCCTCGTGCCCGTGGCGGAGCTGATCCTCGAGTTGGCTCACGGGTCAGACCCGGTGACCGTCGCGGCGCGGACCGCGGACGGCAACCAGGTTCAGGTCGTCAGCTTTGAGGTGGACGGCTGGCGCCTGCCGAACGGAGGTGAGCTCCATCCGTTCGCCGTGCCGGGGCAGGCGCGGCTGATCATCCACGACGGCTACGCCTGGGCGGACGGCGCGCGACTCGGGTTTGCCGTCCCAGGCACTCTCGAGCTCACCCCGCACGACGTCGTGGCGATCCACCGGATCCAGTGCCTCGACGCTGCGGGTCGCGTGCTGATGGACGACCGTTTCAGTTCGGTCACCACTCCCACCCGACGAGGTGTCTGGGCGGTGATCGCCGCGATGGTCGCGGCCGCCGTGCTCGCGAGCACCTGGACGAGCCGACCGTCTCGCCGTCAGATCGTGGGGATGGGGATCGCGCTGCTCCTCCCCTTTGCCGTGCTCGCGACCCCGTACCCGGCGTGGACCGCGCTGGTACAGGCGCTGTACCTCGGAGGCGCAGACGTGGGAAACCTGCGCCGGAGCGCGTTGGTGTTCGCGACCGTCCCCCTGTTGGTCGCCTGCCTGTTGAACTCCGCGATCTTGAGGCTTGAGGCCGGACGGTCGTGGAATCCGCCCGCGCGGGTCGAGTGGCTCCTCGCCGCCGGCGCGGCGCTGCTGGCCTGCCGCGACCTGTCGGGTTGGGCGTGGGTGCTGGCGCCAAGCAGCCTGCTCGCGCTCTTGTTGCCGCTCCGGCTGATAGCGGCTGCCGGCCTCCCGCGTGGCGCCGCGATCTTGCGGCAGGTTCCGGCGTGGCTGGCCCTGGCTGCGCTGGGCGGTGAGACGGGCCTTGCGGGCGTGCTGGGCTGGCAGGCGCTGTTGCTGGCGGTCGACGCCCGGCGCCTGCTGCACCGCGGCGCAGCGGCAGGCACCGACCTGGCGCTCGCGCTTTTGGTGCTCACCCCGATCGCCGCGGAGGCCGCGCTTCGCGCCACCCTCGTGAACCGTGCCTGGGACCCGGAGGTCCTCGCCGGCGCGTCGGTCGGCGCCTCCCAGGCGGACACGATCACCATCCCGTTCTGGTCCGACAGCTGCGGCGCTGCTCCGGCCGCGCTGTATGCCTTCGGCGGGAGCTCCACGGGGGGGGCGTGGCAGTACAGAGGCGAGCCGACTTTTTTCTTCCCCGCGCGCCTGCACACGCGGTTGTGCGCCGCTGGAATTGCGGTGCGGACGATGAACTTCGGCGAAGGAGGTCGCGACACATTCGACTTCGCCCGCGGCGCCGAGCGCATCTTCACCGACAACGGCCCGCCCGCGGTGGTCGTCCTCTACGTGGGCGTCAACGACCTGCTCACCCGCGAGTCGCCGCTCACCCGAAAAGAGCAGGCCACGAGTGTCTCGGCACGCAGCACCGGCCTCAGTCTCCTGGACGACCTCAGCTCACGGTCGCGACTGCTCATCGGGATCGGCCTCGCGCTCCGGCCCCGGGCCGCGGAGGCGCTCGTCCAGAGCGTCCCCCTCGCCGATGCCGAAGAGAACGTCCGGGCGATCGCCGCCATCGTCGCGGCGCGGGGAGGGCGGCTGCTGCTCGTCCCTGAGATCACCACCGGCGCCGGCATGGTCGAGCTGGCCCCGTATGGCGAGATGCTCATGCGCCTCGGGACCCAGCTCCCAGGGACCTCGTCGTTAGCTCCCCGCACCGCGCTCGGAGCCGAGGTCGATGCCTACCTGGTCGATCGCAACCACCTGTCGCCAGAGGGAGCCGAAGCGCTGGCGGGGGTGCTGGTGGGCCCGGTGACCGATGCCCTGAGCCCTGACCGGCCCCGATGAGCGTCTGATAAGGCGTGAGGGATGCTCCTGACCCTGCTCCTTCAGTTCGCCCACGCCTCACCTTCCGCGATCGTGATTCGTTACGACGCGGGTGGCGGCGGCTCCGCTTTGCCGTTGGTAGCCACCCTTTCCGGCAGCAGCGAGCCGCTGCAGGCGGAGCTGAAGGACGACGGCCAGCGACCCGACGCCAAGCCGGGAGACGGGCGTTTCGCTGGCGTCGCCAAATTCGAGGGCAAGCTGACGTCGATCTCGGTCAGCGCGGGCGGGCGGGAGGTGGGAAAAACGTCAATTGTCATCACCAGCCCGGACGGCACCGCCCAGGACATCGACCTGACGCTGACGGCGGGCGCCCTCAACGCGCGGGTGTCCACCCCACCGGCGTTCGCCGAGCGCCCGGGCGGAGACGGCAACGCACCGGCCTCCGGGGACGGCGCCGTCCCCGCGCCCCCGCCGGAAGCCGGCGGCGTCCCTGCATCGGGCCTCCCGGGCGACGTCGGGACCCTGGCCCCCTACAACCCTGCCGGCGGCGCCGGGGGCGTCCCCGGCGACGGTGGCGGCGGGCCGCCGCCCGCCGGCCAGTGGGGAGGCGCCCAGATGACGGGAGGCGGACCGGGGGTGGCTGGGGCTGCGGGCGCCGGCGGCGCGCCCCCACCCCCCACCTCCGCGTCGGGCGGGCCGGACTCCGGCGGGCTGTTGTTCATCGGCTTCGGCCTCGGCCTCCTCGCGGTGCTCGGAATCGTCTGGCTGCGGAAGCGGCGTGGCGAGGACGCCCAGCTACGCTCGGCCAATGTGGTCCTGGTCCCAGAGCCCGGGCTCGTCCACGCGGAGTTTCCCGCGCTCTCTGCGGGCCTCTCGGCCTGGGTGGCGCCGGGCGATGACGGCCGCTTCCGCCAGGCCCTCCTGTCCCTGCTCGCCGACCGTCACCGCGTCCTGGTGCTCGGACGAGCGGACATCGCAATCAAGCCCGTGCTCGGCGGCCCCGTCTATCGCGTGGTGGGCGTGCGTCCGGGGGTGGCCGCCGGGGTGGCCGTGACACTTGCTGAGGAGGCCGGCCCGCCCCTCGTGGTGCTCATCGTCCTCGCCGCCGCCGACGGGGCAACGCTGCTGCAGTATCGGGACCAGCTCCCGTCCACGCTCGGGGGGGTGGTGCTCCTGGAGAGCGGGCCGACGCTCGACCTGCCGCGCGTCGATGTCGCGACCGAGCAGGACGGCTGGCGCTTGACCCATCGGGAGCGGGTCGTGTTGCTGGGGCCGGAGGCGGCCTCGCGGTGACCTGAGGCCTTGATCAGCCTTCGTCGTGCGTGATTGACGAATTCATGCCAATTGTGGATTCAATCCCCAATCACCATGACGCCGCGCACGCTCACCCCCAGACTCCTCGATCTCAGTCGAGGTTTTCCGGCGTTGTTCCTAACCGGGCCTCGACAGAGCGGGAAGACGACCCTGGCGCGAAGCGCCTTTCCGGACTGGCCCTACCACTCGCTGGAGGATCTCCAGGTCCGAGAGGAGGCCGTCGTCGATCCCCGGGGGTTCCTCGCACGTTTCGCAGGCGCCCCGGGCCTCATCCTTGCGTCGGCGGGCTCGGCTCCATCGGGACGCGAAGTCGTGGAAGGAGCAATGTCTGCCTCGGAAACGGACGGCGTGGATTCGAGTTTGGTACAGGCGGCTTCCTTTGGGGGTCGGGGAAGCAACTACACTTGATCGAACGGCGAGCAGAAGCCAGCGGAGCTGACCCAGCGCTCCCACGGTCACCGAGCCTTGTCCCACCGTCAGCGAAACGCCGCAGGTAGGCTCGAACATTCAGGCGGGGATCGCCCTCAACGAAGAGCTGGAAGTCTCACAGACGAACATGTCCCCGTCAGCACGGTGCTCCCGATAGAGCATGCGAAGGGGCTCCCCGCAAAGCGGGTGCCACGGGTAGCGGATCGCGCCGGTCGACCGACTTACATGGGCAGAATGAACGGGGGATCGTAATCGGAAAAAAGGTTTGGCTTTTTGCCGGTTCCGAGGGGGCGCCCACGCCGGGGCGGTGATGGTCAGCCTGCTCGACAGCTGCGCGATGCAAGGCATCGACCCCTGGGCGTATCTGGCCGATGTGCTCTCGCGAATCCAGGAGCACCCCGTCAACCGCATGCACGAGCTCACCCGATGCACCGATGCCCAGTCTCACGCGATCCGGAGTGGCTGGGGGGGATGGTGATTGGTGGGTGGATACGGGGAGACCAGGAGTAGAAACTCCTTCGCATTCTCGATGAGGGCGAGGACCTCGCGGGGGATGTCGGTGCTGCTCGAAACGTCCATGGCGACGGCGTCCTGGAGAACTCCGTCCTAACACCGGACCCGGACGGTTGGCGCTTTTCGTCCGGAGAACGCCTTCGATCTCCACCGGCTACCGCCCGCTCGACGGGACCGAACCGGGACAGCTACGCCCCTCGACGATCTCCCGCAGCTTCGCCTCGGTCGCCGTCCAGCCGTGGATCGCCACCCCGGGCCCTCCCAGCCCGTTACGAAGACTCCTCCCCACCCAACTCGCATCCAGCTCACCCTTTCCTCGAGCCTGCCCGCTCTCGTCGACGCGCTCGCCGTGCGCCTGGCCACGCCTCTGCGGTCGCCCTTCGACGTGGAGCACGTCGTCGTTCCCGGCTCGCCGATGCGGGACTGGCTCGCGGCGGAGCTGTCCGACCGCCTCGGCGTGTGGTGCAACCACGCGGTGTATGCCCCCGAGCGTCTGCTCGAACGACTCGGCGGTGATGCGCTCGACGCTCCCTCCGCGTGGCGGGTCCGGGAAGCGCTCCTCGACCGCGTCGGTTCGCCGGGGTTCGAAGCCCCGGCACGGTACCTCGTCGGCGACGACACCGGCATCCGAAGCATCCAGCTTTCCACCCGGATCGCTTCGCTCTTCGCCGCCTATTTCCGTTACCGACCGGAGATGATGGCGCGATGGAGCGCCCCCGCGCCGGCGGAGCACCCACCCGCGGACGACGGCGCCTGGCAGGCGACGCTCTGGCGAGACGTATCGGGGAGCGCCGACCCGCTCGCGAGGGTCGCCGACCTGTTGGAGAGCTCGACGAGACGACTCCTCCCGAGCCGGCTGACGGTGTTCGCCGTCGACCACATGGCGCCGCTCGAACTGGCGATCCTCCGCGGACTGGATCGACGGATCGACGTGTGCGTGCTCGCGATCACGGGCTCCCCGATCGCCACAGCTCTCGCTTCCGAGGCGACGGTCGAATCCCTCGCGGTGCCGAGTCGCCAGACGCTTCTCGCCAGGGTCCAGTCGGGCCTCCTCTCGCCTAGCACCGGCCCGACAGGAGCCGTCGACGGAAGCCTCCTCATCCACGCGACCCACGGCCCGATGCGGGAGGTCGAGATCCTGCGGGACCGGCTGCTCGCGCTGTTCTCCGCGGACCCGACCCTTCAGCCCGAGGACGTACTCGTCCTGGCCCCGGACATCAACGACTACGCCGCCCTGCTCGAGGGCGTGTTCAACTCGGAAGCTGACATCTCCAGGCGGTCGGGGGCACGCGCACGAATTCCGTTGTGCTTCGCGGATCGTTCGCCCTTGGTCGAAGCGCCGGGCCTCGCGGCGATGAAGGCGCTCTTGAAGCTGCCCCACTCCCGGCGCCCGCTCTCCGTCATCAGCGACCTGCTCTCGATCGCCCCCGTATGCGCGCGTTTCGACCTGTCCGAAGAGGACTCCGCGGTCGGCCGCGGCTGGCTCGAGACCGCGGCGGTGCGCTGGGGCGAGGACGCGGCGTTCCGGGCCCGGTTCAACAACCCTACGCTGCCGCAGCACACCTGGCGTTGGGGGCTGGATCGGCTCCTGCTGGGGTACGCGATCGAGGGGCGCGGCGAGCGCCTGTACGCCGGTCTCCTGCCCGTGGACGGTATCGAGGGACAAAACGCGCAACCGCTCGGGGGGCTGTGCGCCTTCTGCGGAGCGCTCTTCGAACACCTCGGGCGCCTGGAGGGCGTTCACAGTCCGACGGAGTGGGCGACGGTGCTGCTCAAGGCCTACGACGACCTCGTCTCCACCCGCGGATCCTGGGCGGCCTCGCGCCAGACCCTGGTGCGCGCGCTCGGTGCGCTCACGGGTGACCGTCCCGTGGCCATCGGTGCCGTCGCCGACTGGCTGTCGGGTCAGCTCGAACAGGTGGACCGCGAGGAGTACTTCTTCACGGGGGGGGTGACGTGTGCTTCGCTACGCACCGGGCGCGTCGTCCCGGCGCGCGTAGTGGCGCTGCTCGGTCTGGACGACGACCGCTTTCCGCACGACCCGACGCCCCTCGCGTTCGACCTCTGCGCGAATGACCCGCACCCCGGCGACTTGCCGCCGCGAACCGCCGACCGCCTGGTCTTCCGGACTGCCGTGCTCGCCGCCGGCGACCACCTGCACCTCTCCTTCACCGGCCACGGGAGCCGAGACAACAAGGGCCGCCCCCCCTCCGTCCTGCTCGCCGAGATCCTCGACCCGTTGCCCGCCGCGGTCCGCGCCGCCGTGACCGTTTCGCACCCGATGCGGCCCTTCAGCCCGCGCGCCTTCGCCGAGACGCGTTGTCCAAACTACTCGATCTCCCTGCACAAGGGGGCAGGCGCGTTGCTCGGCGAACCAGCCGCGCCCCCTCCGTTCTTCCCGGCCCCCCTTGCCCCCGACCCGACGTCCTCCGTCGTGGACATCGCCTTCCTTCTCCGGTTCTTCCAGAACCCCGTGGCCGCCCTACTCAAGCGGCGGTTGGAGCTGACCTTCGCGGAGGACGACGAGGCGCCGGGGGACACCGAGCCCGTCGATCTGTCGTACCTGGACCAGTGGAAGGTCGGGGACCACCTTGTGCGCGCGATGCTGGGCGGGAAGGGGGCCGAGGCGCTGTGGCCCGCCATGCGCGAGTCCGGGCTCCTCCCGATGGGCACGCCGGGCCGGACCCTCTACGACGGGATTGCGGGCGTCGCCGTTGGCATCGCCGAGGCGGCGCAGGGGTGCGGGGCGGGTGCCGCGCGACCGAACGTGGACCTCGACGTCGTGCTCGCGGCCGCCGGCCCCACCGAGGGGATGCGGCTCACGGGGAGGCTCGACGGTCGGCGCGTCGGGGGCGGGCTCTACGTCACCTACTCCAAGCTGGACGCGAAACGCAGGCTCACCGCCTGGATTCACCACCTGACCAGCCAGGTCGCAGGCCTGGAGCCTCGCGCCACCTGGGCCTTCGGGAGGGATAAGGACGGGAGCCCGGACGTGGTCACCTGGCGGGCAACGCCCGATCCAGCCCGGTGGCTGAGGCAGCTCCTCGCGCTGCACGCCGCGGGGATGACGCGCCCGCTCCCGTTCATGCCGAAGTCGTCCGGTGCGTACGCCGAGAAGTACCTCGGTGGGCGAGGGTCGGGGCTCGGCGAGGCCGAGGTGCGCCACGAGGCAGGGCTCGCCGCGTACAAGTGCTGGCTCGCGTCTACGATCGGCGGGGGCGCCAAGCTGCCGGGCGAAGGAGACGACCCCGCTGTCGCGCGGGTCTACGACAGCTCGGTGGTCTGGTCGAACGAGTTCCACGACCTCGCTCTGCGCGTCTTCGCGCCGATGCTGGGCGAGTACGGCTTGGCGGAGTCCCGGCCGTGACCCCCACCTTCGACGTGCTCGCCCACCCGCTGACGGGCACCCACCTCGTCGAGGCGAGCGCCGGGACGGGGAAGACGTTCAACATCACCACCCTCGTGGTCCGCCTCCTCGTCGAGACGGGGATGACGATCGAGCGGATCCTCGTGGTCAGCTTCGCGAGGGCCTCGACCGCCGATCTCCGGGGCCGGGTTCGGGAGCGGATCGCAGAGGCGATCGCGGCGATGGAGACGGGACGGTCGGACGACGCCGTGCTGGTCGCGCTGGCCGGGCGGGGCGACGGCGCGGTGGGACTCGAGCGGCTCCGCGTCGCGCTCCGCGACTTCGACCGCGCCGCCATCTACACCATCCACGCCTTCTGTCAGCGGGCGCTCGTCGAGTTCGCCTTCGAGTCCGGCGAGCCGTTCGCCGTGGAGTTCGTCGAGGGCGCGGACGACATGTACGCCGAGGTGGCCCGGGACCACTGGGCCCAGACGGCCTACACCGCGGA
>SHYX01000069.1 GCA_009692585.1 Myxococcales bacterium
CCGGTTGGCTCCGGCAGGCCTGACCCGCAAGCGGGGCCTCCAGTCAGGGGGCCGTCAGCAGGAATCACTTCAGGATTGCTCGCGGCTCGGCAGCGGAAACCTGCGCCGCGCTCGATCTCTGCGGGCAGCCGACGGCGGCCGAGCAGCAGGCGAAGCTCCGCCGGATCGGAGCGATGTTGCGGCGGCTGGCCGAGTAGCCGCCGCCTACGCGGCGCATCGCGCTCATATGCGCCTGTAGGTTTGCCGCAGCAAGTCCAAAGGGCCGGGCCTGCCGCGCACCGGGTCGGGTGAGCTGGTGATTGAGGCGTTCGAAGCGGGATGGATCGCGATACTCGGCGCGGAGCGCCGGCTGCTCCCACGCCGTTCTGGTCGCACGGAGCCCGTCCTCGTGGGGGTGGAGTTGGAGGCGGCGGGAGGCCTTGCCGGAATCGCAGCACTTCGCGTGCAGAGGACATGCACCGCAGGTCGCAGTGACCGCCACGAAGTCCACCGCGAACTTCTCTTTCCGGAAGCGCTTGCTCTCCCGTGTCCGACTCGGGACTGGTGCGACGACGACCACCCCGGCACCCCCCAGCGGTCGCGCGCGGCGCCCTACGCCGTGTCGGCCAGGAGACGGTCGATCTGCGCGCCTGCACGCTGCGCCCGTGCGATCAGCCGGCGCATCGGGGCGTTGTCGGCGATGTTGGCGGCCGCCACCGAGACCCACCCAGCACATGCAGCTTGAAGCCCTCGAACGAGACACTTCGGGTCTTGCGGCCGTGACGGGCTTGCGTGTCCGTCAGGCTCACGATCCGGTTCTCCACCACGCGCGACCACCGTCCGCCCCTGCTCCATCACCCGCACGAGGGTGCCGCAGAGTTCCGTCGCCCGACGACCTGCGTGCGTCCTCTGGAGGTCGGGCGTCGCCGCCACGATTTCCACGACCCGCGCCACCGCATCGGCGAGTTCTCCAACGGCCTTGCCGCGGGTGTCGGCGTCGCGTTGCCAGCAGGAGCGGGAGCTTCCAACGACGCGCCAGAGCGGACTGGCGCTCGCCCGTGGCGCTACCGTACCCGCTCCCCACGGCCCGCAGCCCGTCGCCAAGCAGCCGGAGGGTGTCGAGCGCCCCGTCTTCTCCACCGCTGATTTCTGGCGTTCGTCAGTAGTGATCCACGAACGTCTGGAATCAAGTTTCCCCGAACGCTCCTGGTCGGTCCTACTCGCGCGCCCTGCCCCGACCGCCCCCCCGTGCAAAGCGCACCGCGCCGGCGACACCCTCGACCGCCAGTGCCCCCACCCCATGTCTGAACTCGCTGGCCAATGCCGCTGAAAGCTCGACACCCACGGCATCGTAGACGCTGGCGCGATCCGACAGCATGGCCGCCTGGGGGAGCGCCGCGAGCGCCGTCGCGAGCTGCTCCGCCGCTGCTCGCCCCTGCCCGGAGGGCACGACACGATTGACCAGCCCGATCGCCAGGGCTTCCGGAGCGTGCACCGGCCGCCCCGTCAGGATCAGGTCCATGGCGCGGCCGAGTCCGATCAGCGCCGGCAGACGCACAGTCCCGCCGTCGACGAGCGGGATCCCGAAGCGCCGGCAGAAGACCCCAAAGACGGCATCCTCCTCGGCTACACGAAGGTCGCACCAAGCGGCGAGCTCCAGACCGCCCGCCACGGCGTAGCCGGCGATGGCCGCGATGACCGGTTTCGACAAGCGCATCCGGGTGGGACCCAGGGGCCCGGCGCCATCGGCCTCCACGCGGTTGGGGCGCCCGGTCGCGATGGCCTTGAGATCAGCGCCGGCACAAAAATGGCCGCCCGCACCCCACAGTACCGCCACGCGCGCGCGCGCATCCCCCTCGAAACGCTCGAACGCGGCCGATAGTGCCCCGGCGGTCTCGGCGTCGATGGCATTGCGGGATGCGGGCCGATCGAGCACGATCGTCCACACCGGCCCGCTCTCCTCGACGCGCACCGCGGTCATGGGTCCTCCTGACTGCGGCCAGTCTAGCGCCTCGCGGTCGTCCAGCGGGTGATGAGGCGAGTGGCGACCTCGGTGAGAATGCCGAATTGCACGCCAATGCGTACCCCATCCTCCTCGTGCAACCGAAACCGGACGGTCCCGAGGCAAGACAGATCGCCCCCGGTTCCGGCCACGCGAATCGACACCAACTGACCCACGGGAAACTCGGGCCCGGACTGGAAGATCAGCGCACAGCCTCCCAACGAAAGGTCTCGAAGGTCGGCCGCCAGTGGCCCCTTTCCGGAGTCGACCCACGTCACCCCCACGCCGTGCGGCCGGACACGCGCTGCGGCCCTGGAGTCGAGCTGCTGGATGTCCCCTTCCGGTCGAATCACCAGCGGCTTGACGCGCAGGACCCGTCCGCCCAGCGACCACGCCCCCGTATCCATGCGGAACTGCACCTGCACCGCCTCGTCGAGCGCAGGGAGCACCAGATCGGACCGCAACCCCTTGATGCGCAGATGGAGCCCGTCGAGGCGGACCGCGTCGAGAATGACCGCGAGCGGCAACCGACCACTGGTGTCGGTCAAGAGCGCCTCCAGGTGCTGCGCGCACCCCTCGTGGAGCGGCCGTGACAGCGACGCGGCCGGCGTGCTCATGGCTCCGGGATCGGCGCCGCGCCACGGAACAAAAGGCCGACCCACGAAAGAGACCGGATCGGTCCGGGCGAATCAGCCCGCCATTCCCCCAGCAAGGGCCTTCTCATCGACCTCGTTGCGCCCCGCCTCGCGCAAAAGTTTCCGCGCCAGCTGCATCGCATTCTCGATGCTGTGGTCCATGTTGTTGTACCAGAACATGCCGGTGCGCCCCGCAAGCTGCAGGTTGTCGTACTGCCCGAGGCCCTTGCGCGCCTTTTCCAACTCGGACGGGTAGCGGGAGTGGTAGATCGGGTAGGTGTTGGGCACGCGCTCCACGCGAACATCGTGCACCTTACGACGCGAGGACACCATCCCCACCTTGATGAGGTCGTCCACGACCCAGTCGGTCAGGCGCTCCGCGTGTTGCCAACGATCGTCGCCCTCACGACACGTGACCTCGACACAGAGGCCGGTCACGCCCGCGCGCGGCACGGTGTCGTCGGCGAAGTACTTGGGAGTCGACACCCGCGAAAACACGATGTCATCGGCCCCGTAGTAGCACCACTGGTACTTCCGGGTCATCTCCTCCTCGACCATCACGTTGTAGAAGAGGGTGGAGAGGTAGGGCAGGTCGGGGCACTCGATCCCGAGTTGATCGCAGGCCAAGGTGATCGGCGCCGTCCAGATCACCATGCTCGGTTCGATGCGCTCGCTCCCCGCGTAGATCGCGTCGATATGCCCGTTGCCGCCGGCCAGGCGCGCCGGCGTGTTGGTCAGGATCCTGCCGCCGAGGGATTTGATCTTCTCGGCGACGATGTCCCAGGTCACCTGGAGGCCGCCGCCCTTTGGATAGATGAAGTTGATCTCGGCCTTATTGTACTGGAGCAACGTGGATTTGGCGAGCTGGGCCAGGTTCTGCATCTGCAGCTTGTCGTCGATGATCGCCCGGTTGATCCCAACCTTTGCCCAGTCGGGGTGCGTCTGCTTGGGGTGGATGCCCAGAAACTTGACGCTGTACCCCTTGAAGAAGTGCTCGTACAAGGTCGGACCATACTGCCGGAGCACGTAGTCTTCGAAGTTCGAATCCCCATACTTCTTCATCCCGTTGACTGCGAGGTCCAAGGTGGACCTCAAGGCCAGCGGGATGGGCAGCTGCACCAGGTTCTTGGGGTGCAGAGGCCATCGGTAGTAGCTGCCCTGAAAGAAAACCTCGCTCAACCTTGGAAATGCGGTCGTCTCGTCGCCCAGCACCCGATCGAGGTACGTCTTGATGTTGGGGTTCTCGGTGTGAAAACGATGCGGACCACAATCGAAGATGAACCCGTCGTAGTTGTAGCTCCGGGCCAGCCCGCCCACGCGTTCGAACTTCTCGACGATGACCACCTTGACGCCCGCTTCGGACAGGAGGTGACCGGTCACCAGACCCGCGACGCCACCGCCGACGATGACCACGGGCTTGGACATGATTGAGGGATTCGCCAACGAGACCTCGCAACGTGCCATTCTGACTCGGTGAGCGCCGATCCGGTAGTGGCCGTCCTTACCTGGGAGCCGGGAAGAGCCGGCCCCCTACAAGAATGGGGCGAGCATCTTGCGGAATTCGAGGCGATCCACGAGGTGGGTGAGGTAGTCCGCCCGTTCACTGTCCCACACCACCTTGGGCGACAGGTCGTAACCGTCCATCCAACCTTCGTAGAGCCCGTTGAGACCTTGGATATAGGCGGTCGGGATCGCCAACTCGCTCGGTCGGCCTCGCTTGTTGATGCGCCGACGGATGGCACGCACGGAGCAACGCAGGTAGATCATCAGATCCGGGGGTTGAAGCGTTCGTTTCATCCCAGCGTACAGATCCATGTAGGTGCGATACTCGCGCTCCTGCATCTGGCCCTGCCGGTGGAGGTTGGTCGCGAAGATCTCGGCGTCCTCGTAGATGGTGCGGTCCTGCACCACCGTTCCCGAGTTGAGATTCAAGTCAAGGTGTAACCTGAATTTGTTCGTCAAGAACCACAGCTGGCTGTGATACGCCCATTTGCCCATGTCGCCGTAGAAGTCATCGAGCCAGGGATTGGTGGTGTAGGGCTCGTAGACGGGTTCAAATCCGTACTCCTGGCTCAGAAACTCGACGAAGGAGGTCTTCCCGACACCCATGTTGCCCGCGACGGCGATGAACTTCTTCACTCGCCGGTGTCGCCGGTGTCGCCGCCGTCGAGCACCGCCCCGGTTTCGAGCACCCCGACGTTTCCCCAGGCATCGGTCACGGTCACCGAGACCACGGCGCGGGCGGGGTCGAGCGCTCCGGGCAGCGTCGTCACGCCGCCCCCGTGGGTGCCGCCGAGATCGTCCGCCGTCTCGGACCCGTCGGTGTAGAGCACCTCGACGCGCCCCGCGTCGCCGTCGAGCGGATTCGAACCCCGGACGGCGCCGTCGAGTCCCACCAGTCGGAAGCCGCGCTCCGGAGCCTGAAGCCACGCCACCACGTCGGTCCCCGAAAGCGCCAGACTGATGGTTGCGGGCACCACCTCGAACTCGGGCGAGTCCAAGGTGTAGGGCTCCGACGCCCACGGCCAGGTAGTCGCGCCATCGTCGACGAAGCTGTTCCCATCGATGTGCAAGCGGTAGGTGCCCACGGGCAGGCCCGTGCGGTTCTCGACGTGTCCCACCGCTTGCCAGGCCGCGTACCAGGTGTAGCTCTGGGGCGACTCAGCCGGGTACAACGGATCCGGCGTCGTGGTCACCAGGATGTCGGGACCCGAGGTGACCGGGCGTCCGGCTGCAGTGAGCACGTCCACGTAGATGCCATCCTCGTTTCGGCGCTGGAGCGTCACGCTCGGGAAGTCCACCCCCGGGTCACCTCCCGACCACCCAAGCTGTACGAGTCCCTGCACGCGAGGCACCACCGACGGAACGTCGAAGCCCACCAGAGAAACGCCGGCGAGGTCGGCGTCGTGGTACTCGGCGGCCGAGTACAGTGGGCTGTAGACCCACTCCGGCGCGGTCGTGAGCAGCAACCCCGCCTCGGGCGTGCTGTCCGGCTTGAGCGTCGAGAGCTCCGGCTGCGGGCCGTACTCGGGAATCTGCCAGTCGTTGCAGGCATCCGGTTTTTCCACCAGGTCGGTGAGCAACCGCTCCTTGGCCATGGTCAGCAGCCCCTCCATGATGTGCTCGCCCTGCAACGGCCCCCAGATGTTGATGTCCGCCTCGTACCCACCCTGGAGCCAGTCTTCGGGCAAGAGCAGGTAGCCCTCGTGGTCCTGCGCGTAGCCGACGGCCATGCTGTAGGGAAGATCGAGCTCGGCCGCGGCCCGGCGGCGGAACTGCTCGGTGTACAGGGCCGTGGTTTCACCGGGGAAAAACCCGATGAAGAAGTCCGCGGTCACCGCCTCGGTGTTGCCGCCGCTCTGGTCGAGGATGGGCACCGGGCCAAACCGAGTGGCGGTGACGGCCGCGCGCGTGGACTCCGGCAACGGAAGCGCCTTCTCTTCGTCGGTGAGCTCGAAGAACGCGCCGATGACGTCGATCATCTTGGTGAGGTCGACGCACTGGTCATAGGGGAACACGCCCGCCGGAGCGAAGCCGGGCAGATAGGCGGGGTTTTCGCCGCAGAACGCAGACCCGTGGGGGGTGTTGAACTCGTCGAGCGGGCTCTGGATGCTCCCGTCCGCGGCGTAGACCACGTCGTCCGGCGTGTATTCGGCGTCATACGGCGGGTAGTACCAATCGACGGTTCCGTTGCGGGTGACACGGATGTCCGAGCCCGTCTCGGGGATCGATCGTGAGGCGGTCTCAAGACGGATGGGAGCTGCGGCGGTGGGAATCGCCTGCCACAGCGCCGCCATCGGCCCAGCGGCGTACTCCCCCACCGTCTCGAGGTTGGCATATTGGCTGTCGCTACCGCCGGGGGACGCGTCACCTCCGCCCGACTGCAACATCGCCACCACCACCGGCGAGGCGAAGGTCTCCTCGAACGCAAGCTCCACGTGCCCAGGTGCGTCGACGCTGATCATCGGATTGTCGCCGTCCAGCGAGGTGCCGTGCATGCCGAAGTTGAAGAGCACGCCGAGCGGCTCGTCCGCCAACGTGTCGATGCGGATCATCGTCAGGTAGGGGTCTTTGTACGAACCAGCGGGGATATCCTCGAACATCTGGATGTCATCGTTGTCGCCCCGGCGGTCGTGGTACACCAGCCCGCCGTCCCAGTCTTTTGCACGACCAACCCCGATCTTCACGGGCTGCAACCCGTCGTGGGCCAGAACGGCGATCTCGGTCATGGTGTCGACGAGCCGTTCAAAAATCTCAAGGTTGAATCGGTCGCTTCCCAGATAGTAGGTGACCTGGTCCGAGAAGTCACCGTAGCTGGCGTGGCTGTGGCTCGTCGCGAGCACGACGCGGCCGTCCATCGGTCGGCCCGTTTCCGCCTCGATCGAGCGTTCCAACGCTTCGACCAGCCCGTCGAAGCTGTAGATCACGTCGAGCTTCAGGATGAGGAGGTCCTGGTCGCCGTTTCCGATCCAGAAGGCCTTGGCCGGGACACGGGTCTGTACGCCGGCGCTCGGCGCAAACTCGCTCCGGTACGGGCTGTCCCGCTTGTCCACCTTTCCCTCGCCACCGAAACAGCCGCACCGACTCGTGTACCCTGACAGCGGCGTCCCGATCGGGAGGTCCACGAAGGTCTCGGCCACGCCGGCCACCGGCGCACCGGGCACGACCGATGGTTGTCCCTCGTTTTCCTTGGCCTCGTCGCAAGCAGCCACGGGGGGGCGCCACTCGGGGCAGGCGACGAGCCCCAGGCAAAGGGGAAGGGCAAAGGTCGACCGGGGCGTGGTGAGCATCCCGCGATGATAATGCCCACCGATGTCTGTTGGCGACGCGATCGTCATCGAATCCCTGCCCTCGGCCGTCCCCGGCGTACCGCGGATGCTCTGTCGCACCGCTGGCGGCGTGCTCGAGGAGGCGGTCGAGCTCCCCGCGGACCGGCTCTCCGGGCTCCCGCAAGGCGGCGTGTTCTCGGAGGTGCGGGTGGTCGGTGCGCGAACGGTGCTCGGCCCCCCGATGCGCGCCCGGCTCTCCGATTTGTCGGCGCCGCCGACCGTGGTCTTGGGCCTGCTGATGCGCGTCCTGGAGGACCTCGAGGAGCTGCACCGAGCGGGCGGGGCCCATGGCGCGCTGGCGCTGGAGGGCTTCGGCATCGACGAGGCCGGGGTGTTCCGCATCCGACCCTCGTTCCATCTACCCGGAGAGCACACGCAGCGTGGCGACATCCACGCGTTGGGCAGCGTGCTGGCCACGCTCGCACCGCCGGACGTCATCGCCGTGGCCCGAGCGCCCTTTTTGTACTCCGGGTTCGGCATCGACGCACCCCGGGCACGCTTCAGCGACGCACGGGCCGCCCGTCAGGCGCTCTCGGTCGTGGTCCGCGGCCTGGGCGTGCAGGAAGCCTGCGTCGTCTTTCTGAGCGCTCACCAGGCCAGGCTCCCGTCCCGTCCGGGACCATTCCGCGCTCGCCCGGTGGCGGGTGCCCCCACCGAGGCCGGCGATTCCCGCACGCGAGATGCGCGGGAGTGGCTCCATCGCTCCCTGGCCGAAGCCAGATCCGTTCGTTACGAACGAGAGGCCAAGCTCGAGGCGGAGTCCGAGCGCCTCGCGGGCGAGCTGCGCATCATGACGGAGACCACCATCGCCGCCGCCCGAGCCGTGGCCGAGCGCGAGGCGGCGATCATCGCGCTGCAGACGCGGCAGTCGGTCCCGGCGATGCTCTTCCCCGGCGACGCGCTGCGCACCCGGCCGAAGGCGCCGGAGCCCCGGCCCGCGGCGACCGAAGCCGAAGCCGACGAAGAGACGCTCGACGCGGCCAGCGCCGGCGGCGTGGACGTCGCCGATCTCCTCGACGTCGTCGACTCCAGCCGGGGGCAGGATGGGGGGGATTCGCGCGCGGAGGCGCAGGCAGACGACCACGTCGAACCCGACACCCGGCGCCTGCGGGCCCGCGAGGCCGCCCTCGCCGAGGCACGTCGACTTCAGGCGCGGGAGGCCTCACTCGCCCAGGCGGAGCGGGAGGCCGCCGCGGAGGCGGAGGCGGCGCAGGCCGCCGCGACGGAGGCGGCGCAGGCCGCCGCGGAGGCGGAGGCGGCGCAGGCCGCCGCGACGGAGGCGGCGCAGGCCGCCGCGACGGAGGCGGCGCAGGCCGCCGCGACGGAGGCGGCGCAGGCCGCCGCGACGGAGGCGGCGCAGGCCGCCGCGACGGAGGCGGCGCAGGCCGCCGCGACGGAGGCGGAGGCGCGCCTCCAAGACCGCGAGCGCCGTGCGCTGGAAGCCCTGGCGTTGGCCGAGGCCGAGTTGGCCGCGCGAGCGGCGGAGGCCGACGACGAGGGCTTGGCGGATGAGCCGCCCGGGACGGGAATCGCCCGCTGGGACGGCGCGGTCGGTGTGCGCGGCGATCCCGCGCGCATGAACGAGAAGGGCCCCGGGAAGTGGACCTTGCAGGGGCGCTCGCGCGAGGAGCTCGCGGCGCAACTGCCCCCGGGCGAGTCTCGCGGCCTCGACCTGACCCCGCAGGCTGCAGGGCTTCCATGGACGTGGATTCTCGCCGGAACCACAGCCCTCATGCTCGCGGGCTACCTGGTCTTCGGGTGACGGAGCGGCTCGGATGGCGCGATCGTCGCGGCTCTCCCCAGGACGTCGCCCGGTGGCTGTTCTGGGTCAAACTCCGCGACACGCTGGACCCCGACCACCCCGCGCGGCTCGCGAAGCTCTACCCGCTCTGGCGATTACACCATGCGCTCGCGACAGGACAGCGCCGCCTGATGGCGGACGAGTTTCGGCGTTGGCTGGGACGCACCGACGACGCCCTCATCGCCGAGGCCTACCGGATCGCCTGGCGTTGTCACCTCGAAGAGCTGCTGCTCGGCAAGCTCACGCCGACCAACTGGCAGCCCTGGCTCGAATTCTCTGGCAACCAGCACTTGGACCAGGCCCTCGCCCGCGGAAAGGGTGCGGTTCTGCTGTTTCCGCACGCCGGCAACTTCATGTTGATGCACGCGGTCATGGGGCTGCGCGGCTATCGCTACACCCAATACGCCGCCCGGGGGATGGCGCCGCCCGACGTGGCGCGGGCGCACGCCGAGGTGTTCGGCAACAATCGTTGGCGGCGCGAGGTGCGCGCGGCGCGCGAGACGAACGAGGATCGGCTGCCCATCCGATTCATCTCACTCGACACCTCGGTGCGGGAGCTCTACCGCTGCCTCGCTCGCAACGAACTCGTCGGCATCGCCTTCGACGGGCGGATCGGCCAGAAGTGGTCACGCGTCCCCTACCTGGATCGGGTCGCGCTCCTGAACTCGGGCGGCTGGCGACTCGCGGCGGCGACCGGCGCGTCCATCGTCCCGACCCTGCTCGAGTGCCCCGAAGGCGCGCCCAATCGATGTCGATTCGAGGCGCCGATCTTCGGCGACGACCCGAGTGATCTCCGCGAACGCTTTCTCGCCGGCTCCGTCGAGCCGTGGTTACGCGCCCACCCGGCCCACTACGGCGTGTGGCTGGCTCACTGCCGACAACGCGCCGCCGTCGACGATCACCCGCTGTTCCTAGACTACGCGCCCGATGATCGCTGGAAGAAGTGGCGCTGACGGCCGGCTATCTGGCGTCGCCGAGTGTCGCAGCCGACCCCAAACCCACGGCTTGATCAGCTCGGCGTCGTGCTCCAGGGAGGACGCGGAGTGGACCGCGCAACGGAAGTGGTCCAGCACCAGGGGATCCTGCACCGAACCGGTGAGGCGCTGAAGTTGCGCAAACATCGCCTCCGGGTTCTCACCGGCGAGGTCTTCCGGCTCGCGATAGCCCAACCGCGCCAGGTCGGCCGCAATGGAGCTTCCGACTCCCGGAAGGCTCTGGAGCGACTTCACGGCACGATCGGGCGAACGGCAATGCAGATCGTACATGTCCTGGGGATCGGCGCGGGACCGACCGGACATGAGGGGCCGGCCGAGGTACCGTGGGCCGATGCGCGCAATCGTGCTCGGTGTCGTTCTAGCCGGCTGCTCCGACTACGGCCTCAACGGCGGCTCCAAGCCCGTGCCGGTGGACGACCCGGTGATCGAGGCCGATCCTGGCTCCATCACCGCGACCGGACTCTGCGAGCCCGCAACGCGCGACGTGCTGGTGCGCAACTCCGGCGAAGGCGTGCTCAACCTCACGAAGATCGAGGCGCAAGGCGACGGATGGACGATCACCACGGCTCCAGCGCTCCCGCTCGCGCTGGAGCAGGGTGAGGCGACGCTCATCGGGGTGGAAGGCACGAATGGTGAGGGACAACTGTGGGTCCAGTCCGACGACCCCGAGACGCCGCTGCTCAAGGTGCCGCTCAGCGCGATCCTGAACCGACCGCCGACCGCCACCATCGTGAGTCCGCTTGCCGACGAGGTGCTGACCGAGGGCGTGGACACCGTGCTGACGGGGGTGGTGTATGACGCCGAGGATGCGCCGGAGTCACTGCAGGTCAGCTGGTCGGCCAGCGTGGATGGGGTCTTGGGCACGACCAGCCCGCTCCCCGACGGCTCGACAAGTTGGGACTGGTCCGCGGCGTCGCGCTCGACCGGGCGTCAATCCGTCACCCTCACCGTCGAGGACAGCTGCGGCGAGTCCGCCGAGAGCACGGTCAGCGTGTGCCAGGACGGGGCGTACAGTTACGACGCGCTCTCGTTGTCGGCCTGGCACTACGAAGGGTCGGCCGTGTGGGATCCCTCCGCCGACAATCTGCTGCTCACGCCCGCGCTCAGCGATCAGGTCGGGTCTGCCTTCGAGACCACGGCCCCGGTCAACGCCGACAACGTCGACATCGCCTTCTACGTGTACATTGGCGGCGGAACCGGCGCCGACGGGCTCTCGCTCACCGCGCTCGACAGCGCGCGGGCGACGTCGTTCCTGGGAGGCCGCGGCTGCGGCATCGGGTACGGCGGCTCGGCCGACTGCACCGACGGTCCGGCGCTTCCGGGCTGGTCGCTGGAACTCGACACCTACTACAACGGCGGCGTCGACCCCACCGAAGCGGACCACCTCGCGTTCACCTTCGACGGCGACGTCGACGCCTACCAGGCCTGGGCCACCCTCCCGGAGATGGAAGACACCGGCTGGCACTACGTCGAGGTGGCGATCGTCGCACCGCACGTCACCGTGGCGATAGACGGTACCGTGTACATCGACCAGGACATCCCTGGGAACTACGCGTTTTCGGCCTGGGTCGGGTTTACGGCCGGCACCGGTGGTGACACCAACGAACACCGCATCGACGAACTCACGGTCACCGACTACTCCTGCGATTGACGCGGTGCGGCAACGCCGAAGAGCTACTCCATCCCTGATCGTGATCCGAAAAAGTGGACACTTGCCCCGAGAGCAGTGAGTCCACGTCATGCAGCAAAAAGCGCCAGAGAAGAAGCCGCCACGTCCGGCCCGTCAACTCACGCCTGAGTTCCGAGCCGGCGCGATTCGCCTCGTGCTGGAGGAGGGTCGGTCGCAGGCCTTGGTTGCGGGGAACCTCGGGTTACCAAAATCGGTACTGTGCCGGCGGGTGAAGGCGGCGCGGACGGATGCTGGGAAAGGGCATCCAGGTGTGGTGACCAGCACCGGGCGTGATTGTCTGTCGCGACTTCGCAAGGAAGTGAAGCTGCTCCGCATGGAGAGCGAAATCTTGAATAAAGCAGCGGACTTCATCGCGACGCCCAGAAGGCCACCTGGCCTGTGAGGGTCATGTGCTGGACGTTGAAGGTGTCGCCGAGCGGGTACTACGCGTGGCGCAATCGGCCGGAATCAGTCCACGACCGCGAGGATCAGCGCATCGGCGTGCTGATCGGCGAGGCACATGCGCGGAGTCGAGCGAGCTACGGCAGCCCAGGACCACGGACAGCGTGCGGGGCGCGGCGGCGGTGGCGCCCAACCAGAAGTGGGTGGGCGACGTGACCTACCTGCGCACGCCCGAGGGCTGGGTGTACCTCGCGGTGCTCCTGGACCTTTACTCGCGTCGGGTAGTCGGCTTGGCGTTGTCTCCGGTCAACGACCGGAAGCTTGCGTTGGCCGCACTGGTGGCGGCGCTGGCCGATCGTCGGCCTGAGCCCGCGTGGATTCATCATACCGACCGGGGTAGCCCCTACCTGAGCGAGGAGTACCAGAAGGCGCTGAAGGCTGCCGAGGCCACGCCCAGCAACAGCCGCCGCGGAAACTGCCACCAGATCGGATCAGCTTCAAGCCCGCTCGCCCCCACCGCGACGAGGCACGCCCGCGCCTCCACCTCGTCACGCACCCGCCTGCCACCGACATCTGGGACTCCTGGTCCGAATGTCACCTCCGGCAAGAGACAGCGCTGCCGGGGGTTCACCCGCAAGCCAGGTCACTCCCCCAGGGTAGTCGATCCGCCCAGGCTCGGAGACCTCCATTTCCGCGGAACCGCCCACACCACCCGCAGGTCAGGCACGGAAACGCGTCAGAACCCGGTTGCTGGGGTAGGGCACCGGGACGCCAGCCCGCTCGGCCAACGCCAGCGCGCCGCTGACCTCGATGGGCACCTCGTTGTAGGCACCCCATTCGTGGGTCATGGTTGCATCCAACTTCTCCTGCAACCAGGTCGCCAGCGTCTTCTTCATCGCCGCCACGTCGCGCGCGAGCCACGCCGTCAGGAACTTTTTCATCGGCCAACCCAGCCCCGCATCGCTCAGCTCGCACAACTTCAACGACGCCTCCACCGCGGGGTTGTCCCCGACCAGCGCGGCGGCGACCACCCGAGCGTTATGGGCCGCCCCCGCCGGAAGCCACCCGGTCATCGCCAGGAACCCCGGGGCGACCTCGAGCACGGACGGCGTCGGGGTGATTGCCGCGCACAGCCAGCCTCGACTCAGCGCCACGTCGCTGAACGTGGAGGGGCGTACCTTGCCGGCGCGGGCCGCGCGAACCCACTCGGCGGTCCGCTCCGCCGCTCGACCGATCAGCTTGAGCGCCTCGTCTTCGCGATCGCTCAGGCAAGCGGCCGACGCGGAGCGCATCAGATGGTTCACGACGGCGGCGTAGTCCCCGGCCGCGAGCGCGCGCTGCTCCTGCAAGTCCACGCGCAGCAGCACTCCCACCAGGCGCTCGGACTCGTACTCTGGCCACGCTTCCATCAAGAGCGATAATACCGTTGCCGGCGCAAAGCGATCGCATCATCTGGGCGTGATCTGCACCACCACTCAGCAACGGACCACGGATTGATGGCTCCTGGACATTCTCGCGCGACACGAGGACCTGTCGCTCGGGCCGGGGCGCCGGTGCTGGCAATGCTCGCCGCCTGTGTCGACGCCGACCTCGACAGCGCCGCGGCTTCGGACTTCACCGTCGACACCGCCGGGATGGACACGGTGCTGGTCGCCCGATGGACGACCGAGACCCCCAGCGCCGACACCGTCACCGCCACCTTCGACGGAGGCGTGATCTCCTTCCCCGAGACCGAGGCGGCCACCACCCACGAGGTGGTCCTCATCGGCATTCCCGCCGCCACCGACACCACGTTGACGCTCGAGCATGACGGCGATGTGGTGGCGTCCTTCGACGCCCGGACCGGCGCTCTGCCCGCGTGGATCCCGGAGATGACCTACACTGCGGGCATCACCGGCTTCGACGGCGTCACGCTCGTGCCCATCGTCCCCGACGGTGGCGGCGGGGTGGTCGCCATCGACGGCCAGGGTCGGGTGGTCTGGAGCTACCCCCCGACCGACACCGCCTCGGAGCTCATCGTGCGCGCGCGCCTGTCGCTCGACGGGCGCCGCGTTCTGTACAACACGCCCGCCGACTCGGCCGACACGCCCGGCGCCGTCCACAGCGTGACGCTGTCCACAAGCCGGCGCGAGACCATCGAGCTGACGGGAGGCCATCTCGACTTCGTGGAGACGACCCCCGGGAGCTACGCCACCCTGGGCTGGGACCTCCGCGAGATCGAGGGCAGGCGCTTCGCAGGCGACCACATCGTCGAGCGCGATGCCGATGGCACCGAGCGCGTGGTGTGGTCGGTCTGGGACTGGTTCGCGCCCGACCTGGAGCGCGCCTGGCCGCATCTGTACCTCGCCGATCCCGACGTCGAAGATTGGAGCCACATCAACGGCCTCGCCTACGCCGCCGAGGAAGACGCCTACTACGTCACGATGACCTTCAACGACGGGATCGCCCGGATCGATCGCGCCACGGGCGCGCTCACCTGGGTCCTGGCGAATTCCGACAGCGATTTCGTCTGGGGCGACGACCGGCTGGTCCAGCAGCCCCACGGCGTGCAGCGGCTGGACGATGGCGGGCTCCTCGTCTTCAATCGCGGCTACTACGGCGATCCTGGCTCGCGCTCGGAGGCGGTGGAAATCACCCTTGACCAGAGCGCGTGGACCGCGGACCGTCGATGGACCTACGCCGACCCCGGCGGCATCAAAGTCCTCTTCCTGGGGTCCGCTCAGCGGCTCGACAGCGGCAACACGCTCATCTCCTGGTCGAGCGCCGGCCAGCTCGATGAGGTCACCCCCGACGGCCAGCTGGTGGGGCGCCTGTCCACGGCGATCGGCTCGGCGATCGGGTTTTGCGTGCGCGTTCCGGAGATGGGGGGCTGATATGATCGGAGGCGTCGTCCGGTCATCGGGGCCCGTACCGCGACACCCACTCCGCTGCAGCGCTCGCAGACCTTGCGGAGCATCGGCTGGTCGCAGCGCGGGCAGCGGCGGTATGCGCCAGTCGCGACCGCAGGCGTCGCGCGCCACGGGCGTCCGGTGAACTCGCCTGCCGAGCTGACGGTGACGAGCGGCGCGGCGGCCCAATGAAGACAGTCACTTGGCGATGGCGCGATCCCGAAGCGCGACGGACAGGCAGCGCGCAGCTAAGCAAAATCTAACCGCCCCGCCAGTTATTCGCCAGCGGGGCGGTAGATGGTGCACCCAAGAGGAGTCGAACCACTAACCTTCTGATCCGTAGTCAGAGGGTTTCCCGTTGACCTCTGATTCGTGAGCGTTGACAGCTATCCACCTTTCATGGTAATAGTGACGTGTGAGCGTTGATGTCTTCGCCTCCGACGTTGAACCCAAAGTGCGACGCATGTGCGACGTGGCGGCTCGGGACGGTTGGACTCCCGCCGCCCCTGCGACGCAGGTGCGACGTGGCATCGCAGCACCAGTCAATCCACGGAGCCCCCCATGAAGCTGCACCTGACCAAACGCGCCGTTGACGCCCTCGACGCCGATCCCGCCCGCGATCTCAAGGTCTACGACGACGAACTCGCCGGGTTCGGCGTCGTGGTGTACCGGAGCGGGCGGAAAGCGTTCTTCATCGAGTACGGACCCGCGAAGCGCCGCCGGCGCATGGCCCTCGGCGCCTACGGGGTGAACACCGTCGATCAGGGGCGCGCGCTCGCACGCGCCCGACTAGCGGAGGTCGAAGCCGGGATCGACCCGCTCGACGTGAAGGAAGCCCAGGCGGCGATGCCCACCTTCGGGGAGTGGCAGAAGCGGTACATGGAGCGCGTCGAACGCACGAAGAAGCGGCCGCAGTACGACCGGATGTACCTCCGCCTCGCGGCCGACCGTTGGGAGCATCGCCCGCTCGACGCCATCGGGACGGCCGATGTCCACGCCGCAATGCAGGCCATCGCCGAGCGGGGCAACCCGACGGCGAATCGCTGGCTCGCGAGCGTGCGCGCCTGCTTCGCAACGGCCGTTCGGGACGGCATCCTGACGGCGAACCCGGCCACGTCAGCCCGGAACTTCCGCGAGGGACCGCCCCGGGACCGCGTGCTCTCGGCGGAGGAGCTTCCGCGTGTCGTGGCTGCGTTCGAGGGGATCGCCGATCCGCACGTTCGGGCCGCGTTCGTGCTGCTCATGGACACGGGCGCCCGCAAGAGCGAGGCGCTGAACGCCCGTTGGAGCGACTTCGACCTCGACGCCGCACTCTGGCGCGTGCCCTCACCGAAGGCCGGCCGACCGCAGGTGATCCCGCTGGCGCCGCAGACGGTCGCGTTCCTCCGCACCGTGCCGCGCTCGGGTCCGTGGTTCTGCCCCGGCCGCGACCCGACGCAGCCTCGCGAAGACCTCAAGGGTGCGTGGAAGGAAATCCGCGCCGTTGCGAACCTCGACGGCGTGACGATTCACGATCTTCGCCGCACGTTCGGGCTCCACGTTGCCCGGAGCGCCGGGCTTCACGTCGCGAGTAAGCTCCTCCGGCACTCGGACATCCGGATCACGGAGCGGGTCTACGCGCCGCTGGGGATCGACGAGCTGCGGGACGCGGTTGCCGACGTGCACGGCGAGCGGGGGAAGGTGATCGAGTTGGCGCGGGAGCGGGCCGGGAGGGGGACGTAGGGGGGTGGGTCAGCTACCGCCCGGTACCTGACAGGTTCGGCCCCTCAGTCGGCCCCGTACCCCTTCGGCAGCTTCGCGCCCGTCAGGTTCGCGCCTTCCAGCTTCGCGTCGTGGGCAAGGTCGGCGAACACGCGGCGCCACTCGCGATTGCTACTAAGGCGCCGCACTTCCTTATCGGCGAAGTACCACGGCTCTACGGCCGGGGCGGCCAGGCGGAGCTCCGTCACATCGACTACCGGCGGGTAGTCCCGCGGGTCGTCGCTAATGGCCTCTACAACGACAGATAACCACGTAGATACATCGGCCTCACCTTCGGCCCGTAGGCGCCGCAGGAGTGCCCACAGATTGCCGAATGGCGGCGAGGCGAAGTGCTCGCGCTCAGCCGTGGCATCGTCGAGCACCGTAGGATCCGCAAGCGCGCAGCCCAACAGCTCGCGTTCGCGTTCGCGCGTTTTGTCACTCATGGCGCTCACCCATTCCGCGGGTTTTCATGCGGCTCACGCGCCCCGTTTTCCGTTCGGGCTGCATGTTGGCCCATTCGG
>SHYX01000028.1 GCA_009692585.1 Myxococcales bacterium
CGGGCCATGAGCGCATCGTAGAGCGTCGCGGCCATCACCGCGGCGCCGTCGATGCTCGGGTGAATCGGGTCGTTGAACAGCCGCCCCTGCCGCTCGGCGGGGACGCGGGCGAACGCTTCGTAAAGCGGCACGTGGGGAATGTTCGCCTCAGTCGCATACGCGGCGAGGGCCTCCCGGTACGGCGCCCACGGCAGCACCTGCCCTGGCTTGGGCTTCGGGAGCCCACGGATGGTCCACCTGCCGACGTCCCACTCCTGGGCAAGCGGTGCGAGCATCATCCTCGCGCCATGTGCACGCGTCTGCGCCTCGATCGCCGCGATGTTGTCAAGGTACGCACCGAGGGGGACCCGCGACAGATCGATGTATTCGTCGATGCGTTCGAGCCAGCGGGTGTCCCGCGGCACGCCGGGCATCAGCACCCGGTTGCGCTCCTGGTTGGAGGTGGCGTAGTGGTGTGCGTACACATTCCACGCCGAGCAGTAGGTGCGCGACCCGCGAAGGGTCGCCGCCATCCCCCCGGTCGGTGGGCTGACCAGGGCCAGCGCCTTTTCGTCCTGGAAGGCGTCGATATTGCAGTCTGAGAAGATGTTGGACACGATGACGAGGTCGGGCTCCAGCGCGAAGCCCACGTCCTCCAAGAGGCGCAACGTCTGGACGGTGCTGTACCCCGGGATGCCGAGGTTGATGACCTCGATGCGGAGCTGCGGGAACTGGGTCTGGAGCCGACGCTCCAGCTCCTCCTGGTAGGTGCGCCCGTCGGGAACGCCCCAGCCGTACACGCTGGAGTCGCCGGTGGTGAGGATGCGCACCTCGTTGGCGGCCTTCGCGTGAGGCACAAAGCTGTCGCGCAATCCGAGCGGCCCCACCGTAGTCGTAGAGCCATCGCCGCTGCGGATGACGTACCCTGGCGTCAACCTCCACAGGTAGCGCGCATCGGCCTGCATCTCGGGCCAGGTGCCGGTTGCGGGGACGGGCGGCTGGCAGTCACCGACTCCGAGGCCGCGCGCCACGAGCTCCCAGACGACGAACGCGCCGAGGGTCATCGACAGGGACAGCGTGAGTTTGCGACGGCGGGTCACCTCGAGGCCCTATCGCGCCGCCGGAGCCCCGCGAGGATGCCGGCCGCTGCCATGAAGAGGGCCGCGGGCGACCCGGCCCCGCTGGCACAGTCGCCGCAGGCCGTAGGCGTTGGTTCGTCGCCGGCCGCGTTCCAGCCGGGCAGGGGGGTCGCGTAGTTGTGGGTGCGGGCGTTGTCGTGACCGAAGGTCGTCCAGCCCGCGCTACCGCTGCGGGGGCCGTCCGTGTGCCACGCGAACAGCCAACCCATTCGACTTGCGACGACTACCTCTAGGGTGCCGTCCCCATCGAGGTCGCCGACGGATGGCGAGCTGAGCAGCCACTGCCCGGTGAGCTTGGGCCAGCCCGGCGGCTCGACACCGTCGGCGTTCCACGCGTGCAGGACAAACCCGCCCGAGCCGGCGATGGCCTCCATCGCGCCGTCGCCATCGAGGTCCACCACGGCGGGGTTTCCGAAGAACTGAAGGTCCTCGACCTGGCGCGGGAAGCCGGGGAGGAAGCTGCCGTCCACGCCACTCCACGCCGCCAGCGCGTGATCGAAGTCGTAGCGCTGCCCGTCGTCCTCGGCCGCAGCCGCGTAGTCAAAACCCCCGGCACCGTTGACGATGTCAGGCACTCCATCGCCGTCGAGGTCGCCGACCGCCGGCGAATTCATCAACGGCAGCATCACCGAGTCGGAGACGTTACTGCCAGGACCGTAGCTTGCACGCCCAGATTTAGCGATGTAGACTTCCTCGGCGGCGGCGTTGAGCACCATGACGTCCCCCGCCAATCCGTGGGTCACGATCTCCGGCGTGGAGTCCCCGACAAGGTCCACCAGCGCGGCGCTGTTGGGCACGCCCTGGCCGACCATCGGCAACACATCCACGTAGATACCGAAGATGCGCCTTGGCCAACCAGGAAGAATCTGGCCGTCACCGCTCACCGCGTACAAGAGCGCGTGGGTGTCGTCGAGCGTCTCGTTGGTGCCGATGACCACGTCGTCGCGCCCGTCGCCATTGAGATCGCCGAGGGCGGGGCTGGCGACGATGCGGCGGTCATCGAGCGCCGACTCCGACCATTTCAGGCGGACCGGGAAGCCCACGGCGTAGGCGCCGTCGTCCTTCCACGCGTGCAGGAAGCCGTCGCCGCCGCCGATGACGATCTCCAGTCGATCGTCGCCGTCCACATCCCCGAGCGCGGGGGTCGACAAAAAGCTGTCGGAGAGGCTGTCGTCCTCGGAGGTGCTGGCGATCTCGGTGGTGTGGACCGGAAACCCTGCCCGCGGCGCTCCATCCGCACCAAAAACGTGTAGGGCGCCGCGAAAGCTCGCGACGACCACCTCGAGTGAACCGTCGCCATCGAGGTCGGCGACGGCCGGCGAAGCTGTCACCGGCGCGTACACGTCCACCCCGACGGCCTGCCAGGCGGAGGAGCCGAGGTGGTTCGCCGGGTCCGCCGGGTCGACCTCGGCGAGCAGCTCGGTGTGCACCGGCCATCCGGGCAGCTCGCTGCCGTCGAACGTCAGCGCGTGAACCCACCCGTCGCTCCCGGCGACGATGATCTCGTCGGCGCCGTCGCCGTCAAGATCCGCCAGCGCCGTGGAGGCTTCGATCGAGGCGCCAAGGTCCAACGGGAAGCCATCCACCCGGTCGGGGTCCGCGTCGAGGTACACCGACATCCGCGCCGTGGTGCTTCGTCCCGCCGCGTCCGAGGCCAATAGGCGCAGCTGCAGCGTGTTCGCGTTGACCGCCTCTTCGCGCTCGACCGGGTTGGCGCCCTTGGCGTGATCGGCCAGTGGGCGCCACGTTTGCGGAAGGGTGAGGGTGGCCAGGTGCCCGTCCGTCGCTTCGGTTCCGGTCGCGACCACTGTCCACTCCGAGGGCTCCAGGCCCATGCCCCAGGACAGGCTCCAGCTCACGATGGCCTCGCGCCCAGCGACGCTCCCTGAAACGACCAGCTCCGCGTTGCCGCTCGGGTCGAGGATGTCGAACCACTGCGGGGAGCTGATCTCTGCAGTTGGCGGCACTGCCGTTGCCGCCGCCGCGAGGACGGCGGTCTCGGCGTTGATCCGGCCCCAACCGCTCCATGCGTCCCAGCCGGGCTTGGTGGGCCAGCGGGTGGGGTCGTCGGGGAGGGCGATGTCGTCGGCCGTTCCGGACAGCAGCGCGTGAAGCTCGGCCGGCGCCGGCGTCCACCCTGCGTCGCGGGCGGCGCTCACGATGAGCCCGCTTACGCCCGAGGTGACCCCGGTTGCGCCGCTGGAGCAGTCCGGGCTCGATGCGCTCCCGTCCAGGCGCACGCCGTGGTTGGTGCAGTTGCTGTACGCGACGAAACTGTCAGAGGCCTCGCGCGCCTCGCCCGAATGGACGATGGCGTGCACGTAGAAGGTGTGCGCCGCCAGCCCGGGCGCGTTGGGGTGGTAGGCGGTCTCGTCGGCGGCGCTGCCGATCATCAACAGCCCGCGGTCCCAGGCCAGGTCGACCATGTCGTCGACGAAGCTCGGCTGTTGGACTGCCCCGACGGCCACCAGCGCGACATCTGCTTCCCGGTCGATTGCGAACGCGAGTCCCGCGCCGAACGCCGAACCGTCGACGACGAAGCTGTCGCCCACCCGCACCGGGAGGATCGTGCAGTTCGGGCAGACGCCGACGTTCCCGCCGTTGTTGGCCTCAGCCGCGGCGTCTTGCGCCATCCCCGTGCCGTGGCCGAAGCGCACGTCGTCATAGGGGTCGTTGTCGTTCCACAAGAAGTCCCAGCCGCAGATGTCGTCGATGTACCCATCCGCATCGTCGTCGACGCCGTCGGAAAAGGTCGCGATCAGATCGCTGGGATCGAGAATTCCGTCCGCCACGTCGACACCGGCGTCCCGCGCGATGCGGGAATCGGCGGCCCAGTCGGCGATGGTGACGACGCCGTCGCCGTTGTTGTCGGCGCTGGCCGCCCCCTCGGGCAGCGGCAACTCACCGGGGTTGAGCCTGAACTTCCGGATGAGGTCCTCGTGCTCCCAGTGGACACCGGAGTCGATCACCGCGATGGTCACGTCGGCGCGGCCGGTGGTGATCCGAAAGGCGCGGTCCACCGACATCCCGCTCCCGCCCATGGAACGCTCGGCCGGCTCGGTCGGGAGCATCCACGCGGCGGGGTAGTAGCTGAGGTAGTTCCAGGCGTCGGCCATCTCGGCCGGGCAGTACTCGGGGCGATCGGGTTCGCCGCAGTCAGACTGCAACGGCAGCGGAAACTCGGCGCGCGCCACGGAGAGCAGGCCGGCGAGGAGGACCATCTGGGGCTTTATCATCGTGCCGGGGGAGAGGGTTCGCGCCCCGAACCGGCCCGGCGGCCTCTCCCCTACCGGGCCGTGGCCTCCGGCCTCCCAGCTTCGGTTTCCAGGCTGAGCCGTCCGAAGGTGTCCCGCGAGGTGCCCGCTCCATCAAGCGTCGTCGGGAGCGGGCCGACGACCGTGGACTCCGCCGTCTCGGCAGCCAGGAGCGTTGCCGTCCGCGCCGGTGCCCCCGCCCCCCGCACCTGGACCACCACGTTTCCGCGCCGCGCGACCACAAAACCGTCGTCGCCCACGGCCTGGTCCGCGCCGGTGATCGCGATGGCCGGCAGCCGCGCCTGTACCGTCGAGACCTGGAACAGGAAGTCGCCTTCCGCCGCGGTGGCATCGACGTTCCAGTGATGCAGCACCCATCCTCCCGGCGCGGTTGCACGCCAGCCGTCCTCGCTGTCGATGAAGGTGGGGACGCCCAAGCCCAACGAAGTCCGGGCATCGGCGCTGAGGCCGGCGAAGAGCACCACGTCTCCGGCGATGGCGCTCCCGAAGAACAGGCTCAGCAGCGTCAGCATCATTGGAGCGTCCCCTGGGCCTGGTAGGCGTACTCGGTGCGGGTCTTGGCGAGGCGTTCCAGGTACTCGTCGGCGTCGATCGCTTGCACCAGCAGCTCGTCGTGGGGGGCGCTGCCGGGGTCGGCGTCGCCGTCGAGCGCGAGGGTGGCGTCCCAGATGAGGTCGCTCTCGGGGCTCACCGACACCGCGTGGTAGCTGAACCCGCAGCCGCCGGGGCCAAACGGACAGTGGGTGTACTCGTCGCCGCCGATGGCGAGGATGTAGTTGAGATCGAAGTTGAAGCCGATGATGGCATAGTCGACGTCCGCGCCGAGCATGTTGCCGAACCCGACGATGATGCCGGCGCAGTCGGTGCAGTTCACCACCACCCCGTACTTGCGCGACAGGTACCCGCCCATGTCGAAGTTCGCCCGTTCCCAGTCGTTTCGGGCGTAGGTGGTGTAGACGCTGGCGCCGTAGACGGTGTCGTAGGCAAGGCCATTGTCCTCGTAGACCCATCGCACCAAGGCGTCCAGGACCACATTTCGCTCGGCCGCGGTGCCCTCGAGCGCACGGAGCGCGGGATCGATGGCATCCACCCAGGGGAAGTAGCGTTCGCCCTCGGCCTCCCACGTGGGGGCGTCCAGCAGGCGGTAGATCCGCAGCGGCACGCTCAGCTCGTTGATGGTCCAGGACGCGCCCGCGTCGTCCCGCGCGATCACCCGGAGTCCCAGCGACTCCTCGGAGACGCCGACCGTAGCCGACAGGGGTTCGTCGCGTTGCAGCGTGATCACGCCGCCGTCGACCAACGCGGCGTCGTCGAGGACGGTCCACCCGTCCACGCTGGCGTGGAGCTCGGCACCGGTCAAGTTGGCGGCGCCGTAGCTGGTGGTGTCGCCGAGCTGCACCGCGATGATGGGGCGGCTGTCGAAGGTGTAGGCCAGCGGCTGGGCGAAGTCGGCTTCGGCGACCACGAGGTTGTCGCTGACCGGCGGGAGCGGGGTCGCGGCGCCGGCGGTGTTGTCGATGGCATCGACCGAGACGAAGGCACCGTCGACGTCCTGGATGTGCCGGCGCGCCGACCAGTACAGGGGCACGCGGGTGGCGGTGGTCCCGCCGTCGTCCTCCGCGTAGGCGTTCTGCAGCCCGGCGCGAATCATCGCGAAGGGGTGCTGACGCTCGGCCTCGTCGGTGCCCACCACCAGGGTGTAGGCGCCGGTGGCGGCCAGGGCGCCGGCGTCGTCGCGGCCATCCCAGCCCACCCCGGAAGCCACCTGCTTGCGGATGACCACGTCGCTTTCATCGAGGATCCGCCCGGCGGCGGCCGGGTCGGCGTCCGCGCCCGTCATCGCCCAGGTCAGCGGCGTGTCGGACGCCGGGTCGAAGGCCGGCGCCGCGGTGAGGGTGATGTCAATGTCGGCGGCCGGCGCGGGCTCGGCAGCGGAGTCGGTTGTTGCCGGAACGCACGCAACAAGGAGCCAGGGGAGCATCGTATTATAGCTAACCCATGACGTCACGGTGACGTGACGTCCCTACGATGCGCGGATGCACGTCGCCTCGGCCCGTCCCGAGAACCTCTACCGGTCCGCGCAACACGCGCTGTCGTCGTTGGTGGTGATCCTGCTCCTGGAAATGGCGCTCAGCGAAAAGAGCGCCGTGGTCCTGGCCACGGCCTTCGCCGCCCTGGCGTGGACGCTGGAGCTGACCCGACGGCGGTTCCCGGCGTGGAACCAGGTGCTCATGCGCACCTTCGGGGTCGTCGCCCACAAACACGAGGCCACGGCCGTCAACTCGGCGACGTGGATGTGCACCGGTCTCGCGCTCATCGCGCCGTTTTTTGCGCTGCCGACCCTGGCGTTGGCGGTCGCGAGCGTCGGCTTCGGGGACCCGGCGGCGGGCTTCGTCGGGCGCCGCTTCGGACGGATCAAGCTCGTGCATGGGCGGTCGCTCGAGGGGACCGTCGCTTACGGGGTGGTCGCGTTCCTCTCCGGTTGGGCCATCCTCTCGATTTGGCATCCCAGCCTCGGTGGGCGCGGGATCATCGCGGCGGCCGTTGCGGCAGTCACCGGGGCGATCGTGGAGCTGTTCTCCAGCCGCATCGACGATAACTTCGCGGTGCCCATCCTGACGGCAGCGGCGGTCGGCGTCGTGCTTCAAGGCGGTGGGGCGTGGATGGTGGGGTGAGGGCAGGCCTCAACGGCTCGACCTCGAAAGGCGGAAGCCGGAAACGTAGCCGGCGTAGTTCGGGGCGGCGCCGTACTCGCGGTGCGACACTGCCGCGTTGCTCGCGTGGTTGCCCCAGTCGCCACCGCGAAAGACATGGTTGTAGCCCTCGCACCCCTCCCCCGAGCCGGTGACGGGACCGGCCGGGTCCACGTCGCTCTTGCCATCGGCATAGCCGCCGTGGCCGGAGTCGATCCAGTCGTTCGTCCACTCCGACACGTTCCCGCTCATGTCGTAGATCCCCCAGGCGTTCGGCCAGCGCGTCGCGACCTCGTGGGCGTACGTGCCAACGGCGACGTCGTGCCAGGACACCGTGTCTGCAGGGCAGTCGCTCGCCGTCGTCGTGCGTGAGCGTGACCTGATGGTCCTGGTGGCGGTCGTCGGGATCGCTCGCGCGACCGCTCAGGGGGCGGTAGTCTCTCGAATGCTCCTCCTCCTCCTCCTCGCGTGTGACCCCGACCCTGGCGATCCGCTCGTTTATGCGTTCCCCGAGGGCTTCCGTTGGGGCGCCGCCGGTGCCGCGCACCAGATCGAGGGGGGCAACACCAACAACAACTGGTTCCAGTTCGAGACGCTCCCCGAGTTCGACGGCAAGACGGCGGAACCGTCGGGAGCGGCGGTGGACGGCTATGCCCGCTACGAAGACGATGCGGACCTGCTCGTAGAGCTGGGCGCCGACATCTACCGGCTGTCGATCGAGTGGAGCCGGGTCGAGCCGCAGCGGGATGTGTGGGACGAGGCGCAGTGGCAGCACTACCGGGATGTCCTGGAAACGCTGCGAGCGCGCGGCATCGAGCCGATGGTGACCCTCCACCACTTCACCGAGCCGATCTGGATGCAGGACCTCGCCGACCTGGACTGCGCGGCCGGGCCGACGGACGCCAACCTGTGTGGCTGGACCAACCCGGCGGTGCCTGAGGAATTCGCCGAGTTCGCGGGCGAGGCCGCGGCGAGGTTTGGCGACCTCGTCGACGAGTGGAGCACCTTCAACGAACCCGGCGGCTACCTGCTGTCCGGTTACCTGGGCGGGGCGTTTCCGCCTGGAGAGCTCAACATCACGGTCACCGGCGTGACCGAGCGGGTCATCCCGGTCGCGGTCGGCATGTTGGATGGCCACGCGGGTGCCTACGCCGCCGTGCACGCCGCGGACGTCGCCGATGCCGATGGGAACGGGGTCGCGGCGAGTGTCGGCTTCACCAACTCCATCCAGTGGATCGTCCCCGTGGACGAGGCCGACGCCGACGACGTCGCCGCGGCCGATCGCATCCGGGCCCTGTACGGCTACATCTTTTCCGACGGGGTGATCTCGGGCCTCCTGGATCGCGACCTCGACGGCACGCCCGAGGAGGCACATCCCGAGTGGGCGAACACCTGTGATCGGTTGGGCTACCAATACTATTTCCGGATGTATGTGAAGGCGCTCCCGGGCTTCCCGCCCATCGACGCGGTGCCCTGTGAGGCCTCCACCTTGGAGATCCTGGGCATGGACCCGTCCACGTTCGGGTGTCCGACTCCCCATCCCGACGACGTGACCCAGATGGGCTACGAACATTACGCACCCGGCCTTGGGCTACTGGCGCCGGCGCTCGCCGAACGGTACCCCGGGACGCCACTCCGTGTGACCGAGGCCGGGATCGGGACGACGACCGGGCGTCGCCGCGCCGAGAACATCGTGCGCCAGCTGGCGGGGCTGGCCGATGCGATCGACGCGGGCGCACCCGTGGACGGGTACATCCACTGGTCGCTCACCGACAACTTCGAATGGGCCGAGGGCTTCCGGCCTCGCTTCGGCCTGTGGTCCGTCGATCTCGACACCTTCGCGCGCACCCCCACCGAAGGCGCCGACGTCCTGCGGGGGATCATCGCCGACAACGGCATCCGCCAGAGTGTCTGGGAACAATACGGCCAGGGCGACCACCTCAGTCCGGGCGAGTAGCCCCGCGTCCCCACGCCGCGACGCGCGCGTACTCCTCGCCGGCATCACCGAAGTCCGGTTCTGCGCCCCAGAGCCCCGGCGGATACAGCGGTAGCACCGCACCGCGCACCAGGGGCCGCAAGCTCGACAGGTCGGCGCGGCTGGTGGGCAGCGGCAGCAGCGCCACCGGGTCGGGAGAGGCCCCGAGAGTGGCGAAGGCGTGCTGCGAGGACGGATCCACCTGGGTCGCGGGAAGGTACATCCGGTGGCAGGCGTGGAACAGCGTCGGGAAGGCCGCGCACAGCGCGACCGGAAGGGCCCGCCCAGGAATGCCCATCGGTCGCACCACGCCCAGGAGGGCGATGCCGGTGTGTCGTGCCTCGGGCAGGCAACGGAAGTCGGGCTGGGAGTAGCGGAAGCGCCGCGGGTCGAGCACCGAGAAGCCGGAGCGTCCGTAGGCGATCAGCCGCACGATGGTGTCGGGATTCGCGGGATCGACCGGCTCCATCTCTGCGGAAACCAGGGTCGGCACCACCCCGCCGAGGCGCTCGGTCTGCACGGAGCGTGCCAGGGTGACGGGGATCGCGCGGAGGATCGCGCCGATGCCGGAGCGGCGCCAGGCGGGCGCGATGTAGGCGTGGGACAGCGCGACGATGCTGAACCCCTGGCGGCGGTCGAGGTCCACGTAGCAGTCGCGCACCGCCACCAGCTCGTCGTTTTTCCAGATGCCGACGAGGTGGTAGGTGCCTTCGAGTGCCTCGCCATAGACGATGAGCCGCTCGGCGACGAAGCGTTCCAGGGCGGACCGGTCCTCCATCTCGCCGCGCGGGCCGAAGAACCCGTCGAGCATGCTGTAGCAGGCCGCGAAGTCGGCGCCGCCGGGATCTCTTACCTCCTCGATGCGCAGCCCGGACAGACTCGCACGTGCCTTGTCCTGGTCGAGCGGCGCAAGATCGGCGGGGTCGAGCCGGAGGGACATCGTGGGGCCGTGGCGGAACTGATCGGGTATCATCCGGCGGTGATCACGCTCGTCCTTGCCTGCACCGCCGACACCGTGGCGCCGGGGCCGCAACGGTCCGATTCGGCAGAGCTGAGCGAGACCCTCCCCGGTGACGGCCAAGAGCGGCACGAGAGCGACGCTGTTTTTGACACTACGGTGGTGCACACCATCGACTTCGCGATGGACCCGGCGTCCTGGGCCGACATCCAATACAACTACCCCGCCGAGGTGTGGTGGCCGGCCGACTTCCGCTTCGATGGGGAGTTGGTGGCCAACGTGGCGTTGCGAGCCTTTGGCGCCGGTAGCCAGGTGGCAGGGAAGACGCCGATCAAGGTGAGCTTCGATCGGAATGTCCCCGGGCAGGAGTTCCGTTCGCTCGAGCAGCTCAAGCTGGATGGGTCCACGCAGGACGCGGGTTTCCTCAACGATCCACTCGCCGCTTGGGTGCTGCGTTCGGTGGACCTGCCCGCGGCGAGGATGAGCTGGGCGACGGTCTCCATCAACGGTGAGCCCTGGGGATTCTATGTGGTCATGGAGCCGATCGACGATGTATTCCTGCGTCGGTGGTTCGATGGGGAGGAGGGGCCGCTGTACGGCACCTGGGACTGGCGGTACGGGCAAGGGCTCAACCCGATCACCTGGGGCGGGCCGCTTGACTGGTACGTCCCGCAGACCAGCGTCCAGACCGACGGAAGCGACATCGTCACCGCGATGACCGCGGTCGCGACCGCGTCGGACGATGAGTTGGCGGAGGTGGTCGAGATCGAACCCTTCCAACGCATCTCGGCCACCCGTGCGATGATGGGGGCCATCGACATGTTCGCCGCCGATGGCAACAACTTCTATCTCTACAACCACGACGGGCGCATCACCATGATCCCGTGGGACATGGACGCGGACCTCGGGTATCCCGGCTACTTCGTCAACGCGGTGGAGATGGGGCTGGAGGAGCCGTGGTTGTGGTCCCACGCCCGCGCCAATCCGGTGACCGGGGCCACCTACAGCGATCCGCTGTACGCCCGAACGTTGGCCTCGGGATGGGACCTCGACGGGTGGGTCGAGACGCTGACCAGCGGCCCGCTGGACTGGGAGACGGTCGACGCCCAGGTCGTGACCTTCGCCGAGACGATCCGGGTCGCCGCGTGCGACGATAGTTACCACGCCTGTTCGAGCCACGATCGCCGCGTCGCCGACCTGCGCATGTTCCTCCACACGCGACTGTCGCGTATCGCCGCCGCGGAGGTGGCCGACTGCCCCGATGCGATGTCGCTGGTGTTCGACAGCGGCGGCGTCTCGCTGGCGCCGGACGTCACCTACTGGGGCCCGGGCTTCGTCGTCAACGGTGAGCACGCGTGTCGGGGCGTGTACGCCGGCGGCACCAATGTTCTGAGCACCACGGTGGCGGCCGGCACGCTGTCAGGGAAGGTGGGCCTGCACGATTGGGTGCAGTCCTGTCCTGGCCCCGTGGTGTTTTCTATCAGCCAGGGGGCGGCGCCGCTCTGGCAGAGCGAGCCGATCGGCGACTACGTCGACGCCGTCGCCTTCTCGGTGCCGGTGGCGGCTGGCGCGGTCACGTTGGCCACCGCGCTGCAGGGAAGCTGCGCCGCGGCCGTGTGGCTGGACGTCGGGCAGTGACCCGCCATCACTTCGCCTTCTTGTTCTCTTTCTCCAGCCACCGCCGCAACGGCTCGAAGTGGGCGACCATGGCGCGCGTGCTCAGGGGCTCGCCGGTGGCGTTCTTCAGCACGTCGCGCCAGTCCTCGGTCGCCCCCTTCTCGAGGAGTCCCTTGATGAAGGCGCCGACTTCCTTGTTGCCATAGTAGTTGCAGTTGTGCGGATCCTGGTTGAGGATCCTGGTCGCGATGTGTTCGTGCAGCTGGTATTTCAGTACGGTCGCCAGGGCGTAGTCGTAGTAGCCGGCCGGGTCGTCGATGATGTGCGTCTTGGTGCACGCGTCGCACAGCGATGAATCGGTCAGTCGCGACGCCTCCGGGACCCCGATGCCCTGGTACTGGGAGACGGTGCTCCACCACTTCGCTTGGAACTGATCGGCGGGCAGGTCCTTCTCGTAGAGCTCGTACTCGAAGCGGCTCATCGTTCCGGTGGCGAAGGGGACGAAGGCGACGGTCTGCTCCAACGCCTCTTTCAACAGCTGTTTGGTGGGATCGACCTTGGTTGTCTTGGGGAGGATCCCCATCTGCTTGAGGTAGGCCGGTTGGAAGGCGGCGACGTTGGCCAGCTCGCCGATCCCCTCGTGGAAGGCGCGGTTGGCGCCGCGGCGGAGGGTGAGGGGGACCTCCGGGCGGGTGTAGCTCATGTAGTAGTAGATGTGGCCCAGCTCGTGATGGGCGGTACCGAACCACTCTGCGTTGGGCTCGATGCTCATCAGCGAGCGGATATCGGTCGCGAGGTCAAGATGCCAGGCGCTGGCGTGACTGTTCTTGCGTCGCGACTGACCGTCCGGAACCGGGAATAGGTCGGACTTCTCCCAGAAAACGGGGGGCAACTTGGGAAAACCCATCGAGACGTAGAACTGTTCTGCGGCCTGGGTGGTCCATTCGGGCGTGCGGTCCTTGAAGTAGGGGTCGAGATCGACGCCGTCGACCAGGCCACCCCACTCCTGTCCCCAGCGGTTGGGGAGCCAGTGGGCGGGGATGTCGCCGGTCGGAACCGGCTGGCCGTACTTCGCGGCCAGCTTGCGACGCGTCCAGGTGTGCAGTTCCTTGTAGAGCGGGGCCATGTCGCGATTGAGTCCGTCGAGCAGCGTCATCATCTCGTCGGCGGTCATTCCGTATTCGGACACCATGTAGCCGAAATAGGAGGAGTATCCGCTCTTTCGGGCGACCGCGTTTCGGAGGTCACGCAACTCGGACAGCCCGGAGCGCAGCGGGACGCCGATGCGTTTGGCTTCGGTCCACACGGCAAGGCGTTCGGCCGTGTCGACCGACTCCCGAAGACGCGCGTCGATGTCGTTGGCTCCGGCGGGATTTGCGCACTGGCCGGCCGCGTCGCGCGCGTCCAGGCAGTACTCGAAGGCGTCCTGGACGCCGCGGAGCCGTGTCTCGGCCGCGAGCCGGGCGTTGACCAGGGGGGTCTGATCGCCAGGCGCGGCACCGGCTTCGAAGAGGATGCTGTCGAGCTGGCGGACTTGCAGCGCGGTCAGCTCGGCGGACCGAGCCTTCCAAGCGCGGGCGGTGGCGATGAGCTTGGGATCGCCGATGAACGCGGCGGTCGCCTGGCTGGCGGCGGTGGCCCGGCCTTCGTTGAGCGGAGACACGTCGGTGGCGGCGTCCCAGCTGGCGTTGGCGTCCAGGGTGTAGAGCCGCTGGTAGAGCGAATCGTACCCGTCGAGGAAGGCCTGGACGTCGGCTTCGGCGGCGGAGCCCACCGGGACGGAGACAAAGAGCGCAGCGAGGGCGAGGAGCAGCATGCCGCCGGCCTATCCGGCGCGGGGGTTCAATACATGAGCTCCCGTCGTGAAATCACCTCGGCCCCGGGACCCAGCGCCGGGGTGATCACGTCGGCGTCGCCCACCACCACCACCACGTGGCGGGCCGCGGGGGACAGACTCCCGCTGGCGGGCGACGGCCCCAGCTCCAGTCGGGTCAGGGCAAGGCGTCCGGCGAGCGTGTCGCCCAGGGCGAGGGCACGGCCGCCCCGGCGGCGCGCGGCGGCCTCGACGGCCGCGGGGTCGGCCTCGTGGACGTGCGCGAGCTCCTCTCTCGCGGCGGCGATCGCGGCTGGCGCGCTCTCGGTCGCGACGTCGAACACCGCCCCCGCCCAGCCGCGACCCCAGGTGGGCTCCACCCCGTAGGTCAGCGCGTCCGTCTCCCGCAGGCGCTGCATGAGTCGCGACTCGAAGTCGCCCGCAAGCAGGGCGTCACGGAGGCTGTCGCCGTCGTTCGTAAGCCAGGCGATGCCGAGCTGGGCGCGGGTAGCGCCGGGCCAGTCGACGATCACCACGCCGGGCGTCTCCGGGAACGAGCCTGGGGGTGGCGAAGCCCCGACCGGTGAGGGCCTCGGCACGGGCTGGGCGTCGATCCTTGCCGCAAGTGCCCGGACCGCGGGCTCGTCGTACGCTCCGGCCGCGGCGAGCTCACCGTGGCGGATGCTCCCCCGTAGGGTGTCCCAGTCGCCGGCGATGGCAACGGGGGTCAGCCGGGGGCGGGGCCCGGCACCGGGGGCCAGCCAGCCCTCGGCCGCGCGGCGGAGCCCGGCGGTCAAGAGCCGGCCGGTCGACCGCCACGCCCGGCTCCAGCTTCGGCGCAGGCCCCGACGCGTCGCTGGCGACAGCCGCGGAGCGTCGCCCAGGAGCGCGTCCCCGAGCGCCGGGAGGGCGGCGTCGACGGCCCCGGCGAGCCCGTCCACGGCCACGGTGCAGCGTTCGCGCGCGCATCCCGCGTCCACGCGCAGGCCGGTCTCCGAGACCCGCGCGTCGCCGCGAAGGCGCGCGGCGGCGCCGGCCACCAGCGTCGTGTCCTGCTCCGCGTCCGGTCGCGACCAGGACAGCTCCACGCGCGCCAGTGGGCCCTCTGACAAGGTCGGCAACAGGAGCAGGGTGACGGCGGTCACCGCCCCCCCCACGCTCGCATTCCCGGCACGGGCGGCGACCAGAGGGTGTCCGGGGGCACGACGGCGAGGACCGTGGCCGCGTCGGGCAGCAGCCACCTGGCCGCCGCCCTCTGTGTCGCGACAGAGTCCATGGACAACCAGGCCGTGACCTCCTCGGGGAGGCAGTCGGGACCGCGCCCGGAGAGCACACACCCGCCGACGATCCGGGCCCGCGTCTCGAGCATACCGTTCGCGCGCGCGACGTCGGTGAGGTGGCCGGCGCGAACGCGATCGAGGCCACCCTGATCCAGACCGGAGGCGCCCAGCTCCGTCACCGCCCGGCGCACCGAAGCCACGTGTCGCCCCAGCTCCAACCACTCCCCACGCCGCTCGACGACGAGCTCACCACAACCGCGTCCGACGGCCACCTTCGCGCCCCCCATCCACCGCGCCAGGGCCTCGAGCGCGACCCGGTCGGGGTGATCCCGCCCGGGGATCGGCCACGCCACGTAGACGGCGCTCTCCGCGACGTTGCCGCGTCGCCAGCGGATGGCCGGCGCCGCCGGCTCGCATCCCGGCTCTCCGAGTCCCGGGGCCGGCCGAGGCGGGCGCCGCGTCGGCGGCGCGAGTCCCAGGTCGCTGGCGAGCGCCTCCGCGTCGAGCTCTCCGGCGAGGACGAGCACGGCGTGTGCCTGCATCCACGTCCACCGGCCCGCGATCGTGGCTGCCGAGGCGCGCTCTGTCGGCGCGCCCCGTGGGTGTCGCGACCACGGCTCGCCGTAGGCCCAGAGCAGCTCATCGAGCCAGACCGCGTCGGGGCCATGGGGCCGGTCGAAGGTCTCCGCGGTCTCCTGCGCGACCACCTCGCGCTGCGCTTCGACCGTCGGCGTGTCCAGGAGCGGACTTCCTCGACGTCGCCGCTCGAGGTCAACGAAGCGCCGCAAGGACTCCGGCTGAAAGATGGGAATCGTCGCTCCGAAGCCGGCGCGCTCGCGATCGGTCCAGCCGCTCGACTCGCCGCCGAGCTCGCCGACGACGGAATCGTAATCCTCCGCGGGAGCGGGCCCGAAACGCCCGAACGCGAGGTGCTCCACGAGGTGGGCGAGCCCGAAGTCCGCGGCGCCGTCGTCGTCGGCGCCCACATCGAACACCCATTGGCTGGTCACGCGGCCAGCACCCGGCTCCGGGACCAGGACGATCGGCAGTCCGTCCGCTTCGTAGAGTCGAGCGCCGCTCTGGTAGGTCGACGCGGTCGGCAGGAAGGGCGTCGCTCCCGCCGCGAGCGCCGCCCACATCGCGACGGCGTTCACCGCTTCTGCAACAGCACTTCGGCGATCTGCACCCCGGCGTCGGTGGCGTCCACCGGGGTGTCCTCGCTGGGGACGGTGCCGTCGGCGTTCCGGAGCACACGGCACATGGGCGAGGCAAAAGTGTCGGGACGGCGGACGCCGGACGTCGAAAGGACGACACGCCCGTCACGGAGGCGCAACAGCGTACCCGGCGGGAAGGAGCCCACGCGGTTCACGAAGAGCTGGAAGAGCTGAGGATCGTAGGCGGTCCCCGTGGCGCTGGCCATACGCACCAGGGCTTCGGCCGGGGACATCAGCGCGCCGTTGGGTCGCAGGCGGGTGTAGTTCTCGAAGTCATCGGCGATGTGGACGATACGGGCGTACAGGCACGGCCGGCGGTCCAGATCCCAATGGTGTTGCAACGCCACCAGCATCCGTTTGATCTTGGCCTGATGGAACCCACGTTGGCGCCCCAGCAGCTTGACACCCGCGGTGCCGTGGTGTGAAAACGGCGGCGCGAAGCCATCGTCGTCGTGCATGGCGTAGCCGCTGTCGTGGTACATCGCCGCGACCCCGAGGTCGGCCAATGACGACTGGGAGAGTCCCAGTTCTCGGCCGATCAAGAGGGAGTACGTCGTCACCCGGACGCAGTGCCGGGCAAACTCCCCGGACGAGCCCATCCCCGCCTGCGCCAGCTCCTCCTTCTGCATGCTGTCGGGGTCGGCGGAGGCGTCGACGAACTCGTTGACCAGTCGACGGATCGGCAGGGGATTCGGCGTTCGGTTGGCGCCCAGATTGTTCCACGCCTCGGCCACCACGCCGTTGGCGCGAGAGAGCGTGCGCTGCAGCTCCTTCTGGCCGGCCGAGCGCTCCGTCTCACCGGTCAGGCGCAGGCGAAAGCGTCCGAGCGCCGCGACCTCGGGGCAGCCGCAGGCGCGGAGTGACTCGGCGAAGTGCGCCAACGGCCGGCCCGCCTCGGCGGGACCGGCGATGCAGCTGACCAGGGCCCGCACCTGGTCGGCGTCGAGGGAACGATTGAACGAGAGGCCACCGCAGCCGTGTCGGGCGAACTCGGCCTCGAGGGCGGCGGGGCCCGAGGTCCGGTCGTCCATCCGGACGCGGATGTCGTTGACGTAGACCTGCCCCTCGACGCAGACGATCATCACCTGCCCGACGAGCTTGTCGAGCTTGAGCAGGGTGTTCACGAGCTGGTGGGTGGGCTCGTCGAACGCGTGGTTCTCGGGCGCGTGGAATCCGCACAGCCGGACGAGCCCCACCATCAGCCGGACGAATTGCTCGCCGAGCTCGCGCACCTTCTGACCGAGCTGCCGGTCGTCCCCGGCCCGCGCCTGGTTGAGCGCGGCGGCGAGTTGATCCTGGCCCTGTTGCAGCGCATCGGTGCTCATCCCGGACCTCCTCGGGCGATCCGACGGCGACGGATCATCGCCTGCTGGCAGTAGCCCTGCAAGTCCGACCCCGCGCCCTCGTGCACCGCCTTGATCAGCGCTTCGGCGTCGTCCGAGTGGATGTGGACGAGGCCGGCGACGGCGGCGCGCTGCAGGCGGGCGATGCCCGGCGCCACCGCGCCGAAGAAACCCTTGGGCTTGCACCACTCTCGGAACTGGCTGAGGGCCTCGGTGCCATTGAGCGCGGCCAGCGCCTCCCCGAGGGCTTCGGCTTCCCGGTCCCGCAGTCGCAACGTGGCATCGCGCTTGAGTCGCTGCAGTAGCGGCGCGAACGCGGCTGTGGAGCCGCGACGGCCCAACATCGCCAGGGCGCGGGTCCGGACCTCGTCGTTGTCGGCAGCGGTGAGCCCGAGCAACAGCCGCGACACCTCGCCGGAGTCGGGTAGCGCCTCCAGCGTGTGCAGGACCTCGAGTTGCATCGTGAGGTCACCGCGGGCAGTGAGACGCTGCGCCGCGGCCAGCGCTCGGTCCGTATCCACATAGCGAAGGACACGGAGCAGCTCGCAGGCCAGCGCCGTCGGCGCCTCGTCCAACCACTGGACCAGCTCGTCGGCACGATCGGCGACGTAGTGCTCGATGAGTCGGCGGGTGATGCGCCGCGGGGCCTCGCCGGTCTCCCGCCTCAGCACGTCGACCAGGGTTCGCAGGTGGTCGCCGGGGAGCGCGTCGAGCAGCGCGTAGAGCTCGTGCGGCGCCTCGGTCGCGTCGCGAGACACACTGTGGAGGAAACGGCCGATCGCGGTGGCGGTGACGAAGCCTTCGAGGAAGGATCCGCAGGCACGATCGCTGGCTTCGTCGTGGAGCTGGGCGGTGGCCGCCGCGTACGCGAGGCGCACGGTGAGCGGGACCAGGCCCTCGGCGAACAGGAATTCGCGCGTCTCGATCAGGTGGGGCGCCACGTCCTCGAAGCGGAGGGGATCGACGGGATCGCCGAGGACGGCCAGCAGGTCCTCACAGAGCCGCACGGCCATCTCCGGGACGGCGGTGGTGTCGTCCTCGCGGAGGAGCTCATCGAGGGCCGGACGCGGCACCTCGCGCAGGAACACGCGCACAAGGGTTGGACGCAGCGGCACCGGGAGGTCGAAGTCCGGGGGCGCGTCGATCTCGGCACCCTCGCCAGATTCGCCGACGGCGTCGTCGGTCTCGCTCGTTTCGGTGTCGGCGACAAACCCCTCGACCGCGTCAAAAGAGATGTGCGTAAAGCCAGCTTTCCAGAGCAGGACAACGAGATCGTCCTCGGTCTGTCGCACGCCGATGTACCGGATGGACACCACCTCGAGGAGCTTCAGCAACTCGTGCCAATCGAGGCCCGGCCGCAGCACGACCCGCCGGATCCCGTCGCGATACAGGCGGAACGCCAGGGAGCGCTCGCGGTCCCGATCGAGGTACACGACCTCGGCGGCGTGCACCAACTCGAAGGGACGCACGTCCAGGTCGAGCTCCCCGTAGAGCGACAGGAACGCATCTGTCGTCCGGCGCAGGTTGTCGAGGAAGATGCGGATGGCTTCGTTCGTGGGCTCGTAGATGAGGAACGAGCGCGCCGCGCGTCCGAGCGCAAGCAGCACGGCGTTCGCCGCCTGCCCTCGAGGTGAGGATCCCGCCCTCCCCGCGGTTTGTTCCTCCTCGGAGTGCAGGTCCTCCTCGGAGTGCAGGTCCGCGTCGGCTGGGAGGTCGGGTTCCGGTTCAGTTTCAGTCACGTTGGCAAGGGTACCACGGCGGGGCCTGGAGAGGGAGGCTGGTCGTGGCGCGCTCCCGCCGGTTAAGCCCCTGCGGATGCGGCTCGTGGGCGACATCGGGGGCACCCACGTGCGATTCGCGCGCGCCGACCAGGGTCTCCACGACGAGGTCTCCTGGCCGAGCGCCGCGTTTTCGGGGGTCGGCGAGGCGCTGCGACGGTACGTCCGGCAGGCCGATCGCGCGCCGACCGCGATTGGCCTCGGCGTCGCCGGGCCGGTACTCGGCCGCCGCTGCGTCACGACGAATCTGCCCTGGGAGGTGGACGCGGACGTGCTCAGCGCGGAGTTCGGAGTGCCGGTGTGCCTGGTCAACGACTTCCACGCCGCCGCGCGGGGACTGGCGGCCCTGGGCCCGGACGACGTCGTCCAACTGGGCGGTGACCGGCCGGTGGCGGGTGCACCGGTGGCCCTGCTCGGCGCCGGCACCGGCTTGGGCGAGGCGGTCGTCGTCGGAGACACGATCATCGCCGGCGAGGGGGGCCACGTCGAGTTCGGTCCCGGCACCGCACGCGAGGTGGCGCTGGCCGGATGGCTCATCGCGGAGCGCGGACGTGCGGAATGGGAGGATGTGCTCTCGGGGCCGGGCCTCGTCAACCTGGCGCGCTTCAGTTTTGCGGAGCGAGGCGCGACCGTGCCGGCCTGGCTCGCCGAACCCGGGGCCCCGTCGCGGGCGCTTCGCGAACTGCCCGACGTCGCAGCCTGGTTCGCCGAACTCTATGGGGCAGAGGCAGGGAACTGCGCGCTCCGGTGTCTGGCGCGCGGCGGGGTGTACCTGGCCGGGGGCGTCACACCTCACCTGCTGGATTTCCTTCGCCGCGAGGGCTTCCGCCGCCGCTTCGAAGCCAAGGGCCGCCTGGGGCGTGCCATCGCCGAGATTCCGGTCTATGTCGTGACCCACCCCGACCTCGGCCTGCTCGGCGCCGGACGAGAGCTCGCCCTGCTGGAGGACAAGTGCGCTATCAGCACGTGAACGTCGTGATCGTAGGGGCGGGCATCAACGGCCTGTGCACCGCCTGGCAACTCGCCGGCGAGCTCGACGGCGCGGAGATCGTCCTGGTCGATCGTTTCCCCCCGGGCCACACCCGAGGCTCCAGCCACGGCGAGGAGCGCATCACCCGTTCGAGCTACGAGAGTGCGGCCTGGGTGGCGGCCAGCACGCGGTCCCGGACCGAGCTGTGGCCGGCGCTGGAGGCGACGCTTGGGCAAGCGCTCGTGGTGCCGGGCACGGCCGTCTTGTGGGGTCCGGAGAACGGGCCGCTGCCGTTGTACGCGGCGGCCTGCCGGATGGCGGGGTCGGGGGTGGAAGAGGTGGACGTCGCCACGGCGCGGGCACGGTTCCCCCACATGACCTTTGCTGGCGCCGAGCGCGTACTCCACGACCACCTGGCCGGCGTCATCGCGGCGGCGCGGACGATGCGCGGGCTGGAGGCGTGGCTCGACGCAGCGGGTGTCCGTCGGGTCCAGGGAACCGTGGCCGCGATCGTCGAGGACAGCACGGGCGTCCTGGTGACGACGGCCGACGATGCGATCCGCGCCGAGGCCGTCGTGGTGACCGCCGGACCGTGGGTCGGCGCGCTCGTTCCGGCCTTGCGAGACCGGGCCGCGCCCCTCCGTCAGCACGTCGGGTACTGGCAGATGGACGCGCAGGCGGGTCGCACCCCGCCCTGGGTGCACCTGGGCAAGGCCGGGCTGCACTACGGGCTGCCGACGCTCGCCGGCGGCGTAATGAAGGCGGCGAAACACCGGGTCGTGGGCCCGGGGGACGATCCGGACGCGGAGGTCGACGCCGACCTCGCGGAACTCGACGAGGTCGGGGTCCGGTTGGCGGACTGGTTTGCCCCGGGTCCCGGCTCGCGGCTCCACGCGGACACCTGCTTCTTCACGGCCGTGGCGGACGAGGCGTTCATCCTGGAGGAGCCACCGGGGCAGACGCGGGTGCTCGCGGTCTCGGCCTGTAGCGGTCACGCGTTCAAGCTGGCCCCGCTGACCGGCGAGGCCGCCGCACGCTGGGCGGTTCGCGTCGCCGGATGAAGCTCAGCGTCGTCGGGGCGGCCGAGCACAATCTGCGCGGTGTGGACGTGCAGATCGAGCATGGCTCGTTCACCGTCGTCTGCGGGGTGAGCGGCTCCGGCAAGACGTCGCTGGCGTTCGACACGCTCCACGCCGAGTCGCAACGCCGCTTTGTCGAGTCGATGACCGCCTGGGTGCGCGCCCAGGTGGGGCAGGCGCCGCGGCCGGCCTACGAACAGATGACCGGCCTGCTACCAAGCATCGGGGTGGCACAGCGCGGCCCGGGTTCGGCGAGCGTTCGGGCAACGGTCGCGACATCTGGAGAACTCTACGACCTGTTCCGGGTGTTGTACGCCCGCGCCGGGACCTTGCACTGTCCTGGATGCGGGGACGCCGTGGTCGCCACCACGGTCGACGTCATCGTGCGCGAGTTGGCCGGGATGCCCGACGGCACCCCGCTCACCCTCCTGGCTCGCGTCGCCAGGGGGCGAACGACCCCGCTGGCGCCGCTCTTCACGGACCTGTCCCGGCAGGGCTTCCTGCGTGGGCGGGTGGACGGCGTGCCGGTGATGCTCGACCTGCCGGCGCCGACGACGCCGGGGCCGCACGACGTGGAGCTGGTCGTCGATCGGATGAAGGTCTCGGCCGACCGGCGCGAACGCCTCCAGGAGGCCGTGGCCACCGCGTTGCGTGCCGGCCGGGGGGCGCTCTCGGTCGAGGCCGGTGACGCCGTCCGCCACTTTGCCACCCGTCCCCTCTGCGCGCGCTGCGAGCGCGAGCTGCCGCCGCTGTCGCCGCGGTTGTTCTCGTTCAACAGCCCGGTCGGTGCCTGTCGGACGTGCCAGGGGGTCGGGCAGGTCGTCGAGATCCAGGAGTCGGGCCTCGTCGACGCGCGCCGGTCCCTTGCCGACGGCGCGGTCCTGACCTGGAGCGAGGCCAACCGGGCGCTGATGCTCCGCTGGGCGGAGAAGGCGGGGATCGCCACCGACGTGGCGTGGTCGGCCCTGCCCTGGGAGGCGCGCGACCGGCTGCTGCAGGGCGAGGGGGGCACCGAGGGCATCGTCGCGACCGCAAAGAGGCGGCCCGACGAGCGCTGGACCTTGGAGAAGCCCTGTCCGGCGTGCGCCGGCGCGCGCCTGTCCCCGGAGGCCCGCGCGGTTCGATGCGGCGGCCGCTCCCTACCCGAGCGGTTGGCGCTCCCGGTCGCGGCGGGGCTGGCCGCGCTCGCCGAGATTCCCCGCACGCCGGTGACCGCGCCAGTGCTCGAGGAACTGGAGCGCCGGCTGTCCTTCCTGGTCCGGGTCGGGCTCGACTACATCACCCTTGATCGGGCCGCGACGACGTTGTCTGGGGGCGAATGGCAGCGCCTTCGTTTGGGTGCGCAGATCGGCAACCAACTCAGCGGCGTGCTGTATGTCCTCGACGAGCCCACGGCGGGGCTACACCCGGAGGACACCGGACGGTTGGTCGGGCTGCTCCGGGAGCTCTGTCAGCTCGGCAATACCGTGCTCGTGGTCGAACACGACCCGGTGGTGCTCGACGCTGCCGATCACGTCATCGAGGTCGGACCCGGCGCGGGGGTCGAGGGCGGGCGGTTGGTATTTTCGGGGACGCCGGCCGCGTTGCGACAGGCGCCGACCCTCACCGGGCGGTGGCTGCGGGGGGAGCTGGCGGTCGGGCCGCACGCGCGGCTGACCCCCCGCGCGTTCCTTGGATTGGAGGGGCTGTCCGGGCGCTGGTTGCGTGGCGACGCCGCGCTGCCGCTCGGTGTGCTCGCGGTGGTGACGGGGCCCAGCGGTGCCGGGAAGTCCTCGTTGATCTTCGATACGTTGGCGCCCGCGTTGCTGGAGCGTGTGGGCCTGCCGCTGGAGCGCCTGCTGGGCCAGCAAAGCGTCACCCGTGTGGTCAACGTGGACGGCAGCCCGCTCGCGAAGGCCGGCCGCTCCACGGTCGCGACCGCAACCCGCATCTTCGAGACCATCCGGCAGCTGTACGCGCGCACCCCGGAGGCGAAGGCGCGCGGCTTTGGCCCCGAGCGATTCTCCACGGCGGTGGCCGGCGGCCGCTGCGAGGCGTGCCAGGGCGAGGGGTCCCGCCGGGTCTCGATGCACGTGCTGCCCGACGTCGTGGTGCCCTGTGAAGTGTGTGAGGGGCGTCGTTTCGACGAGGCGACGCTGTCGGTCACGTGGAAGGGTCACAGCGTCGCCGACGTGCTCGCAGGCAGCGTGCGCGCCGCACGCGGGCTGTTCGGCAGCGTTCCCGCCATCGCCGGAGTGCTCGAGACGCTGGACGCGCTCGGCCTCGGGTATCTGCCACTGGGCCAGGGGGTCGACAGCCTGTCCGGCGGCGAGGCCCAACGGCTGAAGCTCGCGCGCGAACTGGGCAAGCCGGGCGACGTCGCGGGCGCGTTGTATCTGCTGGACGAGCCGTCCATCGGCCTGCACCCGGCCGACGTCGCCGTGCTGGTCGAGGCGCTGCGTCGGTTGGTGACCATGGGGGGCAGCGTGATCGCGGTCGAGCACGACCCGATCTTCATCGCGGCCTGCGACTGGGAGGTGCGGATGGGGCCGGGCGCCGGGCCCGCGGGTGGGCGCGTCGTCGCCTCCGGGGCCACACGGGCCCCGACGCCGTGAGCATGCTGTGGCTTTTGGCAGCCTGTGGGGCGTGCGCTCCGTCGCCGTTGCCGCCTCACGTCGCGACAGGAGCGACATTTTCTCTGTTGACCTACAACGTGAACTTCGAACGCGATGACCCAGCTACCATCGATGCGATCGCGACCGCGGACGCGGATATCGTGCTGCTCCAGGAGACGACGCCATCGTGGGAGGCGGCGATTCGGGCGCGGCTGGGCGACCGCTACCGCCACATCGAGTTTCGCGACCATCTTCCGGATGGCGGGATGGGGGTACTGGCGCGGTGGCCCGTGGTGTCCGCGCCGCCGCTGCCGTCGCCGGTCGGGAAGTTTCCCGCCTGGTGTCTGGTCGCCGAGACGCCGCTCGGCGCGCTGGGCGTCCTCCACGCCCATCTGCACCCGCCGGTGGACGAAAATGGTCTGTTTACCGGCTATTTCACCACCACGGGGCTACGCGAGACCGAGCTGCGCAGCCATCTGGGGTGTGCGGCCTCCGCTCCCGATGTCGTCGCCGGCGACCTCAACGAGGAAGTGGGCGACGCGGTCGATCTCCTGATCGCGGCCGGCTTCGCCGACGCGGCATCGGCGTTCCCCCCGCCGACGCGTACCTGGGCATGGCCGCTGGGCTGGTGGGAGTTGAGCGGTCGGCCCGACCACGTGTTTTTACGGGGCGATCTCGTGGCGGTCGAGGTGCGGGTCATCGAGGCCGGCGGGTCGGATCATCGGCCGCTGCGCGTGGTCCTGGGTCGGGTCGGCGCTGCGGGTGAGGCGCGGTGACGCGGACGCTGCGCCGGCTCGCGGCGGTGGTCGCACTTGTCGCGACACTGTTTGCGAGCCTGGTGACACACGTTCCGGGGCCCCGGGCGTTCGGCGACGACGCCGATCGGGCCGCCGTGCGCGCGGTCTGGGAGAGCGCCGGCGCCGCCGCGCGTCGGTTGCCGGACCCGCCCGCGTGGATGGACCCGCTCCTCTCGGACAAGACGGTGCATGTCTGTCTCTTTGCGCTTCCGGCGTTCGGGTGGGCGCTCGCTTCCGGCCGGCGCCTGCGCCGTCGCGCGCCGTGGTTGTTCCTCAGGCTCGGCGTGTGGGCCACCATCGACGAGGGGAGCCAGGCGCTCCTGGGCCGCGACGGGGAGTGGTTGGATTTGGTGGCGAACCTGGCCGGGGTGTGCGTCGGTGTCGCCCTGGGGTGGGTGGTGGTTACGCTAATCAGCCTACACCGGCGGCAACCCACGCCGACGTAACAGCTCCGGTCCGAACGCGAGCTTGGCAGACCAACTGGTCAGACGGGTGACAAGTACCCACGCGTCGATGAACAACAGGTGCACCCGCAGGAGTGTCATACAACCTACCGTCGCGATGGCCCCGACAGCGGCGAAAATCCGGAACGGCCACCACAGCGGGTAGCGCGCCAGCTCGGGGAAACGTTCGTGCATGCGCCAGATGCGTCCGAAGGGCGGCAGCAGGGTGGCGAAGTCGTAGCCGAGCTGGTGGGCGATCGAGTAGACCTCCAGCGACATCCACGGGATCGCCCGTGCGCCGCGGAGGAGGTTCGGGTTGAGGAGCAGGCCCAGGCCGGCGCGCCCGCCGCGTTGGCGCGCGAGCTCGCGGCTGACCAGCCAGTTCAGGGCGAGGTGGGCGGCCTCGTCGGCGCAGACGCGCACCACGAACGCGTCGAAGGCAGGGTTGCGGAGCGCGGGGTGGCCCTGGAGAAAGGGGATCGTGCCCGCGTCGAGGAAGGTCTCGAAGACCGGGGTGGACATGGCGACGAGCGGGGCGTCGACGTTGGGATCGAGGGTGTCGAACTGGTCGAGGACCAGGGCGTTTCCCAGCCCGGGCGCCAGGAGCGGAGCGTCGGCGGCCGCGAGGATGCGGCGCAGCCCGTCGGCATGCCGCCGCTCTTCGGCGGCGAACAGCCCGTAGAGCTGGGCGAGCGCCGGGGTGTCGCTCGCATCGCGAAGCAACTCGAAGTTCAGGCGCGCGATCTCCTCGATGTAGATGACCTCGTTGAGCAGGCGGACCATCGTCGGGGGGAGCGGGCGCGCGGGAGGCGAGGGCAGGTCCTCCAGCCGCCACTGGTGCGCGACCACCCGGGTGAGGAGGGCGTCCACGGCGCGGGTGTCGACCATCGAGAGCCGCGCCGGTGCCGCCTTCCGGGCCTGGATGCGCCCGCTGGCCCAGAACGCGGCGGCGCCGACGGCGGCGCCGGCCGGAAGGTCGATGAGGTAGTGTTGTTTGGTGGTGAGGGTGGCCAATGTAACGGCGCCCGCCCAGACGAGCGGCAGGGCGCGGGCTCGCATGAGCCAACCCGACCAGTTGAGCGCCAGACCCCAGGCCAGCGCCACGTGCAGCGACGGCAGGCAGTTGCTGGGCGAGTCGGCGGCGCGCAGGTCGGCGAACTCGCGGAGGGTGAGCGAATCGCCGGCCGGAAGGGGCCAGGCCTCGCGCGGGTAGGTCGTCGGGTCGACGACAAACGCGAGGCCGCACGCCAACGAACACAGGGCGAGGGTTCCGAACAACCGCCGCGCCGCCGCGCCGTCCGGCACCAACAACCATGCCAGGAGGGCCGCCTTGGTCCCGGAGCCGTAGATCCAGATCGTCCACGGCCACAAGGGAACCGCCGCGTCGATCGCGCTGACGGGGAGGACGTGGCCGGGCCCGGCGAGCTTTCCGAGGCCGTAGCAGCCCAGGACCACCACGCCTGACGCGAGCCAGCCGGCTACCCGTTTGGCGATGTCGAACGGGGATCTGCCGCCGATCACGCGCGCCGCTCGATCGCCTGCGTCGCGAGGTCGAGGAGCCCGGCTGCATCCCCCGGAAGGGTTCCCAACCTGGCGATGGCGCGGGCGCGATGCGCTCTCGCCCGACCCAGGCAGCGATCAATGGCCGCCGGGCCCCCGCCCTCGTCACGCCCCACCAGGAACGGGTAGCTGATCCGACCGGCGCGGAGGTCCTGGCCGGGTTCCTTGCCCAGCGTGGCCTGCTCCCCCACCACGTCGAGTACGTCGTCGACGAGCTGGAAGCCGAGGCCGAGCTCCAGGCCGAAGGCGAACAGTCGCTTCTGCAGGCGGGGGGGCGCGCCTCCGGCTGACGCGCCGAGCTCGGCGGCCGCGGCGAACAGGCGGGCCGTCTTCAGGGTGGCGATTTCGGTCCAGACCACCATCGGCATCTCGAGGTCATGGGCGTGCCGCAGCTCGGTCCTCTGCCCCTCCAAGAGCGCCAGGAGCGTCGGTGTCAGCGCCGGGCGGTCGAGCGCGACCCGGGTGATGTGCCACATCGCCACGCCGGTCGCGAACGCCGGGCTGGTCACCCGGTGGAGCGCCGGAGCCCCCCGGCGCAGGTCGGCCCCGTCCAGGATGTCGTCGAGGAGCAGGGATGCCGTGTGCACCCACTCCACGGCGGCGGCCGCAGGCAGGGCGGCGGCGGGGTCCCCACCCACGGCGCGGGCGGCCTCGAGCACCAGCCGCGCCCGCAGTCGTTTCCCGCCGCGCGCCACGAGCCATCGGGACGCGGTCCGAATCGGTCCGCCGGCCGGGAGGGTCGCCATCATGGCGCGGGTGAGCGGATCGTCGGGAACGTCGACCGGAGGCAGCCAATGGGGCACCCAGCCCTCGCTGGGCGGCCGGCCGGCTGGGGGGCGGAGCCCGGCGAGCAGGCGCTCCCGGGCGTCGCAGTCGGAGAGCGCGCTGAGGGCCTCAGCAGCGGCGACGAGGCCGGAAGCATCCCCGCCGATGCCGAGGCCCAGCCCCATCGCCCAGGCATCCAGGGCCGCGTGGTCGGCATCGCTGACCGCGCCCACGATCACCCCGGCGGCCACCGCCGAACGCAGGAAAAGGACCGCCTCCGGGATCGGGCTGGCTCCGGGCTCACCGCCGGCGAGTCGATCGGCGACCCGTCGCAAGAGTACGGCGTCGCGCGTTGCGGTCCGCCGGGCGAGTAGCATGAAGAGCCGGCTGTCGGCCGACAGCCACGCGGTCCGGGTGGCGTCGTCCGGCGGGCCCAGGTGCACCCGCTGGTTGGTGGCCTCGATCAGCGCCACGGCCACGTCGCCGCCCTCGCGCCAGCGCCGGGTGCCCCACCCGCGCGCGGTGTGCAACACGATCGCCCCGCCGAGCCCGGCGCGAGGCACGGAGCCGGGGGCCTCGACCCCTCCGGGAATGCGTCCCCAGGCGGTAGCGATCGTGTCGGCGACGGGCTCCACCAGCATGCCGTACCAGGTCATCCCGCCGATGTACCCCGGGGGCGTCCGGACCGGGGTAGATCCTTCGGATGCTCGCCGCGCGCGTGGCCCTGCCGCTCCTGGACCGCCTGCGCCGCTCGCCCTATGGCGGTTCGTGGCTCGACGGCGCGGCGCTGGGGCTCGACGTCGGCAGCGAGCGCCTTTTCTTCACCACCGCGCGCGTCATGCCGTACGCCGAGGAGGCGCTCGACGCCTGGATCCGGTGCGAGGTCACCGATCTGGACCGGATGCTCGCCGGCGCCGCCCCAAAGAGCCGGGTCGGGTACGCGCTGGGGGACCGCGACGAGCCGGCACGGCTCAAACAGGCCCGCGCGGTGTTGGCCCTCGCGGGGCTCGGCTGGTGTGGTCCGTGGCCCGACCCCGCTGCCGATGTCGAGCTGGTGGCGCTGACGCGACGAGCGTGCCTTGACGTCGCCATCGGCCCGGGGGATCGGGTGGGGCCGCTGTTTCCGTCGGCCGCGCCAGCCTCGCTCACGACGGTCTCCGTGCGCTTCACCGACGGTGCGCGTCCCCGTTGGTGTACCCTCGGGCTGAGCGACACCGTCGGCGCGCCGGAGTTCTGGACCGACCTCGACGCGCGTCTGCTCCGCATCGCCACGTTGCATTGGCTGGAGGAGGGCTCGTTGCCGCGCACGCTCCAGACGGACCAGGGGCTCCTGCGCTTCGAGGTGGCCCCGCTCCCGCTGCCGCACGCGCTCACTTCGCTGGTCCGGGTGCGGGCGTGACCGGCCGCCGCGCGCTGGTCGGCGCCACCGTGCTGGCGTTGGCGTCGGGGCTCCCGATGGGCGTGCTCAGCGAGTTCTTGCCGGTCTACCTCAAGCAGACCGGCGCCAGCGTCGAAGTGGTGGGGGCGGCGAGCGCGCTCCTGGCGCCCTACACCTTCAAGGCGGCGTGGTCACCGCTGGTGGAGCGGCTGGGGCACCTGCGCGCCCAGGCGGTGGTGATGCTCCTCGGCATCGCCGGGATCTGTGCGCTCGGACCGCAGCTTGGGGCGGCGCTCATTCCCGCGTTCTTCGTGGTCGCGGTGCTCAGCGCCACGCAGGACGTGGCCATCGACGGGTGGGTCGTGGCCCTGGTGCCGCTTGAGCACCAGGGGCGCGCGGCGGGGCTGCGGGTGGCCGGGTACCGGATCGCCATGGCGCTGACCGGGGGCGGGGCGTTGTGGTTGAGCGCTTCTTGGGGTTGGAGCGGCGCCTGGTGGGCCATCTCGGCGCTGTGCGTGGGCGTGGCCGGGCTCGTGGCGCGCCTGCCGCGACCGCCGGTCGCCGCGCCAACCAGCACCCCGGCCTATTTCGTCGAGCTCGGTCGGTGGCTCCGCGAGCGTGGCGCGCTGGCCGCGCTGGCCTTCGCCCTCTGCTACAAGCTGGGCGACGCGGCGATGGCCCCGATGGTGAAGCTCTTCTGGCTCGATGCGGGCTTGTCCGTGGAGGATGTCGGGCTCTACAGCGTGCTGCTGGGCTCGATCGTGACCGGGTTCGGCGCGCTCGCCGGCGGTGAGGTGGTGAGCCGCATCGGGCAGGTGCGGTCGATCTTCCTGTTGGGTGGGCTCCAGTTGGCCAGCAACCTGGTCTACGGCGCGGTCGCGCTGGCTCCGACGCGGCTGGCCATCCTCGGCGCGGGCGGTTTCGAGTCGCTTACCCAGGGGTTGGGTACGGCCCCGCTGTTCGCCGTGCTGATGCGGGCGTGTGGGCGGGAGCAACCCGCGGTGCGGTTCGCCATCCTCACCGCCACCGCGGCGCTCGGGCGGACCATCGCTGGTGGCATATCCGGCTTTGCAGCAAGTGAGATCGGCTATTCTGGCTGGTTTTTTGTCACGACCATCTTCGCGCTTCCGGCGCTGGCGCTCGCCCCGCTTCTCGACCGAGGACCGCGTGATCTACCCTGAGCTGACCCCCCCCGGCAGATCGCGGTCCACGCCGACGCGGAGGCCCGCGGCCAGCCGGGGTACCTCGACCCCTACACCGGCTACTTCGTCCTGACGGCGACGGCGTTGCGGGGGCAGGGGCGCTGCTGTGGCCGCGGGTGCAGGCACCGCCCGTGGGACCAGGTCGAACAGGAGCGCGCGGGACGCCCGACCCGCCGGGGGCGATGCCGACGCCGGCGACTTCTGCTACAATCCCGGTTCTCGACGAGGCCTGCTTGCGCTCCACTCTGCGATTCGCCCTCCCTCTCGGTCTGCTTGGCTGCGGGCCCGTCGGCGGCGAGAAGCTCAACACCAACGTGGACGCCGACGGGGACGGCATCTTTGCGGTCAACGACTGCAACGATCAGGACGGGATGATCGGGAAGGCGGCGGTCTACTACTACGACGGCGACCTCGACGGTCACGGCACCCCCGAGGTGTCCGACACCTTCTGCGTGGCGCCGGAGGGGTACGTCAAGGTCGGCGACGATTGTGACGACGGAAACCCGGTGGCGTACCCAGGCTTCGGCGAGCTCTGCGATGGCGTGGACAACGACTGCGATGGCGAGATCGATCCCGGCATGGTCATGCTCCCCTTCTACGCAGACACTGATGCCGACGGCTACGGCGACCTCGCCGCCACCGTGCAGGACTGCACCGCCCCCGAGGGTTTCGTCGGGGACGCCACCGACTGCGACGATGGCGCCGCGGCGGTCAATCCCGGCGCGACCGAGGTCTGCAACGAGCTGGACGACGACTGTGACACCCTCGTCGATGCCGATGACGACTCCCTCGACGTCGATTCGGCGCTGGTGGTCTACACCGACGGCGACGGCGACGGGTACGGCGATCTGGCCTCGATGGTCGTGGTCTGCGAGGCAGCAGATGGGCAGATCGCCGACGGCTCCGACTGTGACGACGCGACGGCGGCGGTGAACCCGGCGGCGGTCGAGCTGTGCAATGGTGGGGACGACGACTGCGACGGCGAGATCGACATCGGCGCCGCGGACGCCTTGACCTGGTACGCCGACGCCGACGGCGACGGCTTCGGTGACACGGCGACGTCCGCCCTGGCCTGCGAGGCGCCCGCCAACCACCTCGCCGACAACTCCGACTGTGACGACGACGCCCCGGCGGTGAATCCGGCCGCAGCCGAGGTGTGCGACACCCTCGACAACAACTGTGACGGCGTCATCGACACCGACGCCATCGACATGGGCACGTGGTACGCCGACGCCGACGGCGACACCTACGGTGACGTGGCGGTGAGCACCGTCGCCTGCGACGCGCCGGCCAACACCGTTGCCGACGCGACGGACTGCGATGACACCGACACCACCGCGTTCCCGGGGGCGGTCGAGGTCTGTGGTGGCGCTGAACTCGACTGCGACGGCAACGCGCCCGAGCGGTGCACCTCCTGTGCCGAGGCGCTCGCCGACGGGTACACCACCGACGGCCTAATCTTCATCGACGTGGACGGCTTCGGCGGCGCGGTCCCCGAGGTCCAGGTGTGGTGCGACCAGACCACCGACGGCGGCGGCTGGACGCTCATCCAACGCACGGTCTGGGATTGGGCCGACACCTCGCTGCTCATGACCGACTACGCGGACTGGTACGGGGTCCATCAGGGAGCCGCCACCACCGGCGAGGTCTTCCGCCTCGCGGGCGTGGCCTGGAGCACCGTGGGCGCGGGCGGCGAGATGATGGGCGTGCACCACGCGCGCGATTCCAGCAGCCTCGGCGATTGCGACCCGCTCTACTACACCGGCAGCGGCGGCACGATCACCGCCACCTCCACCGCGGCCGATCTGGGCGCGTTCTCGAGCACGGTGAACCTGACCAACGTGGCCGCGCTCTCGACCACCGACAGCGGGCCGTCGTCGGTGTGTGTGAACAACTACGATGCGGTGCCGTGGTTCTACAGCACGTGCTGCTCGACCTGCCCCTCGTTCTGGTCCAGCTATTGGACGGACGAAGCGCATCCGATGATCGGGTACTCGGATTCCGCCGCGGACATCAACGGCCGGACTGCGGCGGACACCTGCCCATCGGGCGCGGCGCTGCCCAACGAGGGCGGGGGCGGCTACGAGGGCGTCAACGTGATGGAGTTCTACCTGCGATAGCGGAACTACCGCGCCAACGCCAGCAGCGACCTGACCTCCTGTCGCAGGCGCACCACCTCCTCGCTGTAGAAGGCGTAGCCGCCGGCGCTGGCGTTGCGCGCCTGATGCTTGCGCATGGCCAGCGTCGTGAGCGCGCGCACGTACTGCTGGTGGGGAATGCCCTTGGGGACCCAGTTGACGCGGGTGCGACGGAAGTAGTTCCCCACGGCGCGCGCGTGGGCGAGGGGCAGGGACTCCCGCTGCACCTCGTCGGCCAGCTCGCGACGGATGGTGGCGCGTTCTTCCCACAGGGCCAGCTGGAACACCGCGAAGAGCACTGCGAACTCGACGATGAACAGCGCCAGGTTCGCGAAGAGGTAGGCGTCGTTGCCCACGATGCCGCCCACGGTGAGCATGCCGTTCCAGGTGGCGTGGATGCCAATCGCCACACCGAAGCCCACCGGGAGGGCGGCGATCTTCCAGCCGAGGCCGCGGAAGCGCGCGAAGCCGAGCATGGCGCCGACGCAGCTCGTGGCGCACGCGTGCATCACCGCCGAGAAGAAGGTGCGCAGAAACACCGTCATCAGCCAGCTGGCGATGTCGCCGCTGGCCGCCACGTTGATGAAGTAGAAGAGATTCTCGGTCATGCCGAAGCCAAGCCCCGCGGCGGCGCCGTACACGAATCCGTCGGTGGCGTTGTCGAAGTGCCTTGAGAACATCACCGCGAACAGCACCAGCGCCTTCATCGGCTCTTCCACGATCGGCGCCACGAGCACCGCGCCGAAGGTGCCGGCCCGTTCGGGGCCGACCAGCAAGCCGAGCCCGGCGATCAAGCTCTCGTTGCCGATGAGCGCGAAGCTGACGGCCCCGCACGCTCCCCACAGAAAAGTCAGGAGGAACAGCCACAACGGCTCGCGGTCGTGCCGGTCGAGGTACCACATCACCAGCAGAAAGGTGAGCATCGGCACCGACGCACACACGACGCTCAACAGCGACAACAGCAGGAACACCGACGCTCCGGGAGGGGGCGGAAAGCTATACCGGCGGGGGCCTTTGCGGCCCTGCCTACCCCAGCATCGCCTTGAGTTCGCCCGATTCGTGCAGTTGCTTGAGGATGTCGGAGCCGCCGACGAACTCGCCGCCGATGAACACCTGCGGGATGGTCGGCCAGTTGCTATAGTCCTTGACGCCGTCGCGGACGTCGGCGTCGCTCAGCACGTCGAAGGTGGCGAAAGGAACGCCGTAGGACTTGAGGATTCCCGAGGCCGAGGCCGAGAAGCCACAGCTGGGCGCACCCGGATTCCCCTTCATGAACAACACCACCTTGTTCGCTTTGACGAAGGTGTCCACGTACTCACGGACGGGTTGGCTGCCCCGCGGCGAGGGCGGATCCTCCTCTTCGGCGGGCGGGGCCGGCGGTCGCGCCATCGGCAGCGGAACCGGTGCACGGGGCGGTGGGCTGCCCCCGACGAGGGGCAGGCGGCGCTTGATGCGGTCGAGGATTCCCATGGGCGACTCCTCACCCCTTGTAGCTGGAAAAGCGGGCGAGTGGATGTGGCCGCGGTCACCACGTTATGCGCCTCGCATGCGCACCCTGCCCCTGTTCGTGCTCCTCGCGTCCTGCTCCGGCGGCTCTGACGCCGACACGGCGGCCGCGGGCAGCGGCATCGTGGCCACCATCTTCACGCCGAAGGACGGCCAGGAGTTCGAGTGGGATGACCTCATCGAGCTTGAAGTCCGGGTGCGCGAGGGGCAGGAGACCCCGTCGTTCCGGTCGGTGGTCTGGACGGTCGGGAACGTGACGGCCAAGGGCGAATACGCGACGCTCGACGCGGATCGGGCCGGGGAAGGGGAGGTCAACGTCAAGGTCGAGCTCGCGGTCGGCCTCGAAAAGTACTCCGACACCGTCGTGGTCACCATCGGCGGCAAAGGCGGCGACACGGGCGACGACACCGGGAACGACACCGGCAACGACACCGGGGTGGTCGGCTCGCTGAACTATGCCGGCAGCATGAGCACCCACATCTGGTATGATGGTGAGTACGGCGCCTTCGATGCGGATTGTCCGGGCACGGTGTCGGTGAACATCGCCGAGGACGGGACGATGAGCGGGACCGGCTGGTGCAAGGCCGACGGCGAGTACGACTTCTACTTCACCATCGAGGGCAAGCAGAAGGGTGGCGGCGCGCTCAGCGGCGACCTCATCGGTGAGGTGGACGGCAACGTGGCGCGTACTCCCTTCACCGGCACCGGCCAGGACGGCGAAACGCTCAACGCCAGCTACGACAAGACCTTCAACGACAGCGGCGAGAGCGTGCGGATCGCCGGTACCTGGACCGCATCGCCCGTGTAGCAGGATATCCCCGTCGCATGGGTACCGCCTACATCGTCGACGCCGTCCGCTCCCCTCTGGCACGCGTGGCCAAGGGCAAGAGCGCGCTCTCGGGCATTCGCCCGGACGAGTTGGCCGCGGTCGTGCTGCGCGCCCTGGTCGCCCGGACCGGCATCGATCCGGCGACGATCGAGGACGTGGTCATGGGTTGCGTCACGCCGGTCGGGGAGCAGGGACTCAACATCGGTCGGATGGCGGCGCTGGTGGCGGGCTTCCCGGTGGACGTGACCGGAACGACGGTGAACCGGATGTGCGGCAGCTCCCAGCAGGCGCTCAACTTCGCCGCGATGGGCTGCGCCTCGGGCTTCCAGGACCTGGTCATCGCCGGCGGGGTGGAGTGCATGAGCCGGGTGCCGATGGGCAGCGACATGTTCCTGAACGGGGCCATGGCCGAGATGTCGCCCGAGCTCACCTGGCGTTACACCATCGTTCCCCAAGGGCAGAGCGCCGAGCTGGTGGCGCAGCGCTACGGTCTCGGTCGCGATGCGCTCGATGCGTATTCGGTCGAGTCGCACCGCCGGGCGGCAGCGGCACAGGACGGGGGCGCGTTTGATCGGGAGATCGTCGCCGTTGCGGACGTGGCGCGGGACGACGGCATCCGGCGCGGCTCGACGGTACAGGATCTCGCCAGGCTCAAGCCGGCGTTCCGCGAGGACGGAGTGGTCACCGCGGCCTCCAGTTCGCAGATCACCGATGGGGCGGCGGCGGTGCTGGTCGCCAGCGAGCGCGCGGTGAAGGAGTACGGGCTGCGGCCGCGCGCCAGGATCATCGCCATGGCCACCGCCGGGTGCGACCCGACGATCATGCTGACGGCGCCGGTCCCGGCCACCAAGAAGGCCCTCGCGCAGGCGGGGCTGTCGGTCCGCGACCTCGACGCCATCGAGATCAACGAGGCCTTCGCCAGCGTCGCGCTCGGCTGCGGGCAGGCGCTGGGATTGGACTTCGACAAGACCAATCGCCACGGGGGCGCCATCGCGCTGGGCCACCCGCTCGGCGCGTCCGGGGCCCGCCTCACCGCCACCCTCCTGGGCGTGCTCGAAGCCAGCGGCGGTCGTTTCGGGTTGGCAACGATGTGCATCGGTTTCGGGCAGGGGATCGCCACGATCATCGATCGGGAGGTCTAAGGTGCGCGCGCTGCTGGTCGGCACCCCGGGCCGGACACCCTTTGCCGGGCACTTCCGGGGGCGCGCGACGGCCGGCGGCGGCACGATCGCGTGGGCGGGACGGGTCAGGGGCGCGCACGCCCCCGGCGAAGCGTGGGAGGCTGCGGAGGCGGCTCGGGACGCGCTCGCGGGGCTGTCGTCGACGGTGGACGCGGACCGCTTTGCGCTGGTCGACGCCGCCTGGGCGGCGCTCCGTCAGCTCGGCGCGGCTGATCTGAGCGCGCTCCTGGTGGCGGGGGACGCGGAGGGTGTGGTGGTCGCCGCGTGTGGCCTCGGCGAGGTGCGCGCCGATGGCGCCGTGGCGGTACCTGCCGGCCACCCGCTGTACGACGAGCCCGGCGTGCGGGATCGGCCCGGCTACTTTCATCCGGAGGGGCCGGTGACCGACTGGATCGGCGTGCCGGTGGGCCTGGCGTGGCGCACCGAGGCGCTCACGACGATGTGCGGCGTGCGGAGCCCCCGATGAGCGGCGATCCCTTCGACGACGAGCCCACCCAGCCCAAGGCCCCGGCGGTGTCGCCGCTGGTGCGTACCGCTCGCGACGAGCTCGACGACATCGTGCGCTCGGCGCATCAGCTCGCCGATCCGGCCGAGCTGTTCGCGATGCTGGCGACGACCGCGCCCATCGCCCTGGTGGAGGTCGCCTGTGGCGCACGTGCCCCCGGCGGCGCGGTGCACGTCCGCGCGGCGCTGGCCCACGTCGAGATCCTGGAGCGGCAGCTGACGCCGCGTGGGTGCTACCCGCGCCTGGCAGAGCTGGGCGGCGAGGCGGCGGTGGACGTGCTGCGGGTGGCGGCAGAGAGGCATCCCGCCGCGGGGTGGCTGGTGAAGCTGTCCCGGAAGGTCGAGGGCCCCGGCGCCGGCCGCGTGCATCTGATCGCCGCGTCGGGTCGCCCCAGCTTCGCCCAGAGCTGTGTGGCCCATGCCGAAGCGGGCCACATCGAGGGCCTGGTCGCGGCCGCGGAGGTCACCGGGCGTGCCGAGCCAGCGGCGGCGCTCTTGCCCGTGGATGCCAACGTGGCCGCGCGCGCTGCGGCACTGGCGCTCAACACCGATCCTCACGCCCAGGTCGTCGCGCATCTGGCGGCGGCGTGGAGCCCGGAGCCGGACATGCTGGTCGCCCGGCTGGTACCCCACCTTCGCTCCCGGGCCGCTGCCGAGGCCCTGCTGGCGCAGTCGCGTCATCTGCCTCACACGATGCGGCTTCTCCGCGCCGTGCTCCCCGGACTGGTGGGATAAGCGCGCGTCGCGGAGGGCGGATGACCGAGGAGCGATTGACCTGGTGCCGGCACGGCGAGTGTTTGGTGCCGCTGTCGGCCACGGTCGAGGGCGGCCGCATCACCGGCCTGCGCGCCAACGAAGCCCTGCCCTCGGGCCGTGGCGGCACCTGCGGACTGTGCCTGCAGAGCGCGGACGCAGCGCAGGACCCGCGCCGCATCCTCCGCCCGCGCAAACGCGTGGGCGCCGGGTGGGAGGAGGTCGGGTGGGACGTCGCCATCGCCGAGATCGGCGCCCGTCTCAAGGCGATCCGCGGCCAGACCGGCCCGGCCTCGCTCGCGACCTATGCCGGTGCACCCGTCGGAACGCACACCCGCGGGCTCACCCGCACACTCGCCTGGACGTTGGGCCTCGGCACGCCGAACCTCTACTCGCCGCTGTCCACCATGGGTGGCGCGTGGGTGCGCGCCGCCGAGCTGATGCTCGGGCACCCGGTGGCGCTGCAAGGCGATGTGGGCCGCGCGCACTATGTGCTTTGTCTGGGTGGAAATCAGGATGCCCAGGGCTGGGGGCCTCTTCAGGCCGGGCGCACGCACGCGGGCGAGCTCGCGTTTTCGCGCAAGACCAAGGGCACCAAGGTGGTGGTGGCCGATGCGCGCACCACCCCGATGGCGGCGAGCGCCGACGTGCGCCTGCATATTCGTCCTGGAACCGAGGTGTTTCTACTTCTCGGGCTCCTCGACACCATCATCAAGAACAAGTGGCACGAAAAGCAGTACGTCGCCGACTTCACCGCCGGATGGGACGCGCTCGTCGCCGCCGTGTCGGCCTGGCCCGTGGAGCGCGTGGGCCCGATCTGTGGGGTACTACCTGAGGAGATCGCGGGCGTGGCGTTGAAGTTCTCCCGCTCGGCCATGTCGCTGGCCCACCGGTCGCCGCAGATGCTCGCGTCCGAGACGGCGACCCTGGCCTCCTGGGCGGCGATCGTCCTGCACGCGCTGACCGCGAACCTGATGCGACCGGGCGGGCTCTACGACGCCAAGGGTGTGCTGGACATCCACGCGGTCGCCGCCCAGCTCCCAACCGAAAAAGCGCCGCGGACGCGCACCGGGAACTTCCCGCTCCTCCTGCTCCAGGCACCCGGCGCGGTCCTCACCGACGAGATCGCCCGTCCGGGGGCCGGTCAGGTCCGGGCGCTGGTGTCGGTCATGGGCGATCCCGCCCGCGAGCTGCCGGGGGGTAGTCGTCTCCGTGAGGCGCTCGCATCACTCGATCTGATAGTTGCTATCGATGTCGCGGAGAATGACACCACCGCCCTGGCGCACTGGGTCTTGCCGGCCACGCACCCCTGGGAGCGGGAAGACCTGCACCTTCACGACGGCGCGATCCTGCCGAACCGGGAGTCGGCCTGGACACCGGCCCTGGTTCCGCCCCCGGGAGAGGCGCGGTCCGAGGACCGCATCCTCGCCGACCTGTTCGGCGCCGTCGGGCCCACCGTGCGCGGGGGCGCGCACGGCCTGCACCTGCGCGCGCTGGGCGCCTACCTCGCCAAGGCCGACCTCGGGCCCTGGGAGGCCCGCGTGTTGGCGCTGGGAGGCAAGACCACCGTCGACGCTCTGCGCGAATCGGGAACCTGGCAGGGCGGCGACCACGACCGCGCCAACTGGCGCGTGACCACGGCCTCTGGCCTCATCGAGCTGCTCCCCCCCGCGATCGCGGAGGCGCTGTCGCGACTGACGCCCCCCACGGCGCCGGCCGGCTTCGACCGTTGGTTGCAGGCCGCGGCCCCGCGTGATGCGGCGCTCCGCCCCTTCGACCGCCCCGCCGACGCCCCGGATCCGGGGGTCACCCTGCATCCCGACGCCGGCTTCGCGTCGGGTGACCGCGTGCGCATCGTGACCGAGGCCGGCTCGGTCGAGGCAACGGTGACCCTTGACGCTGGGCTCCGGCTCGACACGGTGGATCTGCCCATCGGCTACGCAACGGACGTGGCCTCGATCATTCCCCACGACCGCCTCGACCCCTTCGTCGGGGCGCCGGCATTGGCCGGGCTGCCCTGCCGGGTGGAGCGCGTCTGATCGCCCTGCTGGCCGCCTGCCTCATCCCCGTGGCCACGCCCCCGACGGTGATGGTCGAGGCCGTCATCGACGCCCGAGAGCCCCTGATCCCCGTCGAAGGACCGCTCATCGGCCACGGCCGCGTGGTTGGACCGTGCGCTGGAGTGGTGCGCGTCGAGCTGCTGACCAAGGACGGTCGAGCCATCGCGCGGGTCGAGGCGCCGGCGGGCTCGTGGCAGGCCGGCCCCTTTTCCGGGGTGCCCTCGGGCATCCGCTGGGGCTGTGACGCCGATGGTGACGGGCTGGTGGCCGCGGCTGACGTGACTTCGGCCTCGACCAACGACGTCCCCGTCGCGGGTGGGGTGCTGCTGCTTCCTACTCCGTGATCGTCGGGGCGCCGTCGCGCACGCCGCTCCCGACGAAGGCCGCGGCCTGTTCGGAAGCCGTCTCGGACAGCGCGCGGTGGCCCGCTTGGAACTGCAACTCACCGGCGGTCCGCTTGCCGTCGGGTGTGCTGACGTTCTCCTTCAGGGGTGAGTCTCCATCGGCTTGATTGTAGTCCTCGTGCATGGTGCCCACCGTCGGGACCGACATCGCGCGGAGGACCGCCTCGCGCTGCGCATCCGGCACCTCCCCGTCGTCCACTCCGCTCACCACCAGGACATGTTTCGCCAGCGTGGAGGCGTCCCTCAGCACGCCCTGAGCGCTGGCCATCGGATCGATCGGCCCCATCCACTGCTGCAGCAGCCCGACGAGGGGGTGGAAGCGGCTCACGTTGGTGTCGGCGACGGCGCGCTGCAGGGCGTGCTCGACGTCGTAGGGCGCACTGCGGAGGGTCGCCAACTCACCCACCATCCCGCTGGGATTTCCCAGGACGCCGCCGCGGAGCTCCTTGCCCCATGCCAGAATCGGCACCCCCGCATCGGCCCCCACGCCTTCGCCGACCATCCACACCTGGTCCGGGTCCAGGCCGAGAAGCGGGTCGGCGGCGAGGCGCTGGAGGACCAGACCATCCGCAAAGGCCTGGAACAGGGTGGCCCGCCAGCGGTCCGGTCGCTCGACCGCGAACCATGCCGCCAGCGGGTTCTCGGCCTCGGCGCGGTCCGCGTGGTGGGGAAGGTCGATGGACAACGTCGCGACACCTTCCTGTGCAAAGGCCTCCGCGACGCCGTTGCGAACCGCGTCCTGGGCGTCGCCACCAAGGTCACCGAGCCAGAGCGCCACGGGCCATCCAGCGTCGGGGGCGGCGCCCTGCGGCACCGTCAGGACCGCGCAGACCGAGTCGGTCTCCTGGACCACCGGGCGGAAGGTCCCGTTGTACTGGACGGACCCGGAGGCCGAGAAGTCGGGAATGCTGACGTTGCCATGTTTCTCGGCCAGCCCCGAGGCGCCGACGCAGGCGCGCTCACAGGGGGAGGCGCCGCAGAGATCGAGCGCATTCACGCTCACGATGGTCTCGTCGCTTTCGACGACCTCCCGAGTGTAGCGCAGGTCGCGAGCGGGGTCCCCGGTCGAAAACACGGTCGCGGCCACGACTTCACCGCGGCTGAGGCCGTTTTCGTCGACGTAGTCGCGGAAGGGCGCAAAGGCGTCGTACGCGCGGGCGTCGGTGACGTCGTCGGGGCGTTCGTCCTGCATCAACACCTTGAAATCGTCGTCACGGAAGACCTCGGCCCCGCCGCTTTCCACGCCCTTGGTGATCCACACCGCGTAGTTGTGGTTCGGGAGCAGTTGTCTGCCCGGGAAGGTCGTGATCGCGAGCCAGTTCCGACAGACGTAGCGGTCGCGGGATTGCCGGGTGAAATACTCGAAATCGTCAACCCCGCCGAAGTCCTCGGCATCGGCGTCGATGCTGGCGAAGTGGAGGGTGGCATCGGTGGTGCCCACGCGGATGGTGTCGAGATCCTGGGCCTTGTTGAAGCGGAACAGGACGACCGGGTCCAGCCCCCAATAGGATTGTTGCTCGATCAACGCGAGTAGCCGGCCGGCGGTCGGTGATTCGTCGCCTGGAACCGGAAATCCGTCCATCTGCGGGCGGCCGGCGCTGTCCAGCCGTAGATTGTTGGGGAAGGGCATGCTGAAGAAGTCGAGCTCGTCGGTCGTGGGCAGGTCCGGAATCTGGTAGAGGACCTTGAACTCCTCGTCGGCCCCGGCGTCGGCGGGGCATGCACCGCCTTCCCAGTAGGGAATCTCGAGGTCGATGCACACGTCTCCGTCGCAAGAGTAACCCGCCTGGCAGTCCTCGTCTCCACCGCACGCGTCCCCGGCGCCGCCGGTCTGCGCGGCGTCGGCGTCGGCGCATTGATTGGCAGAGTTGCACTCGAGGCTCCACGCGCAGTCGGCGGTCGCGGAGCAGTCGTCGCCGGAGAGCGCCGTTCCCGGCACACCGTCCGCCGCGCAGACGCCCGCTTGCGTGCAGGTCAGGGTGTCCTGACATGCCCCGTCGCACGGGTCCCCTTCGCCGGGCTTGACCGTACCCGACTGGATTGCGGAGTCACAGGCCAACAAACCGAGCAGCAACAGCGGACGCATGGCGTCATCCTACCGCGGATCTGGCTACGCTGGCGCATGGACATCGTGACGCTGCTCGCCGAGGTGCTGACTTCGGGCGGGAGCGACCTCCATCTCGTCGCGGGGGCTCCGCCGACGATGCGCATCCACGGCGAGGTACGCGCCCTCTCGGCCCCCGTCCTCGACCGGCCGGCCTGTGATGCGCTGGTGCGCTCCGTCCTCCAGCACCACCAGTTGGTGGCGCTCGATCGGGATTGGCAACTCTCGGTGTCGGTGGAGGTCCAGGACCCCCGCAACGACGGTGTGCTGGGCCAGTTCCGGGTGTCGGTGCACTTGCGGGATGGCATCGCCGAGGCCGCGATCCGGGTGACCCCGCGGCGCACGCGCTCACCCGACGAACTGGGCCTGCCGCCGGTGGTCAAGGAGCTGGTACTCAAAGACGCCGGTCTGGTGCTGGTGACCGGTCCGACCGGCCAGGGCAAGACCACCACCTTCAACGCGCTGATCGACTACTTGAACCAGCGCAAGCAGGTCAAGATCATCACCATTGAGGACCCGATCGAGTACCGCCACCAGCACCGGAAGGCGCTGGTCGTCCAGCTCGAGGTCAACACCGATACCCGCAGCTTCGCCGAGGCTTTACGCCACGCCCTTCGCGAGGACGCTGACGTCATCTGCATCGGCGAGATGCGCGACCTCGAGACCATCGCGACCGCGCTGACCGCCGCCGAGACCGGGCATCTGGTGCTCGCGACGTTGCACACCACCAACGCCGCCAGCACGATCTCCAGGATCATCGACGTGTTTCCGGCCGCCCAACAGGGTCAGGTGAAGGTTCAACTGGCGAACACCCTCACCGCGGTGATCTCGCAGCGGCTCCTTCCCCGCGCCGACGGCCGGGGCCGCGTCCTCGCCACCGAGGCGCTCGTCGTGACCGACGCGGTCCGCAACCTCATCCGTGAGCACAAGCTTCATCAGCTTCACAACGTGATGTCCACCGGGCGCGCGCTGGGCATGCAGCGCCTCGAGGACCACCTGCGGGTCTTGTTGGAACAGGGGATGATCACCCGGAGCGTGGCGGCGATGGCCGCGACAGACCCGAGGATCATCCAGGACCTGCTGTAGCCTCAGGGTCGAACTCTCCGGTCGTACAGGATCGCCTCCGCCGGGCGTTCGCGCGCCAGCGACGCCCCCGTGTGGTCGGCGTCGATGAGCTCCTTGGCCAGCAAAAGCGCCGTCCGATCGCGCCCGGCGATCTGGGTGGCCCATGCCAGCGCTTCGGCCCGGGGGTCATCGGAGATCCGGTTGACCAGCCCCCACGCGAGGGCCGTCGCGGCATCGAGGACCTCGCCGCCGAGGATCACGGCCTTGGCCCTGGACGCGCCGACCAGCCGGGTGAGGCGGGTGGTTCCACCGGCGCTGGGAACCATGCCGAGGGCCGTCTCCGGCAGCGAAAAGCGGGCCCGCCGGCCGGCCACCCGCAGATCGCAGGCCAGCGCCAGCTCGAAGCCGCCCGCGACGGCCGCGCCTTGAACCGCCGCGAGCACGATCACCGACAATCGGGCGATGGCGGTGAACGTGAGTTGGCTGTGCAGCGCCAGGGCCTCCAGCGGACCGGCGCCCGACATCGCCTGAAGATCGGCGCCCCCGCAAAAGGCGCGCTCACCGCTGGACGTGATCACCAGCACGGGGTGGAGCGCCGCCAATTCGTGGGCTCCGGCGAGGAGTTGGTCGAGGTGGTCGCGACCGTAGGCGTGTGCGCGCGCGGGCCGGTCCAGGGTGAGCACGCCGACCGGGCCGTGACTGTCGAGAAGAACGGGCATGAACACGCGTACCACCGGCTCGCGCCTTGCGGGGCCATCCGTTAGCCGACGGCGATGGTCATCTCTGCCGGTTCGGTCGTCTCGTTTGACTACGTGCTCCACGCGCCCGACGGCCGCGTCATCGACGCGTCGGAGGGGAAGCCGCTCAGCTACCTTCATGGAACCGGGCAGATCGTGCCCGGGCTCGAGCGACAGCTTCTGGGCCGCCAGGCTGGTGAAGCGCTGGACATCGTCGTCGAGGCCCGGGAGGCCTACGGCGAGCGTACCGGGCAGGGATTCCGGGTCCCGCGGACCGAGCTCCCGGGCGAGATGCAGCCGCAGATCGGCATGCCGCTCGGCGCCCGCGGCCCCGACGGGGAATCGATGATGCTCTACGTGGTGGGCGTCGACGACGACGGCATCAGCGTCACCCTGGACCACCCGCTTTCTGGACTGGACCTGCGCTTCGTCGTCGAGATTCGTTCCATTCGTATCGCGACAGGTGATGAGCTTTCGCACGGCCACGCGCACGGTCACGACGGCCACGATCACCACCACGGACACTGAGGGTGGCCCGTAGCTCTGCCCCAGGCGCTTCGACGTTACGACGCATGGCCGGCGCGGGCGCGTCGGCTGTCGCCGCGTTTGCGGAGCCGAGCACCCGCGGCGAGCGACCGATCGTGCAGACCCAGCGGCGGGTACTCGCCCGGGGCCTCGATGGTGGCCAGCGTCGTGATGGTAGTGATGTGGGGGCTGCGCTGGGGAGCGGCGGCGCTGGCGTCCGCATCGAAGTCGAGGATCGCGGTCCGGGGATTCCGGAGGAATTTCGCCCCTGAATCTTTCACCGGTTCTCGCAGGCCCGGCCTGATGCCACCCTCATATCACCCCGTGGAGTACCGCCCCGGGCACAGCCGAACCGCTTCCGCCCAGGGGTCGGCAGCGTTGCGGATCGGGGCGTAGGTGAAGGGGAGCAGCAGCTCGGTCACGAATTCGGGCGGACGCTCGGTGAGGACCAAGAGCCGAAGCAGTTGCTCGGCGATCGGGTACCAGCGCGCGGCCTCGCCCGCCCATCGTACCGCCGGTCGGTGGGTCGGCGTCTCGCACCCGTCGCGGAGGAAGGCGACCTCTTCGGCGAGGATGGCCAGAAATCGGGAGCGGGGAACGCGGCCGTGGTGGACCTCGGCCCACAGCTCCCATCGTGAGCGCTCGGTGGTCGCGAGATCGTCCATCACCCGGACGGGAACGGGCTCGCCGTCGGCGGCACGCAGGCTGGCCGGGAGGGCGACGCATCCGTTTCCCGACAGCCAGTCGGCGAGGTATTGCAGCGCCTGGAAGACGTTGTAGCGCACCTCTTCGGGGTCGTCGTTGGCGATGACGTCGCTGCCGCCCAACTCGGCGGCGAGCACCGCGCGGAGGTATCGAGGATCCTCGGGCGCGAGGCTGGCCGCATCGTCCGCGGTGAGGAAGGCCAGCAGGCGGGGGGCCTCCGCCGGGTCTGGCACCAGCGCGGCGATGAGCGCGAAGAGCGTGGTGTCGGTCGGCTCCTGCCGCCGTCGTCGCCACGCCTCGCACAGCGCGATCCCGACGCGCACGAAGTCCGGGTGCGCCACCCAGAAGCCGTCGAGCCCCCGCCGCAGTTGGGTGACGACGTCGCGGACAAAACCCGCCATGCTCACCATGACGCTGCGCGCGTCGCCTTCGGTGGGCAGGACGCCGTACATCCCGCCGATCTTGAGCGCGCCGCAGGCGCCGAGGTCGCGCACGAGGATGCGGTGGCTCTCGCGGATGTGCCGGATGACGATGTTGGGATCCGCCTTGACCGGGATGCGGTAGCCGGGGTCGTACCGGAAGAGCCGGGCGGTGGCGGCGAGGAAGTCGTGCCAACCGAGGCTACCCCCGAGGAACCAGGGGTGGAGTGCGGCGGCCATTTCCCGGATGCGGAAGATCGCACGTGGGTTTTCGAAGACGACCAGCACGCGCAGCGAGCCCGCCGCGAAGCGGGGATCGCGCGCGGCGATCCCCGCCTCGGTCGCCCGCAAGAGCGCCGCGAGGTAGGCGGCCTCTTCGTCATTCTCCAGCTTGGGGAAGTAGAAGACGAGCGCCTCCCGATTTTCACGGTTCAACCACGCATGTTGAACCAACTCCACCAGATGGAGCGGCAGCGGCGACCCGTCGAGGAGGTGGTTCCCATCGGGCAGGGCGAGGCCGGCGACTCGCTTGATCGGCAGGGAACGTGCCGACTCGGCCAGCCGGAGGGTTCGCCCGGTACGCGCGTCGGTGTCCACCAGCGTCCCGTCGAAGCAGCGCGCCAGGTTCATGCTCGCGTCGTACAGGCTCTCCACCAGCGGCGTCTTGCTGTCCTCGCTGTCGGCGCCCCAGCGGGCGACGTGCCCGGCGACCAGCTCCGCGACCAGCGGCGGCTCGTCGGGTCGCCGGCGGTGGACGGCGTTCATCGCGTTGATCGCCATCCGGGCGGAGTCCGGTGGGCCGAACAACGTGACCTGGTGCCCGCGTATGAACTCCGGCACCTCGACCGTGCGGGCGTCGACGACCCCGGGCCGCGGCCCCGCGACGATTCGGCCGTGGGCGTCGGCCTCGCCGAGCGCCGTGGCCCAACGGACGTCCTGGATGTCGCGACCGACGTTTTGAGTCGCGAGTTCGAGCGTCCGGCGGTCGAAGTACGCGCGGTCGGCGACCCGACGCTCGAGGACCGCGTCCAGGTCAGCCGCCACCGCACGATGGACCTCTACCACCAGGCCCAGCATCTCCGCGGATTCGAGCACGGGGAATCGCGTACCGAGACCGTGCGTAGAGCGCAACCCTGGGATTGGTGTCGCCTCCATCTCGGCGTCGAGCGCGGCCAGAAGCGGCGGGGGCAGGAAGACGGCGTAGGCTCGGATGTCCACGCGGGCGCTGTATCGCGGCCTCTCAGGAGCCGCGGTAGGTCGAGTAGCTGAAGGGCGAGACCAGCAGCGGAATATGATGATGTCGCGACAGGTCCGTCACGTCGAAGACCAGCTCCGCGTACGGGAAGAAACAACCAAGCCCGCGCGCGGCGAAGTAGGGCGCCACATCAAAGCGCAGCCGCCATCGGCCGGCGTGCAGGCCGCTCTCCGGGAGCAGGTCCGGCACGCGACCGTCGGCGTTGGTCTGTCGGGTCGACACGTCCCGCCAGGCGCCGCCCACGTCCTCGCTCAAGGTCACGCCGACGCCCGCCGCGGGGGTGCCGTGGGCGGTGTCGAGCACATGCGTGGTCAGCGGCGACATCGGCTACCAGCAGACGTCGTTGGTCTGGCCGGGCGTGCCGGGCTCGCCGCCGGTACTCACGACCGTGGTCTGGCCGCACCAGTGGCTCAGCTCGTCGTTGTCGCCCGCGTCCTGGAAGGCAGGATCGATGCCGATGGCCGCGCCGGAGAGGTACCAGGTCTCGTCATAGTGTAGCCAGTCGATCTGCACGCCGTCGGCCCGCGACAGGACCAACTCGTCCTCGCCGTTGGCCAGCGCCAGGCCGTCGCCGTTGGGCTGGCGTTCGAAGAACGCGTCGCAGGGCACGCCGCCGTTCGTCGCGGGATCGAGGTTCGCGCACAGCACCACGTAGTCGCCGGCGAGCACCGGGATGCTGCCTTCGAGCACGTATAGATCGACGTCGTCGTCGTGGAAGGAGTACCCGGCGATGTCGATGGTGCTGCCACTGTCGTTGTACAGCTCGACCCATTCGCCCACCTCGTCCGCGACGACCTCCGGGTCCACCATCATCTCGGAGAAGACGAGGTCCCCCGGCTCGGCCACGATCGGCACGTCGGTGACCGTCACCGTGACGACGTCGCTCCCGACATCCCCGTCGGTGTCGGTGGCGCTCAGCGTGATGACGTGCGTGCCGACGGCGAGCGGCGCCAGGAGGATCGACTCGCCGCCGGCGGTGATCGGCCCTTCCGGCTCGCTGCCATCGATGTCCCAGGCGAGCAGCAGGTCCCCCGGGGCGGTGACGCTGTCGGTGGCGATGCCTTGGAAGGTCGTGAGCGCGACGGGCTCGGAGGTGGTGCCGTCGAGGGGGAGGGTGATCTGGACCACGGGCGCCTCGCGGGGGCCCAGAAGGAGGAAGTGCGCCGTGGCGCTGGCGGTGTCGCTGTCCTCGTCGGTGACGCGGAGGCTGACCTCGTGCTCGCCGAGGGTGGTCTCGTCCAGGGGCATCGCCCACGAGGCGGCGCCCGCTTCGTCGGCTGCGCCGGCGACGTCCACCCCGTCGAGGCTCCAGGTGAGCTGGAGCGAGAGCGCGGGCGTGAAGCGGTCGCTGACCTGAGCATCGGCGGCATACGGACCCTCTCCCATGCGCAGCACATCGCCCTCGCCGGGGTTGACCAGCGCGACCTCGGGGGCGCTGGTGACGTGGGTGAGGTCGGAGTCGCTCTGACAGGCGAAGAGGAGGAAGAGCATGGTGGGCGCCGTGTAGCACACGTGTCCGCGGTCTGCGCGCTCTCCCCCGGCCAGAGGATGGTTTCCCATGGGTGACGCCCAGGTGGGGGAGAGTCGCCCGGCGGGCGGGTTATCCAACCCGACCGCCGCCGCAGGCCGGAAAGCGTAGCTTGGAGGCCGGAGGGTAGGCGACGGTAGGGGGAGGACGCGGCGAGCGTCTTCCCCCGGAGCATGATCGTCATCCATGCCGTCGCGACGTGGGCTCATTGAGCCATGAAGCTGCTGCGGCCTGGGTGACGCCCAGGTGGGGGAGAGTCGCCCGGCGGGCGGGTTATCCAACCCGACCGCCGCCGCAGGCCGGAAAGCGTAGCTTGGAGGCCGGAGGGTAGGCGACGGTAGGGGGAGGACGCGGCGAGCGTCTTCCCCCGGAGCATGATAGACCCGAACGTGCCGCGCCGCGTAGGAGTCATCGACATCGGCTCCGGGAGCACGTCCCTGGCCGTCTTCGACGCTGGGGTCGGGGGGTTCCTCGACCGGCTGCACCAGGAGGGCGCTTCGCTCCGGCTGATCGAGACGCTCGACGAGGCCGGCTCGCTCCCGGCCAGCGCGGTGCGGCAGCTGTTCTCGACGCTGGGCGGCTATGTCCGCCGGGCCCGGGCGCTCGACGTTCAGGACGTGCACGTGGTCGCGACCTCGGCGATGCGCGACGCCACCAACGGGGCGGCCCTGGTCGCGCGGATGAACGAGGAGCTCGGCGTCAGCGCCCGGCTGGTCAGCGGCGTGGAGGAAGGGCAGTTGGCGGCCCACACCGTGTTGTGTACGCTGCCGATGCGCGACGGCATCGTCCTGGACCTCGGCGGCGGCTCGATGCAACTGGTCGAGGTCGCCCGCCGCCGTGTGATGCGCAGCGTGTCGCTGCCGCTGGGGGCGCTGCGCCTGTACGATACGTTCCTGCGCGGGGCTGATCCGCCGTCGGGCCCCGCCCTGTGTTCGCTTCGGCGGCACGTGGTCGAGGCGCTCCACACCGTGCCGTGGCTGCGGCGACATCGCGGCAATCTCGTCGCGGTCGGGGGCAGCGCGCGAGCATACGGAAAGATGTCGCGACGTGAGCGGCCGGTGCGCACCGGACACGGGCACGGCTTCCTGCTGGACGGGGAGGCCCTCCTCGACGGCTATGAAGTGCTCTCTCGCAAGCCGACGGCGCTCCGCGCCGGCACGCCGGGACTGGCGTCGCATCGGGTGGACACGATCGTCGCGGCCGGGGTGGTGCTCAGCGCGGTGCTGCGCCTCGGCGGCTTCGGCGGCATGCACCTGTCGACCTACGGCATCCGCGAGGGCGTGGCCTTCCGGGCGCTCTTTGGCGACACCCCAATCGCCGATCCGGGGGCGGCCGGAATCCGCGGGCGCCTGCGCGCGGTGCCGATGGTCCGCCCACCGGCGGTGTCGGGGCTCACGCCGCGGGAGCGTCGCCTGTACGCGGCGGCGCTGGACCACGACGCTGGGCGCCTTCTGGACAAGCCGATCCAGGGATTCTGGCAGGAGGAGGTGCTGCGGGTGGCGCGAGCGCTGGCCGAGCGGGGCGTCGCTGCGGGTGGTTGATACGGCCGGACCGTCTCCGTTCAGCGCCGGCGCGCCCGCTTCATCGACAGCTCCTGGCTGCGCACTGCCGGTCCCGCCGCCACGCGCCGCTGATTCTTCCCATCCGGCAGGATGATCGACGCCTTCACATTGTCGGCGAGCTGAGAGTCCAGGTGCTGGTCCAGCTCTTTCTGGTGCGCCTTGTCATGCACGGGGAAGGCGATCTCGATGCGGCCGTTGAGGTTCCGCGGCATCCAGTCGGCGCTGCTCAGCCAGAATTCGCGCTCGCCGCCGTTGTCGAAGCGGATGACGCGTGCGTGTTCGAGGAAGCGGTCGACGATGCGGATGGCGTGGATGTTGTCCGAGAGACCGTTCACGCCCGGCCGCAGGCCGCAGATGCCGCGGATGATCAGGTCGACGCGCACCCCCGCTCGCGATGCACGGTACAGCTCCGCGATCAGGTCCGGATCGATCAGCGCGTTGAGCTTCACCACGATTCCCGACGTTTTGCCAAGCTTCTTGTTCTCCACCTCGCGGCGGATCCGCGTCTGGAACTCGTCCCGCAGGTGCATCGGCGCGAGGAGCAGCTCCTGCATGGGCGGGGGGCGGGTGTAGCCGGTGAGCAGGTTGAACAACCAGGTGACGTCCTCGCCGATGGATTCGCGCGCGGTGAACAGGCTGAAATCGGCGTAGGAGGCGGCGTTGCCCTCGTTGTAGTTCCCGGTTCCGAGGTGGACGTAACGCCGAACGCCGCCGCGATGACGACGGACCACCAGCGCCGCTTTTGCATGGGTCTTGTACCCGGTCACCCCGTAGACCACGTGCGCGCCTGCATCTTCGAGCCGTCGCGCCCACGCGATGTTGGACTCCTCGTTGAAGCGCGCCCGCAGCTCGACCAGCGCCACCACGGACTTGCCGTTCTGCGCCGCGGTCAAGAGCGCGTGTGCGATGCGACTATCTCGCGACATCCGGTACAGCGTGATCTTGATCGCCAACACATCGGGATCGAGCGCGGCCGCTTCCAGGAAGTTCACCACGTGATCGAAGCTCTGGTAGGGGTGATGGACCAGGACGTCGCCGCGGTCGATCACCGCGAACACGTCTCGCCCGGCGGCGAAGCGGCCGGCGGATTGGGGCGTCCAGGGGGGGAACTTCAGGTCGGGCCGCGCGACCAGGGAGTAGAGCTGGAACAGGTCGGCGAACGCGGTGAAGCCTTCGGCCGCGTAGAGGTCGGTGGGGTCGAGCTCCAGCTCGCTCACCACCCGCGCCAGCTCGGACGGGTCGACCTCAGGCTCATATTGCAGGCGAACCGCCGCACCGAGGCGACGGTTTCGCACCGCCGCCTGGACGGTGCGCATCAGGTCCTCGGCACGGTCTTCGTCGTAGTCCAATTCGGCGTCGCGAGTGACCCGGACGGCGCCGGCGCTGACCACCTCGGCATTCTGAAACAACACATCGAGGTTCAGGCGTATCGCATCTTCCAACAGCGCCACCTCGACCGAATCCCCCTCGGCGGGAAGCATCAGAAAGCGGGGAAGAACCGCGGCCGGGATGTGGATGATGCAGGATTGTGGGGCCGGGAGCTCGTCCTCGTCGTCGTGTGGCAACAACTCCAGGACCAGGCACAGCGCGCGGTTGGCGATGTGGGGGAAGGGGTGGGCCGGGTCGATGGCGATGGGGGTGATGACCGGCAGCGCGTTGGCCCGGAACCACGCCCGCAAGAACGTCTCCTGCGCGACCGTCCACGCCCCCTTCCGCCGCAGGTGGATGCCTTCCGCCCCCAGCGCGGGAAGCAGGTCGTCCAACATGATGCGGTGCTGGGTCGCGACAAGTTCATGCGCGCGGGCGCTCACCGCGTCCAGCACCTGACGGGGCGTCATGCCGTCGGGCCCGGGCTGCGTCACGCCCGCGTCGAGCTGCCGCCACAGGCCGGCAACGCGGACCATGAAGAACTCGTCGAGGTTGGAGGAAAAGATCGCCAGGAAGCGCAGCCGTTCCAGCAGCGGCACCGTGGGGTCCATGGCCTCTTCGAGGACGCGGGCGTTGAACTCCAGCCAGCTGGTCTCGCGGTTGTTCATCGGCGGGGGGGCGGGCATCCGCGGCATTGTCACCCGTGCGGCACGGCGCCGCTCGTCGGTGGCGGGACGGCCTGAAAGACCAGCGAGGCGCTGTTGATGCAGTAGCGCTGCCCGGTGGGGGCGGGGCCGTCGTCGAAGACGTGGCCGAGGTGGCCCGCACATCGGGCGCAGACGACCTCTTCGCGCACCATTCCTTCGGTGACGTCGCGATTGATCTTGACTCGATCGGGCCGGGCTGGACGGGTGTAGCTGGGCCAGCCGGTGCCGGAGTCGAACTTGTCCTCGGAGGTGAACAGCCGCAGGCCACACCCGGAGCACACATAGGCGCCCGTTTCGTGGTTGTTCCAGTGGCGGCCAGAAAACGCCCGCTCGGTGCCCGCCTCACGCAGTACGCGGTAGCTCCCGGGCGGCAAGAGCGCCTGCCACTCGGCGTCGGTCCTGGCGATCGGCGTGACGGTGGCGGGGTCCGACGGCAGCGACAACCCGGGCGCCGGCTCAGGACCGATGGGGGCGGCCGCGGTCGCGCCGTCGGGCGTGCAGGCGACGATAGCAACGAAAGACCCCAGCGAGGCGGCGAAGGCGCGTCGGGACAGACACATAAGGACTCCTGGGGGTGTGCCCGGTTTTGGGATGCGGTCGTCTTTTATCATCGCGCCGGGCCGCGGGCTCAGAGCAGCGCCGCCGCCGCCTCGGCGAGTGAGCTGCGCTCGCCCTTTCGGAGGGTCACGTGCCCGGCCATCGGCGAGTTGCGAAAACGCTCCACCACGTAGGACAGCCCGTTGCTGGTGGCATCGACGTATGGGTTGTCGATCTGGTAGCGGTCGCCGGTGAGGACGACCTTGGTGCCTTCACCGGCGCGGGTGATGACCGTCTTGACCTCGTGGGGCGTCAGGTTCTGCGACTCGTCGATCACCAGGAACTGGCGGGGCAGGGAGCGGCCCCGGATGTAGGTGAGCGGCTCGATCTCGACGATCTTCTGGTCGAGCAAGGCCTGGTAGTTCGGCGCGTGGGGCTTGCCGTTGTTGGGACGGCTGCTGGGCCGTTCGTTTCCGGTACCCGCCTGGTCCTCGCCGCCGCACAACAATTCCAGGCTGTCGAAGATGGGCTTCATCCAGGGGTTCAGCTTTTCGTCCAGCGAGCCTGGCAGGAAGCCGATGTCCTTGCCCAGCGGGAAGATCGGCCGCGCGACCACCAGCCGGCGGTATCGCTTGTCGTCGGCGACACGCTGCAGCCCGCAGGCGATGGCGATGAGCGTCTTTCCGGTGCCCGCCATGCCGTCGAGGGTGACCAGCGGGACGCTGTCGTCGAGCAACAGATCCAGGGCAAAGAGCTGCTCACGATTGCGCGCGAAGATGCCCCAAACGCCTTCTTTGTGGCGGCCGACCAACGAGAGCCGCTTCTGCCGCTGGTCGTAGCGGGCCATGGCCGTCTGCGACGGGTTGGCGTTGTTCTTGAGGATGACGAACTGGTTGGGGCACACCCGCGTGGCGTCGTCCTCGGGCACCCAACCGCGCCCGTAGATCTCGGTGATCAGCTCGGCGTCGACGTCGCGTTCGAGCACGCCGGTGTAGGCCTCGTCGATCTCGACGTGGGCATGCTCGAAGTCCTCGGCGTGCAGGCCGAGCACCTCGGCCTTGATACGCATATTCGTATCGCGACTGACGAAGACGACTGTACGGGTGTCGCCGAGGCCCTTCTGAACGCGGAGCGCGATGCGGAGGATGGTGTTGTCGGCGCTGTCGAGCGCGCCGGCGAAGAACTCAGCGGCGTCGCCGGGAAGTCCGCACTCGACGCGTAGGATGCCGGCGCCCGGGAGCGAAACGCCGGTGCGGAGGTTGCCGCGCTCGCGCAACGCGTCGAGTTGTCGCGACACCGTCCGCGCAGCGCGGCCTCGTTCGTTCAGCTCGCGTTTGAACTTGTCGAGCTCTTCGATCACCGTGATGGGCAGCACCAGCTCGTGTTCGTCGAAGACGAAGAGGGCGCCGGGATCGTGGAGGAGGACGTTGGTGTCCAGGACGTAGGTCCGCTTGCCGGGACCGTGCACCGTGGGAGGGGCCAGGGGGAGCTCCGAGGGGGGGGGGCGGGGAGTGCGTGGTGGGCGGGGTGGCAGCGGGGAGGTCGCGGCTCGGGGAGAGCAGCGGGGGGCGGGCAGCGGTGCTGGAGTCTATCCCGTTTGTTGACAAGTCAAGTCGGCAGGCTCTGGAGTTACGCCACCGCGCTGAGTTCGTCGAGCTCGAGCGCGGCGAGGACTTCCAGTCGGAAGGCACGCGCCCGCAGGCGGACGGTGAGCGCTCCGGCGGGGAGGTCCACCGCGACGGACGCTCCAGGAGCCAGGCCGCCGACTGAAACCTCGTCGGCGTCGGTGAGCAGCGCGACGGGGAGCCCCTGGCGAGCGGTTGGTCCCCGATCCGGAGCAGCGGCTCGCGGCGCGGGACACCGTCCACCTCGACATCGAGCCACAGATCGCGGAGGAAGCCGACGCCGGTGGGGACGGAGTGGCCCCCGGCGACGTTGGTGACGACGGCCTCCCGACGGCCGGCGTGGGTCTGGACCGTCAGGGTGAGGGCGCGGTTGGGGGACTGGGGCGTGGCCCCCCCCCTACTTGCACACGCGGCATCCTCGGGGTAGCCGCGCCTACTGGGGGCGCCGTGATCCTGCTCTTCTCTGCGATGACCGCCTCCCTCGGCTGCTTCAGCACGCCGCCTGACAATGGCCGCCCGACGCGCCCCGACCGCGAGGCCGACGACGGAGGGGCCGAGGACACCGGCGACGACGCCGACCACACGGGCGACACCGCTGACTCGGACACGGGCGCCGACACCCAGGATTCCGGTACCGACACCGAGGACTCCGGTGACCCTGAGGATACCGCGGTCGAACCCGAGCCGTGCCCGGACGGACTCGTCTGCGTGACCACCTTCCCCTACGAGCACATCGGCACCACGGTTTCGGCGACGTTGGACGACTTCGACAGCTACGGGTGTGCCGCCTCGACCGACGAGTCCGGGGCCGAGGTCCTGTACCGCGTGGATGTGCCGGAAGATGGGTTTCTCGCGCTGTCGCTCAGCGATCAGTCCACTGGCGCCGACATCGACGTGCACCTGTTGGCCAGCCGCGACGCCGGCGATTGCATCGACCGCGGGCACGAGCTGGCCGGCAGCCTGGTGGAAGCCGGTCGGTACTGGGTGGTGGCGGACACCTGGGTCAGCAGCGGCGGCGACGAAAAGGATGGCGCGTATACCCTGACTTTCGGCCTGAGCACGGTCCCCGGCCTGGAAGCGGAGGGCCTCGGAGCAGAGTTCGCCGATGACGCGCTGTATGCCTTTGACGTCGCCTGGGGCAACGGGGACGCCGATCGGTTCCAGTACGCGATCACCGACTTCTCGCTGCTGTCATCGGAACAGCGGCTGTGGTTGCTCGATCTTACCGATGGCAGCGTACTTGCCGAGCTGTACGTACCGCATGGCGAAGGCAGCTCCAGTGTCGATTCTGCGGAAGCGGACACCTTCTCCAACACCGACAACTCCCACCAGTCCAGCCTGGGCATGATGCGCGGGGCGGAGGAGTACAGCGGCACCTACGGCGCTTCGATGCGCCTCGATGGGCTGGAGCCGGGCTACAACGACAACGTCCGCGACCGGGCGATCGTCGTGCACCCGTGGGAGGGTTCGCGGGCTGAATACGTTTCCCGCTGGGGCGAAACCGCCGAGACCTGGGGGTGCCCCGCGATCGACGATCGGTTGTCGGCCGACGTGATCGACGTGCTGGCGGATGGTGGTCTGCTTTTCTTCTGGTACCCCGACGCCGATTGGCGGCGCGGTTCGGGATACCTCCCCTGAGCAGGGAGCGAACATGCCCGACTACACGCGCCAGGCCGCCACCACCGGCACCACCACCGGCACCGCCGGCCCCTCGGAATCGGCAGCCAGGGACGCCCAGAGTCGCCTCGGAAACCAGGAGATGGCCGACCGCCTGAAGGCGAAGAAACCGACACACACGGGCATCGTCCATTTTGGCCTCAACGGCGGGGCCGAAGCCGAGGCTGGCCACCTCAACCAACTCAACGCCGACAACGGTGGCGCCAGGTCGATTCGAAATCAGAAGGAGCAGGACGTGCTGGTCCGTGGCAAGACGCGCATGGACCTGGCGAGCGACGCGGGTCGCACGAACTGGCTCACGACGCTTGGCCTCGGCCCGGAGCTCATCAACAAGGTCAGCGCGGTGATCGCCAACGCCGGTGACGGCGCGCGTGACGAGCTCGGACAGCTCGTGGAGGTCTACGTGCAAGCGGAGACGGGCAGCCGTCGCATGGACCGACTCGTGCTCTCCGGCCACAACGTCGGCAGCGCCATGTGGGGCGACGACAACGGACGGGTGCCCTTTGAGACCTTCGTCGCGCTCAAGGACATCTTCCCCAAAGCGGCGTCGCAAGTGCGCCATCTGCTGGTCTCGGCCTGCCACTCCGGCGGCGAGAGTCAGATGGACACCTACAAAGCGGCGTTCCCAGGCCTGCAGTCGATCATGGCCTACACCGGCAGCTCGCCGGGCACCGCGTCGGGCGGCCTCAACCACATCGGCAGGTGGGAAAAGGCGACCGAGAAGGGCAACGGCAGCAACGTGGACAAGGACATCGCCAAGAACACCCGCAAGGGCGAAAGCGTGTCGACCTGGAACGCGACGGACGGCTACCAGGGCGACCAGCCCACGCCCTGGTACGGCCTCGACGGCCAACTCAACGCTGCCAACGCTACCTTCGCTCGATACTACGATCAAGGGCAGGCGGTCACCAACGCCCAATCGGGCGAGCTGCGTGCGTACTACAACCTCGTGCAGCAAGCCCTGCGCCATCCCGACGCGCCAGCCTCCGTCCGCACCGTGCTTGTTGCCCGCCGCGATCAGACCATCCGCCTGCTGTTCTACGGCCTGATCCGCGAGCGCTTCGCTACCAAACACGCCGCGAAACTGGCGGAAGGCTACGCTGCCACGGGCGGCCTCGCGCTCCCCGAGTACGCCAAGCTCGAGCGGGCGGCGGCGCTTTCGGCGATCAACGCGCTCGCGACGGCCGTCGACACCACCCCTTCCACCGCAGGAACGGCAGCGCTCGACCTGCTCCGGCGCGGCCTGGTGAAGCTCGACAACGACTTGATCCTCGAACAGTGGATCTGAGGACTCTGGGCGACGCGCCAGAACCGGCCGCTCCATAGGCGGGTGCGGGTGCGCGTCGCGGCGTTGGTGGGCGGGGGCTTATATGAGCCACGCGTTTGCGTGATGGCGGTCCTCTGCGCGCGGGTTGGACACAACGGGGAGGGTGAGGCCTCAACCACGCGATGCGGATCGGGAGGAGCCGTAGGTAGTTCCTGCCGAAGATCATTGAAAGGGTGACGCGAATTGGCCAGGTGGTGCCATCATTCCAGGCTCGCGTCACCGGCCCGGCGCACCTCGACGGTCCCGTCGGCCCTCCGCTCGACCGCGAGGTACACCACGCTCACGGCGTTCTGCAAGAACACCCGTTACCTCGCCGGCATCGAGTTTCCTCCGACCGTCGTGATCACCGACGACATGGAGGCAACCGAGCGCGACGCGGAGGTGTGCATCGAGGCCGTCCCCAGCACGGCGATCCGCACGGTGATGGCGCAGGCGGCGCCGCTGCGCCCGCCGCGCACCGTGGTCATCTGCGCCACCAAGGGCATCGAACCCGACACGCGGTACACGATGGACCAGATCCTCGCCCACCTCCGCGCGCCGCGCCACTGGTCATGCTCGGCGGTCCGTCGTTCGCGCGGGAAGTGGGGATGGGGCTGCCGACGGCGGTGACCGTCGCGAGCCACGACCCCCCTCGCGAACCACGCGGCCGCCGAGGCGCTCCACGGCGGCTTCTTTCGTGTGTACGACACGGACGACGTCGTGGGTGTCGAGTTCGGCGCGGCGCTCAACAACGTGCTCGCCATCGCGTGCGGCGTGTCCGACGGGGCCGGCCTGGGCACAAACGCCCGGGCGGCGCTCATCACGCGCGGTATTTCCGGAGGGCGTGGCAGTTGGCGCCGAAGGAGAGCGTGGACATGCCGATCACTGAGCAGGTTCGACGCGCGGCGCGACTTGGCCGGCCGGGGTCGGCGGAGCGAACGGGGGTGGCGGGGCGTCCCCTCTTTCCGCAAACAAACCGCGCGCAGTATTGACACCAGAACGTTCCAGTGTCATGTTGAGAGCGTGACCCTCCGCGAACTCGCTGCCGCCGCCGACGTGACCGAGCGAACGGTCCGCTACTACATCGTCCACGGCTTGCTGGCGCCGCCCAGCGGCGCGGGTCTCGGCGCGTCCTACGGCGACGAGCACCTCCGCCTGCTGCTCGCCATCAACCAGCTCAAGCGCCAACAGGTTCCCCTCGCCGTGATCCGCGAGCGTCTCCTCGGCGAGCCCCCCCCGGCCGCCGATGAACCGCCCGCGCGGCCCGCGATCTCCCCGCGCGCCGCTGGTCCCGAGGGCCAGAGTGCGCTCGACTACATCCAGCGAGCGCTGGGGGGAACCTCCTCAGCGTCTTCCGCGCCGGAGAAGGTCGCACTCCTCTCGCACGGTCCGGGCGCATCGCCGCACGCCGCGCTCGGCCAGCGCTCCACCTGGGAGCGCCACCGACTTGCGCCCGACCTCGAACTCCACGTCCGGCGTCCGCTCACCCGCGATCAGCAGAAACGGCTGGAGCGCCTGCTCGACGCCGCACGCGACATCCTTTCCGATCCCAAGGGGAAATCACCATGACCCAGCGTCCCTCGCCCGCTCCCTCCTCCCTCGAAGCCCGCACCGAGCGCACGCTCGTCCACGCGCGCACCGGCGGGAGCCGCCACGTCCACGTCGTGTACACGGCGCCCACGCGCGACGCGGACCGTCCCCGGCTCCCGATGAACCTGTCGTTCGTCATCGACCGCTCCGGCTCGATGGGCAACGGCAAGCTGGAGTTCGCCAAGGCCGCCACGCTCGAGGGCGTCAGGCTCCTCGGGGCCACCGACCGCTACTCGGTGGTGTCCTACGACGACACCATGCACGTCCCCATCCCGTCCCGCACCGCCGGCGCTGGGCACGCCGACGACGCCCGCCACCTCCTCCTTCCCCTGCGGCCCGGCGGGAGCACCGACCTCTGTGGCGGTTGGCTCACCGGGTGCGGGCAGATCGCGGAGTTCCTCACCGATGGACAGACCGCGCGATGCCTGCTGTTCACCGATGGACAGGTCAACTGCGGCGAAACGGAGCCCGACCTCCTCGCACGGCACGCGACCGAGCTGCGCGCACGTGGCATCACCACCAGCACCTTCGGGATCGGCAGCAACTTCGACGAGGTCCTGTTGCGTCGCATCGCCGACGAGGGCGGCGGGCAGGCGCGGTTCATCGAGTCGTCCGCCGACTTCTCGCGGCTCTTGCGGGAAGAGCTCAACGACGCGCTCGACGTGGTCCACCGCCACGCCGAGCTGCGGATCGAGCGCCCGGTCGGCGTCACCGTCGAGGCGGTGGGGCCGTGGCCCTCGCGGCGGGACGGGTCCACGCTCATTCTCTCGCTCGGCGACCTGGTCAGCAGCGAGCGGTTCGAGTGCGTGCTCCGCGTCCACTGTCCGCCCGGCCCCGTCGGGTCCACCACCACGATCACGCTGGCCGTGGCAGACCGCGACGGCACCGTCACCGCCGCGCCCGTGTCCTGCACCTGGAGGTGGGTGTCCGGCGCCGAGAGCAAGGCGCAACCGCGCGAGTTGACGGTGGACCGCATCACCGCCCAGCGGCACGCGGCCCGCGCGCGGGAGGTCGCCGTGCTCGCCAATCGCAACCGGGACTACGGCGAGGCCAGGCGACTGCTCGACCGCGTCGCCACCCGGATCGCACGGTACGCGGGTACCGACCCGGTGCTCGTCGAGATTGTCGCCGCGCTCCAACGCGACGCCGTCGAATACGGCCTGACCATGACCGCCATGCAGCAGAAGCAGCTCCATTTCGAGTCGACCAGCTCGTTGCGAGGGAAGACGTCGTCCGGCAGCGCCCAACGGACGCGCTCGGAGTCGTAGCGATCAGGACGCGCGGCGGGCCGGCACCGATGCTCCCATCGTTGCGGCGTATGCACCTGCGAACGGTCGTCGATGACCGGGGGGTCTGCGCACCAGCGTAAACGGGGCCGGCGGGCGGAGCTACGCCCCGAGCGCGGCCTCGGCCGCGGTTCACCCCCGGTTCACCCCCGGACGTCCTGAATGTTCGCCGCTCCGGGCCTTGCGGTGGGCCCGCCACGGGGTGTAGCGTGGCGGGGTGTGCTGGCCTCCATGGCGTTCATATTTGCTTTCCTCCCGTTCCGTCACTCCAGATGCGCTTCATTCCGACGCGCGGCCGCCCCAGCGCGACCCGCTCCGTCGCCGCCAACGAAGAGTCGTGGCAGACGCAGATGCTGGACGGCTATTTCGCGCTGATCGATCCTTCGACGCAACGCGACTGGGACACGTGGGGGCCGACCTATCGAAGCTACGACGGAGGGGCGGGGCACCGCGGCGAGCAGGCGGACTGGACCGACTACGAGGGGGGAGAAGGCGTATGTCTACCCGTGGGTGGAGGACCGCAAGCCCAGGCCGTTCCCGCGCCCGTCTCCACGGGTTGCGGGCAACCCGGGACTGCCAGCAGCAGCGGCAAGAACCTCTACATCACGACCTCGGCGCGGCCACGTTAGCCGGGGAATCGGCGTCGGGTCAGGGCGCGCCGTAGCTTCCCGGGCCGCCGTCGTACACCCGGCCAGCGCACGACGACGAGGGCGTGGTGCCGGTGAGGGTGTCGTAGAACAGCTTGATCGTGCCCCCCGCGCTGGTGTCGCCATTGCCGGCGCGCACGCTCAGCGCCGGGCACGCCGCGTCGATCGTGAGGTTGCGTGCTTCGACGCGGAGTCCACCCCCGCCGCCGCCGCCGCCGGTCGCGCTCGTGGACCCGCCGCCTTCGTCCTGGGCGCCCCCGCCGCCGCCCGCGCCGTTCGCCAGCAGGCGGCCGGCGCTGTCGATCCACAGGCTGTCGAAGGCGTAGAGGTGGATCGCGCCGCCGCCCGCCGCGCCGCCGCCGCCGCCGGTCTCCTGGTAGCCGCCGCCGCCGCCGCCGCCGCCGGAGCCCAGGGTCAAGCTGCGATCCGTCGACGTGTCGCTGTTGCTCGCCGCCCCCAGGTACCCTCCGACCGTCCCCGCGATGCCGACCCGGCCGCTCGTCGAGCCGCCCACGCCGCCCCAGGGTCCGGCGCCGAACCCGCCGTCGCCGCTGTCCGCGCCCCCGACCCCGCCGGTGCCGCCGCCGCCCCCGCCGGAGGAGTCCTGACTGCTGCCGGCCCACTGCGCGCCGCCGCCGCCGCCGGCTCCGTAGCCGCCGCCGCCCCCGCCCGACCAGTTGTCGCAGCCGCTCACGCCGGTGCCGCCACCCGCCGAAAACTCTCCGATACCCGGCGTTCCTGGCACCATCGACGACGCCGTGCCGCCGGTGCCGCCGTAGGTCGATGCCGTTCCGTCGCCTCCATCGCGGCCGTTGCTGCCGCCACAGCCCGTGGAGCCGCCGCCGCCGCCGTAGAGGTTGCCCTCGCCGCCGGTGGTCGCGCCCACGCCGCCCAGGCCGCCCGGAGAGCCCCCGCCGCCGGCGCCCGCGTAGCTGGTGAAGGAGATGCCGCCGTCCCCGCCGAGGCCGAGCGCGCCGCCATGGCCCTGGTAGCTCGTCGTCCCGCTGCCGCCGCCGCCCCCGCCACCGCCGAAGCCCGCGCCCGTGGCCACGATCGTGCCGCTGATCGTCACGTCGTTGGCGTACAGCGCGAGCCAGCCGTCGGCCGGCGACGCCACCGCCGCGTCGGTGGCGGACACGCCCTCCAGCACCGCGTCCACGGCACCCCAGCCCTGGACTCGGACCACCGTGCCGCTCGGGAGGTTCACCTCCTCGAACCAGTGCTCGCCGTACACGGCGTCCGTGCCCGCCTCCGGCCAGTCGAGCGTGTAGCCGCCCCAGGGGTCGGTCGCGCGGAGGTCCGCGGCGTTCCCGGTCCAGAGCACGCCCTCCGCGATCTGCACGACCTCCGCGGTCTGTACTGTGGGGCAGGCGTCGCCGCCCGTGACCGCGCGCACCGACACATGGTACTCGGCGCCGGTCCACGCCCCGTCGATGGTAAGGCCGCTGAGCGTGTCGTCGGTGACCGCGCCGCGGTCGGTCCAGGCGTAGACGTCGTCGGCGCCGGCGCTGGTGCCGACGGCGAGCTCGTAGCTATCGGCGTCGGGGCTGCCATCCCAGTTCGCGTCGAGCCAGCCCGCGCCGGCGGCGACGTCGCTGTACTGGAAGCGCTGGCTGTCCCCGGCCACGAGGCTACCGGCGCGGATCGCGCCGGGATCGACGTCCTCGATCATGCCGTCGCAGTCGGCGTCCAGCCCGCAGTGGGCGGGGGCGCCGGGGTAGATCGTCGCGTCGGTGTCGTCGCAGTCGCTGTAGTCGGCGAGGTAGCCGGCGGGCGCGTCGCAAGCGGTCGTCGTGGAGAGGGCGTCGCCGAAGCCGTCGCCGTCGCTGTCGGAGTACCAGGTCGACGCGTCGGCGGCGTCGGCCTCGTCGACCCCGCCGTCGCAGTCGTCGTCGATGCCGTTGCAGAGCTCGGTGGCAGCCGGGTTGACGGCGGCGTCGGTGTCGTCGCAGTCGGTCGCGTCGCTGACCGCGTCGGCGGGCTCCTCGCAGGTGGTGACGAGCGCGCTCGGGTCGCCGTAGCCGTCCCCGTCGCTGTCGGTGTACCAGCTGCCGCCGCTGGCGAGGTCCACGGTGGGGTCGTCGATGTCGACGAGCGCGTCGCAGTCGTCGTCGATGCCGTTGCAGAGCTCGGTGGCGCCAGGGTTGACGGTGACGTCGGTGTCATCGCAGTCGGTCGCGTCCGTCGTGGAGCCGATCGGTTGGGTACAACCGAACACCCCGGCGCTGCTGTCGCCGTAGCCGTCCCCGTCGGCGTCGCTGTACCAGGTGCCGCCGCTGGACGGGTCGAGATCGGGATCGGCGTCGTCCACCAACAAGTCGCAGTCGTCGTCGTCGCCATTGCAGAACTCGGCCGCGCCGGGGTTCACCGTGGCGTCGGCGTCGTCGCAGTCGCCGCCGGCCGCGGCGTAGCCGGTGGGGAGCGAGCAAGCGTCCCGTGGCGACGCGTCATCTCCGTAGGCGTCACCGTCGGTGTCCGCCCAGAATTTCGTGGTCACGTCCTCGTCCACGGCGCCGTCGCAGTCGTTGTCGAGTTCGTCGCACACCTCGGTGGCGCCTGAAAAAGTGGTCGCCTCGCTGTCGTCGCAGTCGGTGCTGTCCGCCACCCAACCCGCGCCCGGATCGCTGCAGAAGCCGCCGCCGGCGGCCACATCCCCGAACCCGTCCCCGTCGGCGTCGGCATACCAGGTCGTGGTCACGTCCTCGTCGATGAGCTGGTCGCAGTCGTCGTCGAACTCGTTGCACAACTCCTCGGCCGCCGGGTTGATCGTCGAGTCGTGGTCGTCACAGTCGGTGCCGTCGGCGCTGTAGGCGATGGACGGGGGCTCACAGGCGACGACCGGGGCTGCGGCGTCCCCGAAGCCGTCGCCGTCCACATCGGCGTACCAGGTCACCGTGAGCCCCTCGTCCACGGTGCCATCGCAGTTGTTGTCGATGCCGTCGCAGGCCTCCGTGGCGCCGGGATTCGCGGCTACGTCGTTGTCGTCGCAGTCGCCTTCGGAGGGCTTGTAGCCGTCGCCGTCCTCGTCGTCACCCGCGACGACGGCCGCCGTGTCCTCGGGCTTCGCGGCCTCGGGTTCGCAGGCGAGGAGGAAGAAAGGAAGGAGCTGAACGAGGACGATTCGCATTTCACACGGTACCACGCCGGAGGAAAGGAAACAGGAGCCTGCCCCGCTGGAAACGCGATGCCCTTGGAGTCGCCGCAGATCGGGCGCTCGACGAGCGCAAGCAGGCCGGTGAACTCGCCCTGCACCTGGTAGCCCCAGCGCGGCTTCGCGGTCTGGTCGTCCTCGCCGTGGTCGTCGCCGACTTCGCGGCCGAGGATGTGGCGGGGGAACTCCTTGAAGTAGCCACCGGAGACGATGGCCTCGTCGGCGCTGTCCACGGCGTCGAGCTGGCCGCCGCGCGCCCGGAAGAAGAGCACGTCGGTGACGAGCATCGCGCCGGGGAAGATGGCCTCGCGACGCTTCTCGTTGATGCTCGGGAGCCGGTAGGCGGCGGCGAGGTGGTGCCGCTTGAGCACCTTCTCGCGCAGCGCCACGAACTGCGAGGTCCGCGACGTGAGGAAGCCGGCCGGCACGAGGAACACGCCGAGCCCGTCGGGAGCGAGCAGATCGAGCCCCCGGCGAAGGAAGTAGTGGTAGGCCATCTTTTCGCGGTAGGTGCGGTCGGGGTCCTCCGCGATCGACGCGCCGCGGATGCCGTAGGGCGGGTTGCTGACGACCAGCCCCAGCCGGCCCGTGGCGGCGGGGCCCTTCTCGCGCACCCACCGCTCGAACGGAGCGAGCATCCGCGCGGAGAGCTCGGACCACTCCACGGCGTGCCAGGTGATCCCGGGAACGGGCTCGAACGCACGCAGGAAGCGACCGATGCCCGCCGAGGGTTCGAGGGCGTGGACGGTGTCGCCATCGTGAGGAAGGCTCGGCACCAGCGGGGCCACGAGGCGGGCGATCTCCTTCGCGACATTGCTCGGGGTGTAGAATTCTTGCGAGAGTTTCGTTTTGCCTAACGAAGGTGATCCCCGTTGAACGCCGAACGCGAGGTTTCAAGACGAGGATCGACGACAATGGTTGGTGCCGAAGGTGCAGAAGTCTCACCGCGACCGCGGGATGGAAGCCCCGTCGGGCGCGAAGGGGTTGGCCGGTGACCGGCCCCAACGCTGTGCGCATCGGTCGCCCGCCGGGCCGCACCGGTGCGGCGACCGGGGGTGCAACACTTCGGAATTTGGATGCGCCTGAACCCGCGCGCGCCGTTAGCGCATCCGCCGTCTGGAGTCTCCATGCGTGTCTTCCCGCTTCGCCTCACCCTCACCGTCACCGGCTTGCTCATCCTGGCCTGCACCGGGACCAGCACCGAAGACTCCACGGACGGCAAGCCCGACCGGGACCATGCCGACGCCGACACCGACACGGATTCGGACAC
>SHYX01000029.1 GCA_009692585.1 Myxococcales bacterium
TTCGTCGCGTCCGACGGCACGGAGTACCCGCTGGAGAATGTGCTCTTCGACCACATCACCTACTCCGGCGAAGACTCCTCCGGCGAGCCCGTGGAGTACAACGGCTGGTACTTCCGTGCGTACGACTTCTCGGCCGGCGGCATCGACCACGTCGACGAGACGGCCGATCCCATCACCTGGGAGGCGTACGTCTACGACGACGCCAGCTCCAAGATCTACTACTACTTCTACTACTAGCACGCTGACCGGAGCCCGGCGTCGCCTCGACGCCGGGCCTTCGCCGTTTTCCCCCGGCCCTATCGGCGGTCGATGGGAACCAGTTGCTCCAGCGTCCGGAGCGGACTGGTGCGAATGGCTTCGTATTCCGCGACGAGCCCCGCGAGCTGCGCCCTGTCGCCCCGGGCTCGCGCCAGGTACCAGCGGCTGCCGATCAGCTCCTCGTCACGCTCCCCGGCGAGGGTGTCGGCAAGCCGCTGCGCCTCGTCCAGAAGGCCCTCGTCGACCGACAGCCGGATGCGAATGACATCGGCGTCCGAGCCGGCGAGCACGCCGAAGGCCTTGGCTTCGATGGACGCCCTGGCCTGGGACGTGAGCCCCAAGCGACGCGACCCTTCGATGGCGAGCAGGCGCGCCGCCGCGCCGCGGCGCACCCGCCGGTGCTTCGCGAACACCTCCAGGGCGGTGCCGGGGTCGTCCAGGTCGAGCCAGGCCCGCACGTCGAGCCTGTCAAACTCATCATTGTCGCGACCTTCCCGCGCCCATAGCCTGGCCATGACGTCGAGCAGGTCGACGTCGCCGTGGCGCAGGGCCAGCGCCGCCTCGGCAAATATGGACTCGTCGCGGCGGGGGTCGGCGACCCAGAGCTGTTCGATCGCCGCCTGGCGCAGGACGTCGTCCCCGACGCGATCCGCGTCGAGGGCAAGCCGAGTGAGCGCACCGGGCATTCCGGGGCGGAGCCTCAGCGCATGCAGGTCCATCGCGACGGCCTCCTGCGGATAACCCTGTCGTTCCAGGCAGTTTGCGGTCAGCATCGCCACCTTGGGGCCGAAGGCCAGCGCGTGGGTCCAGGGCAGCAGGTGCTCCAGAGCGCCGCCGCAGCGACCGGCGCGCGCGCGCGCCTGGCCCAGCCCCACGTGCGCCTCGGCGTTGTCGGGGTCCCGGAGGACGGCGTCGCGGAATGCGCCCGCGGCGGCCATCGGCAGGCCGCTGTTGAGCATCGCGTTGCCCCGACGAATGCCGGGCCTCATCCGTCCGGGACCCCCGCCCGGCAAGCCCGCCCCGGCCTTTCCCACGGCGGCCGGCCCCGCCTTGCCCTCGCCGCGCGGTCCTGCGCTCGCCGGCGCGCCGATCAGGAAAAGCCCGACCAAAAACAGGAGTCGTCGCATCAGTGTTTTCCGGGGCGAGCGATGACATTTTCATTGACAGCAGGGATGCTGGCCGCAGCCGGGGGCGCCGGCTCCTTCCCCAGTGCGGCGTCGTGAAGCGCCTGGGCCTTGAGGAACAGCGCACGACCTTCCTCCGGATGCCCCTCCTTGTCCAGCAAGTTGGCCTCCAGCAGCATGATGGCGGCGTCCGCGGGGGCCAGGCGCTTGGCCTCCTGCAGGCTCGTGCGCGCCGCGCCATAGTCGGCCTGGTTGAACAGGCACTGCGCCACCGCAAGCCGGGTGCTGGCCGATTTCGGATCGAGCAACGCCGCCCGCTTCGCGATCTCCAGTTGGGCCTGGTAGTCCCGCTCGTCGGCATAGATGCGGGACAGCGCGCGCAGCGCCTCGATGTTGGATGGATGATCGCCCAGCTCCGCCTCGAGCACCACCACCGCCTCCGTGCTGCGACCCGTGCCCGCCAACACCGCCGCGAGCTGCACGCGCGCCGCCGACCGGGGATTCGCCCCCGCGGACGCCGCGCGCAGGTAAGCCTCCGCCCGCCCGAATTCCCCACGTCGCATCCAAAAGTGGCCGAGCACCGCCGCCAGACCGAGGTTGTCGGGATCCTCCTCGAACCAGACCGTCCCCGCCGTGATGCCGTCGTCCTCCAACCCGACGAAGAGCTGGCAGGTGACGGACACCTCGCGGGCGGTCCGATCCTTGGGGTCGATGTCGAGCGCCCGCCCGGCGAGTTCCAGCGCCCGCGCGGGGTTTTCGCGCTGCGTGACCGCCGCCAGTTGCGCGAAGGGCCGCGGGTCGTCGGGGAACAGCCGAGTCGTCTCGGCGAGGAAGGTCTTGGCTTCGTCCTCCCGCTCGGCCTTCATCAACAGGCTGGCCACCCGCATCCGTAGCTCGTAGGCGTCGGGCTTGATCGTCAGCAGCTTTTTGAGCGCGGGCAGGTTCGTGGTGGGGTCCGCGGCGCGCACCTTCTCGAACTCGTGGATCCCCTGGAGCAACTCTGGGAAGTCCAGCGGATCGGGCAACGCGAAGGGATCGACGGCTCCAGTGGCGCCAGAGACGTAGCCAAGGGCCTCGAGCTGGGCGACGGTCGCCGCGTCCAGGCTGCCGCCGCGGGAGGGCGGCGTGGCGTCCATTGCATCGAGCAGACCGGTGAGCCGCTTGACGTCGTCGGGCCGCGCCGCCGCCAGGTTCGTCAGCTCACCCGGATCGGCCACCACATCGTACAGCTCGGGCCGCGGCTTGACGATGAGCTTGAGCGCGCCGTCCGCGACCATGCGGTGCGGGGCGAGCCGCAGCCGATCGGCAAGCTGGTAGCTCTCGGCGTAGGGCACGGTCGGGCTGCCGGGCTGCACCTTCCCGTCGAGGCCGGCCGGCGCGTCGAGCCCGACGAGCGCCAGGACCGAAGGCATGAAATCCGCACTCGACACCGCCTCGGCCACCACGCCCGGCTTGACCCCGACGCCGCTCATGATCCAGGGGACGCGCTGGGTGGAGTCATAGGTGTAGAGCCCGTGCTCGCCTTCCAGGTGGTCCCCGAGGGACTCGCCGTGGTCGCCGATGAGCGCAAACAGCGTCGGGCGACCGGAAAAGGCATCGACGACGCGACCGACCTGATCATCTACATAGGCCAGCTCGGCATCGTAGGGCCGACCGGGTTGCAGCCTGGCGTAGCTCTGAGGCGGCCGGTACGGCATGTGCGCGTCGTACAGGTGCACCCACAGAAACACGGATTTTTCCTTGGGAACCGTGGCCAGCCACGCCAGCGCGTCACCCACCACCAGGTCGCCGGGGCGCTCGGAATGCCAGTAGTTCTGCGCCGCCTTTGCCTGCTCCACGCGCGGCGGCATCTCGTCGAAGTACGCATCGAAGCCCTGGGCAAATCCCCACTGCCGGGTGGTCACGAAGGCCGCGGCGCTGCCCGCCGTGGCGTAACCAGCAGCCTGGAAGACCTCGGCCAGCGTCGTGAAGCGCTCGTGCAGGGGCGTCGCGCCGTTGTCACGGACCTCGGTGTGGAAGGGGTACAGACCCGTGAAGAGGGTGGCGTGCGCCGGGATGGTCAAGGGCATGACGCCGTAGGCATGCTCGAAGCGCACGCCGGACGCCGCCAACGCATCGATGCTGTCGGTGCGGGCGAGCGCGTGCCCGTAGGCGCCGATGCGGTCGGCGCGGGTGGTGTCGAGCGTGATGACGACCACGTCCGGCCGCGCCGCCGCGACCGCGGCCGGCGCGGCGGCCGGACCCTCCGCGGGCGTCGACGTCTCGCTCTGACAGGCCATGCCAACCCACAACCACACCGGGCGCTCCGAACGGGGCCACCCTACCGCCAGTTGACGGTGCGAGCAACGACCGTGGGGTCAGGGATTGTCCGTGCCGCCGCCGGCCCTGCCGGATACCCGCACGCGTGCTCGTGCTCCTGGCCATCGCCGCCGCAAGCCCGCTGCTGCCCCAACTCGCCGACGAGGGCTTCGCGGTCGGCCTCGCCGCCTCGACCAGTACGATCACCGACGTTCTCGTCGATCCCGCCTGCGCACCCGAGAGCGCGTGCGCCGCCCACCGGCACCGCGCTGGCTACGGCGGCGCGTTGCTCCTCCAGGTGGCCCCCTTTGTCGGCGCCTGGCTGGCGCTGGGCGCCGAGACCGTCACCGTGACCCAGGCAGAATACAAGGCCGAGGGCATGGCGCTGGACGGGGGACTCACCGTGAACCTCCGGCCCCAGGCCGACGTCGGCGCGCTGCTGTGGGCCTCGGGCGCCTACGCCACCGGCGGGGCCGAGGGGGGGGACAACGCCCAGCGCTGGGGCGTCCGCGTGGGGGGCGCCGCGCGTTTCGGGCAACCTGACGACCAGGCCGGCGCCTGGGTGGGCGGCGAGTTGGTGGTCCCCGGGCGCGACCTCACTCAGGTCCTGGGCGGCACCGTGGAGGTCGCGCTGGTGCCGGTCGTGCCGGTCTCGGTCACCGGGGGGTTCGTCCTATGGAGTCCGCCGTTGGGGGTCTCGACGCGGGACGTACCCCGCGCGTTCTTCCGCGGTCATGCCTCCCTGGGTGCCGAGAACGGCCTGGGCGTCGGCGTGGGCGCCACCTTCTGAAACGGCGGCGGGAAGGTCACGGAAGCGGGATCACCACCCCCGCCGACCAGGTGCTTCCGGCGGCCACGCCGGGCCAGCCGCGCTCCACCGGGTCGATCCCCGCCGCATCGTCCAGCGCAATCTCGGTCTTGGCGTTGTTCACGCGCCAGGTGATGCGGCCCGCGGTGGGAACGCCAGCCGTCGCGGGCGACCACTCCAGGCTGGCCCCGCCCTCGGCGTTCACGGTCAGCTCCTGTTCCTCGGACCCGTCGCTGGCGTAGGCCGCGTTCCCGGTGAGCGACGAGAGCGTGGTGACGCCGACGTCGTCCACGTCGCAGGACCCGGTGGTGTATTGCGCGGTGAAGGTGCCGCGGTGCCCGGCGAAGCCAGCCGTCCACTGGCGTCGGGCTTCGTCGCTGGTGAGCGCCAGCTCCCCGACGTCATCCAGAAAAGCCACCGTCCCGTAGTTGTAGGTGCGCTCGCCGGTCCCCGACAGCTCTACCGACGGTGAATTCACGTGGAAGGCCCGAAAACCCTGACCGGTGAGCGTGTAGCCGTCCAGGGTGTCGGCGCCGCACGGCTCCGCGACGACGGCGGCGACCGAGACGAAGAGCGCGATGGCCATCTCGGCCTCGTCGACGAGGGAGCTGGCGTGCGCCTCGGCAACCCGGGCCAGGACCTCGGGCTCCGTGCACCCGTAGCCGAGGAGCAGGATCATGGGCCCGCCAACAGCGCGAGCGCGGCCGCCTCGTCCAGGATCGGCACGCCCAGTTCCCGCGCCTTGTCGAGCTTGCTGCCAGCTTCGGCCCCCGCCACCAGGTAGTCGGTCCGGTTGGACACGCTCCCGGCGACCTTCGCCCCTGCCCCTTCTAGCAGCGCCTTCATCGCGTCACGGCCGAGGTTGGGGAGGGTCCCGGTCAGGACGAACGTGCGCCCACTCAAGCCTCCGGAGGCCACCGCGGCCGGCGGGACGAAGCGCACCCCCGCCGCCTGCAGCGCCAGCACCTCGGCGCGGTTTCCCGGATCGGCGAAGAATCCGTGGATCGCCGACGCGGTGGTCAGCGCCACGTTGGGCACCGCGTCCAGGGCCGCGACATCGGCATGCAGGATCGCCTCGATACTCCGGAAGTGGCGTGCCAGCTCCTTCGCGGTGGATTCGCCCACCATCGGCACGCCCAGCGCCAGCAGGCATCGTTCCAGGGGTCGATCCTTGCTGATCTCGATGCCTTCCAGCAACTTCAGCGCGGACGTCTCGCCCATCCGATCCAGCTCGACGAGGGCATGACGGGCGGCGCCCAGCGCGTACAGCTCGCTCGGACGACGGGCGAGGCCGGCGGCGACCAACTGGGCGACCAGCTTCTCACCCAGGCCTTCGATGTCCATCGCGAGCCGCGACGAGAAGTGCCGCAGCGCCCCTTCGACCTGGGCGGGACAACCGAACGCGTTCGGACAGCGGATCTGCACCATCTCCGGCCGATCCTCGTCGGCGAGGCTGCGCTCCAGGGCGTGCCCGCAGTCCGGACAGCGGTCGGGGTAAGCATGGAGCGGCCACCCGAGGCGCAGGGGGTCCTCCACCGCGGCCACCACCTCCGGGATCACGTCGCCAGCGCGCTGGATCACCACCGTGTCGCCGTGGCGCAGGCCCAGTACCCGTTGCATCTGGTGCTCGTTGTGAAGCGACGCGTTGCGCACCGTCACCCCGCCGACCCGAACCGGCTTGAGCTGCGCCACCGGCGTCACCTGCCCGGTGCGGCCCACACTGAAGAGGACCCCCGCCAGCTCTGTCCGCACTTGCGCCGGCTGGTATTTGAACGCCATCGCCCAGCGGGGTGACCGCGTGACAAAACCGAGCGCGTCCTGCAGGGCCGTGTCATCGACCTTGATCACCGCGCCATCGATCTCATAGGGGAGCTCGGCCCGCGCCGCTTCGATGGCGCGGACCGTGCAGATCACCTCGTCGAGGCCCAGGCAATGCGCGCAGAGCGGGCTGACCTCGAAGCCCCACTCGCGAAACTGGGCCAGCGCCAGCCACTGCGACGGCGGCGGCTCGGGGTGCAGCCCCGCCGAGTGGGCGAAGAACTGGAGGGGCCGGCCGCGGGCCTGGTTCGGATCGAGCTGACGCATCGTCCCCGCCGCGCTGTTTCGGGGGTTCTCGAACCGTTTTTCACCCCGTGCCTCCCGTTGGGTGTTCATCCGCTCAAAACCGGCGAGGTCGAAGAGCACTTCGCCGCGGACGGTGATTCGGCCGCGCGGCGCGCCGACGAGCCGCCGCGGCAGGTTCGCGATGGTCAGGAGATTGTGACTGACATCCTCGCCCACGCTCCCATCGCCACGGGTGCCACCGGCAACGAATACCCCATCTTCGTACACCAGCTCCATCGCGAGCCCGTCAAGCTTCGGCTCGACGACGTAGGCGATCACCTCGGGCGCGGCGGCGGCGAGCACCCGCCGGATGCCGCCGGGGCGTTCGGACTTCCCGCGCTCGAACTCGCGGATGTCCTCCCAGGGGCCGCCCCACTCCGGCGTGGACTTGTGGTAGCCGTTCGCCAGGGACAACATCGGGACCTGATGAACGAAGGGCCGCAGCTCGGTGACCGGCGCAAATCCGACCCGCTGGGTGGGGCTCTCGGGCCGGACCTGGAGCGGATGTGCCGCCTCCAGCACCTGGAGCTCCCGATACAACGCATCGTAGTCGTGATCGCTGATCTCGACGCGATTGTCGTCGTGGTAAAGCCGATTGTGCCGGATGAGCTCCTCGACGAGCTGGTCAATACGCACGATCGGGTCCAGCATCGCCGCGGCTTATCATGGCGGCGCCGCGAGAACTCCGGTAGGATCGCCGAGCCAGGATCGCCGATGAGCCCCGACGCCCTCGTTGCCGAGATGACCCGGCGATATCTCCCGAACAAGGTGCCGCGGGCCCTGGTGTACTACCTGAGCATCGGCGAGAACAAATACACCATGCGCCTCGACGCCGGCGCGTGTACGATCACCCAAGGTAAGGTCGAAGGCGCGGATTGCGTCATCAAGGCCCATCCGGACGTCTTCGAGAACCTCGTCATCAAGCGCAAAGCGCCGGGCCCGCTGGACATCGCGCGCGGCCGCTTCAAGACCAACGATGTCGCCCTGCTTGCGCTCTTGGGAGATTGTTTCCGTTAGTCACCCATGCCGCCCGCCGCCACGCCTCCCCTCCCCCACCGGCCCATGACCCCTCCTGACCCCGCCAGCCTCCGCACCCTCGGGCTCACCGAGCTCGTGCAGGTCGCGCGCACCTACAACGTCGAGAATGCGTCGAGCTTGCGACGCCGTGAGCTGATCGCGTCGATCCTACGGCAAACGCCCAGCGCCGGCACCACCGACGGCGAGGGTGTGCTCGAGATCCTGTCCGATGGCTTCGGTTTTTTGCGCGCCGCCGAGTATGGGTACCTTCCCGGCGCCGAGGACATCTACGTCAGCCCGTCGCAGATTCGTAGGTTCAACCTACGCACGGGCGACGTGGTCCGCGGAAACGTGCGCGCGCCGAAGGACAACGAACGGTACTTCGCCCTCATCAAGGTCGAGGAGGTCAATCGCGGCAGTCCGGAAGGCACCCGCGACAAGGTGTTCTTCGACAACCTCACGCCGATCCACCCCAGGCGGCGGCTGCTGCTCGGCGCCGGCTCGGGCGGGGACGACCCGGTCCGCCAGATCGACCAGCTTGCGCCGCTCGGGTTCGGGCAACGCTCGTTCTTGAGGGCCCACGGGCGCGCCGGCATCGCCCCGGTGTTGCGCGCGATCGCCGCGGGCGTGCATCAAAACCACCCCACGGCAACGCTGTACACCCTCCTGGTGGCCGAACGGCCGGAGGACGTGACCGAAGCCCAGCGGGTGCTGCCGGGCGAAGTGGCGGCCACGACCTTCGACGAGCCGGAGTCTCGGCACCTCCAGGTGGCCGAGATGGTGATCGAGCGGGCCAAGCGGAATGTCGAAGCGCGCGGGGACGCCGTGGTGCTCTTCGACTCGGCCAGCCGCCTGATCCGCGCCGCGGCCGGCGCCGTGACGCCGACGGGCCGGCTCGTCGGCGGCATCGATGTCGGCATCGTGCAGCGCACTCGGCGGCTCCTGGCCGCGGCGCGAAACCTCGAAGAGGGCGGCAGCCTCACCATCCTCTGCGTACTCGACGATGACGATGCACTGAGCGCCGAGCTGGCCGGCATCGAGAACCACCGGTTGCGCTTCGACCCGCGCGGCGAACTGGACCCGGAGCGCTGCAGCACCGAACGGCGCGAACTGCTTGACAAGTCGCTGCGGTCGGGTGAGTAGCGGCCGCTTCTGCATCCGAGGGTCCCATGAAAGCCGACATCCACCCCGCGCTCCATCCCGTCGTCTTCGTCGACTCCGGCGCCGGCACCGAGTTCGTGACGCGCTCCACGATGACCTCGAAGAGCACCCGTGACATCGACGGCGTGCTTCATCAGGTCGTCTTCGTCGACATCAGCTCCAGCAGCCATCCCTTCTACACCGGCAAGCAGCGCGCGATCAGCGTGGCGGGCCGTGTGGAACGCTTCAACAAGAAGTACGGCGTCGCCAAGGCAGAGTAGGGTCCAGTGTTCCGACTCGACGAGTTCGAGGCCCGCCTGGGCGAGCTGGACCGTCAGCTCATGGATCCGGCGCTGGCCGGTCAGCGGAACAAGTTCAAGGAGATCAGCCGCGAGCACGCGGGCGTCACGCGGATGGTCGATCTGGCCCGCGAGATGGCCAGGCTCGAGGTCGAACGTGCCGATCTCAAGGACATGCTCGCGGATCCCGACATGCGGGAGGAGGCCGAGGGCGAAAAAGCGCGCATCGACGCCAAACTTCCGGAGCTTGAAACCAGCCTTCGGCTGATGATGCTCCCTCAGGACCCCTACGAGGGGCGGCCGTTGCTCCTGGAGATTCGTGCCGGAACCGGCGGCGACGAAGCGGCGCTCTTCGCGGCTGACCTCTTCCGCATGTACAGCCGCTATGCCGACCAGATGCGCTGGCGCCTGGAGATCATCTCGATGCACGAGGTGTACGTGGGGGGCACGGCGACGGGGTTCAAGGAGGTCATCGCCTCGTTGACCGGCGACACCGCCTACCGCTTCCTCAAGTACGAAGCCGGGGTCCACCGCGTTCAGCGCGTGCCGCTGACCGAGACCCAGGGGCGCATCCACACCTCGGCCGCTACCGTCGCGATTCTGCCCGAGCCCGAAGAGGTCGAGATCAAGATCAGCGAAAAAGAGCTGCGGATCGACGTCTTCCGCGCCGGTGGTCCGGGCGGCCAGTCGGTGAACACGACCGACTCGGCGGTGCGTCTCACCCACCTCCCCTCGGGCCTGGTCGTCATCTGCCAGGACGAGAAGTCGCAGACCAAGAACAAGGCCAAGGCGCTCAAGGTGCTGATGGCGCGGCTCTTGGAGAAGGAGCGCTCCGAACGCGACGCAGCCGAAGCGGCCGACCGGCGCTCCCAGGTGGGCTCGGGCGATCGCAGCGAGCGCATCCGCACCTACAACTTCCCGCAGAACCGGGTCACGGACCACCGGGTCACCGGCAAGGATGGCAGCACCTTCACCCTGTACAAGCTCGACAAGGTCATCGCGGGTGATCTCGACGAGCTGCTGGGCGGCGTCGGCGGGTTCTTTCAGGCCGAGGCCCTGCGGCTGGCGGAAGGGCGCTGAGCGTACCGATGAAGCCCCTGGTCGAGGTCCTCCTTGCCACCACGGAGTTCTTCAAGGGGCGCGGCATTCCATCGGCGCGTCTGGACGCAGAATTGCTGATCGGCGACGCGCTCGGACTCGATCGGGTCGGGGTGTACCTGGCGTTCGACCGGCCGCTCGTGGAGGCGGAGCTGGGCGAGATCCGCGCGCGGGTGCGGCGCCGGGGCGCGCGCGAACCCCTGGCCTGGATCGTCGGCCATCGAGAGTTCTACGGCCGCGAGTTCGCGGTGGGCCCGGGGGTGCTGGTGCCCCGGCCGGACACCGAAACCCTGGTCGAAGCCATGCTGGCACCCTGCCGCGAGGCCGATCCCATCTACGTCGCCGACGTCGGCAGCGGCTCCGGCTGCATCGGGCTGACCCTCGCCGCCGAGGTGCCGGGCCTGCGGCTGTACGCGACCGACGTCGGCGAGGCGCCGCTGGCGTACACCCGGAAGAACACCGAGCGTCTGGGGCTCCTGGACCGCGTCGCCGTCTTGCGCGGGCCGCTTCTGGACGCCGTGCCCGCCTCGCGACCGCTCGACTGGGTGGTCAGCAACCCGCCCTACGTGCCCCGGAGCGACCTTGCCGCGTGCCAGCCCGAGGTCCGCGACCACGAGCCACGCCTGGCCCTGGATGGGGGGCGGGACGGCCTCGACGTCTACCGCGCGTTGATACCGGTCGCCGCCGCGCGCGCGCGGGTGGGCGTGGCCGTCGAGGTCGGAATCCATCAGGCCCAGGCGGTGGCGGCGCTGATGCAGGCCGCGGGGCTGCATTCGGTCGAAACCCGCCGCGATCTCGCCGGCGTCGAGCGCGTGGTGATCGGGCGCCGGCGCTGACCGTCAGCGCCGATAGGTCCGGCTCGCCCGCCACTGGTCGAGCGCCCACGCGCCGACCACCGCCAGCGCCGCGGTGACGGGCACCGCAACGATGATGCCGACGATGCCGAAGACGTTGCCGCCCACCAGGATGGCCAACATCACCACCATCGGGTGCAGGCCGACGCGATCGCCGACCAGGAGCGGCGTGAGCACCGTCCCCTCGAGCGCCTGCGCCACGATGAGCGTGCCGGCAACGGCGCCGACGTGCCAATCTCCCCCAAACTTCAGGAGCGCCAGCGAGACCGCCAGCGCGCCGGTGATGAGCGGGCCGATGTACGGGAGCAGGAACAGCGCCCCGCCCAGGAGCCCGACCGTGACCGAGAGATCGATGCCCGACACGCTGAAGCCGATCGAGTACACCATCCCCAGGATCACGGCCACCGTCAGCTGGCCGCGCACCCACCCGGCCAGACGCGCGTCGATCTCGGACGCGAGACGGCGGGTCGTCGGCTGGGCGCGGAGGGGTGCCAACTGCCCGACGAAGGCGACGAGCGCCGGCCAGTCGCGGAGCAGGAAGAACGTGAAGAGGGGGAGGAGGGACAGCGACAGGACCGCGAGCAGGAGCGACAATCCCCCGGTCGCGGCGCTGGTGACCCACTGCTGGATGTGCGCCCGCACGTCCGGCGTCAACTTCTTGAGGTACTCGGGCGCCATCGCGCCGAACTCGCCGATGTCGACGGGGAGGTCCACGCCGAAGCGCCGCTCGAGGCCGGCGACGAAGGGCCCGAATTCGGCGGCTACCCGCTCGAAGTAGGGCTTGAGGTTCTCGGTGAGGTGGGCGACCTGGCGCGCGGCGTCGGGCACGACCCACACCGCGACGACCGTAGCCGCCGCCAGGAGGGCGGCCGAGACCATGGCGATGCCCACGTCGCGCGACGCTCCGCGCGCCTGGAGGGCGCTGACCGGCCGGTCGAGCAACCACGCGAAGACCGCCGACGCAAGACAGATCGACACCACCGACCGCGTCACCCAGAGGGTGCCGCCGAACAGGACCACCGCCACGCCGGCCCAGGCCAGGATCGACCACGACCACCCTGGACGCGGGGGGCGGCGCATCGGGAGGGGAGCGTTCACCGCGAGGTGACCACGACGACGTTGCCGAAGAGGAGCAGGTCGCCGACGTCGGCCGCGGCGCGGAGCTCCGCGGCAGCGGCGGCGTCGAAGACAAGGTCGGTTCCGTCTACGACCGAGACCGGGCGCAGGAAGATCGGCACCTCCCCGGCGCGGCGCGCCGCAATCGGGTCGGCGGGGTCGGCCACGTAGACCACCGGCCCATGCTGGCTGGCCGCATCGGCGGTCATGTCGCCGATCCCGTACAGGTGCACCCCCGCCGCGTCGAAAAACTCGGGCGCCAGGGCGCAGCGGAGGTCCAACTCCCGGGCGTCCACCACCAGCCCCGACGCGCCACCCTGACGCGGCGGGCGCTCGGCCGCGTGAAGGAAGCTCACCAGGGCGGGGCGCAACCACGTCTGCAAGGACAGGGCGGCGTCGAGCTCGACCGACCCGCCCTTGTGGTAGCGCGCTTCGAAGACCTCCCACGCCGACAGGTTGGCCTCCAAGCGATCGGCCACCGCATCGGCCGCATCGAGGAGCTCGCCGGCCAGCCGGGCGCGGTCCACCCGCACGGCGCGCGCGAGGGCCTGGACCCGCGGCTCGAGCTGCTGGCGCGCGTCGCCCTCGGCGGCCTCGAGGTTGTTCATGGCGCCGGTGTTCCCACCGCCGGTTCCGTGCACCACCAGGCGCATGTTGGTCCAGTCGATGGCGCCGCCGTCGACAAGCTCCAAGACCGGCTCGACCGCGGCCGCAGCGGAGATGAGAAGACTGGTGGCGAGGGCAATCATGGAGTGAGCACCAGGGCGTCAGCGCGCCCGAACAGGGAACGTACCCCGTCCACCAGCTTCGGGGTGGCCTTGACCTGCCAAGCCCGGCTCACCCGCAGTTCGGCCTCGAAGCGGCCGGGCGCCGACACCACCACCCGCGTCGAACACGCGCCCGGATTCTGGGCGACCAGCTCCTTGAGGAGCCTGAGCGTCTCTTCGCCAAGTTCGTCCACGCGGAGCCGCAGCTCGACCTTGCCGATCATCCGCTCGCGGACATCCTCCATGGGCTCGCAGCCCTCCAGACGCAACGAGCGCGGCTTGTCGGGCTGCTGCTCGACCTTGGCGCGAATCGCGAGCGGCTTTCCACAATCGAGGACGTTGCTGAGGCGCGCCAGGGTGTCTTTGAACAAGACGGCGTCGATGCTTCCGGAGGGGTCCTCGAAGGTGACGAAGGCCATGGGGTCGCCCTTCTTGTTGCGGATCACCCGCTTCCCGGTGACGATCGCGCAGAGGCTGATCTCCCGGGCATTTCGAGAAAATCCAACCTCGACCTCCACATGCGCAAGGTCGGCGATCGTCTTGTAGCCGAACCCCTCGATCTCGTCGCCGAAGTCGGTGCAGGGGTGGCCGGTGAGGAAGAACCCAAGCGCCTCCTTTTCCATCTTCATCCGCTCGCCAACCGTCCACTCGCCCACGTTTGGCAGGCGAAACGCCGGAGAGACGAGCGCCGACCCGCCGAACAGCGAGGTCTGACCGGAGGCCTTCTGCGCCTGCTCGTCCGCCGCCGCCGCCATGGCGTCTTCCAGGGCCGCATTGAGCCGCGCCCTGGGCTGCCCGAACCCGTCCATCGCGCCGCAACGGATGAGCGCTTCCCACACCTTCTTGTTGGCCCGTTTGGCATCCACGCGGCGAAGCACGTCCATGAAGTCGGTGAACGGACCCCCAGCGGTGCGCGCCTCTACGATCGCGACGACAGCGCTCTCGCCGACCCCCTTGACCGCATGGAGGCCGAACCGGATCGCCTGCCGGTTCTCGGGCCGCACATCGAAGCGCCCCACGCTCCCATTGATCTCCGGCGGCAACAAATCAAGCTTCGCCCGGCGGCAATCACCACAATACAACAGGACCTTGTCGGAGTTCCCGGCGTCGATGCTCATCAACGCGGCCATGTACTCGGCGCGATGATTCGCCTTGAGCCACGCGGTCTGGTACGAGATGAAGCCATAGGCCGCGGAGTGACTCTTGTTGAATCCGTACTCGGCGAACTTCGCCAACAGGTCGAAGAGGTCACTGGCAGGCCGCTCAGGATGGCCACGCGCCACCGCCCCCTCGACGAAACGAGCCTTCTGCCGGCCCATCTCGGCCACGTCCTTCTTCCCCATGGCGCGGCGCAGCAGGTCCGCCTCGCCAAGGCTGTACCCCGCGAGCACCTGGGCGCACTGCATGACCTGTTCCTGGTACACGATGGTGCCGTAGGTGTTCGCCAGGATGGGTTCGAGCTCGGCGAAGGGGTAGACCACCGCCTTGCGCCCGTGTTTTCGGTCGATGAAGTCGTCCACCATGCCCGAACTCAGCGGACCGGGGCGGTACAACGCCACCAGGGCCACGAGGTCGTCGAGACAGTTGGGCTTGAGGCGGGTCAGCAGCCCACGCATCCCGTCGGACTCGACCTGGAAGACGCCGAGCGCATCCCCGCGGATGAGCATCTGCCACGTCGCGTCGTCCGCCTCCGGGACACGCGAGATGTCGACACGCTCACCGGTGTTGGCCTCGATCATCGCCACCGCGTCGCGGACCTGGTCGAGCGTCTTGAGCCCGAGGAAGTCGAACTTGATGAGGCCGATGGTCTCGGCCGACTTCATATCGTACTGAACGACAGGGCCACCCTCCGGCGAGTCGCGGTACAGCGGGGCCAACTGCACCAGCGGGCGGTCTGCGATCACGACGCCGGCCGCGTGAATCCCGGTCTGGCGAACCGCGCCCTCGATCCCCCGTGCGAGGGCCACCACCCGCCGCACCTTCGGATCGCTCTCGATGAGGGCAGCGAGCCGAGGTTCGTCCTTGACCGCGTCGGCGATGGTGATGTTCAACCGTTCGGGCACCAACTTGGTGATGCGGTCCGACTCGGGAAAGCTCATGTCACAGAGCCGGGCAACGTCCTTGAGCGCCGCTTTGGCCTGGAGTCTGCCGTAGGTGATGATCTGGCTGACCAACGCCGCGCCGTACTTCTCCCGGACGTGCTCGATCACCTCCTCGCGGCGATCCTGCGCGAAGTCGACGTCGATGTCCGGCATCGAGATGCGCTCTGGATTTAGAAAGCGCTCGAACAACAGGGCAAAACGCACCGGATCGATGTCGGTGATGCGCATAGCCCAGGCGACGACGCTGCCCGCCGCGCTGCCGCGACCCGGCCCGACCGGGATCCCCCGGTCCTTGGACCAGTTGATGAACTCGGCGACGATGAGAAGATAAGCAGGAAAGCCCATCTTCACGATCATGTCCAGCTCGTGCTCCAGGCGTTCCAGGTAGGGCTGGTGCACGCTCGGGTCGAGGTGGCTGAGGCGCAACCCCAGCCCGGCGCGGGCGTACCAACGGAAGTACCCATCGAGCGTTCCACTGCCGGCGGGCCGCGCCATCGGTCTGGGAAACTCGGCGGCCGGCGGGAAAGCGTTCTGGAAAAAGGCCCAGTTGCCGTCGGTGTCGTCGCCCTTGTCGGGAGGGACCGACGCCGGGAAGTAGTAGACCCCGGTGGGAAAGACGAAGTGACAACGTTGGGCGAGGACCTCCGTCAGCTCGATGGCGTCGAGGTCTTCGGGAAACAACTCGCGCAGTTCGCCCTCGCTCTTGAGGAACTGCTGGTCGGTCTGCTGGCGCGGCCGTTTCGGATCGGCGAGCGATGCCCCCATCGCGATGGAGTTGAGCAGGTCTAGCTCGACGACGTCGGTGTTGTGGAGGTAACGAACCTGGTTGGTGACCACCGTCTTGAGTCCCAACTTCGCGGAGAGCCGCCGCACCTCGGCGTTGGCGGCGGACTGCCCGTCGACCCCATGGTCCATCAGCTCGCCGAAGAGCCGTGCCGACCCGAAGATGTCGCCCAGGGCGGCCACACGCTCCTCGCCGCCATGGCTGCGGATGGCGCCGGTTTCGCCGTTGCCCGTCAGACAGAAAAGTCCGGCCGCGTGCGCGCGGAGCAGCTGGAGATCGACCCGCGGCCGGTGATAGATGCCGTCGAAGATCGCCCGCGTGACCAGCTCACACAGGTTTCGATACCCGACGTCGTCCTCGACCAGGAGCACCACCGCGTACGCCGCGCCGAGTCCCCCGTCCCGCGTGGCGATGCCCCGGGGATCGACCCACAGCTCGGCCCCCAGCACCGCGTGGAGCTGCTTTTCCTTGCACGCTTTGGCCAGCTCCACCGCGCCGTACAGGTTGGCGGTATCGGTCAGGGCGATCGACTGCATGCCCAGCTCGGCCGCCCGGGCCACCAACTTCTTGGGCGCGGGCACGCCGTTGAGCACCGAGAACTGGGAGTGGACGTGGAGGTGGGCGAAGGCCATCGCGGGCCCAGGCTATAGCCTGTAGTGGTGACCGCCCACCGCCTTCGCCGCGTGCTCGTCGCTGCCGCGATCACCGCCGTCGCGTTCGCGCGCGTGCTCGCCAACCCCGGCAGCGTCATCGGCCGTCCCGAGGGGGAGCTCCGAGACCATATGTGGTTGGCCTGGGTGTTCGCGCAGGAGCTGGGATCGGGGTCCTCGCCGATGTACAGCGCTCTCGGCGGGGCTCCCGACGGCATGGCCGTGTACCCGCTGGACCCCCTGCACCAGCTGGTCATCGCGCTGGTGTCGCCGTTCGTTGGCCTCGTCGCCGGCCTCAACGTGCAGGCCGCGCTAGCCTACTTCGCGCTGGCCTACGGGGCGCAGAAGCTCGCCGCCGGGCGTGGCGTGCTGATCGAGCTCACGATGGCGGTGCTCGCGGCGCTGTCGCCGGCCTTCCTGGGCGCCTTCGCCGACTCCCAGACCGAGGGGATGGCGGCGGGGTGGTTGCTCTGTCTGCTGAGCGAGCTGTTCGCGGAGCGACCGCGGCCATGGCGCGCCGCGGCCTGGGGTGCGGTGCTCCTGGCGACGGGGCCGTACCTCGCGCATGGCATCGCGCTGGTGGCGGTGGCCTGCTGGTTCTTCCGCCGCCTGCCGCTCTTGCCCACGCTGCCGGTCATCGCCGTGGCGGCCACCCTCGGCGCCACCATGTGGCACACCGAATTTTCCGACGGCGGCGCCTTGACAGGGCGATCTGAGCAGATGCGGAATGCGACGCGTCCTCCCCGCTCCACGCCGCTGGGGGTCCGCGCGCCCCCGCCGCTCCCCGACACCGGCGTCGTCCGCCACCTGTCCGACTACCCCGGCGCCAGCGAGACCGGCCCGCGGCGTGCGGCACCGTGGTTCTTCGGCGCGTTGGTGCTCCTGGCCCTCCGAGAGCGCAAGGCGAGGATCCCCGCGGCGTTGGCGGCTGCGTACGCGCTGGTGGCGCTCGGCAATCGCTGGGGGGCGACCCAACTGGAGGTCACCACCCCGTACGACCTGTTCTGGCGGCTGTATCCGGGGGCCCGCTACGCATGGAAGCCAGCACAATACGCGGTCCCCGCCACCGCCTTCGCGCTCATGGCGGTCGCGCATGCCCTGCCGGGCCTCCCGCCGCAGTGGCGCCGGGTGGGCCTGGCGATGGCTGGCGGCGCGGTGATCGAGCTGCTGGCGCGCTCGTCGACGCCCCTGCCGCTCCCGGCGTCGACGCTGGTTCCGCGGGAGGTGTGGCGAGCCTTGCCCTCGGGCGGGGCGCTGATTGAGTTCCCCTGTCGCGACCGCAGTCCGCCGGGGGTACCGCCGGTATCGGACGTACTCCTCGGCCCGCTCTGGCACGGGCGCGCCCTCGGCGAGACCAATCGTGCCGCACGCGGCGTGCACCTCCGGGTCCTGGACGCCCTGGAGCGCGGCGCCGCCGGCGCTCCGGGACCCGGCTTCGACGCCGCGATGCGCGCCGCCGCCGACGCGGGATTCACCGACATCCTCGTGCTCGGCGCGCTCTTGGGGGACGGGGCCACCGAGCGGCTCGAGCGGTCGCTGCTGGACGCCGGGGCCCGCGCGATCCCCGCGTCGGCCGACGCCCGGGTCTGGCCCGACGGGGTGCGCCACTACCGCCTCGGTGCTCCGGCCGAGTGACCCGAGGCGAAATGTATCGAACGCGGGCTAAAGACGCCGCGTTCCGGTCCGATGGCGGGGCGGACCGTGGAGCGAGGTTGATCAACGGGACGGGCATTCTGGTTGTTGGCGGCGGGGGCACCCTGGCCGAGGACACCCTGGCCCAACTGCTGCCCTTCGCGCCGGGGGCGTCGCGCCTGCGTCCGGAGCACGGCCCTGTCGGCACGGTGGCCGCCATCGTGGCGACCCTGGCCGAGGGTGAACGGGCGATGCTGAGCGTCTCGATCGCACAGCGGACCTACCCGGGGGTGCCTGTCGTCGTCTATGCGGCGCGTCTGGGGACGCTCGAGGCGCTCCAACTCATGCGGCTCCCCCTGACCGAGGTGGTGCTCCTTGAAGAGGGCGTCCTGACCTTGCTGGAGGCGCTCGTCCGGGCGCTTCCAGCGGCGACAGCGAGTCCCGCCCGCCCGCCGGACGCGATGGGCGCGCACCTGGGTGCGGCAGCCGCAGGCCCAGCGGCCGTGGCAATGGCAACCCCTCCGCCGCCGGCGAGCCGCCCGCCTGCCCGCGCCCTGCCCGCCGGGGGGACTCGGGGCCTCGACGGCCTCCCGGTGCTCGACTGTCGTGTGGGGAAGATACAGCAATTGATCGCGAACAATGACTGCTCGGTAAGTCAGGCCGAGGCGGTGATCGCGAGCGAGCCCGCCTTGGTGACCGCCATCCTGCGCACGTCGAACTCCGCCTTCTACCAGGCGCCCCGACCGATCACCAACCTCCGCGACGCCATCGTGCGCATCGGCGTGCGCCAGACGTTGAACAGTGTGCTCGAGGCCCTCATCCAGCGGGGCCTCCAGACCGTGCACCCCGAGGGCCGGGCGGTGCTCATCGCGTGCTGGGCCAACGCCGGGCTCACCGCCCGATTCGCGCGGCGCCTTGCCGAGGGAGACGGGCTCGGGCGGGGCGATGACATCTACCTGGCGGCGCTCCTCCACAACGTCGGCGAGTGCGTCATGATCTGGCGCCTGTACCGTGGTCCGGTGCAGGCGGGGCAACTCGCGGACGAGTGCCCCCGCATCGCCGCACAACATGAAGCGGCCGCCGAGACGTGCCTGGACAAGTGGGGCATGCCGCCCCTGGTGTCCTCACTCGCCGCATTTCATCACCGCCCCCGAATCGGCGAGAACCCCCGTGACGCCGCGCTGCGCCGCGCCATCACCGGCGCCTGGGCCTTGGCGCGGCGGCTCCAGGGCGACTACCTCCCGGTCATGGCACCCGTCGAGTGCGAGACCGAGTTCCCACTGGTCACGGGCCGGCGACTGGTGCAACAAGTCGCGCCGGAATTCTCGGCGCACCCGTACCTGGCGTTGCCGGCTGCCCCTCCGACCGCCGACGCCAGACCCACTGCGTAGACCACGGGGGGATGGGCTTCGGGGGTGGAGCGAGGACGCGTTGAAAGCAAGGCCTTGAATGTGGAACCCGTCGAGCGACCCGGCACCCGCGCGAGGCCCCGTCGGGGCGCGGCGAGGTGGGCGCGGGTCGGGTTGCCGTCAGTCGCCGTGGCAACGAAGGCGGTCACGAGGTTCCCCACCGCAGCCGTGATGACGGTGTGGGTCGACGTGGGGCTCCCCGTGGCACGGTCGGCGCCGATCTCGCGCCCGGCGTTCACTCGAGGGGTACGCACCCAGAACACAGCACGCAGGTCGCGACCAACCGCCGCAGGACGCGCGGCAGCGAGCGAGTGGAGGGCTCCGCCCGCAGCGAGAGCGCGGCGCCGCAGGCGGCCGCCCTCCCCTCCGCCCGATAGATGATCGACGTGATCGCCCTACCACTCTTGGTCGTCGCCGGGCTCGAAGCGTGGTTCGGCACGCTGCTACCACTGTGGGCGGGCGTCTGGCTGTACTGGGCAGGCGCATCGACGGCGTTTGTCGGGTTGGCCTATCTCTTCGACCGCCCCCGCTGGCTGCTGAAGGAGCGGTGGGCGCGGGTCGTGCTCTTGCCCTACCTGCTGTTTTCCGCCGCCGTGGCCGCCGGGGCCCAACGACTCGGGCTCGCCGAGCGCCAGGAGGTGGTTCCAGGTCTATGGGTCGGGGCGTGGCCCCGCCGCGGTGCCCCCGGCTTCGCGCAGTTGGACCTGACCGCGGAGCTTCCCCGCCGGGGGGAGGCCGACCACTATCGCAGCATCCCGATGCTCGATGGCGCCGGGCCGCGACGGGAGGATTGGGAGGCCGCGGTAGAGCAGGCGGTGGCGTGGCGACAGCAGGATGCGCCGGTGCTGGTGCACTGTGCGTACGGACACGGGCGCAGCGTGGCGGTCATCATGGGCGTGCTGGTCCGCGAGCGCCTCGCGCATGACGCGCCCAGCGCGCTCGCCATCGTCCGCCGGGTGCGACCGCGGGCGAGGCTGGCGCCAGCCCAGGCCAGGTTGATGAACGAGTTCCTCGGCGGGTGACAGGGAGCCGACGTTCCCGCCCCATGGGTGACTCACCCGTCGACCGGCAGCCGCGACCGCAGTTCCAGCGCCGCCCGCTCGGGAAAGACCCCGTGCCCTGGCAGGCCCACGGCGTCGGTGGCGAGGCCGAGCAACAAACGGGGTCGCAAGACCATCCGCCACGGCGTCCCCCACTCCACCGTCACGCGCACCTCGGGGCCGCCGAGCCACCCCGCCATCGCCACCAGCACCCGCTCGGCCAGTTGAGACACCGCGCGGTGCGCCACCGGGAAGTCACCCTCGCCGGACTCGGGCAGAACCCAGACTTCAAACGGCGCCATCGGCGCCCAGGCCGCGATCGCCACCGCGCCGTCGACCCGTGTCAGCACCCGTCGCCCCGCGAGCAGCTCGTCGGCGCGCCAGGTGCGCGCGTCCGTCGGGGCAAGATCGGTGGGGATCGCGAAGAGCTCCCAGACGGGGTGGCGGCCGGGACCGGCTCGACGCAGAAGGGAAAAGCCCCGAAGGCGGTGATCTTGTCGTAAGTCGTCGACACGTTCGGATGCGAGCAGAAGCGCGTCGGGATCGGCGTCGTCATGCCCGCCGAACAGCAGTTCGTGAACGCCGACCGCGTCGCGCCGGACGCCGGGCCGCTCGCCTTTCGCCCGCCCCTCGCCCTCGACGCCCAGCGCCGGCACCGGGTGGGGGACCGCCATCACCTTCCCCCGTCGAGCCAGCACCGGACCCGGGTTCCCACACGCCCAACAGGGACCCGGCGGCGCGACCGCGGGCAAAGGCGCGTCCGGCCAGGCGTCGTTGATCAACACGACAACGCCCGTCACCGGGCAGGTGCGCAGCTCGCGGGCCATGTCAACTCCACCACTCCAGGTCCAGGTCCTCGAAGCACGAGTCGTGCAGCCTGATCTCGTCGAGCTCCGCGAGGGCGACCGCATCGTCCGGCACGCCACGCGCCCGGGCATCGGCGATGGTTGCCGCCTGGTCAAAGCGGGCGAGGTGCTGGCAGAAGCGGCGGTAGCCGTAGTCGACCGCGCCGCCGGTGTGGATGACGAACTGCCAGTCGCTGGCCTGCAGCAACAGCAGCTCCCTCGCCGCCAGGCGCAGCGCCTCTGCGATCCGCTCGCTGCCTCGCCAGTCGAGCCGAGCCAACATATCAAATAGACGATCTTCCGCGCCGTGGGCGGCCTCCCACATCCAGCGGGTCTGGTCGTTGAGCCAGACGCGGTGGTCGCCCCCCTCGCCCCAACTTCCCTCCGGCATGGACACCACCTTGTCGCCCGGCCGGTCGGCGAGCAGCGACGAAACGGTGCGGGGACGCACCGAATCATCCGCCGCGAAGGCCTTCATCACCTCGCGGATAAAGCGCGGACCCTCGTGCCACCAATGGCCGAAGAGCTCGGCGTCGAAGGGGGCGACCACGGTCCCGTGGCGCCCTGTGCGCTCGTGGTAGCGCTTCAAGATGCTCCGGACCACCGCCACGAAGTGCTGGGCATGGGTGTAGAGCGCCCCCTCGACCTCATCGGGCTGGTAGGGCTCCTTGGCCCCCAGGTCGGTGCTGGGCGCGGTGACACGCCAGTAGCGGAGCCCGTCGCGACCGTGACGTTTGTGGAACTCCAGGTAGCGCCCGTCGCCGGGGTAGCCGACCTCGCCGCTCCACACCTGCTCGCTGACCTCGGGATGGCGAGCCAGCGCGACGAGGCGGCCGGGCCCGCCGTCGCTGCTCACCAGGTGGGGCTCGAGCACGCTGCGCCAGCCGCGTTTGTCGTCCCAGGTGCCCTGGTCCCAGGCCACCTTGGTGAAGCCGGTGGGGGACTGGGTGCCCTCGCTGCGAGCCCCGGCGAACAGGTGGGCATCGACGATGAAGTACCCAACGCCCTCGTGGGCGAAGACCTCTTCGACCCCTGCCCTGGCCCGCGGACTGCGGTCGCCGACCGGAGGGGCCCAGGGGCCGCCCGGACGATACGCACACTCCGGCAGCCACGCGCCCACGGGCCGCCGTCCCAGATGTTTGCGGCTGGTGTGGACCCCGGCGCGCACCTGCGCGCGGGCGGAGCGGTCGTCGCGCAACAGCGGCATGTACCCATGGGTGGCGTTGCTGGTCAAGAGCTCGATGGCGCCTTTGTCGGCGAGCGCGGCGAACGCGCGCGGCAGGTTGCGATCGAGCGTCTCGAAGCGCGTGGCCAGCGCTACGAACTGCGCCGCGTTCCGTTCTGCCAACCAGGCCAGATGGGCATCGCCTCGCCCGGCAAACTCGGTGCGATCCGCCTCGGCACGGGCCCGCATCGACTCGAGCCAGCGTGGGAAGCCGTCGCGGAACCGCGGGTGCACGAGCTGCTCCAACAGGACCGGTGTCAGGCCGAGGGTGACCGGGCACAGACCGTCGGAGAACGCCTCCAGGAGCGGCATCCAGCTTTCCGCCGCCGCCTCGTACAGCCACACCTCCCCGTGGGGCCAGTGTCCGTGGTGAAGCACCCACGGCAAGTGCCCGTGCAGCACCAGGCAAAAGCTACCGTGCGCCACTCACGCGTCCACGGCGACGCCGATCTCGACGCGGCGCTTCTCCTGCCCCCACAGCTCCATCGGCCACCAGAAGTACAGCGCCACGCCCTGGAACAGAGGCATGACCCCGGCGGGCGCCCGGCTCACCGTCTCGATCGGGAAGTGCCAGACGCGCGCGGGCTGGCGCGGACTCAGCGTCACCCGATAACCGCGCGTGGCGTCGACGAGGGACAGTTCGGTGACCTCCTCCAACTCGCCAATCTGGTCCAGCGGCACCCGGACCCCGCGGCTGGTCTCCAGGAACGTGTCGGGACCGACGACCGAGTCGAGGTTCAGATCGATGCCGATGGCGAAGCGCGTGCGAACCGGCTCGTGGTAGCGGTTGGCGATCTCATACCGCACGTCGAAGCTGGGGAGATCAGCGTTGAACACGAATCGTTTCACCAGACGGATGAGCCGGAGCGCCGAACCCTCGACCACGTTTCCGTCGCGAGCCATGTTCACGCTGACCTCGGTGGGGTCCTCGTCCTCCACCGCCAGCAGCTGGTAGTCCGCGCCCACGAAGTCGCCGGCCTCGGCATAACGCCCGGTGACGAGGTTCTGCAGCGTGGTCTCGGGGCCGAAGAAATGGTCCACGAACGCGCCCCGCACGTGGCGATCGTAATGCAGCCGCCCCGCCAGATTGACGCCGGCAAGCCGAACGAGACGGTCGCCTTCATCGATGGTGCACTCGTCGGTGTCGTCCTCGTCGTCGATGATCAACGTGGTGAGTTCGGGAGAGGACTCGATCACCTGCGGCAGGTCTTCACCGCGGATCACCGCGTCGTGGTGAGGCTCACCGAGCCGGGTGCGGACGTTGAGGATGTTTCCGGGGAGCGCCCAACTGTCGAGCTCGAAGAGTGACCCCCCCTGTGAGGGAGACAGGAACGCGCAGAACGTCGGGGTGCGAACGATCACTTCGTTACGACCGTCGCCGTCGTGGTCGGCCTGCTCGACGACCAGCCGCCCGGCGTCACCGAGGGCGATGTGCACCGCGTACTCGGCGCGGATGAGGTTGGCCCAGGCTTGATGCCGGATGTCGCCGAGCTGCGCGCCGATGTCGATTCCGTGGGCGTAGGCGCTGCCGTTCTGCCCGCGGTACAGGGCCGCGGTGGCCTCGGCGAGCGCGTCGACCATGCCGTCGCCATCCTCGCGGGCGCGACCGTCGGGACGCAGCATCGACCGGAGACGCGCCACCTCCCGCGAGGTGCGCAACATCCGGCGGTGGAGGCGGAGCACCTCGGGGTACGAGGCGAGCGTCGCCTCCCAGCCGGGGATACGCAGGAAGGGCGCGGCGCGCGCCAGCGACGGGTCGGTGCCGCGGCGGATGTCGGCGACGAGGGTCTGCCAGGCCGACCCTGCCGCCCCGCCGAGCGCCGCGGCTGCGACCGAGGACTGCACACTCGCCGGCGGGTACACCCGGCCCGAAGGCCGCACCCGGTCCAGCACGGTGCCGAAGTGGACGCCCTTGAGCCAGGGCGAAGCGTCGTTGAGCGCGGTGAAGAAACGACGGACCCAGGCGCGCTCCCCCCCGAACGAACGCGTCGACGAGCTGTCCATCGCCGCCCCGAAGTCTTCGCCCCGGACCGACACGGTCAAAACACGGTGGCCCAGTCGCGAGCGCGAGGCGATCTCGTCGATGATCCGAGCCGGCGAGGCGTTGGGGATCATCCGGCTCAGGAGCGGATCCACGCCGAAAAGCGCGAGGATGCTCCCTTCGCGCTCGGCCAGCCAGTAACCGTCGCCGCTGCCGCCGCTGCCGAGCTGCGCGACCTCCAGCGCCGAGAACTGCACCCCGAGCCGCCCGAATATCCGGGGCGCGACCGGGTCCCAGGCGTAGCAGGGCAACCACGCGCCGCGGACACGCAGGTCCGCATGCTGACGCCACCAACGCAACGACAACTGCATCTGGCCGACCGCATCCCGCTCGGGGAGGCTGGGCAGGAGGGCGCCCCCGTGCAACCCGCCGAGGATCTCGATGCGACCGGAGCGCGCCAGCTTCAGCAGTTGCTCCAGCCGCTCCGGGGCGTGCATCTCCATCCACTCGAGCAGCTGCCCGCTCCAATGCATCGACACCCGGATCGTCGCGTACTCGTCGAGCAGATCGAGCAGCGGGAAGTAGGCCCGATCACAGGCGCGCCGAACGTCAGGACCCGACGTGCCGGGCGGCTGGGTGTTGGCGATGCACAGGACGAGCCCGAGATTCTGCACGGGGGCGCGGATATCATGCCAAGAGGGAGAGGGGCGAGCGCTACAAGCCCTGCGCCCACGCCACGATCACCGCCCGCTCCTCGACGGTCATCCCGGTCAGGTTGCCCGGCGGCATGACCCACGCCTCCACCTGCGTGGCGATCTTCTCGTGATTGGCCAGGATGGTGCTGCGGTCCTCGAGGGCGAGCCCCTTCGGGGCCACGACAAAACCCGGGAGCGTCGGCTCGGTCGCGTGGCAAGGCATACATCGTGTCGCGACGATGGCCTGCACCTGCGTCGTCGACACCGCCGCCGCCCCGCTCGCAGCGCCGGTCGGCTCGGGACGCAAGGTGGCGAGAGCGATGGCGAGCAGGCCTCCCGCGCCGATCCACGAGACGACGAACGGCCGCGGACGCCCCTGGCCGCGGAGGTTGAAGCCGTGGCGGACGAGCACCCCACAGGCGCACAGCGCGGTCACGATGACCCACCCCCACGCCCCGCTCCACGCCGCCGGGTAGTGGTTGCTGACCATCACCAGCAGGACCGGCAAGGTGAGGTAGTTGTTGTGCAAACTCCGCAGGGCCCCCGCGGCGCCAGCCGCCGGTGGGGGAGCGCGCCCGGCCACCATGGCCGCGACCATCGAGCGCTGGCTGGGAATGATGACGAAGAGCACGTTCGCCGCCATGATCGTGCCGAGCATCGCGCCGACGTGCATCGCCGCCGCACGCGGCGCCAGCACCTGAAAAATCGCCCAGGTGGCCGCGACGAGGGCCGCCGAGCCGAGGCCGGTCAAGACGGCCGGCCGCTGCCCGATCGGCGAGCGGCACAGGCCGTCGTAGAGGATCCACCCTCCCCCCAGCGAGGCGGCGCCGATCCCGACCGCGGCGGCGGGGCTCAGGGCCAGGACCGCGGGGTCGATCATCATCGCCGCGGCATCGTGCCAGTAGGTGGTTCCCATCAGCAGAAAGCCGGTGATCCACGTAAAGTAGGCTTCCCACTTGAACCAGTGCAGGATGGCCGGCAGCTGGGCCGGCGCCCCCTCGTACTTGGAGACCCGGTAGAACGCCCCGCCGTGGATCGCGAAGACCTCTCCGCTGACCGCCGGATCCGGGTCGCCGCCCGCGGGCCGGATGTTGTTGTTCAACCAGTTGAAGTAGAACGACGCCCCGATCCACGCGGCCCCGGTCACGAGGTGGAACCAGCGGAGATTCACCGAGAGCCACTGAAGGAGTTGGGCATCCATCCCCGCACGGTACCGAAGCACCGTTGGCGCGTCAAGGCTGCGGCTCGGGCCCCCTCCAACCGTGATAGCAGCCGGGGATGTCAGACCGGGTGTTCGCCAGTCGCCGTGTCCTCTGGGACGGCCAGCTCATTCGCGGCGCGGTCACCGTGCGGGGCGGCATGATCACGGCGGTGGAGCCGGGTCCGGCGCCGCTGCGCTCCCAGGACCTCGGCCACGACGTGCTGATGGCGGGCCTGGTGGATTGCCACGTCCACATCAATGAGCCGGGCCGGACCGACTGGGAAGGCTTCCGGTCGGCGACGCTGGCGGCCGCGGCGGGCGGGATCACCACGCTGGTGGACATGCCGCTCAACACGACGCCGGTCACCACCACGGTGGCGGCGCTCCACACCAAGATCGCGGCGACGGATGGCCAGCTCTTCGTGGACGTGGCGTTCTGGGGCGGCGTGGTTCCGGGGAACGCGGCCGAGCTGTTGCCGATGGTCGCCGCGGGTGCGCGCGGCTTCAAGGCCTTTCTGTGCCCCAGCGGCATCGACGACTTTCCGGCGGTCACCGAGGGCGAGCTGCGCGAGATCATGCCGATCCTCAGGGGGGCGGGCGTACCGCTCCTGGTGCACGCCGAGCTCGAGGGCCCGCTGGGTTCGGTCGCGACCGACGCCGACCCGCGCGCCTACGCGACCTACCTGCACTCCCGCCCCAAGGAGCTCGAGGATCGCGCCGTCGCGCTCATCGTCGCGCTGGTACGGGAAACCGGCTGCCGGGCGCACATCGTCCACCTGTCGTCGGCCACCGCGCTGGACATCGTCCGCGCCGCCAAGGCCGAGGGCCTGCCGCTGACCGCGGAGACCTGCCCACACTACCTCTGCCTGCGCGCCGAAGAGATCCCCGACGGCGCCACTGCCTTCAAGTGCGCGCCGCCGATTCGCGAAGACACCAACCGAGACGCCCTGTGGGCCGCGCTCGCCGACGGCACCCTCGACTTCGTGGTGACCGATCACAGTCCGTGCACGCCGGCGCTGAAGCGGTTCGACTCTGGCAATTTCGCGGACGCGTGGGGGGGTATCGCCTCGTTGCAGTTGGGTCTGCGTGCGGTCTGGACCGAGGCCCATCGCCGCGGCATCGGGCAGACGATCCTGGGCAAGTGGATGGCCGTCGGCCCCGCAGCCCTGGCCGGCTTTCCCGACCGCGGCAACCTCAAGGTGGGGGCACGCGCCGACCTGCTGCGATGGCGGCCCGAGTCCGGAGGGGTCGTGGAAGCCTCGTCGCTCCTGCACAAGCACCCGACCACGCCGTACGCCGGGCGGCACCTCGACGGCGAGATCGTCGACGTCTGGCTTGCCGGCGACCGCATCGTGGAAAACGGCACCCCGCAGGGTCGACCGCGCGGGCGGCCGCTCCTGCATCCGCGCGGCACCCGCGGCTAGAGCGGAGTCCCCATGGCCGAAGTCCTCGGAGCTCCCGCCCTGTTCACCGGTCTGGTCGATCTGGCATCGGCGCCGCTCGGCGGCGTCGTGCTGTCCTGTAGCGACGACTTCTTCGCCGCCGCTTCCTGCCTGCTGCGGCCCGAACCGGCGCGCTTCGACCCCAGCACCTACACCGACCGCGGCAAGGAGATGGACGGCTGGGAGTCACGGCGCAAACGCGTTCCCGGTCACGACTGGTGCATCGTTCGGTTGGGGGTGCCCGGACGCGTTCGGGCGGTCGACATCGACACCGCCCACTTCCTCGGCAACCACGGCCCCTTCGCGTCCCTCGACGCCTGCGAGGCGCCTGCCGACACCACCCCGGAGGCGCTCCGCGATTCGACACCGTGGACCAACCTCGTTGCCGAAACGCCGATGAAGCGTGGTTCCAGCAACGTCCAGGCGGTGCGCTCGGACCGCATGTGGACCCACGTCCGCCTGAACATGGTTCCCGACGGTGGCATCGCCCGGCTCCGGGTCTACGGCGAGCCCGCGCCGGCCGCGGGTTCAGCGGAGGTCGACCTCGCCGCGATCGAGTCCGGCGGTGTCCCCCTCGTCGCCAGCGACAGCTTCTTTTCGCCGATGACCAACCTCGTGCTCCCCGGCGAGTCGCCGATCATGAGCAACGGCTGGGAGACGCGCCGCAGCCGGCCCCCGGGAATGGACTGGATCATCCTCCGTCTCGGCCTGCCCGGCGTGCTCTCGCGGCTGACCCTCCAGACCCACCACTTCAAGGGCAACTACCCGGATCGCGCCGCGGTCGATGCGCTGCATTGGCCGGGCGCACCGCCTTCGCAGCTGGTCGACCACCCCGATTGGACCGAAATCCTGCCGCTCACGCGCCTGCGCGCCCATGACAGTCGCGACTTCAATCTGCATGGGAGCGGTCCCTGGACCCACCTTCGCCTGCGCATCGTGCCCGACGGCGGCATCTCACGCTTGCGGGCGTTCGGGGCTCCGTCTACGGCGCCGGGTCCGGATCCCCGCGGGCTGGTGGTCCACCTCAACGGCCTCTCCGCTGCGGCGGCCGCGGAGGCCCTGCACCGGGCCTGTGGCAGCCGGCGCTGGGTCGAGGCGATGGTCGCTCGGCGCCCCTTTCAATCCGAGACGCAGCTCTTCGGCGACGGCGACCAGCTCTGGTGGCGCCTTGGCGACGGCGACTGGCGTGAAGCATTCTCGCACCACCCCAAGCTCGGCGCCGATGTCGCGGCGCTTCGTGAGAAGTTCGCCGCGACCGCCGACTTGAGCGTTGCCGAGCAAGCAGGTATCACCGCGGCATCCCAAGAGACCCTGGAGGTACTGGCCGCGGGGAACGCCGCCTATGAAGCGCGCTTCGGGATGATCTTCATCGTGTGTGCCGCCGGCCTGAGCGCCGACGCGATGCTGGACCGCCTGGCCGAACGCATCGACAACGAGCCGGCCGCCGAACTGCGGATCGCCGCCGGCGAGCAGGCGAAGATCACCCGGCTCCGGCTGGCCCGTTTGGTTGAGGGCGATGCGCCGTGACCGGACGTCTCCACAGGCCGGCGCTGGCGCGCATCGCATGACGCGACCGGCAAAGACGCTCCCGCTCGATCAGCTCCTCCAACGGGAGGGCTTCGGCACGCGCCGCGGCTGCCGTGTCCTGGTGTGGTCAGACCGGGTCACCGTTGGCGGAGCGCTCGCCGAGGACCCCGACGTCCGCGTGCTCGCAGAGGGCACGCCCTACACCGTCGACGGGGCGGAGTGGGTCAGCCGCGAACATATCTATCTCGCGATGCACAAACCGCTCGGCCACGAGGTGTCGCGCAAACCGCAGCACCACGCCAGCGTCTTCGCCCTGTTGCCTCCGGCCCTCGACGCGCGCGGGGTGCAGCCGGTGGGCCGGCTCGACGCCGACAGCACCGGTCTGTTGGTGTTCTCGGACGACGGGGACTTCATCCACCACCTGGGCTCGCCACGCCACGCGGTCACCAAGACCTACATCGCCACCCTGGCGGAGCCCGGCACCGCCGCGTTCGTGCACGCCTTGCGTACGGGCGTCCAGCTCCGCGACGAGCGCGTTCCCGTGGTCGCGGCGGCCGCGGAGCTCCTCGCTGACGACACCCTCCGCATCGTGCTGACCGAGGGGAAATACCACCAGGTGCGCCGCATGGTCGCGGCCGCCGGCAACCACGTCCTGACGCTGCACCGTCCCGGCATCGGCAGCCTGAGCATCGACGCGCGCCTGCCGGAGGGATCGTGGCGGTATCTGGACCCCGTCGAGGTGGCGGCGCTGTCGGGCTGAGCTGCGCGATGCCGTCGGGACCGGCGAGATGAGGCATCGCCCCCCTACCCCCGCTTGCGAATCCGACAGACGAAGAAGCCTTCGAAGTCGTCGGTCGGGGCCAGGCGCAATGCACCGGCGAGGCTGGGATTGAAGGTCTCGCCATCCCAACGTAGGACCGCAGGCCGCCGGCCTGGAATCGGAAGGTCGATGGCTTCCACCGCCGCTTCGGGGCGGTGCAGCAGCAGGTGGTGGAGCGGGGCCTCGTTCTCCTCCGGCGCGAAGGTGCAGGTGCTGTAGACCAGCAATCCGCCCGGTGAAAGGAGCCGCCAGGCCGCCTGCAGCATGCGGCGCTGGAGGTGGTGATACTTTTTGATACGGGCCAGCGACCAGAAGCGGAAGGGCTGCGCCTGACGCAGATCGATCATGCCTTCGCCGCCACACTGGGCGTCGAGGAGCACCCGATCGAAGGGGCCGTCGACGAACTTGTCGATGTACTGGCCCGGGTGGCTGGTGACGGCGTGCGCACGGACGCCGAGGAGTGCGGTGACGTTGGCGAGCTTGTCGACGCGCAAGGCGTCGTTGAGGTGCAACAAAGCCGCATTGTCGACGAGGGCAGCGACGTGCGCCGCTTTGCCGCCCGGCGCCGCGCACACGTCGAGGAAACGCTGTCCGCGCTCTGGGGCGAGGACCACGGGAGGGACGAAGCTCGACGCGTTCTGGAGGAACAGGTGGCCCTCCTGGAAAAGCGGCGAGGCGACCAGCGCGGCTTTGTCGCCGTCGAAGTGGAAGCAGTGGGCGACCCACGGGATCGGCGTGAGCGCCATCCCCAGGGCGCGCGCGGCCGCTTCGGTCTCGGCGACGTCGGCTCGCAGCGGGTTGAGGCGTACGCTCGACCGGAGGGACCGAGACAGGCGGCCTTCGACATCACCCGCCGAGAGAGAGAGCGCGCGCGCGGTCCGCTCCAGGAACAAGGCGCGGTCGGGGTCGCGGGGGCGGGCCATCGTGGGGCGCGGCCTATCCGCACACCCGGGCCGACGCGACCGCGGGCGCCACCGTGAACACGATCTCGTTTGCTTTCTCCGCGACCTTTACCGGCCCCAACACCAAGCCCTGCTCGGACAACCACGCGCTCACCATATGGATCGCTTTTCCGCCCAACGCCGCGTCGAAGCTCCGCCGCAGGGTCTTTCCGTCGATCGCGACATGGCCCCCCATCCCACACGGTTCGCAGCCCCGCCACCCACTCGCGGAACAGCGTCTGCACCACCGTCGGGCTGAGAATCGCGAAGACATCTACGAGGCTGTGGCGCCGGCCGCGATCCTCGCCCGGATCCGGGATCAACGAGAAGCGAACCAGGAGATCGCGGATGTCCCTGGCGTCAGCCATACCCCCAGGCGGGATAGCAGGCGGGAATGCCGCTGCCCCCCTCCCCGCCCGTCCACCCCGCCGCAGCCCTGATCCGCGCCAGCAAACACGCTTCCACGGTCGCCGAAGTCGCCACGGCCGTCGCCTCCGAGGCCTTCGTCGTCGTCGGCATGGGTTGGAACCCTGCCGTGGGGAAGGCCCGGCGCGTGCTTGCTGCGGCTGGGGTTTCGCACACCTACCTGGGCTATGGCAACTACGCGATCGGCTGGCGCAAACGCCTTGCGGTCAAGCTCTGGGCCGGGTGGCCCACCCTCCCGATGGTCTTTGTACATGGCCAGCTGGTGGGCGGCGCGTCTGACCTCCAGGAGCTGGTCACCAGCGGTGAGTTCGTCACCCTCGTCGCCGCGGGCCGCGCGGCACGCTGACCGGGACAACCATGCACCCGCTCCTCGGGCCTGCGGCATGGTCACGTTGGTGACCTTCGACGTCAAGCGGGCGCAAGCCGCCCGCGCGATGGGCCTCACCGTGCACGGGGCATCCGTCTGATCCTTTGGCTCCGGCGACGCCGGTGATAGAACGCGCCGTGCCCCGCCGCCTCCGTCCCCCCCAGTCGCTCGAGCTCTCCGAGGCGGAGATGCGCGCGATGGTCGCGCAGTCGATGGACCGCCTCATGCCGTTTCTGGCCGCCCTCCCGGGAGCACCGAACCACCACATGGACGGCGCGCAGCAGCTCGTCCGATCCCTCCGCGAGCCGCTCCCAGAGGCGGGCGCGCCTTTTCGGCGTCTGCTCGGCCAGCTCTTCGAGCGCGTCATCCCCTTCGGGCTGAACACGGCGGGGCCTGGCTACCTCGCGTACATCCCCGGGGGCGGCCTGTTTCACGCGGCAGTGGGCGATCTGCTGGCCGGCACGATCAATCGGTACGTCGGCATCTGGCAGGCGGCGCCGGGGCTCGTGCAGCTCGAGACCAACGTGATCCGCTGGTTCGCCGAGATGCTGGGGCTCCCGGCCGGCGCGGGCGGCCTCTTGACCACCGGTGGATCGTTGGCGAACCTCGCGGCGGTGGTAGCCGCGCGCCACGATCGGCTCGGTGAGCACTTCGGCGACGGGGTGATCTACACCTCGTCCCTGGTGCATCACTCGATCTACAAGGCGGCGCGCGTGGCCGGTTTCCGGGCCGACCAGGTGCGAAGCGTTCCGGTCGATGCCCACTTTCGCCTCGATGTGGACGCGCTCGCAGCGACGATCGTCGCCGACCGTGCCGCGGGCTTGCGCCCGGCGATGGTCGTGGCGTCGGCCGGGACCACCGCCACCGGGGCCGTGGACCCCCTCCCCGCGATCGCCGCGTGCTGCGCCGATGAAAAGCTGTGGTTTCACGTCGACGCCGCGTACGGCGGCTTCTTCGCCTTCACCGATCGGGGCCGGGCCGCGCTCGTCGGAATCGACCGCGCCGATTCGGTCACCCTCGACCCGCACAAGGGCCTGTTCCTCCCCTACGGCACCGGGTGCATTCTCGTCCGGGACCTGCAGACACTCCGCGCTGCCCACCAGATCGCCGCATCCTACCTGCCTACCAGCGAGAGCGACCCGGACTGCTGGGACTTTGCCGACCTGGGTCCTGAGCTGTCTCGCGACAATCGGGGCCTCCGCGTCTGGCTGCCGCTCAAGATGCACGGTGCCGGTGGATTCCGTCGCGACCTGGACGAAAAGCTCGACCTCGCGCTGGACGCCCACGCCCGCATCGCCGCCCTCCCCCAAATCGAGATGGTCGCCCCTCCCGACCTGTCGCTTTTCGCGTTCCGCGTGCGCGCCCCGACCCCGGAGCTCGGCGATGTTGCCACACGGCGGCTGGCCAAGGCGATCAACGACAAGGGGCATGTGTTGGTGACCGGCGTCGAGATCGAGGGGCGCTGGCTGCTCCGCGTCTGCGTACTTTCGTTTCGTACCCACCAACAACAGATCGACGAATTGGTGGCGGACCTGCAGTCTGGGTTGGCGACGACGCCATGCTGATCCGCGAGTTGCGCCTGCCGGTGAGTTTGATCCTTGCGGTCCTGCTGGTGGGAATTCTCGGCTTCCGCATCGTCGAAGGCTGGACCTGGCTGGACAGCGCGTGGATGGCGCTCATCACCATGACCACCATCGGCTTTGGCGAGGTCCACCCCCTGACGCAAGCGGGGCGGCTGTTCGCGATGGTCTACATCCTCGCGGCGGTCGGCGCCGGAGGGTACGCGGTCGCGCAGCTCTCCGGCTACCTGATGGACGGCCGCTTCGCGCTCCACCTCCGCAACCAACGACGGGCGAGGCACATGAAAGCACTGCGAAAACACTACATCGTCGTGGGCTACGGGCGCCTGGGCCGCGAGGTGGTCGAGGACCTCCGACACCACCACTGCCAGGTCGTGGTCGTCGACACCGAGGACCGATCCCTCCAGGACCTTGGTGCCGGAGTGCACCATGTTCGGGGAGATGGCAGCTCTGACGCTGTCCTTCGCGAAGCGGGCATCGAACACGCCCGCGCCATCGCCATCGCCACACCGTCCACCGCGGTCAACGTATACATCACGCTGTCGGCGCGACAACTCAACGCCTCGCTCTACATCTCGACCCGCGTCGACGAGCAGGGTGCGGACGAAAAAGCGCGTCGGGCCGGTGCCAATGCGACTGTGTCACCCTTCCCCAGCGCCGGAAGCCAGATGGCCCACCGGCTGATGCACCCCCACGCCGCCGAGTTTCTCGAACAGCTCCTCAGCCGCGCCAACCCCGCGTTGGTCATCGACGACATCCGCATCCGTGCCGGCAGCAAGCTGGCGGGGCGACTCGCCGATCTCCGCCTCCGCGAGCGTTTCAGCGTCGGAGTCATCGCCATCCGTCGCCCGGACGGAGCGTTGGAGACCGTCCCGGCCAGCCAATCGATCCTTGGCATCGGTGACGTCGCCGTCGTCGCCGGCTCGGAGGACGCGGTGGCGCTGCTTCGAGCCGCGTTCGAAGCCGAGTGATCAGGCCAGGAGGGTACGCATCGCGCCGACGGCGGCGCCGGTCAGAGTACGGCGACTGAGCATCCCCCCCCTTGAACCACCAGCCGAGCCCCCGATGCTCGACGCCCCCGAGATCATCACCACCACCGCCGAGACCACGGCCATCATCCGGCTCACCATCCCGCGGGCGCAGATCCACGCGCTGATGGGCCCCGCCATCGGTGAACTGTTCGCCACGGTATCGGCCCAGCGCGTCGGGCCGACGGGCCCCCTCTACTCCCACCACCTACGGCTGGACCCGGAGGTGTTCGACTTCGAAGTCGGGGTGCCGGTCAGCGGCGAGGTGGTTCCGACCGGGCGGGTGGCGGGCCGGGTCACTCCCGGCGGCGCGGCTCGTGCGCACCGGCCCTACGACGGGCTCGGCGCGGCGTGGGGCGCCTTCGACCGGTGGATGGTCGGCCAGGGCCTCGTGGGCGGGCCGGATCTCTGGGAATGTTACGCCAAGGGGCCGGAGTCCGCATCCGACCCGGCGCTGTGGCAGACGGTGCTGAATCGCCCGTTGGTTTCCACGAGTTGATGGGACCGCCGCGCCGCGTCAATTGCCGTACCACCGCCCGATCCAGCGCCGCTCGACCCCCGCGATGGCTTCGTTGAGCCCCAGGGCGAGTGCGCCCGCCATGACCACCGCCGCAAAAGCAAGGTCGGCCCGGGCGCCCCGGCTGGCGAACAACACGGTGTAGCCGAGCGTCGGAGGAGCGTTGTTGCTCCCGATGAACTCGCCCACGATCGCGCCGATCACCGCCAGCCCCGCCGCCGTGCGAAGCCCGGAAAACAGCGCCGGGAGCGCCGCCCAGGCGCGGAGCCGCACGAGCTCCTGTCCCCGCGACGCCCCGTACAGCCGAAACAGGTCGACCAGCTCGGCGGAGGGCGCCCTCAGGCCGCTTTCGGCCGCTGAATACACAGGATAGAAGGCGGCGATGGCCGCGGTCACCGTCGCCACGCCCCGGCCATAGCCGAGCCAGACCACCAACATCGGAGCGATAGCGACGATCGGCACCACCTGGACCAGCACCGTCCACGGCCGCAACGACAGGCGCGCGGTCGGACTCCACCAGCCCACGGCGGCGGCGAGCACGCCCAGCGACGACGACGCCAACAGCCCGGCGAGCGAGGCGACGCCGGTCTCGTAGGTGGCCGCCGCCAGCCTGCCGCGCTCGGCCCAGAGCGCCACCGCGACGGCATCGGGGCGCGGCAACAGGAGCGGCCCGGCCCGCCCGGCCAGGAGCCACCACGCGGCCAGGCCAACGCCCATTGACGCCACCGCGACCGGCCACGACGCCCGCGTCATGCCTCTTCCAGCGTGCGCACGACGGCAGCGACATCGTCGGGAGAGCGAGGCCGGGGCGCGGTCAACGCCAGCTCGGCGACCACGGCCAGCGGCGGCCCGTCCACCCGCAGGATCCGGTCCGCGAGCCTCGCCGCGTCGGCGACGTCGTGGGTCACCAGCACCGTCGTACAGGCCAGCGCGGCGTGGGCATCGAGCATCAGGCGTTGCATGTCGAGGCGCGTCGCGGCATCGAGCGCCGCGAAGGGCTCGTCGAGCAGGAGGAGCTGCGGTCGGGTCACCAGCGCCCGGGCGAGGCTCACCCGCATGCGCTGGCCCCCCGAAAGGGCCGCAGGGAGCTTGTCGGCGTGTCCCGTGAGCCCCACCGCGTCGATCGCGGCCTGGACGGCGCCGGGGTCGGTCTGCAGGCCCAGCTCAGCGGGGAGGCCCACGTTCTGGCGAACCGTGCGCCACGGCAGGAGCGCGGGGTCCTGGAACACGAAGCCGACGCGCGACGGCCGGCCGGTGATGCTGCCGCCGTGAAGGGCACCGACCCCGGCCAGCAACCGGAGCAGCGACGACTTGCCACAGCCCGAGCGACCGAGGATCGCGGTGATGCGGCCGGCCTCCAACTCCAGGTCCAGCCCGTCGATGATGGGGGCGCCATCCGGCCGCCAGCACGCCGCGGCCACGGAGATCATCGGCGTCAGCGGAAGAGCACGGCGCTCGCGCCGCCGCGCCGCGACACGGTGACGACCTCGCCGGTGGACTCGACGCCGCGCATCTCCATGCACAACTGCCGCGCGCGGATCCGTACCGCGACCGGCGCCCCCAGGGCCGCGTGCAGATGCTCGGCGAGCTGGGCGCCGAGCCGCTCCTGAAGCTGCGGTTGCCGCGCAAAGTGGCGCACGGTGCGCGCCACCGCCCCCAGCCCGGCGATGCGTTCGCCGGCAACGTAGACCACGTCCACCGAGCCGAAGAAGGGCAACAGGTGATGGGCGCACAAGCTGTAGAACGGGAGCGCGAAGAGCTGCACTTCATCGCCCGCGCTGGGCGCCGCGAAGGTGTCCAGCGCCGGGATGGGCTGCCCAGGCGCGAAGTCCTGAAGGGTCCTCAACAGTCGCGCGGGGGTGTCCCCGCACTCGGGGTCGGTGTCGTAGCCCAGCGCGCTCAGCACGCCGCGGAGCGCGGTCACATCCGGCGCATTGATGCTCACCGGGACAGGTTAGTCACCCATGCCGCGGTCTGCGACTCCCAGGCGCGTGAAACGCCCGGGCGGCATGGGGGACCGCCCCCGTTACCGTGATACCGCGCCGTTCCCGAGAGGCCGCGTGTCCGACAGTGGTGAAGGCGCCAAGGCGCTGCACGAGGCGATGACCGCGCTCCAGCGGGGCGAGCTGCCCCAGGTGCACGCGCTGGCGCTGTCCGCGCTCGAGGCCTTCTCCGGGGAGCAGGACCGCACCGGGGCCGCGGCCGCGCACCAGGTGGCGGCGATCGCCTGCGTCGGCATGGGGAAATTCGCCGACGCGGTCCAGCACGTGGACGCGGGGATCGTGCTGCGCGAGAGCACCGGCGACCTCGAAGGGGTCGCGTCGTTGTGGCAGGAGCGCATGGAGCTCTGCCTGCGCGCGGGCGACCTCCAGAACGCGCGCCGCGCCGCCGAGGCCCAGGTCCAGGCCTGGGAGCGGACCACGGACTCCGAGGGCCTCGCCCACTCACGCCACCAGTTGGCGCAGCTGCTCTTGGAGCTGGGCGAGGACGGCGTTGCGGAAGCGACCGTGCAGAATGCGCTCGGGGCGCTGGACCCCACGGCGCACGGCCGCGCACGTTCGGCGCTCCTGCTCCTGTACAGCAACATCTGGCTGTCCCGCCGGGAGCCGATGCGGGCGCTCGACAAGGCACGCGAGGGCCTGGACAGCGCGCGCGGCGCCAAGAACCGCGCCGCGGAGATCGACGCCCTGCAGCAGTGCGGCATCGTCCTGGCGGCGGGTGGCGACTGGACGCAGGCCCGGCGTGCGCTCACCGAGGCGCTGGTCGGCCGCGAGCTGCTCAAGGACCTTCCCGGGCGCGCGGCGACGCTGCGCGAGCTTGCCGCTGCCGAGCTGGCGTTGGGCCAGGTGGACGACGCGATCGAACACCTCGGCTACGCGGCGCGCACCCTCGGCCAGATCGGCAACCTCGTCGGCCAGATCGCGATGTTGCAGGCCCTCGCAGAGGCCGCCGATGGCGCCGGAAAGCCGGCCGTGGCCTTGGGCGCCGCCCGCGACCTGGTCACCGCCGCCGCCCAGACCGGGGACCGCGAGGCCGAAGCGGGCGCTTGGTTCATGCTCGCAACGCGCGCCGCCGGCGCGGGCGACCTTCCCACCGCCACCCAGGCGTTCCGCACCGCCAACGAGATCCAAGAGGTCCTCGGGCTCGCGCACGAGGCCGCCGTCAGCCAGGGGATGCTCGGTCAGGTGCTCGCGGCCAACGGCGACGTGGCCGAGGGTCGCGCCGCCCTGGAAGCGAGCCTTCTGCGCCTCGACGCGCTGGGCAGCGACGCCGCCGACACCGTGCGCGAGGTCCTCACCGAGCTGGACGCGGGGTGACGCGCCGCCCTGTCCTGATCACCGCGGGCGGGACGCGCAACCCGGTCGACGCAATCCGCGCGCTGAGCGCCGCCTCCACCGGACTCACCGGCATCGAGTTGGCGCAGCGTCTGGGGGGCCACTTCGCGGTCCACCTGCTGGGCAGCGCCGAAGCCTGCCTCCGCGCCCGGCTGGCCAGCCCGGAGCTTTCCCAGAGTGAGTTCGGCTCCACGCGAGACCTGATGGCGAAGGTCGAGTCCGCGCTCCGCGCCCGACCCGGCGGGGTGCTCATCCACAGCGCCGCCGTCGGCGACTACGAAGCCGCCACCACTGATCAGAAACTGCCAAGCGGCCAGGACGAGCTGATGCTGCGCCTGACCCCGACCCCGAAGATTGTCGACCACGTCCGCGCGTGGGACCCCGGCGTCTTCCTGGTCAGCTTCAAGGCCGGCAGCCCCGAGTGGAGCGACGAGCGCCTCGAAGCGGTCGCCCGGGCCCAGTTGTTGCGCACCCGGAGCGACCTCGTCTTCGCCAATCGTCTCGGTCAGCTCGGGTCGAGCTGCATGGTGCTGGACGCATCGGGCACGCGCCGCTTCGCCCGACGGGAGCTGGCGTTGGCGGTGCTGGCGGAGCGGGTGATCGACGGGCGGGGCTAGTTCGGGCTAGTTCAGCCGATCGGCGCAGTCGGAGTCACCCGGCACGCGGGCGAACACGATCACGGGGAACCGAGGCCCCTTATATTACCGCGCGATCACGCCCACGGCCGCGAGGTGATCGAGAATCTGCATCGCGCACTCGTCCACCGAGCCGTCACCGGTCCGGATGACCAACTCCGGGGACAGCGGCTCCTCGTAGGGGGCGCTGATGCCCGTGAACTCCGGGATCTGCCCGGCGCGGGCCTTCTTGTAGAGCCCTTTGGGGTCGCGCTCCTCGCAGGTTTGCAGCGAGGCGTGCACGTAGGCCTCGAAGAAGGTGCCCGCCGGCGTGATCGCGCGGACGGCGTCGCGATCGGCGCGGTAGGGCGAGATGAACGCCGTCAGCGTGATGACACAGGAATCCGCGAAGAGCCTGGCCACCTCGCCGATGCGGCGGATGTTCTCGGTGCGATCGGCCGGGGAGAAGCCCAGGTCCTTGTTCAGCCCGAACCGGATGTTGTCGCCATCGAGCACGTAGCAGACGTGCCCCCGTTCCAAGAGCATCTGCTCGGCGCGGCGGGCGATGGTGCTCTTGCCGGACGCGCTGAGCCCGGTGAGCCACACCACCGCCCCCTTCTGGCCAACCGTCGCCTCGCGTTCTTCGGGGGTCACGATGGCGCCATGCCAGGTGATGTTCTTGCTCGCGGGCTGGGCCATGGAAACTCCGGGGTGGCGCCTGCTACTGCATCGACGGGGGCTCCGCAAGGGCCGCCGCGGCGCGATACTCGCGCCGGGTGCGATGGTCAGTTTCCCATGCCGTCCATTGCGTGGTCGGCGCGGCGGTGTCCCTCACCGTCGGGCTCCGCGGCTTCGCGGCCGACGCGGCGGCGCTGTTCGACGGCGGCTCGCCGATGGCCGCGGTAGCCAGGGCCCTTGCTCGCAGCGTGGGTGAAACGCCGGCGCTGTTGATCCTCGCCGCCGTCGGCGGCGCGCTGTCCGGCGGCGGGCTCAGCGTTGCGCTCGGCGACCTCGGCGCGCAACGGCGATGGCTCCCGTTGGCGGCGCTCTTGACGCCGCCGCTCCTCACCGGCGCCGAACACGGCCTCCCCGCCTCCTGGTGCCTGGGCCTCGCCGCGGGGGCCCTGTCCGCCTGGCCGGGCTCGCCGCTGCGAGCGACGGCCCTCACCGCCATCGTCGCCCTGCTCTCACCACCGGTCGCCGTCGGGTGCGCCGTGGCGGGGTTCGTGCTGCGGCCGGGAGTGGGGCCGCTGGTGCTCGCGGTGTGGTGCGCGACCCTCGGGGAAGGCGGCGCCATCGATATCAACGGGCTCGCCGCCCTGCGCGTCTGGCGCGGCGACACCGGCCTCGGCACCGGCGGGCTCCTGCTGCTCCCCGCCCTGTTGGCAATCGGGGGTCCGTGGCGGGTGCGGATCGCCGGTGTGCTGGCCGCCATCCTCGCGTTCGGGCCGCTCCTGCTCCCGGCTGGCGCGGCGGGCCGCGCCCTGCCCTTCCCCCTGCCGGCGCTCCCCTTCGCGCTCCTGGGCACCGAAACCGGCTGGATGGGCGCGGGCGTCGTGGCCGTGGCGGCGCTCGCCCTCGCCGCGGTGGCCGCGCCCCCCCGGCGCGCGGCGCTCTGGCTGTCGCTGGTCGCGGCCGAGGGCCTGGCGACCGTGGCGCGAGGGCCCTCGCCCCTGCCCAGCGCGATGCCCATTGCCATCAGCTCACTCGCCGAGCGCCAGGGGGTGATCCTCTACCTCCCCGTGGGGCTGGTGTCGGTGAGCGAGCCGGCGCGGGCCCCGTTGTGGCGGCATCAGGCGAAGGTGCACGGACGGCCCCTCTATGCCGATGCCCGCTCGGTCACCGAGGTCGATCCCATCCTCGGCGAGCCCGGCGTGATCGCCCTGTCGTCCTTGCTCCACCCGCAGGCTGGCTGGCTCATCCCGCCGGTCGAGGGCGGGACGGTGCTCCGAGCGCTCGGCGTCACCGAGCTGGTCCTCGACCGCGCCGCGCTCGATCCCGGCGCGCTCGCCCGGCTCGACCCGGTGTTGGCGCGGTTGTACGGTCCCCCGCAGCGGGATGTGGCCGCGGGGATCGACCTGTGGCGCATCGACGCCGCCGGGGAGCGTACGCTCCCGACGCCGCCCCACCTGCGGCGGGAGGGCGACGACGGCACCGCCAGCTGGCTCACGGTGGAGGAGCTCTTGGCCAGCGGCCGGCAGCCCACCCCGCCGACCCCCATGGAGGAGGTGCCGTGATAGCCGCGCCGGATGTCTGACTCCGACGTTCGCCTCGCCCGCATCGACGCCGCCGCCGCCGCCCTCCGCACCGCGTTCGGCGACCCTGTGGACGTGGTGATCGTGCTCGGCAGCGGCCTCGGCGACGTTGCCCAGCGCGTCGCGGAGGCGACCGTGCTCGACTACACCACGCTCGGCCTGCCCAGTAGCGGCGTGAGCGGGCACGCCGGCCGGGCGGTCCACGGCCGGCTCGGCGGGCGGCGGGTGCTGCTGCTGCAAGGGCGGGCGCACGTCTACGAGGGCCACCCCCTCGACACCGTGGTGCTGGCGGTGCGGGCCTGCGCGCGGTGGGGGGTCAAGGGCCTCATCCTCACCAGCGCGGTCGGCGGGGTCGACCCGACCCTGCTCCCGGGCAGCATCACCCTGGTATCCGACCACATCAACCTGTCCGGCGCCAACCCACTCCAAGGTCCCAACCTCGACGCGATCGGGATTCGTTTTCCCGATCTCACCCACCTGTACTCCCCTCGCTTGCGCGGCATCGCACAGGCGGCCAGCCCCACGCCCCTGCCAGAGGGCGTCTACGCCTGCATGCGTGGGCCGTCGTACGAGACGCCGGCCGAGATCCGCATGCTCGCGGCCCTGGGCGCGAACGTGGTGGGGATGAGCATGGTGCACGAGTCGATCGCGGCCCGGCACGCGGGCCTCGAGGTGATCGGCTTCGCCGTGGTGTCGAACGCGGCCGCCGGGCTGTCGGCCGCAGAGCTGACGCACGTCGAGGTCACCGAGGCCAGCCGACAGGCGACCGGGCGGCTCAGCGCCCTCTTGGCCCGTGTCGTGGAGCAGTGGTGACCGACGCGGAGCTGGTGGCGCACGCAGCGGCGGTCCGGGGACACGCCTACGCGCCGTACAGCGGCTTCAAGGTCGGCGCCGCGCTCATCGCCGGGTCGGGAGCGGTCTACGTGGGCTGCAACGTGGAGAACGCCAGCTACCCGCTCTGTGTGTGCGCCGAGCGCACCGCGATCGGCACGGCCGTGGCGGCGGGCGAGACCCGGATCGTGCGCATCGCGGTGGTCACCGACACCGAACCGCCGGCCAGCCCCTGCGGCGGGTGCCGGCAGGTCATCTGGGAGTTCGGCCCCGACGCCGAGGTGATCGTGGCGTCGGTGAGCGGGCTCGCGCAGGTCACCTCGATCCGCGCCCTGCTGCCCGCCGGCTTCGACGGGAGCGCGCTGCGGCGCTGAGCCCGTGCCCCCGGACCGTCAGGGTGCCAGGTCCGCCGCGGGTGCCGCGGGCTCGCCGGTCTCTTCCGCCGGTTCGGCGTTGCCACCGCCGCGACCGCCACGACGGCGACGGCGACGCGCAAGGGCGTCCCCTTCTCCCACCGGTTCGACCGGGGCTGCGGCGCCGAGCACCCGCGCGATGATCTCCAACCAGGCCGTGCCGTACATCGCTGCCTGCCAGCGACGCACGTCGGGGACGGCCGCCAGTTCGTCGAGTGTCTTTGGTGCCACACGCACCAGTTCCTTGAGCACCCCGTTCGAGACCACCGCGATCGGCGGGAGCCCACTTTCCGAGACCTGGGCGTTGCGCCAGTCCTTGAGCGCACCCATCAGGCGTTCGGCACGCGGGCCGCGAAGGCCGGGTTCGCGCTTGGCGGCCTGGGGCGCCGCCGGGAGCGGGCCCTCTTGGCCCAGACCCTCCGCCACCGCGGCGACGAGGGCCTCGCCGTATCGACGAACGAATGGAGCGTTCCGACGAAACAAACCGGTGAGCGCGTCGAGGGAGTCCGGGCGCCGGTAGGCGATCTCGAGCATGATCTCGTCCGGAAGCACCTTGAACGCCGGGCGATCCTGGGCCTCCGCCTCGCGCTCGCGGAGACGGTACACCGCGCGCAGCACGCGGAGCCCGTCGTGGTCCAGCTCGCGACAGCCCTTGACGCGGTAGAAGTCGGCGGGATCGCTGCGCGGACGCAGCCATTCCCGAGCCTGCAACGCGAGGCACTCCTCGGCAACGTGCTCGAGCCGCCCGGCGCGGGTCAGACGGAGTTCGAAGAGGTCGCGCAGAGCCGGAAGCCAGTGGCTGTCGCCCCGTGCGTAGTCCAGATGTTCGTCGAGGAGGGGGCGCGCCGCCCAGTCGTGGCGCTGCCACTTCTTGTCGATGGTCCAGCCCCACCAGTTCTTGATGAGGTCGGCGAGCCCGAACCGGGGAAACCCCAGGAACTGGGCAGCGATCATGGTGTCGAAGATGCCGTGGAACTCGAACTTGAAGTCCCGCTTGAGGCAGACCACATCGTAGTCCGCTCCGTGAAACACCTTGATGATGGCCGGATTGGCCATGATCGGTGCCAGCGGCGACAGGTCCGGGACACGCAAGGGGTCGATCACGAAGTCGGTGTGGAGGTCGCTGATCTGGATCAGGCAGACCTTCTCGCGAAAGTGATGGAAACTGTCCGACTCGGTGTCCACGCCGATGACGCGGGCGAGGGAGAGCTGAGCGGCACATTCGGCGAGCGCGTGGGGCGTCTCTACCAGGACAAGGGGGGTCGCACCAAACATCGGGCCGGGGACTAACGCGGTCCCACCGATGGGGGGGGCGGGCTGACCACTGCCACACAATCGATCTCCACCCGCACCTCCTTGGGCAGCCCGGCGACAGCGACAGTGGCGCGGGCCGGGCGGGCGGAGCCGAAAAAGGCCGCATACTCGGTGTTCATCGCGGCGAAGTCGGCCATGTCCCGCAGGTATACGGTGGTGCGAAGCACATGGTGTCGCTCACTGCCCGCCGCCAGCAGCACCGCGTCGAGATTGGCGAGCACCCGTCGTGTCTGTTCGGCGACGCCACCCTCTACGACCGCGCCAGTAGCGGGGTCCAAGGCGATCTGGCCGCTGCACCAGCAGAGTCCACCGTGCACCATCGCCTGACTGTACGGGCCGATGGCGGCGGGGGCCAGGGTGGTGGAGATGGGGGTCATCGATTCTCCTCAGGGCTGGTAGACGGCGACGTAGGGCAGGTTGCGGTAGAGCTCGCCAAGATCCAGCCCGTAGCCGACCACGAACTCGTCGGGGATGGTGAAGCCGACGTAATCGACCTGGACGTCGGTCTCACGGTTCCCCGGCTTGTCGAGGAGACAGGCGACCTTGAGCGAGCGTGGCCCACGCACCGCGAGGGTTCGCAGGAGGTAGTCCATGGTCAGCCCGGTATCGACGATGTCCTCGACGATGACGCAAGCCTGCCCTTCGATCGACGCACGCAGATCCTGGGTGATCTGCACCGCACCGCTCGACGAGGTGCCCCCGTGGTAGCTCGCGACCCCGAGAAACTCCAGACGCACATCACCCGGAATGGCGCGCGCGAGATCCGCGAGGAACAGCACGCTCCCCTTGAGCACGGCGATGAGCGTGATCGTCTGATCCGGGTGCTCGGCGCGAAGCTGCAGGCCCAGTTCGAGGACGCGAGAGGCGATTTGTTCGGCGGGGAAGAGGACCGTGAGGTTGGCTGACATGTCACACCCAGGAGTTGTTGAGCACTTCGCCCAGGCCGCCGGCGCCGGGCACGATGTATTGATGATCGTCGAGTCCGCTCTCCTCGGCACGCAGCGCACCGGAGGGCACCGCGAGCGCGGCGGGGCTGGAGCGCCCGCGGTCCAGACGCACGGCGTGAACCCGCACGTCCGGATGGCGGGCGTGCACGTTCTTCACATACTCGGGCGTCACGATCAGATGCACGAACACCACGCGGGAGGGCCGCCCGTACCCGGCACGCAGGTAGTGATCGAGCACCTCGCAGAGGGATCCGCCGGTCGCCCCCATCGGGTCGGGGATGACCAGCACCGCCCCCTCGATGGTCCCTCCGATCTTCGCGCCGCTGACCGCACTGCCGGTCACCGCGCCGGCCACATCGGTCACCCGGCTCACGAACAGGTGGTCCTGCCGCACCCCGGCCGGCTCCAGCAGTTCATTGAATCGATCGTAGAAGATCTGGGAGGGGAGGATGCCGGCGCGCGCGACATCCACCACCACGACCCGCTGCGCCGGCGAAATCACCACCCCCTCGTACGCCTGGTCCGGATACTTCGCGGTCATCCGGGTCGGGACACGCGCGATGATCGTGGGCAGCTCGATGCTGGCGACCTTGGTGAACAGGTAGTCGAACAGTCGGGTGGCCAGGCGTCCGACCTCGGGCTGGTGGGCGTCGCCGTGGCCGAGCCGGGCCAGGAGCGTGAGCGGCCAGGGCTCGCCGTGCAGGACGAGATTGTTCCCCCACTCGTGCGCGGTGCCGACAAGGGGACGCAGGGGAGTCTGCCAGGTACAATCAGGCATCATCGCCTCCAAGTAGCGGCGCGAATAGCGCCAGGGTGTCGAAGAGGAGGGGCAGCGTGCCCCCGACGTAAAGCTGGGCGAGCCACGGGACCGGTCCCGGGTTGGTGAGCTCGGTCGCGGTGAACGCGGTGCGCAACGCGTCGTTCTCCAAGACTTCGGCCAACGGACGTACCACCTGCTCGTCCTCGAGGATGCCGGCGGTCGTCGTGAGCAAGCTGAGGCTTGGGTCCGCGTCGACGAGGTCCCGCAATCGCGTCAGGAGCTGACTCGTAGCGGTGTCCGCCCGGTTGAGGAGCCGCTCGGAGTTGGCCACGGCCTCCCAGGTGCTGTCCCGCTCCACCACCGTCGCGACCAACGGCTGGAGCCGTTCCCAGGTCTCCGCGCTGCCAAGCGCCAACACCAGGCCGCAGACGACGTCGATGTCCACCGGACGCACGGCGGCGGGGAAGGCGGCGGTGGCCTGACGCAGGTCCGGGTCCAGCAACCCGGGAATCACGCCGAGGAGGGCGCGGCTGGCCGAGGTCCCCGCCACGTCGTAGACGAGCTCCTCCATCGGATCGACGAGGCGGTGTTCGTGGAGCGCCGAGGCGCTGTCGGCCACCGCGGGGATGTGCTCGTCCGTCGCGGCCAACAGCCCGAGGAGGGAGCGGAGCAGGTCCTCGGCCGACGGGTCACTCAGTCGATCGAGCGACTCCAGGTCCTCGACCAGCTCGGCGTCGATCACCGGACACGCCCCCGTGTCGGCCAGGAGGTCGAGGATCGCGGTGGTGAGCGGGTACCCGAGGGCGTCGCTCAGCACGTCGAGGCCGCCGGAGGCCGTGTCCGGATCGATCGTGGCCAACGACTCGAGGATCGCCACCGCGAGGTTGCCGAGGTCGACGTGGAGCTCGGTCACCAGCAGGTCGACCGTGCACTCCACGGGGCGGTTGGTGTCGTGCAGCAGACGCACCAGGCCCACCAGCGCGCTGTCTTCTTCGTCATCGAGGTGCCCGCCCCGGCGATCCACCCCCGCGAGGTAGGCCAGCCCCGCGTCCAGGCGCGCCCAGCGACCCGCCTGCTCCTCGTCCTCCACCCACGCCGCGAGCGCATCCCGGGTGTGGTCGTCCGACAGGATGGGCGCCGCGGCGGCCACCAGATCGACCAGTGCGTCCCCGCCGGTCAGGGCGGCCATGCCGTCGCGGAGAGAGTTCCCGCTCGCCCCAGGATCCCTGTCGTTGGCGCTGTCCGCGGTCTGATCGATGAGGGTGGCCATGATCGCCGGCCACCCCTCCGCAAGCGCACCAAGGGCGGGGTCGGGGGCCTCCGGCAACAGCGCCAGCGTCCAGACCCATCGCGGGGCGTCGGTGGACCGCAACGCCGCGGCCACCGGGACCAGCGGGTCCAGATCACGATCGAGCGTGACGCCGGCGAGCGCCGATCCGGTGTCGAGCGCCGGCCACAACACCCCCGATGACAACGACACCGCGCTGTTGATGGACACGCCCACCCCCAGCTCGGGAACCGCCACGGCATAGGCGACCTCGAGGAACAACCGCGCCGCGCCGAGCGCCGCGGTGGGATCTTCGACCACGAAGACCGCCGACCGCACCAGGGCGGACAGCGAAAATCCTCCGTGAGCCGCCAACGCCGAGAGTGCGGCAACTGCCGCCCCCCCGACGGTCCCCGACCGGGTGGGACTGTCCAGCGCGGCGTCGATCCGCGCCAGGGGCTCCACGGTGCCCTGGCGATTCAGGCAGGCGAAGGCCGCGTGCAGCTCGGCGTTGTCCGCCGTGTCCACGCCGTCGGAAAAGTCGAACTCGTGGCAGGGCCCGCCCGCCACCAGGGCGTCCCCCCATCGCGGCCGGGAGTCAGCGGGGACACAGGCCCAGAGGAGGAAGAGCAACACCGCTCAGTCGAAGAGGTACCGAAGCCCGGCGGTCACCTCGGCCGACGGGAACAGGCGCTTCCGGTACCGGATGCCCCCCACCGCCTCGGCATGCGCCTGCATGCGGCGCACGAAGGTGTAGGTGAAGCCCACCCCGGCGTTGGCCCGGAAGAACTCCGTCTGGTCGCTGGTCATGATCGCCGACCCGAGAATGCCGATGACGCAGAGCTGGAAGGCCTGGGCATCGCCCAACACCCCGAACTGGATCCCCGCGTCCACCACCCCCAGGCTCCGCCATTCTTCGGTGCGCAGATTGAAGGTGTACTTCTCGGCGTCCGGGGGCGCCTGCACCGGGCTGTCGCCCATGTAGTACACCCGCAAGAACGCGTTGATCTTGTAGTCCTTGTCGCCAAGGACCAACTCCAGCCCGCCGCCCGCGTCCGGGTTCAGCTGGTCGATCGGGTCCTGCTGCTGGGACTCGCCAATCGAGTTCTCGGCGTAGTAGTAGACGCGATCGCCGTGCATGCCGCCGCGGCCGATGAGACCCACCCCGCCGGCGAGGGCAGGAGCGGCGAGAAGTGCGAGAGCAGAGAGCATTTGGGGGGGTGCTCCGGGGGCAAGAGGGGCACCCTTCCTACTCTTGCGGCGCGCGCGCGGCAACCCGAAGGCGGGCCGGCTCCGAGACGTTGCCGGCCACCCCCGACCATCCGATGTAGTCTGCAATACAGGATTAACGATCCCGCGGAGTCGACCGCGCGCCATCACCGTCAAGAGCTGTGCCGCTGTGAGGCCCATCTCATCGAGCTTTTGTGGAATATGTATTCCTAAGATACTGATATCATTCATTGTTGCGATTTTGTATTTTCGACTTCCGCACCACGCACCCTCAATCTATTCGTCCGCAGGCTCCTGATCGGGGTGGCCGCCCAGTTGCCCTGGCGAGCGGCTTTTGCTATTGATGGCGGGTCGGAGCGAGCTGCCTGCCGCCGACATCCCGCAATCCAATCTCCGGAGTCTCCCATGAACAAGAAAGAACTGATCGCCAAGCTCGCCAAGTCCACGGGCCTGTCCCAGGCCAAGGCCGGCGACGTCCTCAACGCCCTCTTCAACGCCGACTCCGGCAAGGGCATCATCGCCATCGAGCTCGACGCCGGGCACAAGGTCACCATCCCCGGGTTCGGGACCTTCGGCAGCAAGAAGCGCCCGGCGCGCACCGGCACCAACCCCGCCAACGGCAAGAAGATCAACATCGGCGCGCGCACCTACGCGTTCTTCAAGCCCGGTAAGACCCTCCGCGAGCGCGTCTCCAAGTAAGCGCCGAGGGCGCCGTCGCCCTGGCTACTCAGACAGCGTCGGCCCGCGAGGGTCGGCGCTGTTTCAATTCGGTCACCCCGTTTCAGGTCAGATGTCGCCCGAATCCCCAGTGTCCGCCGTATCGGCCTCGCTCACCTGGAAGTCCACCCGCGCCGACGACCCGTGGATGTTGGAGATGGTGACGGCGGCTGGGCCGACGGCCACGTCCGGCACGACGAAGGTCACGGTCTCCACGCACGCCGAGCAGTCGACGATGCAATCCGTACACGCATCGCACGACGTGCACTCGGCCGACGCACGGCAGCTGTCGCACTCATCACAGGTCGCGCGGGTGACCGCGCTCACCGTGGCTGCGGTCGACCCCACGCGCACGGAGGTGTCCCACAGCTCGGTGAGCGGACCCGTCGTCGCGACCACCTCGGTGCCCGAGGCTCCGGACGCCGGGGCGAAGAGCGGCGCCGGCAACTCGCAGTGCAACGAAACGAGTTCGGTCGAAGTACTGCATGCGAGAATCAGAAAAACCATCATCACCACTCCGTCGTCAACAGGTCTTCCGTCGTCTTCTGGCCTGCCGCGGCGGCCTGGCCACCGGGCACCGTTCCGGGGAGGAAGGGCATGGCCCGCCCGCCCGACATCGGGCGCCCCGAGGCCTCGTCGATCCCGACGAAGACCACGTTGCCCCCCCCCTTCCACTCCCGGTCGGAGTCCTTGGGCACCGCGCGGGCCATATACTGCATCCAGATCGGCAGCGCCGTGTGCCCGCCGGTGGCCTGTGCGCCGAGCGTGCGCGGCCTGTCGTAGCCAACCCAGACCACCGTGAGCACGGTGGGGGTGTAGCCAGCGAACCAGGCATCGCGATTCTCGTTCGTCGTGCCCGTCTTTCCCGCGACCCGCAAGCCAAGCTTCTGGGCCTTGGCGGCCGTCCCGTTGCTGGCAACCTCGATGAGCATCCAGTTCATGATCTGGGCCACGGCCGGATCCAGAACCTGCTCCCACTCGGCGGGCGGTACGAACTGCTCCAGCACGACCCCGTCCCGGTCGGTGACCTTGGCGACGTAATGAGGCTCCACCCGACGACCTGCCGTCGCGAAGGCGCTGTAGGCGCGGGCGAGCTCAGGGATGGTGAGGGACGCCGAGCCGAGGCCCATCGACAGGTCCACGTCCATATGGCTCTCGATCCCCAGGCGTCGCGACAGCGCCACCACCGGATCAAGACCGATCACGTCCAGGACCCGCACGGTGACGACGTTTCGGGAGAGCGCGAGCGCCTTGCGGAGGGTGATGTCGCCCAGGTAGTCCTCGCCGTAGTTGGCCGGCTTCCACAGCTGGTTTCGCAGCGTGTTGTAGACTAGAGGCGCGTCCTGCACGATGGTGGCGGTGGTGAACTTCCTGGACTCGATGGCCGCGGCGTAGACGAGGGGCTTGAAGGTGCTGCCGACCTGCCGCTGCGCCTGCGTCGCACGATTGAACTGCGTGTCCTGGAAGTCGACCCCACCGACCATGGCCACCACCGCGCCGTCGTCGAGCCGGTAGCTCCACAACGCGCCCTGGATCTCCGGCTTCTGGAACAGGCTGACCGCGGCGAAGGGACCGGGGCCCGCCTCGGTGTATCGGGCGAGCGCCTCACCCTTTTGGAAGTCCTGCGCCTCCACCTCGACCGTCACCACGTCGCCGACGCGCAGCGCCCGCGCCATATCGTCGATCTTCCTTCCCTTTCGCGGCTCCTCGGGGGTGACCGGGTAGGCCCAAGTGGTCCAGGACAAGGGCATCAGTCCGGTGACTCCGCCGAGGTCCACGAGGGCGTGCTTCTTCTGGACGTCGGTGACGACGCCGGTGTAGAACTCGCCTTCGACGACGGCGGTGAGCTTGCTGGCGAGGGCCTTCCGGCGCGTCTCCATCGCGGCGCCGTCGAGGTGCTCCTCGACGCCGCGCCAGCCCCCGATCTTCTCTTCGGCGTCGCCGACGCCGCCGGTGATGGCGCGTTGCGCCTCCTGCTGCAGGGCGAGGTCGCAGGTGCTCTGGACGACGAGTCCATCGTTGTACACCCGATCCTGCCCGTACTTCTCCACGAGGTACCGGCGGATGTGCTCGGTGAACCAGGGCGCCTTGACCAGGAACTCGTTCTTCCGGGCCACGATCACCAACTCGGCCTCATAGGCCTTGTCGCCCTCTTCCTGGGTGATGACGCCGTTGTCGGTCATCTGATCGAGCACATACCGCTGCCGCGCCTTGGCCTTCTCGAGGTGACGGTGGGGACTGTAGTCGCTGGGACGTTGCGGCAACCCGGCGATCATCGCCGCTTCGGCGAGGGTGAGCTCGGAGGCGTGCTTGTCGAAGTAGACCCGCGACGCGGCCTCGACACCGTAGGCGCCAGAACCCAGGTATATCTGGTTCAAATACAGATAGAGGATGTGATCCTTGCCGAAGGCCTCTTCGACCCGCCACGCCAGGAGGACCTCCTTGATCTTGCGGGTGAAGGTCTTTTCGTTCGAGAGCAGAAAGGCGCGGGCCACCTGCTGGGTGATCGTGGATGCACCCTGCGCCTTTTTCCCCGCCAGCGTGTTGCGCCCCACCGCGCGGACGATGCCCATGTAGTCGATGCCGCCGTGCTCATAGAAGGAAGCATCCTCGGCCGAGATGAAGGCGTCGATCAGGACCTGCGGAACCGCGTCCAGCTCGATGACGTACCGGCGCTTCTCGTAGATCTCCCCCATCAGCTCGCCGTGCTGGTCGTAGACGACGGTGACGGTGGGGGGGCGGTACGCGCCGAGGGCCTCCACGCTGGGCAGCTCCCGCGAATAGTACCAGCCGGCACCGAAGATGCCGACCGCGCCGCCGACCGCGACGACCACGGCGAACGTCGCCGTGCCGGCGAAGCCCGCCGACAGCCAGCGCCGGAGGCGGCTGCGCCCCTCTCCTTTCGGTGGCGACGCCTTGTTCCCAGGGGACGATCGGCCCCGGGGCGGAGGCATCGGCGGCACGCCGCCGCCCGGCGGGGCGATGATCGGCCGAACCGGTCGGGGCCGCGGCGGGGGCAGGGGCGTGCCCATCTGGGTCAGGTCGTCGTCGCCGCCGTCGACGTCGGCGGCGGGAATGGGCCGCCCGAGACCGGACGGCGCCGTCCCCGGCATCTCCAACACCTCGGGAGCGAGCGCCGGGGTGGCCGGGGCCGCGCGCGAAGGGGCGAGCGGCGTCGGCTCAGTGCGCGCTGGCGGCGGGCGGGTCGGCGGGCCTGACGCGCGGGGCGGGAGGGGGACCGCGTCGTCGGCGAACCGGGCCCCCCGACCCCGTAGAAGCTCCATCATTCCGACCGGATAGCTGATCAGGAGCGGACGACCGCACGCACATTGCCGTTCCGTGCCAGGGAGCGGGTACGGCTCCCCCAGCCGGGTCTTCGATGCACAGTGCGGGCAGGTGACGCTGAGTGCCATCCGTCAGGATTCGTCCCCGACTATCTTCTCCGGGTTGCGCGCGGCAGCGCTGACGCCTAATCTCCGACAAACCAGCATGCGCAACTTCCGCATCCTCCTGACCCTCAGCGGGCTCGGGATCATCGCCCTCGGCGGCTACCACGTCGCCGCCCGAGCCAGCACCTTCGTCGCCTCGACGATCCTCCCCGCCGCAGTGGAAGGCGACTACGTCGACCGCTTCCCCGATTTGTCGATGCGTCGCTACGAGCTGGGGCAGCTCAGCATCCTGCGCCAGTCACTCGGCGAGGTCTCCGAGCGGTACGTCGATCCCGCTCGCATCGACTACCCGGCGATGTTCCGGGCGGGGCTGGAGGCGGTGGAGCGACTCTGCCCCGAGGTGGTGTTGCGCCTGGACGGCGAACGCCTGCACGTGATGGTGGACCGGTACACCACGACGCTGCAGGTCCGCCCCCTGGATACGCCGGAGGACGTGGTCAGCGAGGCCCAGCGGGTCGCGCAGATCCTCCAGAGTCAACTTCCCGCCGGCGACTACGAGTTCCCGGAGATCGAGTATGCGCTCGTCAACGGCATGCTCTCGACCCTGGACCCGCACACCATGCTGATGCCGCCTGTCGCGGCTCGAAAGATGCAGGAGGACAACGACGGGAGTTTTGGAGGCCTGGGCATCAGCATCAGCATGCACAACGGCGAGCTGACGATCGAGTACCCGATGGCCGGCACTCCGGCCGCGCGAGCCGGACTCAAGCCCGGGGACAAGATCGTGAAGATCGAGGGTGAAGGCACCTTCAACATGGACATCGACGACGCGGTCGCCAAGATGCGCGGTCCCGCCGGGACGCCCATCACCGTGTCGGTCACCCGCGAAGGCATGGACATCCCGCGGGACGTCAAGATGATCCGGGCGGAGATCCGTCAGGCCGCGGTGTGGGGCGAGCTCCTGGACGGGAACATCGCCTACGTGGAGATTCCCCAGTTCCACGCCCTCGTCGACTCCCAACTCGACGCGGAGCTCAGCGCCCTCGCCCGCAAGGCGAGCCCCGGCGGGCTCAAGGGGTTGGTGCTCGACATGCGCGACAACCCGGGCGGCTACCTCGAGCAGGCGATCAAGGTGGGCGACAAGTTCCTTTCGCAGGGTGTCGTCGTCGCGACCGTGGGCCCCAACGACTCGGACCGCGAAGAGCGCTCGGCACAGAATTCGGGGACCGAACCCAAATACCCCATCATCGTCATCATGAGCGGCAACTCGGCCTCCGCCGCAGAGATCGTCGCTGGCGCACTGAAGAACCAGGAGCGGGCGGCGATCCTCGGTGAGCGCAGCTTCGGCAAGGGCTCGGTCCAGGAGATCAACAAGTTCACCGGCGACGCCCAGCTCAAGCTCACCGTGCGTCGGTACCTGACCCCCGGCGACCACTCCATCCAGGAGATCGGCATCCCCCCGGACATCGAACTCAAGCGCGCCTACGTGGAGCCGCCTCGAAAAATCGAGGGGTACGACGTGATGAGCGGCCCGGTGATCTCGATGTTCGCGCGCGAACACCTCACCCGAGAGGCCGATCTCAACGGGCACTTCACCAACGCCGTCAACCTGGAGACGCCGCCGGTCTACAGTCTCCGCTACCTGGCGGCCGTCCCCGACGACACGGTGAAGTCCGACCGCAAGGACGCGAAAAAGGACTTCGAAGTTCAGCTGGCGCGGGATGTCCTGCTCGCCACCCAGGGGTCCCGCCGGGCCGACGTGCTGCGCGGCGCCGAGACCGTGGTGGCCGCGCGCCAGAAGACGCAGCAGGCCGCGATCGCTGAGGCGTTCGCCGCCCAGAAGATCGACTGGTCCGCGTGCAACGCCACTGCCCCGGTTGCGGCGGACGTGGTGCTCGAGTTCGCCGTCACCGGCACCGACAGCTGGGGAAGCACCCTCGTTCCCGGTGAGTTGACGGATGCGCGCGCCACCGTCACCAATCGGGGCGCCACGCCCATGTGCCAGACGCTCGTCCGCGCCGAGAGCCCCAAGGGCAATGACATCGTGGACGGCACGGAGTTCTACTTCGGCAAGGTTCGCCCCGGCGAAGTCCGGACCTACACCTCTCGAATCAAGGTCCCGGCCGGCTACCCGACCGAGGTGGCCCCGGTGCGGCTGCAGCTCACCGACATGTCCGGCGCCACGCTCTCGGACAAGACGGTCGAGATCAACACCGCCGGCCAGGAGTTTCCGGCCTACGCGTGGGACTGGGTGCTCTCCGACGCCGAGGGGGGCAATGGCAACGGACTGCCCGAGGTTGGCGAGACCGTGAGCCTCAAGCTGAAGGTGACGAACGTCGGCCCGGGCAAGGGGGGCGAGGGCACGTTCAATCTTCGCAAAACTGGAGACATGGGCAAATCGGTCGAGCTGAAGGAGGCGCGACTGGTGTACAAAGGACTGGCGCCCGGTCAATCGGTCGAAGGAAGCCTGAGCTTTCGAATCGCCGCCGAGCCGCCCGACGCCGCCCTGAGCTTCGAGCTGACCGTGCGCGACAATGAGCGCTACGACTACGCCGCCATCACGCGCGGCGGGTATTACGAGTATTTCGCCGCGACGGAGAAAATCGCAATGACCCTCGGCAAGGCGGTCGCCCCGGTGCACCGCCAGCCCCCGCGCATCGAGATTACCCGCGCGCCGAGCGCGGACGGCAAAGACGGACAATCCACCGTTTCCGGCGTCGCGAGCGATGACGTTGGGGTTCGCAACGTGATCGTGTACCATTCCCAGCAGAAGCTGGCCTACGCCGGTGGTGGTGACGCCGCTCACCCCGCCCCGACGGTCCCCTTCTCGGCCACCGCGGACCTCGACGAAGGCAACAATCTGATCGTGATCGCCGCCCGTGACGGAGACGGGCTCACCACCACGCGCACCCTGAGCATCCTCCAGCGTCCGACGCTTCCACAGGCGCCCGAGCCGTAGTCGGATTACCCTCCGGAGATGCTGCCCAAGCTCAAGCTTCCCGCGCAGGTCTCCATCGTCCACGCGTCGGCGGTGCCTCCTCTGCTCGTCAAGGGGCGCTGCGTCACCCAGGCCGGCGACGAGCTGTCCATCGAGGTGCCCCCGGGTACGGAGTTGCCCGCCAGCGTTCAGCTGATCGTGGACTTCGCCGGCGAGCCGGGCGTGAGTCGCGCCATCGTCACGGTGCTGGGACATCGCGACGGGCGCCTGCTGGTGCAGATCCTGCGGGTGCCGACCTCCGACCAGAGGGAGTACCCCCGGATGCACGGCGGCATCACGCTGCGCTACCACCTGTTGCCTCGCGCCACTGCGGCCGAAGCTGCGGAAGTGTGGATGCGCGGCGGGCCACCGGCAGGTCGTGAGTACGATCCCGACCCGTTCATGAACTTCTCGGTCACCGGCTTGGCGTTCGACGACGTGGTCACCTGCCAGGAACACGACCTGCTCGGCATCCTGGTGAAGGTCCCGGGCGTCGACCACACCTGGCGGGGCGTGGCCTCGGTGGTCCGCGTCTCGAAGATCCCCATCGACGAACGCGACGACACCATCGCCGCCACCCACCGCATCTCGGTCAATTTCCACGAGCTTCCCGATGAGGCGCGGGTCGCCCTTGGGAAACACACCGAGCGCATCCAGGAGGCGTGGTTGTGATTCGTGATCGCCTCAAGGGCGTGGCGAAGAAGGCCGCGATCAAGTTCTTCGGCATGGAGTGGGATGCCGAAGAGCTACCGCCAAACGCCGGCAACACCAAGCTCGATGGTCCCCAGCAGTTCGACCCGAACCTGATTCCCCGGGTGGTCGACGGCTCGGGGGACACCCCCGGCCCCAAACATCGCGAGCGCATCGGCCGAACCTGGCTGGCCTCGCAGGTGATCAGCGGCGTCCCCGGTGTAATCATCGACCTGCGCCACCCTCGCGAGGTGGTCGCCGGGCTCATCCCCCAGGCCATCCTGTTCCCCGGCGAACAGCTCCACACCCAGCTTGACCGCTTGCCGGCCAAGGACATCCGCATCACCGTCTACGATCAAGTCGGGGGCGACGCGTCCGAAGCCATGGCGACATGGCTGAAGGAACAGGGCTGGGAGATCGCCCGGTTCCTGCAGGGGGGCTACGCCGAGTGGATCCAGCACGACGAACCCGTCGCGCTGCCGCAACCGCCGGCGGGAGGGCGCTACCACCTGGGGAATCCGGTCGAGCTCCGGGCCGGCGGCCGCGGGCACGTTCAGGCGGCAGCGGCCGAGGGGTCACCCCGCTACGCGGTCCTGCTCGAGTCGGGCGAGGTCCGCACCGGGGTGTCGGAGGCGGAGATCGTCGGGTGACTCGGTGAGGGCGCTCCGGGTCGCGACGCCCTGGCTCGGTACGCTCTGCCTGGTCTGGGGGACTGCCCAGGCCGCGGACGCGCCCGGAACGATCCTGCCCCGCGCGCCGACCACCCCTCCGGGGCGCGCCGCGGCGGTCGCCAAAGACCCCCTCGCGGCCGCGATCGAGGCGCGCCTGCAAGGTGACCTGCGCCGATCGGCGTGGCACTATGAGAAGTTCTTGGCCGGAAAATCTGGAGGCAGCGGCGCGCGGGCGGGGGCCCAGGTCGCCCTGGGCCTGGTGTACCTGGACCTCGACGAGCCCAACGCCGCGAGCGCACTGTTCTCGAAGGTGCGCGCGGGCGCGGGCGCCGTCGCGCCGTGGGGCGCGTGGTTCGAGGCCCTGGCCGACCACGAGCGCGGCAGGCACAGCGTCGCTGCGAGCGAGTGCGCGGCGTATCGAAAGCAGTGGCCAACGGGTCCGCATGCCGATGAGTGCCTGGTGCTGATGGGCGATGCCTACGTCGCCGCCGAGCTCAAGGGCCCGGCGATCGGCGCGTACTCCGCCTACCTGGAGGCCCACCCCGACTCCCCGCGCGAGGAACCCCTGCGGCTGGGCATCGCGCTCGCGGTCAGCACGACCGACCAGCGCACGGCGATTCCAATGTTGCAGCGGCTGGTGCTGGACCACCAGTACCACTCCACGGGCGACACCGCCCAACGCCGCCTGGACGAGTTGGCTACGGACGGCTTCGCCACCGCGCTGGCGGATGACGGCGTCACCGCCTGCCGCATCGCCGCCGAGCGCAAGCGGTGCGGCTACGAGGCCGACGCATGGGAACGCTTCGGGGCCCTGGAGGTCCGCGCCGCCGAGGACCCGAACATCGCCAGTTGGATCGAAGACCACGCCGATCAGTTCCGTTGGGGTACCAGCCAGTACCTGACGGTCGCCAGACTCTTGGCCGAACGCTACGCCGAGAAGCCCAACGCGGACGTCGCCTGGCAGCGCTTCCGGGCGCTGGCTCGCGGTGGCGATTGGGTGGCCGCCGAAGCGCAACTCGTGGCTGGGGCCACCACGCACGGAGGGCGCTTCAAGAACAAGGAGGAGCTGGCCCGGGCGCAGCTCTTGTCCGGGAACTACCTCGGGGCGCGAGACACCTGGACCGCGCTCGGCAAGGGGGGCGGGGCATTCGGGCGCGAAGCCCGTTGGTTGGCGGCATTCGCCGCCTTCCGGGCCGGCGACGACGCCGACGCCCTGGCTCGGCTCGACAAGATCGTCGGCGGCGACGACTGGACGGCCGAAGCCGCCCGTTATTACCGCGTGCGGACGCTCCAGCGCCTGGCACGCGCCGAGGATGCTGCGGCGCAGGCCGAGGTCATCGTCAGAGCCGAGCCCTGGAGCTGGTACGCCGCCCTGTTGCAGAACGACTCCACGCCGGCGCCGGCGGAGGTCGCTCGCGACGGAACGTGGCCGGGACCCTCGGCACCGTCTCTCCCCCCCCTCCGCGCCCCCACCACCGCCGGCGCCGCCCTCGCGGCACCGGCCTCGATGGTCCGCACCAGCGCGACGGCCGTCGACTGGTCCGCGCTCACCTGGACGGGCGCGGGCTTCGCGGCGGCGGGAACCCGGCTCCCGACGTCGCCGCCCTTCGCGCCTGCCCCGCAAACCGGTCGCGACTGGGACCGCCGCCCAGACAGCTATGCGTCAGGAATCGTCGATGTTGCGGAAGGGGCACGGCTGTTGGAGCGATTGCAGACCGAACACCCCGATCTGTTCCCTCACGCCCTGGCGGCCGCCGAGCTCGCGCGGGGCGGAGCCTTCGAGCTGGCCGCGCCGATAGTGGCCCGGATGTACGACGCCATCGACCCGGTGGTGGGGGGCACCGCCCACCCGGAGGTCACCCTGACCGTCACCGAGTGGCGCCAGATCTTCTTGTTGGTCCGCGACAACTACCACGTCGCGCGCTTTTCCTGGGGGCTCCACAAGGGCGCCAGCACCCCGGAGGCGAAAGTTGCCGCGTGGCGTCTGTCCTACCCCTCGGCCGAGGCCGACGCGCTGTGGCGGCACGGTCAGCACTACGACGTCGACCCGCTCATGGCCCTGGGGCTGATGCGACAGGAGAGTGTGTACCGACAGTGGGCGCTGTCGGCCACCGGCGCCATCGGGCTGATGCAGGTGATGCCCCGCACCGGCGCCCGCATCGCGGCGCGGATCGGCGATCGCACCTACAGCCCCGACATCCTCGAATCCCCCTCCACCAACGTCCGGTACGGCATGTGGTACCTGCACGTGCTGATGGACCGGTTCGGCGGTTCGTGGCCACTGGCGGTCGCCAGCTACAACGGGGGACCGCACAACGTCTCGGCGTGGTTGCACCCCTGGGGCGACAATATCCGCATCGACGACTTCGTGGAGCAGATGCCGTACACCGAGACTCGCGACTACGTCAAGAAGGTCACCGGGTGGTACATGGCCTACGTGGCCCTGTACGGCACGCCCGAGGATCGGGTGCGGATCCCGCTCACCGTCACCCGCGACGACCCGACCCTGGTCAATTTCTGATGGCGGAACCCTTCAAGAACCTGATCGGGCCAGCCGGCGTGCGACGCCTGGCCGACGCGGTGGCCGCGGTCCTGCCCATCGACGTGGAGGGCTTCGTCGCCGACGCCGTCCGCGGCCTCGACGCGCTCGAGCTCAAAGCCAGGGTCGCCCAGGTGGCGGCCTGCCTGCGGCCTCGCCTGCCCGCACCCTGGGAGCAGGCGGTGGAGGTGATGGTGGCCGCGCTCCCGCCGCAGGATGCAAGCCTGCTTGGGCATTCCTGGCTGTGGCCCATGCTGCACGTCGTCGAGGTGTGGGGTGCCGAGGCACCCACGGTGAGCCTCCCGGCGCTGCGCGAGATGACCTCCCGCTTCTCCGCGGAGTTCGCCATCCGGCCGCTCATCGCGCGGCACCCCGGGGCCGCCTACGAGACGCTAACCCGCTGGTCCGCCGACCCCGACGCGCACGTGCGACGGCTGGTCTCGGAGGGAAGCCGACCCAGACTTCCCTGGGGGATGCAACTCCGCGACGCCGTCCGCGACCCCACCCGTGGTCTGGCGCTCTTGGAGCGGCTGGTCGACGACCCCTCGGCGTACGTCCGCCGCTCGGTCGCGAATCACCTCGGGGATGTGGCGAAGGACCATCCCGAGCGCGCGGTGTCGGTCGCGACCCGGTGGCTCGCCAATCGTCCCGACCGCCTGCCGCTGGTGCGACACGCGCTGCGCCACCCGCTCAAGGCGGGGCACCCCTCGGCGCTGGCCCTCTTCGGGAACACCCGCTTGCCCGTCGCGGTGTCGCGACTGATGGTAACCCCGGCGGTGGCGACCATCGGGGAGGCCGTCGCGGTGACCGCAGAGCTCCGCGGCGAGGGCAAGGTCCGCGTGGACGTGGTCTGGCAGTGGCCGTCAGCGCGCGGCGGCTGGTCCGGCAAGACCTTCACCGGTGCGGAACGTACGCTCACCGGCAAGCAACCGTGGGCCTTTCAGCACCGCCTGTCGCTTCTACCGGTCACGACGCGGCCGTTGCGCCCCGGGCCGCACCGCCTGTGGCTCAGAGTGTGTGGACTCGATGTGGGACCGGCCGAGTTCGTGCTACGAGGCGAAGGAACCCCGGTCGATCGATGAAGTGGGAAATCGCCCCGAAGCTGCGCGCAGATCTGGTCTGCTACGCGGGCATCAACCTGTCCGGCGAACGGCGGATCGTCGACATCCATGTGGTAAGCGGCCGGCAGGGGGCGCAGATTCCCACGGCCGAGCTCAAGTCCCTGGCCTTCGTCGCCCCCCTGGGCACCCGGTTGATCCTCAAGACCGCGGATGGCGACGACTGGGAGGACCATCCCTGGCGGTGCGTCCGCATGGTGAAGGGCTCGTGCTTTCGGAACAAGAACGGCGAGTACGTCGTTCGCGTGCCCGACCTGGAGACCCTCGACAAGCCCGACGCGTTGCGGACCGACCCCGAGCACGAGGAGAGCTACCCGCTGGTGGAGCGCCTCAAGGACGGCACCGGCTGGACCTTCGGCCGCCTCGGGGACCTCAAGGGCCGCGTGACCGCGATCACCATCGAAAGAGAGGGCTAATACCGCCTGAGCTTGATTCGGCTCGGCCCTCGCCTGTGCCCGACCCGTCGGGCTTCGTTGGGACCTCCTCACGGGTCTCGACACGCTCGTCGGCCCCGCCTTGCCGGCCGGGCCGTTCACGAGGGCGATCATCCGATCCGAATCTGCGTCAGTCGGTATAAGAGCGTGTTGGCGATTCTGATAAACTTCGATCACGCTCGTTCGGACCGGAGTTCACGATGCAGACCGGCGAGTAGGTTCGTCTCGATGCCGTCACGGCCTTCCACGCGGGGGAGAGTGCCGCTTCCGTCGCGGCGCGGTTCGGCGTCCAACCTGCGAGCGTGAGGACCTGGGCGCGTCGCGCCGCCGAGGGACTGCTCGCTGCACTCGTCGTCCACTCGGCCGGAATTCTCGACCGCGACGGCGCGGGCAAGGTGATGGAAGACGCAACATCGCGCGCACCGAACGTCCGTCACGCCTGGGCCGACTCGGGCTACGCGGGTCGAGGGGTGGCGCACCTCCAATCCACCGGGTGGACCGTCGACGTCGTTCGAAGGAACAACGAGCGGGGTCGGGGGCAGTGGCGCACGGCGCAGATGCCGATGTTCACCGCTCCGAGCGGCTTCGAACGAGTCCGACGTCAGTGGGTCGTCGAGCGTAGCTTCGCCTGGCTTGGTCGATTTCGTCGTCTATCGAAGGAGTGCGATCACTCCATCCAAAGCGCTGAAGCATGGCTTGGGATTGCCGGCCTAAGGAATCTCGTCCGGCGGCTCGCTCATCCCTGTTTTGCCAACACCCTCTAATATAAAACGAAAGTAGCCGGCATGGCCCGGACTGGGGCCACGCCGGCTACTCCGGGTCAGCCGGGAAAGCCCGGCGACCTCAGACGATCGTTACCAGCGGTCTCCGCCGCCGCCGCCGCCGCCGCCGCCGTAGCCGCCGCCGCCGCCGCCGCGACCACCGCCGCCGCCGCCGTAGCCGCCGCCGCCGCCGCGACCACCGCCGCCGCCGTAGCCACCGCCGCCGCCGCGACCGCCGCCGCCGCCGCCGAAGCCGCCGCGACCGCCGCCGCCGCCGGTGCGCTCTTCGGCTTCATTGACGCGAAGCGCGCGCCCGTCGAGCTGGAAGCCGTTCATCTGTGCGATGGCGGCCGTGGCCTCGGCCTGGGAGCCCATGGTCACAAAACCGAAGCCGCGCGCCTGGCCCGTTTCACGGTCCATGACGACGTGCACGTCCTGCACCGACCCGTGGGCGGCGAACGCGGCCTGAAGTGATTCTTTGGTGGCATTGAAAGAGAGGTTTCCGACGTAGAGGCGATTGCCCATGATGATGTTCTCGAGGTTCACGCTCAGAAAGCGCACCGTACTGGTGCCAGGACCCACCGGCCGACGAGCGATCGGACTCAGGCAGGCACGACGTTCACCAAGGGTGGTGGCGCCGCGCCGGGCGTATACCCCGGTTCTGGCGGGAGGCACGCGAAATCGTCGAGAGGGCGCGCGATTTTGGTGGGGCGTCGCCGCCCCACCACCTCCGCCACCGCCACAGGACACCAGCGGCGTCCCCGCCGCACCGCTACAGGCACCGCACTCCTCGGGCAGCCCGCCAATGATCTTGATCCGAACAAATGGCCACTTCACCCGAGAACAGTGATACCGACTGACGCAGATTCGGATCGGATGATCGCCGTCGCGAACGCCGCGGCTGGCAAGGCGGGGCCGACGAGCGTGTCGAGAAACGTGAGGAGGTCCCAACGAAGCCAGGCGCGGCCGGCGCAGGCGAGGGCCGAGCCGAATCAAGCTCAGGCGGTATGAGTCCACGTGATGCAGCAGAAATCGCCAAAGAAGAAGTCGCCACGTCCGGCCCGTCAGTTCACGCCTGAGTTCCGAGTCGGAGCGGTCCGTCCGGTGCTCGAAGAAGGGCGCTCTCAGGCCTTGGTGGCGAAGAACCTTGGCTTACCCAAGTCGGTGCCGTGCCGCTGGGTGAAGGAGGCGCGGGCGGATGCGGGCAAAGGTCCTCCCGGTGTGGTGACCAGCACCGAGCGCGAAGATCTGTCGCGACTTCACAAGGAAGTGAAGCTGCTCCGCACGGAGCCAGAAATCCTGAAAAGCAGCGGCTTTCCTCGCGAAAGAGAATCGGGTAAGGTTCGTTTTCATCGACGAGTTTTCCGCAATCGGATAGCAGCATTATCCAGGTTATACATATCTTTTTAGTCTCCCCTGCACCCCTCTCCTGGTGCCGAGAGCATCGCCCCCAACCGACTTACCATCGTGATAGTCATCCATGCCGCCCTTCGGGACGCGCCGGCTCCCAGGGCCATGAAACTGCTGCGGCATGGGTGACGCCCAGGTGGGGGAGAGTCGCCCGGCGGGCGGGTTATCCAACCCGACCGCCGCCGCAGGCCGGAAAGCGTAGCTTGGAGGCCGGAGGGTAGGCGACGGTAGGGGGAGGACGCGGCGAGCGTCTTCCCCCCTTTCCTGATAGTGCTTTAAACGAACGAACCATCAACAACCTGTCCACGAGATCGGATCAGCTTCAGGTTGCCCCGCCAGGATGCCCGGAGTTTGCGCGTTGCCCGACTAATTCCGCTTCGGCTTGACCCGACGGAACGGGTGCAGGAACGAGGCCAGGGCCGGCGCGCTCCGCGTCTGCAACCACAAGCGACCTTTGCCCTCG
>SHYX01000070.1 GCA_009692585.1 Myxococcales bacterium
GCCGTTGATCAGAACTTCCGCGCCACGGCATCCAGTTGGGAGGCGTGGCGGATGGTGTCGATGACCACCCCCTCGTCCAGCACCACGGTCATCGGCAATTCATCGGAGTCGGTGTCGAAGCGCGACATCACCACGCCGCCCGGGTCGGCCAGGACGGGGATCGTCAGCTGGTAGTTGGCGGCCCAGGCCTGCAGGTCAGCGGTGGTGGGGTCGCCGCCGACGTCGTTCTGGACGAGCACCTCCAGCGCCATGAACCCGTCGCCTTCGTGGGCTGCGTACAGCTCTTGAAGGTCGTCCGCGTCGGCGCGGGTGGGGCCGTCCTGCGTGGCGCCGAAGACGACGTACACCACCCGGTCGCAGAACGAGTAGAGCTCGATCGATTCGCCGTATTGATCCGCGAGGATGAAATTCTCGGCGACCTGCCCTTCGGCGTTGCCCTCCCCGACGACATCGTCGTGGCAGGGCCCGATGGACCAGCCGCCCTCGTACGGCTCGGTCGCGACCCCCGCGTCCCCGGTGTCGTCGCCGAAGAGTTCAGCGCAGCCCCCGAGGAGGCTCAGGGCCGGCACGAGTCGGGTCATCGGCGCCGCATTCGGATCAGAACTTCCGGATGACCGCGCTCCCCTGCGAGCCGCTGGCGATGCTGTCGATGACGACACCCTTGTCGAGGATGACGGTGAAGGGGAGACCGACGCTCCCGCCCATGTCGGCGGCGTATGACCACAACTGGGTGCCGTTGGCGTCGGCGAGCACCGGGATGGTCAGCCCGTAGCTGTCGGCCCAGCGTTGAAGATCCCGCTTCTTGGGGACGCTGCCATCTTCGGTCTCGATGATCACTTCGAGCACCATGAGGCCGTCGGATTCGTAGGTCTGGTAGAGCTCCTCGAGGCCGCCGGCCTCGCTTTGGCAGGCGCCTCACCAGAAGGCGGCGAAGACCATGTAGATCGTGCGGTCGCAGAAATCGTGGAGCGAGACGGCCTGGCCGTTCTGGTCGTTTAGGCTCCAGCCGGTGCTGACGTCGCCGACGGAGTAGCCTTCGGCGCGGACGCTATCGCGACAGGCGTCCTTCGCCCACCCGCCGAGGTACGGGAAGTCTTCGGCGTCCAGCGGGTCGGAATTCTGATCGACCTCCTCTTTGTCGCCGACGCCGTCGCCGTCGGAGTCGACATTGTCGGGGTCGGTGCCGAGCGCGGACTCCTCGGCGTTGGTGAGCCCGTCCCCGTCGTCGTCGTCCCCACCGCCGGTGTCGGTGTCGGTGTCGGAGTCCGAATCGGAGTCGGAGTCCGAATCGGTGTCGGAGTCCGAATCGGTGTCGGAGTCGCTGTCCGAATCGGAGTCAGTGTCCGCATCACCACCACGATCGGGGCGACCGGGCGGCTCCGCGGTGTCCTCTTCCGGGAAAAGCCCCGCGCATCCCAGCAGGAAGCTGCCGAGCGCCAGGATGGTCAGCCTCACAGCAGGCCGACGGCGGTTTCGACCTGGCTGCCGCTGGCGATGCTGTCGACGACCACGCCGCGGTCGATGACCACGGTGAAGGGGAGGCCGACGCTGCCCTCCAGGCCCGACGCGTACTTCCACATCAGGGCGCTCTCAGGGTCAGCGACGACCGGGAACGTGAGGCCGTGGGTCTCGGACCAGGACACGAGGTCCTTGGTAGCCGGTGCCGTGCCGTCGTCGATCTCGGTGATCGCGTTGACGATCATGAGACCGTCGTCCTTGTTGTCCTGGTAGATTGCTTCGAGGCCACCGGCCTCGGATACGCACGCGCCTCACCAGAAGGCGGCGAAGACCAGGTAGACCACGCGGTCACAGAAGCTGTAGAGGTGCACGTTCTGGCCGAACTGGTCGCCCAGGGAGAAGTCTTCGGAGACCTGACCTTCGGCCAGGCCCTCGCCCTCGATGTCGGACTTGCAGCTGTCGATGGCCCAGCCGCCCTTGTAGGGGTATTCGGCGCCATCCAGCGGATTGGTGTTCGACGCGAGTTCTTCGCCGTCGCTCGCCCCGTCACCGTCGCTGTCGGCGAGGTCGGGGTCGGTGCCGAGATCGGCTTCTTCGCTGCCCAGAAGCCCGTCGGCGTCGCCGTCGACATCGACGGTGACCTCTGCCGCGCAGCCGACCAGCGCCATGGCCAGACTGATGGAGATCGTACGAGCCAAGATCATCGGCACTCCGTGTGGCGCAAACGGTAGCACGCTTGCCGTCGCACGGAGTCAAAAGTTTACTCCGAAGCGCAAGCGGATAAGCGGCCGTCGATGCGAACCCGCGAGGCAGCGAACCAGGTCCGGCACGACCTGGGCAAGTACGTCCATCTCGAAGCCAGATGGCTCGGCGAAGACTCGTCGGAGATCGACGTTCGTGAGGCCTTGATCACGGATTTACGGAGGACGCGGCGCGGGCCTGCGGGGGACGAGAACTGTGTGAATCTGTGGGCGCGGCTGCGCCCCGCCGTGGCGGACTTCGACACGACCGAGGTGGATGAGCTCGTCGCGCACATCGGCGCCCAGCTCATCCGGCTCGATGCGATGCCGCTGGCGGAGCTGCGCGCGCTCGCTCGGGTCACGCACACGCTCGGCGAGGCTTGCCGGCGCCTCGTCGAGCAAGCAGAGTCCTGAGGTGGCGGCGATTCTGGTGATCGACGATCAGGACCGGTACGTCGAGCTGTGTCGCAAGGCCATTCCGGAGCACGAGTACTTCGGTCCGGCGCGCTCGTGGGCCGCGGCGCTGGAGTTGCTGCGCCTGCACCGTCGCGAGCTCGATCTGGTCCTGCTCGACGTGCACTTCGACATCGCCGAGGCGGAGCTGGTGGGGCTTCCCGCGGGCGCCGACGCCAAGACCGTCGCCCGGGTGCGTCGCCGGCAAGGGCTCGAGATCCTGGCTCGCTTGCGGCGGCGCCTTCCCGACCTGCCTGTGGTGCTGATGACCAGCCGCGCCGAGGTGGCGCTCGAGCAGGCGGCGGAGCGCCTCGCCGCCGAGGAGTACACCTACTTCCTGGACGACGACTATGTCGATGCGCGCTCACTGCGCGTCCAGTTCGAAAATGTGCTCAGTGCCCGTCGTGGTCGCGACAGCGAGGGGCCGGTGTACTGGGGCCGCAGCCCGCAGATGCGACGGATTCGCTCGCGACTACACGTGTTGGCACGGGGGCGGCTGCCGGTGATCCTCGGCGGGCCGACCGGCACCGGGAAATCGATGGTGGCCCGGTACGTGGTCCACGCCCGCTCGGGGAGGCGCGGAAAGTTCGTCAGCGTCGACCTCAGCACGCTGCCGCGCGACCTGGTCGCAGCCCAGCTCTTCGGCGCGCTTCGGGGGGCCTACACCGGGAGCGTCGCGGACCGGAAGGGAGCGTTCGAGGATGCCGATGGAGGCACCCTGTTCCTGGACGAGATCGGGAACATGCCCGAGGATGTCCAGAAGATGCTGCTCACCGTGCTGCAGGAGGGTGTGCTCACGCGCATCGGCGACACCGTGGAGCGCCGGGTGGACGTCAAGCTGGTGGTCGCGACGCACGAAGATCTGCCGGCCCGGGTGCGCGAAGGGCGGTTCCGGTCCGACCTGTACATGCGCCTGAACCCGGCCTGTACCGTCATCCTTCCCGCGCTGGTCGAACGCCGCGGCGACGTCTCCAGGCTGTTGGCCTGGACGGTCCAGCGCGCGATCGAGGCGCCGTCGCTGTCGGGCCTGGTCTCCGAATACCGAGAAAAGAATGGCCTGGGTCCGGGCACGCCGGCGATGCCGGCCGGGGATGTGCACGTGGAACTCGGCGCGGAGATTCCCGCCTCGGTCGCGGGGCGTCTGGTGCTTCTCCTTCCCGAGCGCACCCAGCGGCTCCTGCGGCGCCACCGTTGGCCAGGAAACCTCCGCGAGTTCGCGATGGTCATCGAAAATGCCCTGACGTTCACCTTTGCCGAGCTGGCGGCGCTGCCGATGGGGGCCCGCGGCGACGTGGTCCAGGTGCGCCCCAAGCTGGTGCGCGATCTGCTCCGGGCGGTGCGCGTGGACCGGCCGGGGACGGAGGCGGGCTGGCGCTGCCAGGTGGTCGTCCACCCCGATCCGACGTTGAACCACGTGGCCCAGGACGTCGAGCGGCAGCTGTACTGTCGGCTCTGGGAGGAGATGGAGGGCGACTTCTCGGCGATGTCCCGTGTGTTGACCGGTGACGACGCGGGTGCCCGAAGGGTCCAACTCCGCTTCAACCAGCTCGGACTCAAGGTCCGGGAGATGAAGACTCGATGAGCACGATGCGCTGGATGTCCCAGGCTTGTCGCCGGCCCAGGAGGCGGGGCACCCAATCGGGGTGACCTTCGTCCCAGACGACCGAAAGCCCCGCCCGCTCCGCCCGCTTCGCCATCGCGGCGGGCTCTTCATGGTGGCGGAAGGCCTCGCCGGCCGCGCCGACCACCACACCCACCGCACGGCGGGTGAGGGCGGTGAGGCCCGTCCCGGACCGCGAATAGCTGATCGCGACGACGGAGCCCGGTGGCAACAGCGCGGCGAGCGTCGCGAGTGTGGCATCGATGGCCGCCTCGGGGAGGTACATCACCACACCCTCCCAGAGCACTACCGCGGGGCGCCGGCGGTCGAATCCAGCATCGATCAGCCGCGCGGCCAGGGAATCGACCTCGAAGTCCACGCCGACGAACCGGACCTCGCGCGCCACGCACGGTCGATCGCCGAGCCTCAGCCGTTTGTGGCCCTGGGTGTCCGGGTGGTCGACCTCGAAGACGGTGGTGCCGGACAACTCGGCGAGGCGCCACGCGCGCGCGTCCAGGCCGGCGCCGAGGATCACCAGCTGGTCGATCCCCCCCGCGACGGCGCCACGCACGACGTCGTCGAGCACGCGCGTGCGAATCGACATGAACCGGGTGCGGCCGCCAGAGGCGTGATCCATGAGCGCGACCAGCCCGCGCGTGAGCGGGCCGCCCCAATCGGCCATGGCGAGCACCGCGCCCGCGCTGCCGCCCAGCAGCGAGCCGGCGAGCGGATCGTGGGCCAGCAGGGGTCGCTCATGATGGGCGAGACCTCGCAGCAACGCTACCCAACGGGCCGTGCGGCTGGGCTCGCCCTGGCGCATCTACTCGAGGCGTCGGATGAGGTGGAACGCCGACGGGGACTCGACCACGGCGCTCGTTGCGCCGATTTCGAGGTCGAAGGCGACGGTGTCGAGCGCGGGCATCAACTGCCTTGGCGCGAACCAACCGAGATCACCGGCGTCGTCTCTGAGCGGCCCGTCGGTGTACTTTCGCACCACCACCGCCCACTCCCCGCCGCCGTCGAGCTCGGCCTTGGCGGCCTCGATGCGCTTGTGGGCGTCCTCCCGGCTGCGCGTGACGCCCAGAAGCGGCTTCGGTGCGCCCGCCCATCCGATCATCAACTGCGCGCAGTGCACCTCCTGGATGATGTCGCGACGGATGACGTGGAAGCCGAAGGGCGTTTCCACCGGTTCGCTCACCTCGCCGGGCTTCAGCGCGCGGACCGCGTCTTCGAAGGGCTGCACCATCTTTCCGACCTGGAAGGAGCCCAGGCTGCCGCCCCGCGCGGCGGTCGAGTCGTCGCTGAGCTCGGCGGCGAGCGAAGCGAAGTCAGCTCCGTCCGTGAGCTTCTTGCGCACCTCGATCGCCCGGGTTCGGGCTTCCTCACGGGTGCGGGTGACCTTCGGCGGGGCGTGCATGGCGGTGGCGAAGGCGACCAGGATGTGGCTGGCGGCAAACCGGTGTTCGGTGGCGACGGGGACGCGGGGCCCGGTCTGGGGAGTGGCCGCGGGCGTCGCCGACGGGACCTCGGCGGGAGACGCCGACGCGGCCACCGGGGGAGACTCGTCGCAAGCCAGGTTGACGAGGAACAGGAGCGCGATCATGGGGTCTGGATATCGTCGATCGAGCGCGGCGCGAGCTTCGGATTGTCAAAGCTGTAGATCATCACGCCCTGGGCGGAGACGATGGTGGCGTCGAGTGCCAGTTGATCCAAGGTTTCGTCCAGAAAGTCGTCGATGCGAAGGCAGCCGTCGACCACGAATTCGTCGTAGTCTGGGGTGTCGCTGCCCTCGTCGGCGTCAGCGTTGGCGTCGGTGACGACCATGCCGTCCACGCGGACCAACATGCCCTCGTAGGGCTCGGCGTCGGCGGCCAGGGTGCAGGTGTCGTGCACGTCCGGTGTCGGCAGGTCGGCGGTGCCGGTGACCTCGATCACCGGGGAGGTCAGCTCTGACATTCCGTAGTACTCGATGTAGGTTCCGGTCACGGTCGCGACGTCCCCGGGTTGGACATCCACCGGTCCGCCCACGAAAACGTAGATGCCGCCGTACTCGGTGGCGCCGGGCTGTTGCACGAAGAAGCCGGCGTTCGCGCGGATTGCGGTGACGACGACTCCGTCGAGCTGCACGGCGGCACCGTCCGCGAAGTCGCCGCGGCGGAGCCCGTCGATGGTGGCGGGGCAGCCGGCGCCGGCCGGATTCGGAACCGAGGGGCAGGCGTCGCAGGCGTCGGCAGTGCCGTCGGCGTCGGCGTCGGCGCCGTCGTCGTAGGTGTCGGGGCAGCTATCGCTGGCGTTGTCGATGCCATCCCCATCGCGGTCGTCGGCGCTCAGCTCGCAGTCCTCGCCGGGGACGGTGGGGCAGCGGTCGCAGCTGTCGCCGAGCCCGTCGCCGTCGGTGTCCCATTGGTTCGGATCGTAGATGCCGACGCAGGCGTCGGCGCTGTCTGCGACCCCGTCCCCATCGTCGTCGCCGGCGGTGGGCTCGCGCAGATCGCAGGCCTCGCGCTCGTCGGTGCAGGCGTAGAGGCCGAAGAGCGCCGCGGCGTACTCGTACCCGGAGGGGACGGACTCGCCGGCCAACGCCGCCTGGAGCGTGGCCTCGACGGCGGCGAGCGTGTCGCTCAGTTCGCCGGCCTCGGCGCCCTTGAGGCAGTACTTGCGGGCCTCCCCGCACGCGTCCAGCTCGTCGCACCAGGCCGCGTGCTCGGCCAGGGCGTCGACGTACTCGGCGTGGCCGTAGACCGCCTCGCCGCCGACGATCACCAGCCGGACCTTCCGCTCGTCGGCACCGATGATGGCTCGGTAGGGGGTCTTCTGGTAGTCGAACACCGCGATGTCGGCGGCGGCGCCCGCGGCCAGTACCCCGAGCACGCCGTCCGCGCCGACGAGCCGCGCCGCGTCCTCGGTCGCCTTACGCCACAGCTCCACGTCGGAGAGGGGGCTTCCTTTGCCCATGAGCCACGTTTCGGCACAGGCCAGCTCCTGGGGTTGGCCGATGCTGCCGCTCGGGGTCCAATCGCTGCCGATGGCCCAGGGAACACCGAGGTTGGTGGCGATCTCCACGGGGGTGGTGGTCGCATACAGGGCCAGGTTGCTGCGGGGTGACCAGACCAGACCGGTGCCGGAGGTGCCCATCGCGGCGAGTTGGGCCGTGGTCGCGTCCGTGGCGTGCACATACACCTGCCCCGGGCCGGTCATGCCCAGATCGAGCATGTGGTCGATCTCGCTGGACACCGAGCCCCCGCGCCCCTCGGCGACGTGGTTCATGACCGCGTCGGTGCTGCCGGAATCGAGCTTGCTGCGCCACGAAGCGCCGTCCCCGTCGTCGACGCTGCTCTCCACGTTGCCCGAGCTGTAGCTGAGCGTGTAGCTGTCGAGGTGGGAGGCGCCGGGGTCCTCGTCGAGGTTGCGCACCCCACGCGCGATGCATCCTCCCCCGGAGCTACCCACGGCCGACGTCGTCCCGTGGGCGATCTCCCGGGCTTCGGCCCACTGCATGATCTCGCAGCCGTAGTCCCCCGCGATGGCGTTGTACGCGTCCTTGAAGTCGTCGTAGCGTGCGTCGCGTTGCCAGTCGTAGCGGTCGGTGAATTCCGGGTCGACCTGCCAGGGCGGCAGGCTGTTGTACTGCAGGTGGTTGTGGGGGTCGATGAGGCCCGGAGAGACGATGCCTTCGGTGCAGACGAGGGTGGCCCCGGCGATGTCGCAGCTGTCACCGGCGCAGGTGATCGTGCCCGTGCTCGGCGCGTACACGACGTGGCCGGCGACGGGCCCGTCCGGCAGTAGGATCACTCCCGAAAGCGCGATGCGGTCGGTGTCTCCGGCCAGGGGCGTGCATGCCGGGAGCTGGGGCCCGGTGGTGTCGCCTTCCTGCCCGCTGGTGTCGGCGCCGCTGTCTTCGGTGTCGGCGGTGTCGCCGGTGTCGGGGTCCTCGGGTGGGGTGGCGGTCGTGCAGCCAGCCAGCAGCAGGAGCGGGGCGAGGGATCGGCGCATCGGGTGTCCGGGTGTGTGGGGGGGAGGCCCTACCCCGCCCCGAACAGAAACGCGATCGGCAGGCCGCTTCCCGCGCCGTCGACCCACAGTTCGTCGGCATCGGTGCAGAAGTCGGCCTCGGTCACGTCGCCGCCCTCGGTGGTCAGGGTGAGGATGGCACGAGGCGGGCACGACCAATTCGGCCGTTCTGAGCACACCCCGGGATAGCCGAGACAGATGAGTCTCGAGGGGCGGGTTCCATGAGTGAAAGCGCGACGCTTCATCACGAGTGCGGTGTGTTTGGAATCATCGGAGACCCTGATGCAGCGCGGCTCACGTACCTGGGTCTCCATGCACTTCAGCATCGGGGGCAGGACGGCGCCGGGATCGTGGCGCGACACGCGGGCGTGCTGACCGAGCACCGCGGCGAGGGCCTGGTCCACGACGTGTTCGACGATGCGTCCCTGCGGGCGCTGCCGGGCGACACCGCGATCGGCCACGTGCGCTACGGCACGCTTGGCGGTCCCGGACTGGAAAACGTGCAGCCCTTCCTGGCTCGCTGGCGACACGGACAACTCGCGATCTGTCACAACGGCACGTTGACCAACGCGGGACCCCTTCGGGAAGAACTGGAGGAAAGGGGCGCAATCTTCACGCGAACCTCCGACACCGAGGTGCTCCTGCACCTGGTGGCCGGCAGTGACCAGAAGACGCTGATCAACCGGCTCATCGAGGCGCTCACGCGCGTGCAGGGGGCGTGGTGTGTCCTGGTGCTCGCCGGCGACACCCTGGTGGCGGCGCGTGATCCCCACGGTTTTCGGCCGCTGGTCCTCGGTCGGCGAGGGGGTGCCTGGATCGTGGCGAGTGAGTCGTGTGCGATCGAGTTCGTCCAGGGCACGGTGGTGCGCGAGATTGAACCGGGAGAGATGGCGATCCTCGACGAAGACGGCGCGCAATCCTTGCGACCCTTCCCCCGAAAGGCGAAGAAGGCGTGCGTGTTCGAGGCGATCTACTTTGCACGGCCCGACAGCACCGTCTTCGGCACCGACGTCTACGCGGCTCGGGTCCGGCTGGGCCAGAGTCTGGCCTTGCGCTTTCCCGCGCGCGCGGACGTGGTGGTGCCGGTGCCGGACAGCGGCACGCCGGCGGCGTTGGGGTATGCGCAGGGCAGCGGGCTGCCAATGGGGATGGGGCTTTTGCGCTCCCACTACGTCGGCCGCACGTTCATCGAGCCCACCCAGCGCATCCGCGACTTCGGCGTCAGGCTGAAATTGCAACCGAATCGTTCGGTCGTGGCGGGCAAGCGGGTGGTGGTCGTGGACGACAGCATCGTCCGCGGCACGACCGCGCAGAAGCTGGTGCGTATGCTTCGGGGGGCCGGCGCCACCGAGGTGCATCTCCGAATCGCCAGCCCGCCGATGACCGGTCCCTGCCACTATGGAATCGACACGCCCGAACGCACAGATCTGCTTGCGCACCGCATGGACCTACCGAGAATGCGGCAGTTTCTCGATGCGGACAGCCTCGCCTACCTGGACATGGACGACGTAACCGAGGCGATGGGGGGCGAGGGGCAACGCTTCTGTGATGCCTGCTTCACCGGTGACTATCCGGTAGAGCCTCAACAACGGCGTCGCGACATTCAGGTGCCGTTGTTCCGCGCTCCGTCCGGGGGTTGATCCCCGCGGCTGTTCCCGAGGCGCCCGTACTGGTATAGTCCCCGCGCCTGAGGAAACCGGATGGGTAGGATAGTCGGCATAGATCTGGGTACCACGAACACCGCGGTGGCCGTCCTCCAGGATGGTCGGCCCCGGGTGATCGAGGATGATCGGGGGTACAAGGTGTTGCCCTCCGTCGTGAGCGCGCGTGGGGAAGGTCGGTTCATCGTCGGGCAGGCCGCGCACAATCTGATCCTCACCCACCCCGACCGCACCGTGTACGCGACCAAGCGGCTCATCGGGCGGCGCTTCGACAGCCCCGAGGTGCAGCGGTGTCGGGAGCGTTTGCAGTACGAGATCAAGGAGGGTCCTGACGGCGGGGTCCTGGTGCAGATCGGGGACGAATGGATGTCACCCGCCGAGGTGGCTGCGGTGGTCCTACAGGTGGCCAAGTCGATCACCGAGAAGGCGATCGGCGAGGTCGTCGACGAGGCCGTGGTGACCGTGCCGGCGCACTTCAACCACCTTCAGCGTCAGGAGACGATCGAGGCGGCCCGGATGGCCGGGTTCAAGTGCGATCGGCTGCTCAACGAGCCGACCGCGGCGGCGTTGGCGTACGGGCATCGCAAGAGCGTCGAGCGGACGCTCGTCGTGTTCGACCTGGGCGGGGGCACCTTCGACGTCACCGTGCTTCGGCTGAGCGCCGGGGTGTATGAGGTGCTGGCCACCAGCGGAGACACCTGGCTGGGAGGAGAGGATTTCGACTACCGCATCGTCGACCATCTCGCGGACGCCTTCCAGACACGCACCGGGAGCGACCTTCGCACCGACCGCAACGCGCTCCAGCGCGTCAAGGACGCGGCCGAGCGGGCCAAGTGCGACCTGTCGTTCAGCGATCGGGCCAACGTGGTCATTCCCCACGTCTTGGCGGGTCAGAACCTCGAGGCGGTGCTGACGCGCAGCGACCTGGAGTCCCTGACCGGCGACCTCGTCCAGCGTTGCCTGGACGTGACGCGGGCCGCCGTCGCCGACGCGGGGCTGCCGCTCTCCGAGGTCGATGACGTGTTGCTTGTAGGCGGACAGACCCGAATGCCGCGCGTGCGCGAGGCCGTCTCGGGGCTGTTCGGGCGGGAACCGAGTCGTGCGGTGCATCCCGAAGAGGCGGTCGCGGTCGGCGCGGCCGTGCACGGGGCGGCGCTCGCCGATCCCGACGAGCCGCAGGTGGTGCTCCTGGACGTCACGCCCTTCGACCTGGGCATTGACGCGGCTGGGGGCATGTTTTCGATGATCGTGGCGCGGAATGCGCAGGTGCCCACGTCCGAGACCCGCACCTTCGCCACCGTGCACGACAACCAGACCTCGGTGCGGATCACCGTCCGCCAGGGGGAGAGCCGGGCGGCAGCCGAAAACGAATTCCTGGGCGAGTTCGTGATGGAGGGTCTGGCGCCCGCCCCGCGCATGCAGACCAAGATCGACGTCACCTTCAAGCTCGACGCCAACGGCATCCTCAACGTCGCAGCGGTCAACAAGCAGACGGGCGAACGGCAGGTCATCACGGTGCGCAACTACGCGGAGCGCGCCAAGGATCCCCGCATGCCGACGGCCGACGAGGCGGAGCGCGACGAGGCGGCGCGCACGTCCCGGTCCGCCGCCCCGCCGCCGGTCGTCAAGGCCACGCCGGGCGCCAAGAAGAAGGCTGGGTTCCTCTCCTCATTGTTCGGCTCGGACACCTCGGGCGGCCGCAAGCCCTCCGCGCCCGTGCGGGCGGTCAAGCCCGCCGCGCCGACCCCGGCCCCCGTCGCGGCGGCGGTCCCGGTGATCGACATGAGCGCGGTGGCCGAGGTCACGCCCGAGGACGAGGTCATCCCGGACGCCGCCTTCGCGACGGCCGCAGAGGAAGAGGACCTCTACGGCCGATCCGCTGCGACGTTGGGCATGGGCGGTACGCCGCTCCCGGACCCCCGCGGCATTGCCGAAGCATCGGTCGAGGCTGAACTGGACGCCGGCGAGCTGTTCGGTGGCCTCGAAGAAGACGACGCCGACCCCGCCACCGATGAGCCTAAGCGCATTCCGCCACCGGCGATGTTGGAAGAACTCGGGCAGGAATCAGTGTCCGAGGGACTGTTCGGGGAGGCCGTGCTGACCGACGACGCCGGCCTGGGTGAGGAGGACGCAGCCCCACCTCGAGATGGCGACGATGCAACCTTCGCCGAAGCCGGCGGGGGGGAGGTCGACGTCGATCTCGGCACCGCGCCGCCGATGTTGTCGGCATCCTTTGCCGAGCCCGAGCCGGCGCTCGCCGCCGGCCGATCTGCCGGGAATCCCGCCAGCTACGGCTTCGTCGACGCCGCCAATGACCCTTTCGCCACCGGGGCCGACGGGGCGGCCACGGCGATTCCCGTGGACGTGTTCACCGACCAGGCGATGCCGGAATTCACCCCTCACGCGCCTCCCCGCAGTCCGTTCGACGAGTCGCTCACCGCGTCGGGTGTGGTTCCGCCCGCTCCCGCCGCGGGTTCCGGAGGGCTGGACGAGCCCGCAGCGTCGCCGTCGCCAGCGCCAGCCGAGGGGGGCAAGCCGCGCCGCAAGCCCGCCCGCCTGCGGCTGCAGTACCGGGAGCAGGAGTCCTTCGTCGTGGAATACCGCGACAACCTCCGTCGCAATGGCGCGTTCATCAAGACCGACAAGCCGCTGGCCATCGGTCGGGAATGCCTCTTCGAGATCGACGCGCCCGGGCTCGTGGAGCCCCTGGTCTTCGACGCGGTGGTCACCTACCACTCCGATGGCCGCGGCGCCGAGCCTCCCGGCATGGGCGTGGAGTACCGGATGGACGACGTCACTCGAGCCAGAATCTCGACGCTCGTCTCACGTTAGTTCCCCATGGCGCCGCGCGACCAGTTGGAGTCCGAGCCCACGAGCCTCGACCGGCTGGCCGGGGACTGGCGCATCCACCAGTTGGTGGGCGGTCATCGTTTTTCGGCGGACGACCTGTTCACCGCGTGGGTCGCCGCGGAGTCACGCCCCGACGCGGCGCGGCTGCTGGACCTGGGCGCCGGCATCGGCTCCGTCGGGCTGATGACCTTGTGGCGAATGTTGCCCAGCGCCACGCTCGTCGCCCTCGAAGCGCAACAGGTGAGCCACCGGCTGATGCGGCGCACCGTCGATGAGAACCGACTGGGCGCGCGCGTGGAGTGTCGCCTCGGTGATCTGCGCGATGCCGCCTTGGTTCCCGAGGGTCCGATCTTCGATCTGGTGACCGGAAGCCCGCCGTACATTCCGCTCGGAAAGGGCGTGGTCTCACCCCATCCCCAGCGCGCGGCCTGTCGGATGGAGTTGCGTGGGAGCATCGTCGACTACGCGATGGCGGCGGCGAGGACCATGCGCGACGACGGCATGTTCGTGGTCTGTTTTGCCGCTGCCGATCCTCGCGGGGAGCAGGCCCTCGCCGCGGCCGGCCTGGCCCTGCGTGTGCGCCAGGATGTGGTCTTTCGCGCCCGGCAGGCGCCGCTCATCACCGTGCTGGTCGCGACACGACGGTCCGGCCCCTGTGATCGCCGCGCCCCGTTCTGCATCCGCGGCCCAGACGGGGAGTGGACCGAGCCCTACTTCGAGATGCGGCGACGGATGGGGACCGAGGTGAGCCGGCCCGCTCGGCCCTCACCCGACGAAGTCGACGTCGACCGCCGGTAACCAGCCGCGTTCGGCGCCCATCGCCAACAGGCGCCGCACCGCGAGCACGCCGTCGTCGCCCATGTCGAGCGTGTCGGCGTTGGCGTACATGCCCAGGTATCGATCGAGCAGCGGGCGGGTCCGCAGGCTGACGCCCCTGGCTTCCAGCCAATCCATCGCCTCATCACGATGTGACAATGCATGCGCGATGCTGTCGCGAATCGCGGCGTCGGCTCGGGCGATCACCTCGACGCCGAGGTCGCGACGGATGACGTTGCCCCCCAGAGGCAAAGGAAGGCCGCCGGTCCAGTCGCCCCACGCGGTGCCCACGTCGAGGAGGCCGACGCAGCCTTCGTCCGGGAAGGTGAGCCGGCCTTCGTGGATGAGCAGCGCGGCGTCGACGTCGCCGGCGCGCAGCCGGTCGAAGGTGCGCGCGTAGGGGATGATCGGCGTCACCACAGGGTCGAACACCCCGATCGCCATGCGGAGCACGAGGTAAGCGGTGGTGGTGAGCCCCGGGACGGCGATGCGGAGGCCGGTGAGGCTGGTCGGTACCCGGTCCGCCAACGCCACGACGATGGGACCGTACCCCCGGCCGACGCTGGCGCCGTGTCGGAAGAGGCGGTAGTGCTCGGCCACCCGCGGGTAGTGCGCGATGCTGATCGCGTTGATGTCCGCGCCGTCTCCGGCGGCCATCCGATTGAGCGCGTCGGTGTCCTCGGTGCGGACGTCGAAGCGCAACCCACGGTCATCGATCAGGCCCTCCATCAGCGCCCGGAACATGAACAGGTCGTCGGGGTCCGGGGAGATCGCGGCGGTCAGGACCATCGGTGCGTTTATCCCGCCACCGAAAACGCCAGTTCCACCGGCTCCAGCGGCACCCCGTCCGCCGAGCGAAACCCGCGGAAGCGCCCACTGTTGAGCGCCAGGCGGTAGCTCCGCCCTGCCGTGAGCGTCCACGGCAGCACGAAGCGCGTCCCGTCGGCCTCGTAACGGGGCTCCCCGGAAGCGGGTAAGTTTTCGGGGCTGCCCACGATGGACCAGCTCCGGTCCTTCATCGGGCGGTCGAAGGTCGCGACCAACGCGGCGTGGGTAGCCGGCACCAGGCTGCCGGGCGCCGGATCGATCGAGACCAGCTTCGGTCGTCGGGAGGCGCGCGCCACCTCTTCGTCGGCGACGACGGACAGCGTAGCCGCCAGGGTGACGCTGAAGTCGCCGAAGGTGGGGTACCGCGCGCGATCCGCCTCGTAGGCCAGGAGGCCATCCGCGAGCACCAGCGTCCAGGGGAAGCCCGCGTCGATCTGGTGGGCCACTTCGCCGCGGGCGGCGCCGGGGCCACCGTGGGCGTGCAGGTAACGCACGACGACGGCTCGGAGCACGCTCTCTTTGACGACGGTTTCCCAGGATCCGTAGGCCATCGCCTGCATGCGCTCGGCGACCGCCCCGTAGAGCGCCCGACCAGGGGACTCGAAGAGGGCGCGGTGCTCGTCGACCAGGGGACTGACGAAGCTGCGCCCCAGCTCGTGGACGAGCAGGCTCTGGCCCCCCGCGATCAAGCTGCCATCGGTCTCGTAGACGCCGAGCACCGCCACCAGCTCGGGGTCACGACCGGCGCGGCGGGTGCCGTAGTTGCCGGGCGCTGAACCCAGGGAGGGGACCACCCTGACACGGCCGGGCGCGGGGAAGCCGAACCACGCCTCGAGCCAGGCGAGGTCGAGGATGTCGGCCTGGCTCCGCGCCGCGGCGGTGGCTCGAGCGCGGAGCGCCGAGGCGCGGTCCCACACCGCCTGGAAGTGCGCCTTTCGGGCGGCGTTCGACGCCTCGCGGAGGAACGCGGCGACGTCGACGTCCTTCCAGCGCCCGTCGAGCGCGGTGGGCCACGGCGTCAGCGACTCGCGCAGGGCGAGCGCCTCGGGCGTTCCGGTGAGGTGGAGCGAGAGCGAAGGAAGGGCGTCGTAGCCGATGCCCGCGGTGGTGCGTGCCTGACGGAGCCGCCGCAGCGCCGGATGCGCGCGGATGCGGTGGAGCGCCGGGTCGATCAGCGCGGTCCAGGCGGGGAGCCCGGTCGCGTATTCGTCGAACCCGGCCCCCCGCGCGAGCGCCGCAAGCCAGTCGACGATCGGGTCGGGTGCGGTTTCGACGGGGGTGGCGAACGCCGGGGTCACGGCCAGTGCGACGCCGCCGAGCAGCAGGTGACGGCGGGTCATACCGACTGACGCAGCTTCGGATCGGATGATCGCCGTCGCGAACGCCGAGATGAATCAGGCTCAGGCGGGATCAGGGAGCGGCCGGCGCCGGCGGCGGGTATTGCCGGAGCACCAGTCCCTCGGGCGCGAGCAGCGCGTTGAGGTCGCCGAAGTAGCGCTCCTCGTCGAGTTTGGACTGAGTGTTCTTCTTGACTGCGGCGTCCCAGCCGATCAGGTCTCCGGCGGCCCATGCGTCCCGCATCGCGCCGTAGGCCCACGCGCGGTCGGCCCATGCCTTGACCAGCACGGCGTGCGGGTCGGTGAGGCGGGGGTCCATCGGCGAGACGGCGGCGGCGGCGCGCGCGAGCTCATCGGCCTTGGGCGCCAGTTCCTTGGCGATCACCTCGGCGAGCTGGGCTCCGTCGGTCTCCACCTTCTTGATCCGGGATGCCTCGGTGAGGAAGCGCTGGGCGAGCGCCGCGTTGTCAGCCATGGCCGGCTCGAGCGCGATGACGTACGCCGCCACGGGATCGGGGTCGCCGCCGCCGGTGCATGCTAGGATGAGGATTGCGATGGTCGAGAGGGCTCTCACCGGCGCCTGCTAACGCGCCGTCGACCGAGGGATCGGCGACGAGTTCGAGGGTGGCCCGACGCCTTGGTGCGGATCGAAACATCACGTGCCGTGGGAGGGCCGTGGCCGCACTCGTACCCCAGGGCGATCGCAAAGTCATCGGTGGGTCCCCTGGGGATCGACCAACGCCGTGAATTCTGATCTACTGGCCGCGGCGGCGTCCCCTGCGCCGCGAGGTAGACCATGGCCGACGCCTCCGAGCACCGGGGCCTGCGCCACAGCCTCGTGGACGTGCGGTTC
>SHYX01000071.1 GCA_009692585.1 Myxococcales bacterium
TTGCAGTCGCCTGGAGTGGCCGAAAAACCGATTGGTGCCTCGCACGAGAGCACGCTGGAGTCCGCACCGAAGCCGTCGGAGTCGCCGTCGGCGTACCAGGCCACTTCGGTGCAGGGGTCGGCGCTGTCGAGCCCCGGCGCGGTGTCGTCAAGCTTGATCGCGCTGTCGGGGTCGGCGCGACAGGCAAGGAGAAAGAGGAGCATCTGCAGACGGTACCCCGAAGTGCGCAACTGCGCTAAGGTACCGCTCCCGCCGGAGCGCCGATGTCGCGACTCACCGTCCTGTTCGTTCTCGCCGCCTGCTCCGACTCGGGCGTCACCCAGCACAACGACGAGCCCACCGCCGCGCTGAGCTCGCACCGCGAGGGCGACACCGTGCGCGAAGGCTATGGGGTGACGCTCCGCGGGGTGGTCGGCGACGGCGACGACGCGGTCGACACGCTCGGCGTAGCCTGGCTCGTGGACGGGGTCGAAGTGTGCGACGGGACCCTCCCCGACGTGACCGGGGGCGTGCTCTGCGAGCACATCTTCACGCCGGGCCCGGGCCGGGTGGTTTTGGAGGTGACCGACCCCCACGGCGGCCGCGGCACCGGCGAGGTCACCCTCAGCATCCAGCCCACGGACGCGCCGAGCGCCGCGATCATCACGCCCACCGCCGACGGGCGCTACTACACCGACCAGCTCCTGCCGTTCACCGGCACCATCGGCGACGCCGAAGATCCGGTCGACCTGCTGCTGGTCAGCTGGGAGACGGAGGCGCTCGGCGATCTCGGGGTAGGGGTGTCGGTTGGCGCCGATGGCACCGTCGAGGGCTACGGGCGGTTGGATGAGGGCGAGCACGTGCTGCGCCTTGTCGTCGTCGACACCACCGGCAAGGAAGCGGTCGACAGCATGGTTGTGACCGTGGGTCCGGCCAACTCCGCGCCGAGCTGTAGCATCACCTCCCCGATCGACGGCGGCGCCGGCGCGCAAGGCGGCGAGGTGCGCTTCGAGGGCCTCGTAGGCGACGCCGACATCCCGGTCGACCAGCTCGACGTCCGGTGGACGAGCAACCTCGACGGCGAGCTGGACCGGAGCACGCCCGATTCTTCCGGGCGCGTGCGCTTCGCATGGAACGATCTGACCCTCGGCACCCACCTCGTCACGCTCACCGCGACCGACGACACGGCCACCCCCTGCACCACCAGCGTGTACTTCACGGTGGGGACCGCGCCGTCGTTGACGCTGGAGTCGCCGATCGACGGCAGCACCGTCAATGAGGGCGACGCCATCGAGTTCTCCGCGACCGTCTCCGACACTGAGGACGCCCCCACCGCAGTGGCGCTCAGCTGGGTGAGCGACCTGGACGGCGCGCTCAGCACCGCGGGCGCCGACTCCTCGGGGGTGGTGGGCTTTCGCAGCAGCAGCTTGTCGACGGGCGACCACCTCATCTCGGTGACGGCCACCGACACCGACGGGCTTTACACGATCCGCAGCCTGAGCCTGACGGTGAATGCGCTGCCGACCGCGCCCACCGTGGTGTTGGACCCCGACCCGGCCGGCACGCAGGACGCCCTCACCGCGGTGGCCAGCGGCTCAACCGACCCCGACGGCTCCGGAACGGTCAGCTACACCTACGCCTGGAGCGTCGACGCTGTGGCCTCCACCGCGTCCACCAGCGCGATCCTGCCCGCGGGGGCTACCACCAAGCACGAGCTCTGGCGCGTGGTCGTCACCCCCAACGACGGCACCGGGGACGGCGCCGCGGGCGAGGCGTCGCTCACCGTCGGCAACACCGGGCCAACGCTCAGCGGGCCCACACTCTCGCCCAGCGGACCCCACTTCGGGGACACCGTCACCTGCGCAGCGACCGCGACCGATGTCGACGGGGACATCGTGAACCTGAGCACCAGCTGGAGCGACGGCTCTACGGGCTCCAGCTACGTCGTGAGCGCCGCCGACGTGACCGGCGACGTGCTCGGCTGCACCGTGACCGCCGACGACGGCGACGGCGGGATGGTGAGCGCAAGCGCCAGCGACACCATCACCAACACTCCGCCCACGGTCACCGTCTCCCTCTCGCCGACCACCCCGCGCACTGACGACACGCTCTCGGCGACGGCGACCACGGCCGACGCCGATGGGGATGCCGTGAGCGTCACCTACGACTGGTATGTGGATGGTGTGCTGATGCAGTCGGGCACGCTCTCGACGCTCGACGGCTCCGTCTGGTTCGACAAGGACCAGACGGTCGTGGTCCAGGCCAGCGCGAACGACGGGGTGGCGTCCACCGGCGCGGTCTCGACCAGCCTGACCGTCGAGAACACGCCGCCCGGCGCCCCCAGCGTGAGCGTGACGCCCAGCGGTGCCACCGCCGGAGACGATCTGGACTGCGGCGTGGACGTCGTCAGCACCGACGCAGACGGTGACGCCGTGACCTACACGATGAGCTGGACGGTCGACGGCGTCGACTACACCGCCGCGACGACCACCACCTGGCCGGCCGACACCGTGGACGGCGCCGACGTCGGCGACACCGAGGCCTGGGTGTGCACCGCCACGCCGAACGACGGCGACGACGATGGAGACACGGCCATCGCGAGTGTCACGACCGCGAGCTCGGCCTACACCGGCAGCATCGAGATGTCGGCGACCGACACCGTGGATGGATACGCCCACGGCGAGTGGGCCGCGCTCAACAGTGGCGGTCGCGTGGCCTCGCGCATCGTGCTGACCGCGGGCTGTGACAGCCCGATGCTCGCCTTCTACCAACACTCTTCGGCGGATTCCAGCATCAACGGGTCCTTCTACGTGATGGACTCGGTCGGCACGGTCCTGGCCTACTCGACCTACGCGACCTACGGGTCCTGCAACGACTGCTGGCTCGGGCACGCCAGCGCGTTGTCGGTGACCATGAGCGCGGCCACGACCTATTACCTGGGCTTCCAGAACTCGACGGGTTTCGGAGACATGTCCGGGCCGTCGATCTACCTGGACAGCACCGCCCGCACCGTGGGCATCGCGACCTTCGACGACCCGAGGGCCGACAAACCCGGCTACGACGTGCGCGGCCTGCCCACGACCACGGTGGGGTGGCAACAACGCTGGAAGGTGGCCTGCAACTGATGTGCGGTCGTTTTTCGCTCCACCACCCCACTGACGAGATCCACGAGCGATTCAACATCGAGCGGCCCCTGTTCCTGGTCGAGCCCCGCTACAACATCGCGCCCACGCAGCCCATCGCGGTGGTCACCCCGACGCGCGAGCTGGTTGCGATGCGTTGGGGGCTCATCCCGCGTTGGTCCAAGGACGGCAAGCCCTTCACCAACGCGCGCGGAGAAACCCTTCTGGAGAAGCCGTCTTTTCGCTCCGCAACCCGCCAGCGCCGGGTCGTCGTCCCGCTCAGCGGCTTTTATGAGTGGCGCCAGCAAGGCAAGCTCCGCGTGCCGCTGTACATCCGGCTCCGCGACCCAGCGCCCTTCGGGGTCGCCGCGATCTGGGAGCCGCCGGGGTCGCCGGACGGCCAACCGACGGTGGCGCTGATCACGGTCGCGGCCAACGCGCTGATCCAGCCGTTCCACGAGCGCATGCCGGCGATCCTGACTCCCGACGACGAAACGCGCTGGCTCGACCCGGGCAACGACGCGCCGGCGGCCTGCCTGCGCAGCCACCCCCCGGACACGATGGAGGCCTTCACCGTGTCGAGCCGCGTCAACGGTGTGAGGGACGACGATCCCGGGCTCATCGAGCCCGAGCGGCAGGGACTGTTCGGGTAGGGATAAGCTTGCACCGATGATCGAGCCCTACGGCGACCTGCACCCTCACGTCGATGCGCGGGCGTGGATCCACCCCGGCGCCCACCTCCTCGGCGACGTCCACCTGGCCTCCGGCGTGAGCGTCTGGCCGACAGTGGTCCTTCGCGGCGACCAGGGTCGGATCACCATCGGTGAAGACACCAACCTCCAAGACGGCACGATCGCCCACGGCACCGGCGGCGTGTCGGTGGTGACCATCGGCGCGCGTTGCACCGTCGGTCACCGGGCCATCCTCCACGGCTGCACCGTCGAGGACGACGTCCTGATCGGGATGGGCAGCATCCTCCTGGACCATGCGCACGTCGAGAGCTGGTGCATCATCGGCGCCGGCGCGCTCGTTCCCGGCGGGCTCCGCATTCCCTCGGGTTCGCTGGTGCTCGGCGCCCCCGCGCGGGTCGTCCGCACCCTGCGCGATGCCGATCGTGAGCGCATCCGCCACGGGTGCCGCGAGTACCTGAGGCTGATGGCAGGCTACCGGGCGTGAGGCCGCGGTACGGGAGCTGCCGCCACGGCCGCATGGGGAACTACTCGAACGTCTTGGCCCCCGGCGTCCCGCCCGGCGCCTTGGCTCCGCGCGCCGCCGCGTTCCGGATTCCCTGCGCCGTCGTCGTCTTGCGCGTGCGCGCGGAGCGCAGCGCTTCGCCGGTGTCGAGCTTCCCGCCCGCGGCGAGGCGCTCCACATCGGCGAGGAGGTGCCGATCGCGGTCGGTGACGAGATTGAACACCCGACCCTGGCGACCCATGCGACCCACCCGTCCGATGCGGTGCATGTAGTCGCTGGCGCGCTCGGGCAGCTCCCAGTTCAACACGAAGGCGAGGTCGCTCAGGTCGAGGCCTCTTCCGGCAAGCTCGGTGGTGACCAGGACCCGCCCTTCGCCGGCCACAAAACCCTTGATCGCCTTCTGCCGTTCGCGCGGGAGCAGGCCGCCGTGCACCACGACCACGTCATGCCCCCGCTCCTTGAGCGCCACGGCCGCCGCGTCCGCCGTCTCCCGGCGGTTGGCGAAGATGATCCCGCGCGCTTTGGGGCCGATGGAGACGAGCAGATCGCTGGCCGCGTCGGCGCGCGCGCTGGCCTTGACCGGGATGTTCTTGACGGTGAGGCTCTCGGGCGCGGTGTGAGCGTCCTTCGACATGAGCAGGGCAGGGTTCTCGGGGCGGGTGCTCAACCAGTGGCGGATCGGCTCGGGGAGCGTCGCGGACATCCACCAGGGGAGCGCACCACTGGCGGCAGCGATGATCGCCTCGACCGGGCCGCGCTGCCCGGGCGACAGGAGCGTGTCCGCTTCGTCGACGACGAGGATGCGGACGTCGGCCAGGTCGACGAGCCCGTCCGCGACGAGGCGCGCGAGCCGGGGGGGGTTGGCCACGAGGATGTCCATCACCTGGCGCAGGGTCACGTTGGTGTCGTGCCCCGACTCCCCACCGGCCACCGCCCGCACGCGCAATCGGGCCGCGTGGGTCAGGGTCTTGACCACCTTGGTCGTCTGGGTGACCAGCTCGCGGGTGCTGGTGAGGATCACGGCGCGCGGGCGCGCGGGCAGGGTCGCCGGGCCGTCGGTGCCTTCGACGTCGCGGACCCGCTGGACCAGCGGCACCGCGTAGGCGAGCGTCTTGCCCGAGCCGGTCCTGGCGACCGCGACCGCCGACTTTCCGTTGAGGAACGCGGGGATGGCGAGGCGCTGAACGGGCGTGGGGGCGCGGATTCCCGCGGCGTGGAGCACCGCGACGAGCTCGGGCAGGACCCCGAACTCCATGAAGTTGGACATGGCGGCCCCGTAGCCGATCCCGCGGCGCTTGTGCTATGCCCGCGCTTCCCATGTTCACGCTCCTCTGCTGCGGTGCCCATGCCGCCTCGCTCGCCGGGGTCACGCTGCCCGACCAGGTCAAGGTCGCCGGCCAGTCGATCACCCTCAACGGGCTGGGCCTCCGCGAGAAGTACTTCGTCGACATCTACGTGGGTGGTCTGTACCTCCAGCATCCGACCCACGACGCCGCCGGCGCCATCGCCGCCGACGAGCCAAAGCGCGTGGTGATGCACTTCGTCTACAAGGCCGTCACCCACGCGCAGATGCTCGCGACGTTCCAGGAGGGCTTCGGCGACCGCGCGTCCGGTCCGCAAGCGAAGAACGTCGCCACGACGGGGAGCTGGGTGCCGGCGGCCGGGGTGAAGCGGGGCGACGAGCTGGCGTTTGACTACGCTCCCGCCGTCGGCACCACGATGACCCTCAACGGCGTGGCGCTCGGCACGATCCCCGGCGCCGACTTCATGCGGTTGGTCTTCGGCATCTATCTGGGCGAAAAGCCGCCGACTGAAGAGCTGAAGGCGGGAATGCTCGGCGGCTGAGGGGCCGCGGCTACCCACGCGGGTCGGAGGCCGATTGGCTACGTTGGCGCATGCTGCTGCTCCTCGCGCTCGTCGGCTGTGCCACCGACCCCGTCGACTCTGCGGATACCGCCCTGGCCGATCCCGGTTGCCAGGCGCTCCTGGCCGACCCGACCCTGCTCCGATGGGAGGGCGTCGAGCCCGGAAGTGTGGTCACCGCCTCGTTCATGGCGACCAACGTGTGTGCGGTGGGTGACGACGCGCTCCTGGTCGCGGCCTCGTCGACGGACGCGGCGTTTGTCGTCGACCTGACCAACGAGCTGACGCTCTTGCCCGGTCAAGCCGCCACGTTCGTCGTCACCTTCACCGCGATCGACAACGCCTCGCACTACGGCACCATCGCCCTGGACAGCAACGACGCGACCCAGCCGCAGCAGTTCGTCTCGCTCGAAGGGATCGTCACCACCGACGCCGACGGCGACGGCTTCGCCAACCTCGGCGCCGGCGGTGACGACTGTGACGACGGCGACGCCGACGTGCATCCCGGCGCCAACGAGGTGTGGTACGACGGCGTCGATCAGGACTGCGATGGCGGCAGCGACTTCGACCAGGACCTGGACGGCTGGCCGGCGCTCGCCTACGGCGGCAACGATTGCAACGACGCCGACGCCGACGTGCATCCCGGTGCCGACGAGGTCCTGGACGATGTCGACCAGGATTGCGACGACATGGTGGACGAAGACTTCGTGCTCCCCGGCGAGGTGATCGTCGCCGAAGTGATGCCCTCGCCGGCGTGGGTTTACGACGACCTGGGTGAGTGGTTCGAAGTCCAGAACGTCGGCGTCAACCGCATCGACCTGTTTGGCTGGGAGGTCGTCAACGCCGCTGGGGCCGTCTTTGTGGTGGACCGCCACGTCGAGCTCGTCGGTGGCGGCACGGCGGTCCTCGGCAACAACCAGGACGCCCTGACCAACGGGGGCGTCTACATCGACGCGGCGTACGACGGCGCGGGGTGGATCCTCACCGGCAGCGACGGCATCGACCTCCGCGTCGACGGTCGGGTGATCTCGTCGATGTACTGGCGCAATGCGGTGGACGGCGCGGCGCGACAGCTCGACCCGGACCACCTCAACGTGGCCGACGCCGGCGAGCCCGCGTGGTGGTGTGACGCGCACACGTCCTACTCCGACGCCGACCTGGGGACGCCCGGTCGTCCCAACGACCCGTGCACCTCGGTCGACGAGGATGGGGACGGCCTGACGGAGGACGACGGCGACTGCGACGACACCGACGCCAGCATCAATCCCGACGCCTCCGACCCGTGGGACGGGGTCGACAACGATTGCGACGGGCGGCGCGACAACCCCCTGGTCACCGACGTCGCGACGGCGGTCATCGACGGCTCCACCTCGACGTACCTGACCGGCAACTCCGGCATCGGCGCCGGGGATGTCACCGGCGACGGCACCGACGATCTGGTCCTGGGCGCGAACTATGCCAGCAGCTACGCCGGCAGCGTCTGGGTCATCGACTCGGCGGACGTGATCGGGGCCTCCGGGTTGGTGAGCAGCCTGGATCTCGCGACGGTGAGCGGCGAGACCTACAGCTACTCGGCGGCGCTCCCCAGCCGCCTGGCCGATCTCGACGGCGACGGGACGGCCGATCTGGTGGTCGGCGGCTCACCCTACACGTCCTACGGCGGCTTCGCGGCGACCTTGTACGCGGGCGGCTCGTCGCTCTCCGGCATCATGGACAGCGACGACGCCTACGCCACGGTCGAAAACGACGCCGACTACGGCTACGGCACCGTGCGCATCAGCACCAGCCTCGACATCGACGGCGACGGCGTGCCCGAGCTGGTCCACACCGACCCCTACTACTCCGAGGCGGCCGCCACCGTGTACTACAGCGGTCGTGTCGCGCTGTACGACGTCAGCGCCGCGACGGGGGCGCTCACCGAAGACGATGACGCGACGGCGGTGCTGACGTGTTCTCAGGGCAGCGGCCTGCTTGGTTGGAACTCCGGCGGCGGCGACCTGAACGGGGATGGGTACGACGACCTGGTGGTGGGGGCACCGGGGGTCATCGGCGCCGTTTCGGGGGGCGGGATTGTCTACGTCGTGACCGGCCGCGACCTCGATGGCGAGAGCGACGTCGAGGATGTCGCCAGCAACACCATCTACGGTTCCACAGTCGATGCCGGCGTCGGCCGCGGCGGCATCGTGGTCGCCGATTTCGACGCCAGCGGCGGGCTCGACCTCGCGGTCGGCGGTCCGGGCGCGGGCGAGGTGTACCTCTTCCTCGACGCGGGTTCGCTTCCCGACGAAGAAGAGACCAACAACGCCGACACCACGTTGGACGGTCCGAACACCTTCGGCTTCGCCTTGTGGGTCGACGATCTCGACAACGACGGCCGGAATGACCTCGCGGTCGGGGACCCGGCCATCAATCCCACCTTCGCCAGCAGCTACGCGTGGTACACGGCGCGAGGCGCCGACGTTGGTCAGGTCTTCTTGTACGACCGTAGCGTACTGACCGCGGGAGGCACCCAGCCCACGACCGCCGCCTTTGCGGGCCTGACCGGCGCGGCCAGGGGCGACCTGTTCGGTGCGGTCCTGGGCGGCGGCGACTTCAACGGCGACAATGCCGCGGACCTCGTGGTGGGCGCGCCCGCCACCGACGGCGCGGCCTACGTGGTGCTCGGCAACTGACCCGCATCGCGGCACTGTTGACGGTGTGGTTGGTGTGGGGTTCGACCTACTACGCCATCCGCGTGGCGTTGGAGGCGTTCCCCCCCTTCGGCATGGCCGCGGTGCGGCTGGTGGCGGCCGGCGCGGTGCTGCTGGCGTGGGGCCGCTGGAACGGCGAGGCGTGGCCCCGTCGCGCGAGTCTGGGGCCGCTGGCGCTGGCCGGGGTGCTGATGTTCCTCGGCGGCAACGGCTCGGTGGTCTGGGCACAGCAGAGCGTCTCGTCGGGACTGGTGGCGGTGCTCGTGGGCGTGGTTCCGCTCTACACCGCGGCCGCCGGGCTGTGCGTCGGGGAGCGAGTGAGCCTCCCTCAGTGGGGTGGCATCGCGCTCGGCGTCGGTGGCATCGTGGTGTTGCAGGGGGATCAGCAGCTCTCGGGGGACGTGCTCGTCACCGGAGTGCTCACCGTCGGGTCGATCGCCTGGACGCTCGGCTCACTGGCCAGCAAGCTGCAGAACGAGACGACGCCGACGATGTCCAGCGGTGTGCAGATGCTCGCGGGAGGGGTGCTCCTCGGCGTGGCCGCGGTCGCGACCGACGAGCCCATCCCGAGCGTGTGGCCATTGCGCAGCGTCCTCGCGGTGCTCTACCTGTTCAGCTTTGGCTCGGTGCTGGCGTTCTCAGCCTATACCTGGCTGTTGCGGAACACCTCGCTCGCGCTGGCGACCAGCTACGCCTACGTCAATCCGGTGGTGGCCGTGCTCATCGGCATCGTCTTCGGTGGCGAAGTGTTGGCGCGCGAAGGCTGGCTCGGGCTGGTGATGATCGTGGCCGCGGTGGGGTTGGTGACCCGGAAGCGGTGAGTCGTCATCGCCCTACTTCCCCCCCTCGCCGTAGACCTCGCCGCCCTGCTCGGCGAACTCCTCTGACTTGCGCGCCATCCCGTCGGCGGCTTCTTTGCGGAGCTGGTGCGTGATTTCCATGGAGCAGAACTTCGGCCCGCACATCGAGCAGAAGTGCGCGGTCTTGGCGCCCTCGGCGGGGAGCGTGGCGTCGTGGTACTGCCGCGCGATCTCGGGGTCGAGCGCGAGGTTGAACTGGTCCTCCCAGCGGAACTCGAAGCGCGCGCGACTCAGGGCGTCGTCGCGGTCCTGGGCGCCGGGGTGCCCCTTGGCCAGATCGGCGGCGTGCGCGGCGATCTTGTAGGCGATCACCCCCGCCTTGACGTCGTCCTTGTCCGGCAGACCGAGGTGTTCTTTCGGGGTCACGTAGCAGAGCATGGCGGTGCCGAAGCTGCCGATGATCGCCGCGCCGATGGCGCTGGTGATGTGGTCGTAGCCGGGCGCGATGTCGGTGGTGAGCGGCCCCAGTGTGTAGAACGGCGCTTCGTGGCAGTGTTTGAGCTGTTCGTCCATGTTCTCCCTGATCTTGTGGATCGGAACGTGGCCGGGCCCCTCGATCATCACCTGCACGTCGCGCGCCCACGCCACCTTGGTGAGCTCACCCAGGGTGCGCAGCTCGGCGAACTGCGCTTCGTCGTTGGCGTCGGCGATGCAGCCGGGGCGCAGGCCGTCGCCGAGGGAGAAGCTGACGTCGTAGCGGGCGCACAGCTTGGCGATCTCGTCGAAGTGTTCGTAGAGGAAGTTCTCCTTGTGGTGCGAGAGGCACCACTTGGCCATCATGCTGCCGCCGCGGCTGACGATACCGGTGATGCGTCGGGCGGTCATCGGGACGTAGCGGAGCAGCACCCCAGCATGGATGGTGAAGTAGTCGACGCCCTGCTCGGCCTGCTCGTGCAGGGTCTCCAGGAACACGTTGATGTCGAGGTTCTCGGGCCGGCCCTTGACCTTCTCCAGCGCCTGGTAGATGGGCACCGTGCCGATCGGCACCGGTGAGTTGCGGATGATCGCCTCGCGCGTGGCGTGGATGTCCTTGCCGGTGGAGAGGTCCATCACCGTGTCGGCACCCCACTTCACCGACCAGCGCAGCTTCTCGACCTCCTCCTCGATGCCCGACGACACCGCCGAGTTGCCGATGTTGCTGTTGACCTTGACCAGAAAGCCCCGGCCGATGACCATCGGCTCGCTCTCCGGGTGGTTGAGGTTGACCGGCAGGATGGCCCGCCCGCGCGCGATTTCGCTGCGGACGAATTCGGGCTCGACGTTCTCTCGCAGCGCTGCGTACTGCATCTCAGCGGTGATGATGCCGTGACGTGCGTAGTGCAATTGCGTGTTGCAGGTGCCCTGGCCACGCGCGGCGATCCATGGAGCGCGCAGCTTCGGCAGCCCCGCGGCGCTCGGGTTGGCGGGACCGGTGGTGTCGTATAGTTCCAGGCGCTCGCCATTCTGGAGCGTCACCTCCCGCATCGGGACCCCGAGCTCACCCTTCAGCACCCGCCGCGACCCCGATTCGACGTGATTCTTTGCCATGGGAGCGGAGCTAATCTGGGGGAGCGGCGATTCCCAGGCGGGGGTGGTCAAACGGTAGGCTGCGGGGCAGGCCATCGGGATGCCGGCTCGGCCTGGTCACCGAGTACTCGTCGCCGCTGAAGAAGACGCCATGTGGCAGCCGGCGTTCCCGAACCGCGCGGGGATGGCGCGACGACGGAGCGTGAGGCGGTGATGGTCGAGCGATTCCACCTCCTGCTCGTACCCGTCAGGGGTCCTGACTGGTTCGCGGCGGCGGTACTCCTCTCTCGTCTGCGGCCGCGAGACCTCGGCAGGGGTGGAGGACCACCGCAGCCGTGGCCAACTCGGTGGTGACCTCGGCAGGCCAGCTCGACCTGCGGCGTGCCGCGTCGTGAGCTGACCGCTCGCAACTGCAACCGATCTAACGGTTCATCGACATGAACAGCGAGTTCGGTTTCGTGGTGCAACCGCTCTCGGTGTTCAACGCGATGAACATCGAATTCGGTTGCGCCTTGCAACCGAATTCTCGCTTCAACAACGCGAACATCGAGTTCGGCTGCCCGGCCGTTTGGGAGGGCGACCGGGTGGGGTTTACCAGCGCAATCATCCGGCGGCGTCGTCGTCGATGCAGACGACGGGCCGAGACGGGTCCGGCGGCTCGGCGTACAGCTCCTTCGGCGCGGGCGAGCACGCGGTCGCCACGAGCAGCGCTTCCTGCTTTTCGTCCAGCATCCTCTCTCCACTTGGGGGCGGATCCTCCGGGACTTCGTCCGCGCCCGGCCTCGCCGTCGAGAACCCGTTCGCGTAGGTGGCGCGGCAGGGGGTGAGCGCAGGGCCTCGGGCCCGAAGCGAACGCCCGGCGCCGAAGGCGGCCGCCCTCGCTTTGCGGTACCATCCCTGGATGCGTCCGCTGGTCCCCTCCGTCACGCTGTTCTTCGGCCTCGCCTGCAACGACTACGATCTGGCCCAGACGGTGCAGCCGCAGGGCGTGGACGAAGCCTGTGACGACGACGATGCGCCCGACGCCGACGAGGTGGACCCGGATGCCGCGTGTCTACGCGAGCCGATGGTCGGCAGCTTCACCCCCGTGGTGGAGTGGCAGTGGAACAGCAATCCCATCCTGCCGGACTACGACGACATCATGACCACCCCCGCCGTGGGTGACGTCAATGCCGACGGAATTCCGGACGTGGTCTTCGCCAGCTTCGCCGGGGGCGCCTACACCTCGCCGGGGGCGATCACCGCGGTGTCGGGCAACAGCGGGGCGACGCTGTGGAGCGTGGCGCCGGGCACCTACTCGAGCGGGGGGATTGCCCTCGGTGATCTCGATGGGGACGGCACCGTAGAGGTGTGCACCGCCGGGACGCAGTACGCCGTGGTGTGCCTGGACGGCGCCGGGAACCTGAAGTGGGCGGCGGGCGCCGAGGTGTCGTACATCGGCTCGCCAGCCATCGCCGACCTCGATGGGGACGGCCTCGCGGAGGTGATCCTCGGCCGGCAGGTGTTCAACCACGACGGCAGCGTGCGGTGGAGCGGCAGCGGCGGCGTCGGCTACAGCCTCAGCTTCGCCGCCGACATGGACCTGGACCCGGCGCTGGAGGTCGTCGCCGGCAACACGGTCTACGACACCGATGGCAGCGTGCTGTGGAGCTCCGGCGGCTTCGACGGCATCGCCGCGGTGGGCGACTTCGACGGCGACGGGAAACCCGAGGTGGTGACCACCGGGAACGGGATGATCACCCTGACCGGAAACGACGGCGTCGTGCGGTGGAGCGTGCCGATGCCGGCTGGCGGCGGCGGCCCGCCCACGGTGGCGGACTTCGACGGCGACGGTGCCGCGGAGATCGGGGTCGCCGGCGCGTACGTCTACGCGGTGATTGAGGGCGACGGGACCACGTTGTGGTCGATGCCGGTGCAGGACTGGTCCAGCTCGGTGACCGGCAGCGCCGTCTTCGACTTCGAGGGCGACGGTGCGGCCGAGGTCGTCTACGCCGACGAGATCACCCTGTGGATCTTCGACGGCGCCACCGGCACCGTCGAGCTGGCGATGGACGGGCACGCCTCGGGCACGCTCTACGAGTACCCGCTCATCGCGGACGTGGATGCCGACGGCTCCACCGAGATCATCCTCGCCTCGAACAACTACGCCTTCGACGGCTGGAACGGCATCACCGTCATCGGCGACGCCAACTCCTCCTGGGCGCCGAGCCGTCCGGTATGGAACCAGTTCGCCTACAGCATCACCAACATCGACGACGACCTGGGTGTGCCCGTGATCCCTCAGAAAAACTGGCTCAGCTGGAACAACTTCCGCGCCGGCGGCACGCTCGCGGGGCCCCCCAACTGGCTGCCCGACCTCGTGGTGGAGGCGTCTTCCTGTGCCGACACCTGCGGCGGGATGCGCGCCAACGTGTACGCCACGGTGTCCAACGAAGGACTCTCGCTCGCCGAGCGCGTGCGCATCGAGGTGTTGGGTCCCGATGGCGACGTGCTGGACAGCGCCACCATCGACACCATCGAGAGCGGCGAGAGCGAGGTCGCCGGTCCGTTCGAGCTGGGGCGTCCGGAGTGGAGGTCGGGCGTGCGGGTGCGGGTGGACGGCGCCGACCTCATCGAGGAGTGCGACGAGGACCACAATACCTCGGCAGCGCTGCCCTGGCCGTGTGAGTAAGCGCGCATGTTTCGTTCGCTCAATGTGCTCGGTCAGCCGCTGGCGCCGTGTTCCCATGATCCGAAGACCGGTTGGTACCGGGACGGTTGTTGCAACAGCGACGCCAATGATCGTGGCCTTCACGTGGTGTGCGCGCAGGTGACCGCCGACTTTCTGGCGTACCTCCAGGCCTCCGGCAACGACCTGCTCACCCCGGCGCCGGAGTTCGGCTTTCCGGGTCTGGTCCCGGGGGACCAGTGGTGCGTGGTGGCCACGAGCTGGCTGCAGGCCGCGCACTCCGGGCGCGCCTGCCCGGTGGTCTTGGAGAGCACCCATCAGGCGGCGCTCGGCGTGATTCCCCTCGAGGTGCTGATGGCCCACGCCGCCGGAGGCGAGGATGCTTGACGGACTTGTTCTGCTCGCTGGTGTGGCCCTCGCAGCGGAGGTGGATGGGCCGTGGAAGGGCGGCGCCTACGTGGACCTGGCGGTGGTCGGTGTCGAGGTGCACGCGGTCTGGTTGAAGAAGGACGAGCTCTGGTACGCGCGCGGGGACGGCGCGCCGGAGCGTGTCGCGACCGGGGTACAGTCTGGCGACGGCGGTGGCCTCCGGCCCGAGGTGGTGGTCAGCGGCGGCGCGGTCAGCGTGGTCTACAGCACGGCGACGGCGCTGGTCAAACGACTGCGGGCGGGGAGCGGCTGGACGGAAACGATGGTGTCCCCGCCCGGACTCGCCGGCCCCTTCCTCGCGGCGATCGTCCCGGCGGTCGGGGGGGGCACCCTCGTGGCGGGGATCGGCGGCGGCCATCACGGCAGCTCGGTCTTCGTAGAGGGGAAGGCGATCTACGACGGTGGCGCCGACGGGGTGTGCATGTGCTGCAAGCCGTCCCTGGTGGCGGACGCCACTGGATACCAGCTGGTGTTTCGCGACGCCGACGGGCTCCGACGCGACATTCGGAAGCTCAGCTCCACCGACGGCGGCCGCTGGACAGACGCGGGGGAGGTCACGCACGGTGGGTGGAGCCCGGGCGGTTGTCCGAGCGATGGGCCAGTCGCGACCCCCACCACGGTCGTCGTCAGCGATGGGCGGTCTGGACGCCGGATCGTCTACGAGATCGATCGCACCGGGGAAAAAGCGCTGGCGTCGGTGGATCCGAAGGCGGAGATGTTGCAGCCGCGCGCGCTCCCGGATGCCTCGCTCACCACCTGGGTGGAAGCCGTACCCGGCAAGAGCACGCTGGTGGTCCGCGACGGTCCCGGTCGCCCGCAGGCGGTCGCGTCCACCGCCGGCCGCATGGAACCGGGCGATCCGGTGGCGGTCGGCAGCGAGGTGTGGATCCCCTGGCAGGGCGACGTCGCCCACGTCACCCGCTGGGAGAGCCAGGCTCCGCCGGGCCTATAGGTGTCGCGACCTCGTCGTGGTCCGCCGGAGGTGTCCGAGCCGCCCGCACCCGGCGGCGATCTTGGCCTGGGCGCATTTCTGGCCTGGCTCACCGTGGGCGAGGTGCCCCCGTCGGTGGATCGCTGGTTCGGGGACTGGCTGCGCAGCGCGGGGCTGGCACGAGACCCCAAGGCCGGGGAGATCGCCGACTTCCTGGACACCGCGGTGTCGTGGGGGACGCTCGCTTCGTTTTCGCCGTTTCGCGGCCGAGGCAAGGGGGCGGACACCGCGCTGGTGAACTATGCGGCCGCCGTCCGCCGCCCGCGCGACCTCCTGCAGCTCTGGCGTCGCGCCGACGCCGACTTTGCCGCGCGCATCCGTGCCTACGGCGCCAGCGAGGACCCCTCGGGCGACGCGGCGGCCCTCGATCGCATCGCCGCCGACTCACCGGATGAGGAGGTCCGCCTCCTGGCCCGGTTGGTGCGGCACGGGATTCCGCCCTGGCACGCGCCGGCGGTGCGAAAGCGGGCGGCGCGTTCCGGGGAAGACTGGCTGGCGCGCTGGTTGCCGATGCAGGCGCGTCGGCCGCCGTTGTGGCTGCGGGTCGCCGAGCCGCGCAACGCCGCGGTCGTCCGCGACATGCTCGCCGCTGACGGACTGCGCGCGGTACTCCAGGACGGCGCCGCCCTGGCGATGATCGGCGCGACGCCGGTGTTCCGGAGCCGTGCATGGCGCGAAGGCCGCATCGAGATCCAAGACCTCGCCAGCCAGCGTGTAGGCGACGCCGCGCCGGCGGGGCCGGGACAGGTGGTCTGGGACGCGTGCGCCGGCAGCGGCGGCAAGACGCTCCACCTCTGGGCGCGGTTGGAGGGACGAGGCGCGATTCACGCCTCCGACTCCTCGCCGTCGCGACTCAAGGAGCTTCGCAAGCGGCTGGCCCGTGTCGATGGCCGCAACGTGCGGATCTGGCCGTGGAACGGAGCGGCACCGGTGCCGCTGCCTGCCGAGGTGACGGCTCGCCGCGGCTTCGACATGGTGTTGGTCGATGCGCCGTGCAGCGGCTCGGGCACCTGGCGGCGGCGTCCCGACGCACGCCTGCGCTCGGTGGCCTCGGCGATCCCCCGCTGGGCGTCGCAACAGCGGGAGATTCTGGACGCCGCTGCGACGGCGGTGAAAGCAGGCGGAGCGCTGGTCTACGCCACCTGCAGCGCCTGGGTCGAAGAGAACGAGGACACCGTGGCCGCCTTCCTTGCCGGGCACGCCGGCTGGACCTGTGAGCGGTCGGGACTCGTGGGCGCTCCCGACCTGGATGCGGATACACTCTTTGTCGCGACGCTTCGGCGGGGGG
>SHYX01000072.1 GCA_009692585.1 Myxococcales bacterium
CCGTCGCAGTTGTTGTCCTTGCCGTCGCAGACCTCGGTGCCCAGCGGGTTGATGCCGGCGTCGTTGTCGTCGCAATCGCCGTCCGCAGCGGTGTACCCATCGCCGTCCTGGTCGATGTTCCCGCTGTCGTCGATGTTGTTCTGCCCGGCGGTGTCGTCGCCCGCCTTGCCCTCGTCCGCCGCGCCGGTGCACGCGACACCGAGGATGAAGGACAGGCCGAGCGCGCTGCGGTTCATGGGTACTGCCGGGAGACGGGGGCCGATCGTAGCACGATTACCGCGGTCGGCTAAGAGGCAATGTGCCTGTCGAGTCTTGGTTTCCGCTCCCGATCTTCTACGAGTCGATCCCCGATCACGAAGCGCTCTGCGCCGAGGTCCTTCCCCACCTGTTTCGCATCAGTCAGGGGCGAAAAAAACACCAACCGCTGGTGACGGGACCGTCGTACAGCGGCAGCAACGCACCCGACCGCGCGCAGTACCTCTTCAAATTCCCGGAGTTGCGACCGCTGTACGAGATGATCAACATCCGGGCCAACGTCTTCGCCCGTGAGCTCGGGATCGACCTGAACCGCGAGCACCTGTACATGGGTCGCAGTTGGGTCAACATCCTGGGCAAGGGCGGCAAGATCGAATCGCACAATCACGTGGCGTCTGCCTTCTCGGGTGTGTTCTATCTGCAGGTTCCCGAGCCCGGCGGCGCGATCCGGTTCCTCGACCCCAAGCAGCCCCTTCGTCGTGAGCCGCATTGCCAGAGCACCCCCGGCCCCTACAGCGTCGGGAATGTCGACTACCCCGCCAAGGAGGGCCTGCTGCTCCTGTTCCCGGGCTACGCCATGCACGGCATGGTCGAGGACAACCCGAGCGAGATCGCGCGGGTGTCAGTCTCGTTCGACTATTTCAGCATCAGCCTCAACGGGCAATCGCCGCCGCCGCCGCCTCGGGCGTTGGTGGACAAACTCTGGACCGAGATCGAGGCCGACACCGGCGCGCCCAGCGACCCCGAACGCTGATCCCCCCCTCCCCCAGGAACCGTGCCCCCCATGCGCTCTCGCTCCGCTCTGCTGGTCGTTCTCGGCCTTGCCGGCATCCTGGTTCTGACCGCGACGGCTGGGCCCAGTCGCGCCGGCACGCCAGCGAATCCGTTCGTGGTGATCGGCGTCGATGGCATGGACTGGTCGGTCGTCGACGAGTTGCAGGCCAAGGGCCAGCTCCCCAACTTCAAGGCCCTCCGCGAGCGCGGGGCCAGCGCCAAGCTCGCCACCGCCTATGGCGCCAACTCGCCCATCGTCTGGACGACGGTGGCAACCGGTCGCGACAAGGAGGATCACGGGATCGTCAACTTCGATGTCGCGACGGACTCGGGCAGCGCACCGGTGTCGTCGACGATGCGGAAGGTGCCGGCGATCTGGAACATGGTGTCGCGACCAGAGTTTGCTCGCAAGGTGATGATGTTGGGCTGGTGGGGCTCGTGGCCGGCCGAGGCGGTCAACGGCATCGTCGTCTCGGACCGGGCCAATCGCCCCGTCGAGCGTCGGACCTCGCCGGCTTCGTTCGAAGCGAACTTCTCGACCGAGCTCAAGACCATCCGCGCCGACCGCGGCATCTATCCTCGCGACGACGACTCCGGTTCTGAGGACCGGATCATGGCGTGGTACCTGGAAAAGAACGCAAATGCCGGGTACGCGCTGACCTGGGCCTACCTCCACGGAACCGACCTTGTCAGCCATAAATACTGGAAATACTACCGCCCGGACGGCTTTGCGAAGGTGGACCCGAAGAAGAAGTCTTTGTACGAAGACAAAATCCCCGAGAAGTACCGGGCGGTCGACGCGGTGCTCGGCAAGGTGGTGGCGGCGGCGCCCAAGAACACCAACTTCATCGTCATCTCCGACCACGGCTTCGGTAAATTGCCCGAAGAGTTTGTGAAGGTCTCGGTCGACCTGGACGTGGCGTTGGCGCACGCGGGGCTGCTCACCGGCAACGGACGCACCGTGAACATGGGTTCGTCCAAGGTCTTCAACTACCAGACCGCCGACTTCCAGATGGCGAAGATGGTCCGGTTTGCGCGTGCGGGGCGCGAGAAGGGGGGGACGGTTGCTGCGGCCGACGAGCCGGCGGTTCGCGCAGAGTTGACGGCGAAGCTGGCGAAGTTCAGGTACGAAGGCGGCGGCGCCGTCTTCGCCGTCCGCGACGCCAAGCCGTACGAGCTGAAGAAGGGCGCCGACTTCATGGTCGATATCCTCAGCGCCGGCGTCAGCGAGGCCGTCACCTACGAGGGCAAGAGCTATGGCGACGTCGTTGGGCAGGTCGTCGAGCACTCCGGTGGGCACGGGTGGGAGCCGCCGGGTGTCTTTTGCGCCGCCGGACCCGACATCGATCCCAGGGCGAAGCTGGACGGCATCCGCATCCACGACATCACGCCGACGGTGCTGTACGGCATGGGGCTCCCCACCGCCGAGGACTTCGACGGGAAGGCGATTGAGGTGCTTTACACACAGAGTTTCCGTGCCGCCCACCCGCTCAGGAAGATCACCAGCTACGGCGCCATGACCGAAGCCAAGCCGACCGAGGACAAGTCCTCGGACGAAGCGATGTTGGAGCAGCTCCGCCAGCTTGGATACATCGAGTAGAGTGTTCCGATGAGGACAGCGTGGCTCCGAGGCGAAGACGGCAGCACCGGGCGGCTGCTGCAGCTCTGCGCGGCCTACTTCCTCTGCTACGTCGTGACCGGGGTGTCGCTGAAGTACTTCCAGGGTCCCGTCGCGCTGGGCTTTCCCGGTATTTCCGAGACCGCGTTTCTTGTGTACAGCACCGGGGGCGGGTGCCTGCTCTGCCTCGTCGTCGTGTTTGCGCGTGGTTGGCATCGCTTCGAGGGCAGCTGGCGCCTGGCCCTGCCCATCGTCCCGTCGGGAATCTGCACGGCGATCGTCATCCCGACCACGACGGTGATCTACTCGTTGCCGATCTCGGTCATGGTCGCGATGGTCATCATGCGCGGCAGCATCATCGTCGTGAGCCGCCTCGTGGACGAGGTCCAGATCCGCCAGGGCCTGTTGACGAAGACGGTGGTGTGGGAGGAGAACGTTGCCGTCGGCTTTTCATTGGGCGCCGTCGCGGTGCATCTGTGGTGGGAGCCGAGCCCAGGACTGTCGCCCACGGCGCTCTGGGTTCTCGGCTTCTACGTCGGTGCCTACGCCGTCCGCATCTATCTGATGAACTGGTTCAAGAACCGGGGCCTCGTCGGGCTCGACAATCGCACCTGGTTCGGGATCGAGCAGCTGGTCGCCACCTGCGTCCTGGCCTTGGCGCTGGCCGCCGCGATGACCTCGGGCTCGGTCGAGCCGTTCGCCGTGGCCGTCCGAGAGGCCGTGGTCGCTCCGCACGCGGCGTGGCGCCCCGCCACGCTGGCCGGAACTGTCTACGGCCTGGTCGCGTTCTTTTCGGTGTTCATCTTCATGTACAAGGGGCGCACCGCGACCTTCGCTGGCCTGGTGAACCGCCTGACGTCGCTCGTGGCCGGCACTGTCGCTACCCTGATCTTCGCCTTGGTCTTCGGCGGCAAGTACCCGAAATCGGCGGACTGGTTGTCGCTCGGCTTCATCCTGGTGGCGGTGGCGTTTTTGACACGGGCTGAGCGGCGGCGGGTCACGGGGTAGGCACCACTCGCGTTGCGCGGTGCCGGGCGGCGGATTTGCGGATCGACGGGAGGCGCTGCTGGTCCCCCACCCCGCCTGGCGTCCCGCCATGCTGGCTGGAACCGCGTTCACGCCCTGGGGTTCACGCCCTGCGGTTCACGACCCATCACAGAGCGTACGATGTCCTGCACTGATTCGAAGACCCTCGGCCCCATTCCCGCTATCGGCGCCACAGCCGTCCACCGGTGTGAACTTCGCAAGGACCACGGTCGAGGTCGGCCAGTCCAGCGGCGCGATCAAGGTGCGGCCGGCCGTGCGCTACTCGAACGATCTCCAGGCGTGGGATGCACCTGTCGCGATCGACACGCCGAACATGACGCAGACCAACGATGGCGTGAAGTTCGGGACGTTCACCGACATCCAGGGCGGCGCCAAGAACTTCCTCCAGCGGGGGGTCGAGGCCACCGACAGCTCCGGCACCACGACCGAGCTCGCGATGGTCAGCCTTCGCGTCGACACCAAGGCCTGAGCGGTGTTCGCCTCCAACCCCGTGTACGGCGGAACGGTGAGCGTCGGTTCGACGACTCTTCACAGGCATTCATTGGGCCCTACTCTGGGTCACCTTGAGGATACGTGCGATGGGATAACGGTACGCAGGTCAACTGCGAAGAGTTGGCGAAAAAGGGACGACGGATTATTGCAGGGACCAGGCATCGAACTCTTCCCGCGGTGGCTGGTTCATCGCATTTTGGATTATAAGCTAGCTTAACTCCAAGAGCTACTGTGAACTGGCGGCGGTGGACTGCATCACTGACGAAGGGGAAGGGCCCATAGTCAATAGCCTCGGCCGTTACTGAGCGGCGTGGTAGCGACGAATGGCCAAAGCGGTTCCGGGAATATGGACGCCAGCGATTTTGGTTGACCCATCCGGCGAACCTCACATGGTGGGCGGGAGTGACGGGCCCTCCACCTCCGTCGAGGGCACGACGCAGGCGTCAGGCGAAGGCTCGGCGGTGCAAGAGCCGAGCGGGCCGCCGCTCCTCGTGGTCTGCGCCAACTTTCAACGGTTTGCGGTCCGGGAAAGGGCCGCGGAGTCCTACCTTCTTGGCGGCGATATTCCAGATTCCCGCCGGCGGGAGGTCGAGCGAACACGGGCAATGATGAGGAGCCCTTGGATGCGCGCACAACGCGCACTCTGCGAGGCGACCAGAGACTGGGGCCGGTGACGGGGCTGGCGTGGCCAGTCGGTGGTGGGGGATGGACCACCACGACCTGGCGGCGCCAGGTGACGCGCCCGGCGCCCGGCGCGTCAGCAACCGGTGTTGGCCGCTCCCGGCGTGCCGTGGTCGATGCTGTTGTACAGGTCGACCGAGCGGCACCACGCGCCGACGGCGTCGTTCGCGGTCACCCCGAAGTAGTCGACGTCCAGTTCCATCGAGTAGCCGGCTGAGTACGGGAAGCTCGTGGTCCAGGTGACCCGATCGATCTCGAGCCCGGTGGAGTCGGTGAGCACGGCACGATCCGAGGTGTTCGACAGCGCCAGGGAGGTGCCGTAGGCGTAGTCGACAGTGATGCCGCCGCCCATCACGCTGCTGCTGAGCGAGTAGCCGAAGACGACGTACTCGCCCGCCGGCACCGACACGTCCGCGCTGATGGCGTGGGTGGCGGCGTTGTCGTCGATGGTCCACCCGCACATGGTGATGTCGACGCTGGTGTTGTTGTAGACCTCGACCCACTCGCCGGCGGGGTCGGTCACCGCGGCGGGGTTGGGCATCACCTCGGTGACCAGCAGGTCGCCGGCGACGATGAGCCCTTCGTCGCACTCGTCGTCGCAATCGTTGTCCTGGCCGTCGCGCGTTTCGGTGGCGATGCCCGACTTCGTGTCGTCTTCGTCGTCGCAGTCGGTGCCCGACCACGCATCGGCGTCGTCCCCGTCCTCGTCCTGGTCGTAGTCGCTGCCGCCCGAGCAGTCCTGGTCGACCCCGTCGTACCAGACCTCGGTGGCGCTCGGCGAGATGCTGTCGTCGGTGTCGACACAGTCGTCGCCGCCCGCGAACAGGGAGTATGCGTGGCCGTCTCCGTCGCGATCGAAGTCGTCGGCGCCGTCGCAGTCGCTGTCGGTGCCGTCATACCAGATGTCGTACGCGCCGGGGTTGATGGTGCCGGCGGTGTCGTCGCAGTCGGTGCCGCCGTAGGTGTCGGCGAGGTAACCGTCGCCGTCCTGGTCGTAGTCGCTGCCGCCCGAGCAGTCCCGATCGTCGCCGTCGTACCACGCCTCGGTGGCGCCGGGGTTGACGGCCGCGTCCTCGTCGGCGCAGTCGTCGGCGCTGCCGGTGGGGGAGCCGATGTCGGTGTAGCCATCGGCGTCCTGGTCGTAGTCGTCGGCCCCGTCGCAATCCGCGTCGACGCCGTCGTACCAGGCTTCGGCCTCGCCGGGGTTGACGGTGTCGTCGCCATCGTCACAGTCGTCGGCCGAGCCGCTGGGGGAGCCGGTCGCGGTGTACGCGTCGGCGTCCTGGTCGTAGTCGTCGGCGTCATCGCAGTCCTGGTCGACGCCGTCGTACCAGACCTCGGTGGCCGCTGGGCTGATGGTCGGGTCGCTGTCGTCGCAATCGGCGCCGCCGCCGCCCTCGCCCACGTAGCCATCGCCGTCCAGATCGAAGTCGCTGCTCGACGAGCAGTCCTGGTCGATGCCGTCGTAGGGGATGTCGGTCGCGCCGGGGTTTATGGTCGCATCAGTGTCGCGACAGTCATCGCCGCCATAGCTGCTGGAGAGGTAGCCGTCGGCGTCCTGATCGTAGTCGTCGGCGCCGTCGCAGTCGGAGTCGATGCCGTCGTACCAGCGGTCGATTGCGCCAGAGTAGACGGTGTCGTCGAGGTCGTTGCAGTCGTCGCCGCCGACGCTCCGGTCCTCACCGCCGTCGCCGTCCTGATCGCCGTCGTTGGCGCCGTCGCAATCCTGATCGATGCCGTCGTACCAGGTCTCGGTGGCGCCGGGGCTGACGGTCGCGTCGCCGTCGTCACAGTCCGCGCCGCCGACCACCGTGGACTGGTAGCCGTCGCCATCGATGTCGTAGTCGCTGGTGTCGGAGCAGTCGCTGTCGACCCCATCGTAGGGGGTGTCGGTGGCGCCGGGGCTGACCGCCGGATCGCTGTCGTCGCAGTCGCCGCCGCCCCAGGCCAGGGCGTCGTAGCCGTCGGCGTCCCGGTCGTAGTCGTTGCCGCCGTCGCACGCGCCGTCGACGCCGTCGTACCAGGCCTCGGTGGCGCCGAAGTAGGTGGTGGTCACCGTGTCGTCGCAGTCCAGGCCCCCGTAGAGGTCGCTGTCCTGGCCATCGCCGTCCTGGTCGTAGTCGCTGCCGCCCGAGCAGTCCTGGTCGGTGCCGTCGTACCAGAGCTCGGGTACGCCTGGAAGCGAGCTGGCATCGGTGTCGTCGCAGTCGGAGCCCCCGCCTGAGGGGTCGCGCGCGCCGTCGCCGTCCTGGTCGTAGTCGTCGTTGCCGGCGCAGTCGCTGTCCGCGCCGTCGTACCAGGCGTCAGCGGCCCCGGGGTACATCGTGGCGTCGGTGTCGAGGCAGTCATCCCCGCCGCCGACCTCGGCGAGGGCGCCGTCGCCGTCCTGGTCGTAGTCGTTCTCCCCGCCGCAGTCGCTGTCGACGCCGTCGTACCAGGGGTCGCGCGCGCCGGGGAGGATGCTGGCGTCGAGGTCATCGCAGTCGTCGCCGACGCCGAGCACCTGCGACCCGTCGCCGTCCTGGTCGTAGTCGTCGTTGCCGCCGCAGTCGCTGTCGACGCCGTCGTACCAGGTGTCGTCCCGTCCCGGGGCGCGCGCCGCGTCGCCGTCGTCACAGTCGCCGTCCACCTCGGCGTAGCCGTCGCCATCGTCGTCGCGGTAGGCCGTGCCTTCGTCGGCGTCCCCGTCGCAATCGTTGTCCTTGGCGTCGGCGAGCTCCGCCGCATCGGGGTAGACGGTGGCGTCGAAATCGTCGCAATCGCCATCGCAATCGAGGACGTCGTCGCCATCCTGGTCCAGGCAGGCCTCGACGTAGAGATCGGTGGAACAGGCACCGACGAAGCCGACCGGATCGGTGAGCGAGAGCGTCAGGGCGTGGTCTCCCCCCGCCTCCGGTGTCCACGCGAACGAGATCACGCCGCTGCTGGCCGGGCTGCCCGCCCACAGCTCGCCGTCGAGATCGCTGTCGAGGTGCCCGAGGAGCAGGGCCGGATCGGTGTTGTCGTCGGTCGCACCCACGGTGACGTCGATACGATCGCCCTTGCGGATGGCGGCGCCGGTCAGCGGGCTGGCGAACGCACAGGTGGGCGCGCTGTTGATGGCGGGAACCAGGGTGACCACGTCCTCCCCGATCTGGCCGGCGTCATCGGTGGCGAAGGCCGAGAGGATGTGGATGTTGTTGCTGAGGGTGAGCGTCCACCCGACGTTGCCGCCGTCGCAGGCCCCGCCGACTTCGGTGCTCAGGACGCCGTCGATGTCGGATTCGACCCGGGTGGTGAGCGCTGAAATCGGGCTTTCGTCGTCGAGCTGGGTACACAGGAGCACCGTCGCGGCGGGATCGAAGGCGCTGCCGTCGGCCGGGTGGACGATCGTGAGGCTCGGCGCGTCGTTCGCCGATTTCAAGGTGGCCTCTTGGCAGGCCGCGAGCGCGATGAGCAGCATGGTGTGGGTTTATTCTACTCCGGTTTGGCTCGTGCAGGCGCCCCAGTTCCCCGCCGACCACGGCGAAGTCTGCTGGCCACCTTTTTGAAGTGCACGGCGGCGTTGCGTCGTGGCGGCCACGACCAGCACACTGCGTTAGGCCGGCGGCGACCGAGGGCGCCATGGAGATCCGACTTTTTGCGGGAAACGCCAACCCCACGCAGGCCCGTACCATCGCCGAGCACCTGGGCTGCCCGCTCGGCGCGGTGCGGGTGAATCGATTCTCGGACGGGGAGATCCAGGTCGAGATCGATGAAAACGTTCGCGGTCGCGACGTGTACTTGGTGCAACCCACCTCTCGACCCGCCAACGACCACATCATGGAGCTGTTGGTGATGGCGGACGCCTGCAAGCGTGCCAGCGCCGGGCGGGTGACGGCGGTGATTCCCTACTACGGCTACTCGCGACAGGATCGGAAGGTGGCCCCGCGTGCGCCGATCACCGCGAAGCTGGTCGCCGACCTGATCCAGACCGCGGGTATCAATCGTGTCGTCACCATGGACCTGCACGCCGGTCAGATCCAGGGCTTCTTCGACATCCCCGTCGACAACCTCTACGGGGGTCCGACGCTCTCCGAGCACATCCTGCGCAGCGTCGACACCGCGCAGTGTGTGGTGGTGAGTCCGGATGCCGGCGGCGTCGAGCGGGCGCGCGGTTTTGCCAAGCGCATCGGCGCCACCATCGCCATCATCGACAAGCGGCGCACCGGTCCCAACAAGTCGGAGGTGCTGCACCTCATCGGTGAAGTGCGCGACCGCACCGCGATCATCGTCGACGACATGATCGACACCGCGGGAACGCTCCAGAAGGCGGCGCAGGCGGTGCAGGAAAATGGCGCCACGGCGGTGTATGCGGTCGCGACCCACGCGGTCTTGAGCGGCCCGGCGGTGGAGCGCATCAATGACAGCGTGCTCAAGAAGGTCTTCGTCACCGACACCATCCCGCTGATGCCCGACGCGGCCGCCTGCGCGAAGATCTCGGTGGTGTCGGTCGGGCGCGTGCTTGCGGAGGCCATTCGCAGCATCCACAGCAACGATTCGGTGTCCAGGTTGTTCCGGTAGGGGGGAGGGGTCGCCGGCCGCGGTGCCCGGCCGCCGGGCCATCGCGGCGGGACCCCGACTTCCGGGCCGGCGGCCGGCCCTCTGCTCTGTCCCTGCCGCTTCCGCCACCGGCAACGCCCGCGAGCGTGTACAAGAGCCATGCCCCCGAAAATGCGACACCCCTCCAGGCCATGCCCCCCTATTTGCGACAGGAGCGCTACCGAGGGTGTCCGAGCCGCAGACTCGTGCCAAATTCGCGGCGTTGGTTCGTTGCGGAATTCTCGTTAGGGTATGAACTCGGGGCTACTGTCGCAAATTGCCCCCCATGGCTCGGCCGGTGTCGCAAATCGGGGGGCTTGGCTCGCCGCCGAGGCCACTGGGGCGATCACTTCGCGATTGATGGCGTGCCTACGTCGCGCCGGCGCTCACGCTCGTGTCGCGACATGCTCCGCCATGGAGAAAGCGGACAATGTCGAGGGGGTGCGCGAGCACCCCCCCACCTTTGTCCGCACCGGCGACCTTGCCCGCCGAAAAGGCAGCTGCCGCCGGGGCCGCCGCGGCGGCGATCGCTCCCCCGCCCCCGCCGGCCCAAAGCGGCTCATGTACCGGCGACTCGGGCCCGGCATGCTACGTTGAGTCGAGGATCAGGCGGATGACTCGACTCCCTGCCTACCTCACCGTGGCCGCCGGTCTGAGCGTAGCGGCGCTGCCGCTCTCGGCGTGCGGAATGCGCGCCCATGAGGGCGACGCTGCGGATGCCGTTCCGGTCGCGGACTGGGCGAGCCCGACGCTCGGAACGATGAAGTGGATCCCGGCGGGCAGGCTCACGATGGGGAGCGCATCAAGTGAGCCTTTCCGCGATGATGATGAGTCCCAGTATGTCGCGACATTGACGAGGGGGTATTGGCTGATGGAGCACGAGGTGACTCAAGGGGAGTGGGCGGCGGTGATGGGCTTGAACCCTTCATACTTTTCCAGGTGTGGCGGGATGTGCCCTGTGGAGATGGTTTCGTGGATGGACGCTGTGTCGTTTGCGGAAAGGGCGTCTGCGCGGGACGGGGTGACGTACAACTTGCCCACGGAGGCTCAGTGGGAGTACGCGGCACGCGCCGAGGGGTACCTCTACGCAGGCTCGAACGAGCCGACGTCGGTGGGATGGACGAAGATAACAGCAGCGAGAAAACGCACCCGGTTTGCGGCAGGTCGCGCAACGCTTACGGCTTGTGCGACATGACGGGGAACGTGTCGGAGTGGGTGTCGGACGGGTACGGTGTTTACCCCTCGGCCAGTGTCTCCGACCCTACGGGACCGTCGTCGGGCGCTCAGCGTGCCCTCCGCGGTGGCGGCTGGGTCAGCCCCGCGTTCCTCGCACGCGTCGCCAACCGCGCAGGCAGCGACCCGATCAACGTCAACGGCGACGTCGGCTTTCGCCTTTCGAGGACGAGCCCTTGATGTCGCCCTCAGCCCCGACGGCGGAAGCTACGCGCCGGCAACCGCCCCCGGCCTGAAGCCTCCGCTGAAGCCTCCAGCCTCAGCCCTCAAGCATCCAAATCGTCAATCTCTGGCCCAGCCTCCATGATCGCCAGGTACCGGGGCGCCGCATCCTTCCCCATCAAGTCGGAGATGACGCGGTCGGTGGATACCGCGTCGCCGTCGGGGATCTGCACCCGCAACAGCCGCCGCTTCTTCGGGTCGAGTGTCGTCTCGTACAGCACCTTGGGCGGCATCTCGCCGAGGCCCTTGAACCGGCTGATCTCGGGTTGGGCACGAGGCGGCAGCTTCTTGAGCACGCGCTCTTTCTCGCGGTCGTCGATGGCCCAGTGTGTCGTATGGCCAACGTCGATCCGGTACAGCGGCGGCTGGGCCAGGTACAGGTAGCCCCCGGCCAGCAGCTCGGGCATGTATCGGTAGAAGAAGGTCAACAACAACGTGGCGATGTGGTGACCGTCCACGTCGGCATCCATGAGCAGGACAATCTTGTGGTAACGCAAGCGCTCCATGTTGATGTCTTTGCCGATGCCACAACCCAAGGCGCTGACAATATCCGAGAGTTCTTTGTTTTCAAGGAGCTTCTTCAGCCCCGCCTGCTCGGTGTTGAGCACCTTTCCACGCAACGGCAGGATGGCCTGGGTTTCGCGGTCGCGACCCTGCTTGGCGGAGCCACCGGCGCTGTCGCCTTCGACGATGAACAGCTCGGTGCCGGCGGGGTCGCTGGAGGAGCAGTCGGCGAGCTTGCCGGGGAGGACCGAACGGGAGTTGACCGGTGACTTTCGCCGGACATTGTCCTCGGCGCTGCGGCTGGCCATCCTCGCGCGGGCCGCTTGAATGACGCGACTGACCACGAGGTCGGCCACCGTTCGATTGGTGTTGAGGTACTGTTCGAGGGCGCCGCGGATCGCGTTCTCCACAATCCCGCGCATCTCGGGGTTGTTGAGCTTGTCTTTGGTCTGGCCCTGGAACTGCGGCTCGGCCAAGAAGACACTGGTGACACAGACGATGCCCTCGCGAATGTCCTCCGCCTGAAGGACGATGCCGCGCGGCTGGAGTTCGTGCGTCTCGATGTAGGTGCGCACGGCACGGGTGATGGCATCGCGGGCGCCTTGCTCGTGGGTGCCGCCATTGCCGGTGGGGATGCCGTTGGCGTAGCTGGCGAAGAGCTCGCGGGTGCCGTCAGTCCATAGCAGGGCCAACTCAATGCGCACGCCGTTCTGTTTGGTGGTGTAGAAGGGCTCGGGCAGGATGGGCACCCGCGCGTTTCGTTTGGCCAATGCAAGCGACCAGTCGCGAATGCCGCCGTCGTGTTTGAACTCTTCGCTAGTGCCCGCCATCTCGTCTTTGAGGACGATGCGCAGGCCCTTGTGGATGTAGGAGATCACTTCGAGGCGGTCGCGCACCCGGTCGGACTCAAACCCAAGATTCTCGCCAAAAATCTCGGTGTCGGGGCGGAACTTGATGGTGGTGCCGGTGCCGCGCGCTTCGCCCACCCGATCGAGCCCCGTCCGGGCCTTGCCGCGCCGGAAGGTCATCCGGTACTCGGCGCCGCCGCGACGAACGGTGGCGACCAGCTCTTCGGAGAGCGCGTTGACGACGCTGCTGCCGACGCCGTGGAGGCCGCCCGACGCCGAGTAGGCCTTGTTGTCGAACTTGCCACCCGCGTGCAGCGTGCAGAGGATCACTTCGAGTGTCGGGCGTTTGGCCTTGGGGTGGATATCCACCGGGATGCCGCGGCCGTTGTCGGTGACCGTGGCGCTGCGGCCGTCGGCGTGCAGGGTGACGTGGATGAGCGACGCGTGCCCATTCATCGCCTCGTCCACCGAGTTGTCCACGATCTCCCAGAGCAGGTGGTGGAATCCGTCGGCGCCGGTCCCGCCGATGTACATACCCGGGCGCTTTCGGACCGGGTCCAGTCCTTCCAGAATCTGGATGTCACTGCCGCTGTACTCGGCCATGGGCTAGGCCTCGCCGTCGAGGGTGGGCTTGCCGAGCGCGATCTCCGCCGGGCGCTTCCATACCGCGAAGAAACCACGCCGGAAGAGCTGCGACCCGCGGGCGGCGCGCGCTCCCGCGTACTTCCGGGCGTTGACCACCTCTTCGCGCCCGAGTTGGGTGAGCACCGACGGCCCCGTGTCGCGACCGGCATGCAGCTCGAAGGCGAAGACGGTGTCCTCGTCGCGCAGTTTCAGCCCCATCACGCCCTTTCCGGCGCCTTTGAGGATGGGAATCTCGCCAACCGGGAACGTGAGCACGTTGCCCTGGGTGCTGGCGAGGCAGACGTTCTCCGCGCCGTGGCTGACGTACGCGGCCAGCACCTGATCGGTGGGGCCGTCCAAGCGCATCAGGGTGCGGCCGTTGCGATTGCTGGCCTCGGCGACCATGGCCACGGGCATCCGGACGACCTTGCCCGCGCGCGACACCGCTACGAAGTAGGGTGGCGGCGGATCATCGCCGAGCACCAGCGCAGTCTGGGCGGGACCGATGGGCAGGTTGCGGGGGTCGTGGGAGAGCACACCAACCACGCGTTCACCGTCGGCGAAGGCGAAGAACTTTTGGATGGGCTCGCCGTGGCCGGTGGTGGCGGGCAGCCCGTCCACGCGCAGGGAGTAGGCCATGCCATGGCTGGTGAGCAGCGTCAGCATGTGGCGGGTGGAGCTGCGCAGGGCCCAGCCAATGCTGTCACCCTCGCGAACGCGCACCTTCTCGACTCCCGTGATCGTGCCCTGGCGCTTGATCCAGCCATCGCGCGTCACGACGACCACCGCATCTTCCGACACCAGGTACGCGTCCTCGGTGTAGACGACCGCCGCCGTCTCGACCCCGATGCGCGTGCGTCGGTCATCGCCGTACTGGGTGTGGATGTTGCCGAGCTCGTCTTTGACCACGTCGCGGAGGGCCTGGCGGCTGCCGACGATGGCGGCGAGGCGCTTGGCGTCGGCCCGCTTTTCTCCGAGCTCCTCTTGGATGACCAGGATTTCGAGTCTGGCCAGCCGGTAGAGCTTCAGCTCCAGGATCGCGTCGGCCTGGACGTCGTCGAGGTCGAAGCGGAGCATGAGCTTTTCAGCGGCGTCGCGACGACCCTCTGACGCGCGGATGATCCGGATGGCCTCGTCGAGGCAGTCGAAGATCTTGGCGAAGCCTTCGAGGATGTGGATGCGCTCGCGCAGCCGTCCCAACTCGTACTCCAGGCGGCGCCGCACCGTCTCGATGCGGAAGTCCAGCCAGTGCTGGAGCATGCGCTTGAGGTCCAGTCGCTCCGGGGCGGCAGACTCTGGGTTTTCGGTGGGGACCAGCGCGGTCATGTTGACGTGGATGGCCTCTTCGAGGCGGGTGTGCTTGTAGAGGAAGGCCAACGCCGCGCTTTCGTCACCCTGTTGTCGAAGTTCCAGCACGACGCGCACGATGTCGGTGCTCTCGTCGCGCACGTCGGTAATCTGCGGAAGTTTCTTCTGGACGACGAGATCGCCGATCTCCTCGACCATCTTGGCCTTGTTGACCCCGTAGGGCACCGAGTTGATGATCAAGAAGTGCTTGCGGCCCTTCTGCTCGGTTTCCCAGGTGCCGCGCACCTTGACCGTGCCCTGGCCCAGCTCATACATCTGGTGTAGCTCGTCAGCACCCGTCGTGATCTCGCCGCCGGTGGGCAGGTCGGGCCCTTTGACCTTGCGGCAGAGTTGCGCGATTGAGGCGTCGGGGTCGGCCAGTAGCAGCAGGCAGGCGTCGATGACTTCCCGCAGGTTGTGCGGGGGGATGTTGGTCGCCATGCCGACCGCGATACCCTCGCTCCCGTTCACCAGTAGATTGGGAAACTGGGCAGGAAGCACCACGGGTTCGGTGTTCTGGCCGTCGTAGGTCTTGCGGGTGTCGACGGTGTTCTGCTTCAGCTCGGCGAGCAGCTCCACTGCGATCGCGGTCAGCTTGGCTTCAGTGTAGCGATAGGCCGCGGCATTGTCACCGTCAATGCTGCCGAAGTTTCCCTGACCATCTACCAATGGATGGCGTAGCGAGAAGGGCTGCGCCATCCGCACCAGCGCCTCGTAGACCGAGCTGTCGCCGTGGGGGTGGTACTTTCCGAGCACGTCGCCGACGATGGCCGCGCACTTCTTGTAGCGCGCCTCGGGCGTGAGCTTCTGGTCGTGGAACATTGCGTACAGGATGCGGCGATGCACCGGTTTGAGGCCGTCACGCACATCGGGCAGCGCGCGCGCCTTGATGACGCTGAGCGCGTAGCTGAGGTAGCGGCGCCGCGCGGCGTCGGCGAGTGAGGTGGTGAGAAGTTCCATGCGACGCCAGGGGAGCAGGGCGAGGGGAGGGGCAGGAGGCTGCGGCCCGGGAGGACCGCGAGGGGGCGGGTGCCATTATCTCCCCGGGCGCTACGGCGCCTGCGCCTGCGCCTACGACGTCACAGACCGACCTTTGCCCGCACGTAGTCGTCGTAACCATCGATCACGCCCGCATAATAGTCGCGGTAGTACCAAACGTCGTCGGGTGTGAACGGGCGCTTGGGGTCGGTCTGCACGTCCGACTCGGTGAGGTCCCAGGCGGCCTGGGCGCGGCTCAGCATGTCGGCCTCGTCGTAGGCATCCACGGCGACCTCGATGCGCACCTTGAGCTCGGCGACGCAGGCCGCATCGAGCAGGCACGCGTAGCCCAGGCGCAGGTACGCGGTGTTCCAGGTTTCGCCGGTGGTCTCGTATTCGTTGAAGGTCTCGTCTTCGCCCCAGGGCATGAACACGACGCGTCGGGCGTCGGACGGGTCCTCGTACAGGATGACGTCGTTGCTGTGGAAGGGATAGCCGTCGTAGTTGCCGACCGCGGCGCACCACGCCCAATAGTCCAGGAACTGGTCCACGTTGACGACCGGACCCAGCTCACCGAAGAAGTCGCCGCCCCAGGCGTCGAGCGCCGCCATGATCGCGCGGAGGTGGTCCTTCTCGCCGGTGCCGTTGTTGAGTTCCCAGAAATACATGCCGGTCTCGGTGAACTCGGCGCCGCCCGCCGCGGTCGCCCAGAGGTTCCCCGTCGCGTCCGCGAAGCGCCGCTCGATCCACTCGTCGTCCATCGCTTCGACGTTGGCGTAGAGGCCCATGGCCTCGCCGTTGAGCGTGACCCGCGCAAAGCTGGCTCGCGATGCAAGCTGCGACTGGTCATGGAGCAGCGAGTAGACGATCACCTCGCGAGACTGGATGTAGTCGGTGCCCATGTTGTTCAGGGTGATGCGCTGCAGGGATCCGTACTTCTGTTCGGGGTCGAATTCGTCGGTCTTGATCTTGAATGCCGCCTTGCAATACCCGTCCTCGCAGTTGAGGTCCATGTAGGTGCTGGAGCCTTTGAGGCGAACCCCGACCCCGAGCAGCTCGGTGCCGTTGACGACGAGGTCGCCCTCGACGTACTCGTTGCCGTTGCGATTGAGGGCGCGAATGGCCGCCTCGCTCAGGGTCAGGTCGACGGTCTGGATCACGGCCGGATCGAAGAACGCTTCGTAGATGGCGTCCTTGTCCACATCGATGTCGGTGTCGGTGTCGGTGTCGGTGTC
>SHYX01000073.1 GCA_009692585.1 Myxococcales bacterium
CGACACCAGCACCGACACCAGCACCGACACCAGCACCGACACCAGCACCGACACCAGCACCGACACCAGCACCGACACCAGCACCGACACCAGCACCGACACCAGCACCGACACCAGCACCGACACCAGCACCGACACCGATACAGGGGGTGACACCAGCACCAGCAGCGACGAGTGCTCAGACACCAACGAATGTGTGGTCTATGCCTGCTTCTGTGGGGAGTGTACCGACTCCGACATCCAGTGTGTCACTCAGGCCTGGGCCGACGCCAACGCCTGCATGCTCGGCTGCCCGTCGGCGGAGTGTCCCGCCCTGGACAAGGCGGTATGCACCTGCGATGCCGGCTCGGGCAGCTGCGTCAAAGGATGAGGGCGCTGGTCACCGGGGGGCACGGCTTCCTCGGGGCGGAGTTGGTGCGTCAGCTTCGAGAGGCGGGGCACGAGGCCACGCCCGCCTCGCGGCAATCGGGGGTGGACATCCTGGATCGCGCGGCGCTGACCGAGGCGATGGTCGGCCACGACGTGGTGTTCCATGTCGCTGCGAAGGCTGGAGTGTGGGGGCCGGCAGCGGAGTTCGAGGCCATCAACGTCACTGGCACCGAGAACGTGCTGGCAGCGGCGCGCGCGACGGGCGTCGGGCGGCTCGTCTACACCAGCTCTCCGAGCGTCGTCTTCGACGGCGGCGACCACCTCGACGCTGGCAACGACCTGCCCTACCCCACACGCTGGCTGGCCGACTACCCCCGCACCAAGGCCCTGGCGGAGCAGTTGATCCTCACCGCGAACACCAACGCCCTACACACGGTGGCCCTGCGCCCCCACCTCATCTACGGCCCCGGCGATCCACATCTGCTCCCGCGTCTCGTGGCGCGCGCCCGATCGGGGCGCCTGCGCATCGTCGGCAAAGGCGACAATCGGGTGTCGCTCACCTATGTCAAGAACGCTGCCGCCGCCCATCTGCAGGCTGCGATCGCGCTCGCAGCGCCGGGCTGCCCCGCCGCCGGTCGGGCGTTCTTCGTCAACGACGCGGTGCCGGTGGTCCTGTGGGATTGGCTCGGGCAGATGTTCGCGGGTGTGGGCATCGCCTCGGTCCACGCGCGCGTGCCGGCCGGCCTCGCCTACGCGTTTGGCGGCGCCGCCGAGTGGGTGTGGCGCACGTTCGCGCTCGGTGGAGAGCCGCCGATGACGCGATTCGTGGCGCTTCAGTTGGCGACCTCGCACACCTACTCGCTACGGCCGGCCCAGGTGGCGTTCGGGTACGCGCCGCCAGTGGCGGGGGACGTGGCTTTGGCTGAGACGTTGGTCTGGCTAAAAGCGGAAGCGACCGCATGATACGCCGAGCCATGGCCGATAACGGCTATGACCCGCTCCCCACTGACACGACGTCTCCCCTCGGTGACGACGCCCACCAAGCGCTCTTCGGCATGGGGCCGTCAGCCATGGCAAAGCTGTGGAACCTGCCCCTGCTGGCGGCCAGGAGGGTGAAGGGGCACTTCGGTATCGACTGGGCTGATGAAGACACGCGTGCCAAGGTCACCACCGAGCTGGCGACGGCTGCGGGGCCGCGGTCGCGCGCATCCATGGGGAGATTGCGTTGGTACCACCGTCACAACGCCGCAAGACTCTCCATCTGTGTAATATAAGCTAGACAAAATCGGCTCGGCCCGGTATCGGGGTGTTGTGACAGTCACCCACCCGGCGCCGAGCCGTGCTTGCAAGCCTCCCCCTGCTATCCACACTGGGCGGGATGGGGAGAGCGCCGCCCGAGGCGCGTCATCCACGCGAGTCGGCCCGGAGGCGACGGCGCGGTAGCGGAAGGGGCGCCGGCCCCTTCCCTTCAGAATCAATGCCGCTCGCTGGCTTTGTCTTCGAGCGCCTTGACCCGGTCCGCCAGCTCCTGGTAGCGAGCGGCGGCCTCGTTCGGCGTGGCCGGGCTGACGGCGTCTACCCGCCCGGCGATCGCAACTGCCGCCTCGCGGGCGCGGCGCGCGGTGTCGGGGACGGTGCTGCGGCGGGCGAGCGCCTCCAGCAGCGCGGCCGAGTGGGCGTCCCCCACGTCTCGCAGCACGCCGATACCGGTGTGCAGTCCGCGCAGATCGAGGTCGTCGAGCGTGCGGTCGGCGCTGCGCGCAATCGTCACTCGAAGGCGTTCTCGGTCAGGCCCCAGGGGCAACCGGTTCAGGATGCTGACCGAAGCGCGCAGTCCGGCCGAGCGGAGGTCGCGCGAAGCCGGCGTGTGCAGGAGCGCGGGCACGTCCGCGGGGTTGCCTGCCCCCAGCGCGGCTGCCGCCGCGTTGACCTCAGCCTCCAGCGCGTCCCGCCGGCGGAGCGTTGCACGAGCCGTCGAAAGCGCCGCCTGGGGGTCGATCGCCGCCGCGGCCAACAGCCGGGCCGCCCGCACGTCGGCATTGGGCTCCCGGTCGAACCGTGCCAGCAGCAGCGGCGCCAGCTCCCGATCCGGGCACTTCCCCAGCGCGGTGGACGCGGCGAGGCGAATCCGTTCGTCGACGTCCGTCAGCGCCGCAGGAACGAGCGGATCGCAGGTGCGTCGGGTGCTCAGCGCATCGGCAATCCCTGCGCGGAGCGGCGGAGCGACTCCGACCGCCGCGGGCAGAAACGCATCCGCGAGCGCGTCGGGGGTCGCCGCGGGCAGGTCCGCGAGCTCGCGCACCGCCAGGAGCTGCGCGTACGGCGTGCCGCGGGCCAGCTGCGCCGCCCAGGCGGCCTGGGATTGATTCTGCTCCCAGTCCACGAGCAGGCCGCCGTCGGGGTCGATGGCCACGAAGGCCGGAGCCTGGTCGCAGGGGACCGTCACCGTCAAGGACTCGCCGCGAAGCCAGGCAGTGGTCGGGGACGCCCCGTCGACGGTGATCTTGACCGGGAGGGCGTAGGGCGCGCTGCCCTTCTCGCCGCTCCCGGCCTGCTGTCGCAGCTCCACCGCGACCACGCCGCGGCGCGTGTCGCCCGGATCGGGCGTCCACGTCCAGCTCGTCGTGAGCTTGGGCACGCCCGGCAGCTCGGTCCACTGCTGGAAGAACCACCCGAGGTCCCGCCCGGAGCGTGTCTCCATCGCGCGTTGCAGGTCGACGGTGTCGACGCTGGAGTGGGCGTGCTTCCGGGTGTACGCCTGCATGGTCCCCCAGAAGGTCTCCTCGCCCAACAGGGCCCGGAGCATCTGGAGCACCATCGCGCCCTTGGCATAGACGTTGTGGTTCGCTTCGCCCCCGAGGAACCAGCGCCCGGCCAGACTGCCGCGATCGAGGCTGCTTCGTCTCCATCCATCGATCTGCGCCGCCCGTAGCGCCGCCGCGGCTGCGGGTCCTTCTGCCGCCCCCATCGCGTGAGCCTCCCAGTCCGCGGTGAGAAAGGTGGCGAAGCCTTCGTTGAGCCACAGTTCGCGCCACGTCCGCGACGTGAGCAGATCGCCGTACCACTGGTGCGCCAGCTCGTGGGCCACGATCGACGGCACCCACGGCCGCGTCTTCTGCACCGACGGCGGGGCCAACATCTTTGCGGTCTCGATGGTCGAGCCGGTGTTTTCCATGCCGCCGTAGATGAAGCGCTGCACGAAGGTCTGGTCGTATCGGTCCCAGGGGTACGGCACGCCGGTCCGCGTCGCGAAGTGGGCGAGCATGTCGGGGAGCGGGTCGAGCACCGGCCCTACCCAGCTGTCCGGGGTGCCGGGCGGGACCCTCGCGCGCAGCGGTACGGCATTTGGAGGCCCCACGACGGTGTCGTAGGGGGCAGCGGCGACCATCACCAGGTAGCTGACGAGGTCGGGGCCGTCGTTGGTCACCACCGTCCAACCCTTCGGCGAGCCCGCGACGATGAAGCGGCCGGCGTACGCGAAGCGGTCGTCGGGGTGGTCGTAGCAGGGGAACCAGTACCGGTTGTCCGGTCCCTCACCCTGGCTATACACCTCGGGGTAGGTGTCCGGGGAGTCCGCGGAGGGTGCGCGCCAGTGCAAGCCGAGCTGAGGGCTCGCGGTGTAGGTGATCGTCACCTTCGTCACCGCGCCGGGCTCGTATTGGGCGGCCTGCTCGGGGACTACGACGGTCAGCTCTTCGTCCGTTTGCAGCACCTCGGCCGGCTCGCCATCCACCGTCACCCGTTCCACGCGGAGACCGACGGCGTCCAGACGAAGGCCACCCGGAGCGAGCCGCCGGACCGTCCAGGTCGCCGTCGCCGCGACGGTGCGTGCGCTCACGTCGAGCGTGCCGTCGAGCTCCAAGCGCACCATGTCGAAGTTGCGGTCGCGCGCAAACGCGCCGGGGGCGTCAGGTGGGGGCGTGCTGGTGGGCGGCGGCTCGGCCGCGAGCGCGGGGGCGAGCAACGCCACGGAGGTGAGGGTCCAGAGGCTCGAGAACCAACGTGAGCGCATGGTGGAACCCCCACCGGTTCATCGGTAGGCAGTCCGGCTAACCCCAATGCCGATCACTTAGCGACCTGGAATCGCCACGTCTACGGGTGAACGCCCTCCATTACGGAGTCGTCGCCGCAACGACACCGCCGTCGCCCACCGCCGGACCGGGGACTACCTCAGGTCAGCAGAACCCGGTCTGGTTTCGGTGAGCGTCTCAGGCCCGACCCGTCCGGCTTCGTTGGGACCTCGCTAAGTGACCGGCATTGCTGCTAACCCGCCCGCGCCGCCGTCACCCGCTCCCGCAACGCCGGCCCCATCGCAGACATCGCCGCCGCCGCCAGCACGCCCGCGCCCAGGCACCCCACCCACAGCCACCCGCCGAAGCGGTCGAGCACGGTCGCGCCGAGGAGTGGGGCAAACACACTTGCCAAGGAGAAGGACATGCCAAGGAGTCCCTGGTAGCGCCCTCGCAGATGGGTCGGCGCCAAGGTCGCGACGAGCGCGGAGGTCACCGGTGCGCTCAGGATCTCGCCGAGGGTCCAGACCGTGACCGCGGCGAGGTGGCCGGCGACACCGAGGCCCAGGCCGTGCATCGCGAAGCCGACGCCCTGCAACAGGCAGGCGACCACAAAGACCCGGGTGGGATCACGCCGGCCTACCGCCGGGGCGATCCACGGTTGGATGAGCACGATGAGCACCCCGTTGAGCGCCAGCACCCCGCCGAAGGTGCCGGGCGAGTGCCCCTCCAGCTTCATCCAGGCGGAAAGCGCCACATAGCCCTGGTGCGGCAACAACCACGCGAACGAGAGCGCAGCCAACCACCGCATGTAGACCCGGTCCTGGAGCACGTCGCGTAGGCTGCCGGGGTCCTGTCCGGCCTTTGGCGTGGGTTTGGTCTCCGGCAACCACACGAACACGAACGCCGCCCACGCCAATTGTACGGCGGCGGCGGTGAGGAAGACCCACCGGTAGCTCTCTTCGGCGATCGCGCCCGCAAGCGACGGAGCGACGGAAAATCCAAGGTTTAACGTCACGTAGGTGAGGGCGTACGCGCGGATGCGGTCCTCCGGTGGGACGAGATCTGCCACCATGGCGTGGACGGCCGGACGGTGAACGTCGTAGACCAGCGCCAGCACGAACGCGCCCAGGACGACGGCGGGAACGGTCGGCGCCTCCGAGAGCGCCGCCAGCGCGATCGCAGCGCCGATGGCACTGGCCAGGAGGGTCCGGCGCCGACCGAACCGATCGGCAACGACCCCGCCGAGCGCTGTGCCAACCGTCGAACCGAGCCCGTAGGTGGCGACCACCGCCCCCGCCTGGGTGATGCTCAGGCCGTGAATCGTCGTCAGCCAAAACGTCAGCATGGGCTGGACGAACTGGCCGGCCCGGTTGAGGAAGAGCCCGGCCTGCAGCGCCCAGAACGGAGCGCCGAGGCCGCCGAAGCGCGCCCGGAGCGTCGCCGCGGGGGTCACCTCGCCAGGTTGGGCACGAGCGTGACGTAGCCGAAGGCATACCCCAGCGGCGTGGATGCCCGGAACTGGAGCGCGCCCGCCGCGTCCACCCGGTCGAGCTGCCCGGCCAGGGAGAACGCCGCGAAGGTGCTCCCGTCGCCCAGTCGGGTGACGTCGCCGAGCACGAAGGAAAACGCCGGCGGGTCGGGGAGGTAGGCCCACACCTGGGTGGCGGTGTTGTCGCTCAACACGTACTCCAGGACCCGACTGCGATTCTGGCCGGCGCCGTCGTTGTCGAAGACCACGATGTGGTCGTCCCAGACGTGGAACTGGTGGGTGTGCAGGAAGCGCTCGCCGACGATGTCGTAGCTGGAGAGCTCGCCGCCGAGGATCGGGCCGCACGCCCCACCTTCACGGGCCACCCAGGCGATCGACGAGAAGTTTCGAACGCTCAGGACGTAGTCGCCGTCGAGCACGTCGATGGCGTTGACCCAGGTCCAGCCCAGCCCGGGGTCGTTGGAGACCGTGACCGCGGGGTCGAAGCAGTCCCACGAGTTCCACACCGCGGCGAAGCTGCCGTCGGGCTGGATCTCCACGATCGCGTTCCCCTTGATCGACTCTCCGTCGGTGCCCTCGCGCACCTCGGCGGTGACGGCGGCGATGGTGCCGTCGTCGTGCTGGACAAAGTCCTGCGCCAGATGGGGGACGGCGATGTCGCGCACTTCGGTGCCGTCCCAGGACACCCGGCGTAGGAGACTGTCGGCGGAGGGCGCGCCGGAGACGTCGCCCACGCTGTACAGGATGCCCTCACCATCGCTGGCGGGCAGCGCGCGAACCGTGTCCAGGCCGCTGTCGTCGACGTGGTACCAGACCACCCGGCCCTCGGGGGAAAGGATCACCACCGCGGTGATGGTGCCCAGCACGGTCGTGACCATGAACTGCTCGGCAGAGGTGCCCTCCACCGCGATGGGGGGAAGCTCGCCGGGCAGAGCCTCCGTGGTCCACACGCCCGCGGTCAGCGCGACGCCCTCTTCGTCTTCGATGGCCCAGGCAATCTCCGCGGCGGCGGGCACGCCCACCAGCAGCGTGGTGTGCTCGGTGCTGGCTGCAGGTTCAAGTGTCGTCACCAGTTCGCGCTCGGACGTCCCGTAGCGGACGCGTCCACGCATGGGCTCATCGGTCGTCCACGACAGCGTCGCGACCGTGACGATGGCGGGACTGACCGTGAGGGTGGTGCCGGTGACCCGGAGTGGCGCGTCGGTGCACCCGGAAACGACCATCGCGACGGCGGGGCCCAGCGTCATGCTCGTCCTGGCCCACATCGTCGCAACGTAGCTCCCGGACTTGAAGGTGTCGCGGTCCGGCGCTACCGTGCGCCGATGTGGCTGGCCTTCGCTTGTGTCGCTGAAGTGCCCGAGCGCTCGCTTCCCGAGCTCGAGCCCGCGCCTGGTCCGTCGGCCTGCCCGGATCCGGGCCCCGCCCCGGAGGCGGCAGCCTGGTCGCCAACCGGCGCCGCGTATGCCGGTGCGCTCTCGACCATCGCCGGCAACGTGGGGGTTCCCGTCTACGTCGGCTCCTCGTTGGCGGGGATGTGGCGCCTCGACGCGCTGACCGATCGCGAATTCCGGGGCGTCGCCCTTCCCGACACCACCCACACCCTCGGTGACCTCGTCGTCGATCCCGCCGACCCGCTCCGGGTGTATCGATCCTCGGGCGGCACGGTTCACCGCAGCGACGACGGGGGCCAGAGCTGGGAGGTGTCCCCGTTCGGCTCACGCGAGCGCGGCGCCGAATTCCCAGGGCACGTGTACGGCATCGGGGTGCCGACCGGGATCCCCGACCGGCTGTACGCGCTCCTGGACACCGGCGTGTTCGGGGTGTCGGCGGATGCCGGGGTCAGCTGGCAGGCGCGCGGACTGGTCCCCGTCGAGGGTGAAGCCGACACGCTCGTCGACTACTTCCGCCGCTTCCGCATCGTCGCGGGCGCCACCGCGGCGGACGCCATCCTCGTGCATGACGGTCGGACGCTGTTTCGTTCGCTCGACGAAGGCGCGACCTGGACGGCGGTGCTGGCCGACGTCGGAAGGCCCGAGGCGTTGGCACGGGATCCCGCCGCGCCCGACCGGGTCCGCCTCGGCGCCTGGACCAGCGACGATGGCGGCGCCACCTGGTCGGAAGGGGCCCTGGACGTGGAGCTGGCGGCCTGGAGCGCCGCGCTCTACACGGTCGGGAGCGACGACGTGCTCACCGTTACCGACACCGACGGCAGCCGCTCGGTCGCGCTCCCGACCGAAGGCACCCGCGCGGCCGTCGGCTTCGGTCAGCACGTGTTCGTAGTGGACGACAGCTCGATCTGGCACAGCGCCGACGGCGGCGGGTCCTTCGCGCGCTACGAACACAGCAACATCGAGAAGAACCTCTCGGTCGTGGAGCCCGACCCGTCCTGCCCCGGCGTGGTCTGGGCCGGAACGCGGTGTGACAGCGGCCTGTACCGAAGCGACGACTGGGGGGACACCTGGCAGAACGTGGCGGCGCACGGTCACTATGTGATGGACATCGTCTTTGATCCGGCGCGACCCGAGCGGGTGTGGCTCGTCAACGATGATGCGCTCCTGCGCTCCGACGACCGTGGCGCCACCTGGGCGCACGTGTGGCAGGCGTACCACTTTCATGGCTTCGCCTTGGATCCGGAGGTTCCGGGTCGGATGTTGCTGGGAAGTGTCGGGAGCGGAGATTACGCGGACAGCACCGGGCAGGTCTACGTCTCGGTGGACGACGGGGCCAGCTTCCTGCCGACCGGCGGCCTCCCTCCCAACGCCGCCAGCGCCCACAGTCTCGCGTTCGTGGGCGGTGACGTCGTGTTCCTCGGCACCTACAAGGCGGGCGACGCCTCCCACCTGTCCGGCCAGGGGATCGGCCTGTGGCGATCAGCCGACCGCGGGCTGACCTGGGCCCGCGTCGACCTCGACGTGGCCGACGTTGCCCGCGTCACCGTCGCGAACGGTGTTATATGGGTCGCGACAGATCGTGGTGTATACTCCGCCGCTGACCAAGGCGAGAGCTGGATCCGGGCGCTGGAGGGCACCTTCCGCTGGGTGGAGTTCGACGGGGAGCGCGGCCTTGCCCTGGAGGGAGACGGCACGGTCTTCGTCACCGAGGATGGCGGAGGCAGTTGGACCGTCGACCACCCGGCGTCGGACCCTTCCGACCCTTGGACGCTCGACAACCCGCTCACCCGCGTGGCCCTGGCGCCCGGCGGGTCGATCGCGTGGTGGGCGCGCTACGGCTTCGGCATTGATCGGCGCACCTTCGCGCCATAGCGGGGTGGTGGTGCTCGCTCTCGCCGTCTCGTTCGCCCTCGCGCAGTCGCCGCTTCAGGTGATCGTCCGGCCGCTGGCGTTGCCGGACGGCGGGAGCGTTGCCGCTTGGGCGCCGACGGCGGAGATCGGGGGGCTCAGCGTCGGCAGCGGCTCGACGGCCACCGCCACCAAGGTCAGCTGGCTCGCGGGCACCAAGGGCAGCCTCTGCTCACCGCCGGTGGCGGTGCCGGCTGGCTCCACGGTGCGGCTGCGGACACGAACAACGGGGAGCGCCGGCCTGGGCGACGTGACCGCCCTTCACCTCCACCTCGCCGGCGCGACGGGCGAACATCACATCGCGCGCCGCCGCTTCGACGTCGGCGCCTTCCCCTGGGAGCCGGTGGAGGTCACCGCGACGCTGCCCACCGGCACCGAGAGCGCCTACGCCTGCCTCGAAGTGCAGATGGTGAAGCCCGATTCGGCGGGGAGTCTGGAGCTTGAGCCCGTGGTCCTGGAGAGCATCCGCGCCGAGAGTCGCAGCCATCGTCTGCCGATCCGGCGCATCCTGCTCGTCTCGATCGAGACCATCCGCTGGGACCACGTCTCCGGGAACGGGTACGGCCGGGCCACGACGCCCAACCTCGATCAGCTGATGCGCGAGGGCGTGTCGCTCGATCAGCACTACGCGCCCGCCCCGTACACGCACCCGTCGCTTGCGTCCCTCATCACCGGTCAGGCCCCGGTCACGCTGGGTTTTGTGGACAACATCCCGTCGATCGGTCGGTCGTTTCCGACGGCGGCGGAGCTCATGTCCCAAGCCGGCTACGTCACGGCCGCGTTCAACGTGCAGTACGTCTTGAGCAATCGGTACGGGCTCAACCGCGGGTTCCACTACTATCGGAATCACCCCAACGACACCTCCGCGAGCGTGCTCAACCAGGAGCTGATCCCCTTTCTGACCGAGCACGCCGACGACAACCTCTTTTTGTGGGCCCACTACTTCGATCCGCATGGTCCCTACCGCCCGCCCGCCAGCTACCGGGCAGATTTTGCTGGCGACGCCGTGTGGGCGGGGGACACGATGCTGGTCGCGCGCGGTGAGGCGTCCGAGGGCGCCCCCGCGGTCCCGAAGTACATCTTCGAGGCTGGCAAGACCGAGCGCCGCCACTACGTCGCCGGGTACGACGGCGACCTCGCATTCGCCGACGCCGAGCTCGGCCGGCTCATGGCGTATGTGCGCGCCTCCAACCGGGACGACACCCTGGTGGTGGTCACCGGCGACCACGGCGAGTCGATGACCGATCACCAGCGCTACTTCTGCCACGGAAGCCTCTACGATCACGATCTCCACGTGCCGATGGTGGTCTGGGGCCCGGGGTTGGTGCCGGCCGGCGGGCGCATCGCCGTCCCGACGTCGCACGTTGACGTCCTCCCGACGCTGTTGGACTACGCCGACGTGGGCGGCCTGCCGGGCTTCGCCGGTCTGAACCTCCGCTCGGCCCTCAGCGGGGGCGCCCCACCGGTTCGCGAGTGGGTCACCTCGGTCGTGGGGCGCGCCGAGCGTCTGCGCTACGCGGTGCACGCCCCTGGGGGCCTCAAGGTGCTCACCGATGCCCGCGGGGCCTTCCTCCAGACCTTCGACGTGGCGAAGGACCCTGACGAGCGCGCCGCGCTCACCGACAACAAGGAGGGGCGCGCGCTCAGCCGGCGCTTTGCGGCCTGGTTGCGGAGCCAGGCTCCCAAGAAGGTGAAGCGCCAGACGCTCGACGCAGAAGACGCCGAGCGGCTGCGCGCGCTCGGTTACCTCGACTGATCATGGCCCTCGGAACCATCCACGATGTCGTCGTCCGGGACCTCGTCGTCCACCCCGACGACCGCGGGCGGCTCTTCGAGGTGCTGCGTCGCGATGACCCCCACTTCCGCGAGTTCGGCCAGGCCTACGTCACGACCACCTACCCGGGGGTGGTGAAGGCCTGGCACCGGCACCAGCACCAGGACGACTACTTCTGTTGCCTCACCGGGATGGTGAAGCTGGTCATCCAGGACGGTCGGCCCGGCTCCGCCACGGCCGGGACCACCCAGGAGGTCTGGCTCGGCGAGCACAAGCTTCGCCTGGTGGTGGTCCCGCGCGGCACGTGGCACGGGTGGACGTGCGTGAGCGAGCGCGAGGCGATGATCCTCAACCTCGTGACCACGCCCTACGACCCCGCGGCACCCGACGAGGAGCGGCTGCCTGCGCACGGCGCGTTGGGGTACGATTGGGCGCGACGGGACGGGTAGCCCGGTGTTGGTGTCGGTCCATGAGCGCCTGTCGGGCGTCGATGCAGCGGCATGGGATGCGCTGGTGCCCAGCGACGATCCCTTTTTCGAGCACGCGTTCCTGAGCTCGCTGGAGCGCTCCGGGGCCACGGGGCGGGCCGCGGGTTGGGCGGGCGCGCACGTCGTCGTAGAGGAGGGCGGCACCCTGCTCGCCGCGCTGCCAACGTGGCTGCGTGGCGACAGTTGGGGGGAGTACATCTTCGATCACGGCTGGGCGAACGCCGCGCACCGCGCCGGCATCCCGTACTTTCCGAAGCTCACCAGCGCCATCCCGTTCACGCCTGCTGCGGCCGGGCGCGTCCTTGGTGATCCACGACTGCTGCCCGCGTTGGTGGCGGGCGTCGAGGGGGTGCGACAGGCGGCGAAGGCCTCCTCGCACCATGTCTTGTTCTGCAGCGGCGCCGAAAGCGAGGCCTTCCGGGGCCTGGGCTACGCGGTGCGGCTGGGGCTCCAGTTTCAGTGGCAGGACGACGGCTACGGCGACTTCGACGGCTTCCTGGGGCGGCTCACGTCCCGCCGGCGGAAGGAGCTCTTGCGAGAGCGGCGCATGGTCCGCGAGGCGGGCGTCGAGGTGCGCGTTCACCGTGGCGAGGAGTTGGTCGCGTCGGAGTGGCGCGCGCTGCACCGGTGGTATCGGAACACCCAGCACCAGCACGGTCATGACGGGTACCTCCCCGCCGCGTGGTGGGAGACGGAGCTACCCGGCCTGGCGCGACGCGCCCTGGTCGTGCTGGCCCGCCGCGAGGGAGTTCCGATTGCCGGCGCGCTCAACTTCTGGACCCCTCAGGCCATCCATGGCCGCTACTGGGGCGCCGACGAGGAGGTGAAGGGCCTGCACTTCGAGGTCTGCTACCACGCGCTGGTGGAGTGGGCGTTGGCCCACGGTGTGGGCCGGGTCGAAGCGGGCGCGCAGGGAGAGCACAAGCTGCAGCGAGGCTTTCTCCCGCGGCTCACCTACTCGGCCCATCGCATGGCCGATCCCCGCCTGCACGAGGCGGTCGACGACTTCTGTCAGCGCGAAGGGGGGGGAATCGTGGCGGCGCGGAAGGAGTACCTGACGCACACGCCGTTTTCGGAGGCTACGGCGCCGCCTGGCGGTCCACCAGGAGCGTGAAGTCCGGATGCCGCAGCCGCCCCGCTGGCCCGGTCGTTTCCCCCGCGAGCAGCCTGCGAACGGCGTCGCGCCGATCGGCTCCTGTCGCGACCAACACAATCGCACGCGCCCTCGCGAACACCGGGAGGGTGAGCGTGACCTGCCCCGGCGTCCCCGCGACAGTGAAGCTGATCCGAGAGCGCGGCGCCGTGCTCGAGCTACGTCCCGTCCACTACCGCGGAGGCGGGAGCAACGCTGGTTTTCGGCGCGCCGCCGGACTGCGCCGACTGCTACCCCAGCGACTCCGGCTACATCAGCGAGCTGCCGTAGCGCGGTCGGTCGTGGAGGCGCCCCCGCGGCATGCGATGATTCGGCGGATAAACCGACGCCTCCGCCCCGGTCTGCTCATCACGGTCGCCGCGATGTCGGCGGACACGCTCGGCTGCAGCGGCGCCGCCCTGACGGAGAAGCTCACGGACGGGGAAACGCTGGCGGGCAACCCGCCGCCGCCGCGCGCGGTGCGCGAAGAATGGGGGCGCCGGGTGGTGGCGGAGTACCGCTCGGCCGCGCACACCCATGCGTTGGTGGGGTGGATGATCGAGCTCGGGTTGTCCCCCGACCTGATTCGGATGGGCCTCCGCATCGTGGACGACGAGCTACGCCACGCCGAGCTCTCCGCCGAGGTGTTGCACGCCGCGGGCGGGGCGCTGTCGCAGCCAGTGGACCGCGCAACGTTGGTGCCCCCTCGCGCCGAGCCGCTCGATGAGGCGCTGACGCTCGCGAACCTCGAGCTGTTCTGCCTGGGGGAAACGGTGGCCGTACCCCTGTTCCGCCGCATGCTCCTCGGCACCACCCGGCCGGTGGCGCGGCGGGTGATCCGCACGATTGTGGCAGACGAAGCCCGGCACCGCCGATTCGGTTGGCTCCTGCACGGGGAGCTCACCCGGGGCGAAGCGGGCTCCGGCCGCCGCGTGGGTGTAGCACAAATGTTGCCCAGGTTGCTCGGCCGCGTTCGGGAGGCCTATGGATTGGGGCGCTCGCTGGAACTCGCGCCGGAGCTGCGTGCCTGGGGATTGCTCGCGCCGGGGGCAGTATGCCGCGGAGCTCCGACGGGTGGAGCGGGAGTGGTGGGGGCCTCGATTGGCTACGGGGTAGCGGCCAGCGGGGTTGAGGGGGCGGTTGCGGGTTCCGCGACAAACGGCGTTGGAGCATGGCCCGGACCCCCGGCCCGGGGCGGCCGGTTACCCTGGATGTCACGAGCGATCCCCGCTGGCCGCGCGAACGAAGAGCCGGGTGACGCCGAAGTACAAAACGAAGTACCGCGTGCAGAGCTGGCGGGCCTCCGAGGCCTCCCTTCGTCAGCGCGGCGACATCATGGTCTGGTTCGACGAGGACGCCATCGATGCCTGGAGCGCACGGCCATGCGGTCATCCCGGTGGCCAGCGGCGATACTCCGATCTCGCGATCGTCACCACGCTGACGCTGCGAAGGTGTTTTAGTCGCCTCGCTGACTGATCATCGACTCGACAGGCCTGAAGATCGTCGGCGACGGCGAGTGGTACGTCGTCAAGCACAAGCCTGCGAAGAAGCGTCGGTGCTGGCGCAAGCTCCACCTGGGTGTGGATGCCGGCGGCTACATCGTCGCCTCGGAGTTGACCGAGAGCGGCGTGGATGACGGCTCGGTGGGGGCAGCGATCATCCGGGGGCACCGGGCCGGCATCACGCGCTTCACCGCCGACGGCGCCTACGACACCAGAGCGATCTACGAGGCCATGACGGCGGTCGGCTGCGTAGAAGTGGTCATCCCCCCGAGGGACGCTCAGGGCGAGGAAGATGACAACACAGACGACGGAGACGGGGAGCGCGGTGAGCGTCCTCAATCGCAGGGCCTACCGTTTCACCTGGGAGACGACGTGAGCGGCACCGTCACCACGCCGGCCGAGGCCGACGCGCTGGCGGACTGCACCGAGCCCGACGGACTTGCGGTGCATCTCTCCGCGGGGGTGGGGTCGGTCGATCTCCCGCTGCTCGAGCGCGTGAACGGAACCCCCTGCGCGCACGGGGCCTCGGGGACCGCAAACGACCGCGAACCAGAACGATAGGCGAATTAGAACTCCGACTGGAGTCTCCGCCCATGAGGCGCACGCAGAACGCAGGCACCCAGCCGTTCGTTACCCAGCCCGTGTTCAACAACTGGGCGGCGGTGCCGCTCGGCTGGTACCTGCTCGGCCCGAAAGGCCTGGTGCGGCGCGGTCAGGTGCGTCCCTTCGAGCTGTGCGGTCAGCGTGTGGTCGTGTTCCGCGGCGAGGACGGCGGCCTCCGCGGGCTCGATGCGTTCTGCCCGCACATGGGCACCGATCTGGCCATCGGCCGCGTGATGGGCAACACGCTCCGCTGCTACTTCCACCACTGGCGTTTTGACGGGAGCGGTCGGTGTACCGACATTCCCTGCGGCGAGCCCACGCCGGAGCGCGGGCACACCAACGCCTACGACGTGCGCGAACGGTACGGCTTCATCTGGATCTGGCCTGCCCCGGCCGCGCCCTCGGACGTGCCCGGCTTCCCCGAACTCGAGGGCCAGGAGGTGTACGCCATGCCCGGGCGGACCATGCACCGCCCCTGCCACCCCACCGTCAACATGATCAACGGGCTCGATGCCCAGCACCTGCGCACCGTTCACCGCATCCCGCTCGACATGACGTTGCAAACCGCCGCAGCGTCAGATGGCCGTACCATCGAGTTCCGCATGGAGGCGGCGCTGCCCGCAACGTCGCCGGTACAACGCGCGATCAGGCTCCTGCTGGGCCCGCGCTACGCGTACAGCATGCGCTACGTCGATGCCACCGTGGGCCTGCTACGCACGCTCGAGGATGTCCGCTGGTTCGGCCGCTGGGCCGCAGAGCCAACGCGCATGATCTTCGCGTACACGCCGCTCGAGGTCGGGCGTGGTCGGGTGCAGCCGATCTACATCTCGCCTCGCCCCGCGGGCTGGCTGGGGCGCGTGGCGGCGTGGACCCGGCTGGCGGCCACGGTCGTCGGGTTTCTCTGGCTGCGCGACGAGGACGGCAAGATCTACGACAACATTCGCTTCCAGCCCAACGCGCTGCTGACCATCGACGCAGGTGTGGCCCGCTTCATCCAGTACGTGAACCGGCTGCCGCTCTCCCGCTGGTCCACGACCCGTTCCGAGGGGGGCCGCATCCCGGACTCCGACTGCTGACTTGCGCAGCAGCACCCGACCGGCAATAGTAGCGCCGAGGTTCCCTATGCTGCTGCTCTCTGCCTTGATCGCCTGTGATAGCAACGACAACGAAACCGCCGGGCCCACGTGCGACGTCACTTACTCGGTGTCGATCCACGAGGGTGACATCGACGTTCCCGGCAACGCCCCGGTCGTGGTCACGTTGTCTGAGGCGGACGATACGGCATCGATCACCAGCGCCGTCGCCGGCACGACGGTGACATCGCCGGACGGCCTGACGCTGACCTGGACCCCCGACGCGCCGCTGGACCCCGTCACCGACGTCACGGTCGACATCGCGACCTGCGCGGGCGGCACCTCGATCCACTACACCACCGCCGACATCGGCGGCCCGATCGACTCGATCGTCGATCTGACGGCCACCGGCTTCCTGGTCGACCTGGCCACCGGCACGGTGGTCAAGCCCACGAGCGGCGATGCGCTGTTCACGATGCTGTCGTCGGCAGGCACCTCGCTGGTGCTCGGCATCACCGAGGCTTCGCAGAGCGCCCTGGACTTCCGCCTGGCGATGGCGGCGGAGGGCGCGCAGGACCTCTGCTCGCGCACGCTCGATCTGCCGGGCGGCACCCTGGATCGCGGCTGGTTCGGCTTCGGCCCGGCGCCCGCCGTGTTC
>SHYX01000030.1 GCA_009692585.1 Myxococcales bacterium
GCCGCGCGGTACCCGTACAACACCTGCAAACTGCGATAGGTGTCGGCGTAGTCGTAGGGGTGGCCGCGACGTACCAGCCCGATCAACGAGGCCGGCAAGAAGTGGCGGTCGAGCGAGGGGGCACGGGGTGACGAGGAGGTGTCGATGCGACAGTTGACCCTGACACTAGCCGCAGCGCAAGCCGGCGCGGCCCAGGTCGTACCGATTTCCGCGGGATTCACGTTCCTGGAGGTCCGGGGTGACGGCCCGCCGCTGGTGCTCGTCCACGGAATGACGTCGCCATCGCTGGTGTGGGAGCGCGTCGTGCCCCTGCTCGTCGGCGGGGGCCACCGCGTCGTTCGCTACGACCTGTACGGGCGTGGGCTGTCCGAGCGGCCGGACGTGCCGATGACCGCGGCGCTGTACCACGCCCAGCTCGACGGTGTGATCGCCTCGGCGTGCGCCGAACCCCCGGTGCTCGTGGGGTATTCGTGGGGCGCTGGGATCGTGGCTTCTTGGGCCGCGAACGCGGTCGAACGTGTGCGTCGCGTGGTCCTCGTGGCGCCCGGCGGGGTAGGCGTGCCCGAGCCGTGGGGCCACGCGGCGCTCCGCGTCCCGGGGCTGGGTGAGGCGCTCGTCGCGCTGGGAGGGCGGCGGGGTCTGCTGGCGGACGTTGGGCGCATGTTCACGTCACCGGACACGACGGCCGCGTACCTTCCCCGCTTCGTCGAGCAGCTGCAGTGGCAGGGGTACGACCGGTGCTTCTTGTCGACCTTGCGCCATTGTCCCCCTGACTGGGAACAGGCCTACGCGGCGCTGGGGAGGACGTCGGTTCCCGTGGACGTGCTGTGGGGCGACGCGGATCGCAAGGTGCCGATCGCGGCCGCCGGGCGGCTGTCGGAGCTCATCCCCCAGGCGCGGCTGCACGTCGTGAGTGGCGGGGCACACGGAATGCCGTGGGAGTCAGCGGAGGGGTTCGGGAGAGCGTTGGCGGGGGTGTTGTCGAGGGTGTCGTCGGGGTAGATCCCGTTTCCCGATGCGTCGCGATCGCTCGCGTCTGCTGGCGGCGAGGCGGCGCGGGTGAGCGGCCCGTGGACGTAGACGAAGTGGAGGAGGTCGCGACGCTGAGGGGCTGGCCGAGGGCATGGGGATCAACGTTCGGTCGGCCGGAGGGCTCGCGGAGCACCTTGTGGGCCACCACGGGCGCAAAGATGCGGCAGGCTTGTGGCTCCCGTCGAAGGTCCAGGCGATGGACATCCACGCCATCGTGATGGCGCTTGCCGAGCGCGGAGTCACGACCAACGAGGGTAGCTTCCGGGGCCTGGCGGCCCGTTACGTCTCCTCTCCTCTCCTCTCCTCACTTCGTCGAGACCGAGTGCCGGGGTTCGCGTGGTTGTTCAGCCCGGCCTGCGCGGGGCGTCGGATGGCGGAGGGGGCGGCACACCTCGTGGACTGGGTGATCCCCCACGTCGCGACGCGATAGTATGTGCTCACCATGCCGTGGCGCCGGCGGCCCAGGACGCGCCCCCGCGCCCCCCCCAGTCGCGACGCGACGCGCCCGGCCGCTGGCCCAGACAATGCGGCCAGCGCCGGCGCAGCATTGGGGACGAACCCGGCCCGCAGCTACGGCACGATCTCCCAGGTCCTCACCGTGGCCTCGTCCACCTCGGCCTTGCGGAAGGGCAGGTACTTGTACTCGAACTCGTGCCAGTCGGACTCGGGGCCGTAGCCGCCGTGGCCGTGGTGGAAGTACAACTCGGGCACGTCGTCGTCGCCGAAACCCACAATCGCGCGGTACAGGCTGCCCTCGTGCGAGGCGCAGGGAGCGTTCAGCTCGTTGCCGTTCCAAGCGGGGCAATCCGCCACATTGACCGTGGACTCGTCGCCGGAGAAGCGCGATTCGATGTCGACGCCGAAGCTGCCCTTGAACCAGGCGGTGTGGACATCCCCCCAGGTCAGCGCCGGCACGCCGAGCGCCAGCCGCTGCGCCTCCACCCACTCCAACGCGTCGGAGAGGGCCTGGAGCATGTCGATGTCGCCGCGACCGTCGAGCAGCGCTTCGTTGTGCTGGGTGTGCGCCAGGACGTTGAGCTTGGCGGTGGTGGCCGGGGTGGCTTCGGCCACGGCGTCGAACAGCACGCTCATGTCGCCGAACAGGGTGCGCCGCGCCAGCATGGCCTGCCAGGTGTGGAAGAGCGCCGCGGGTTCGCTGTCCATGTCCATGTCGCCGTCCCATGCCTCCAGGACCGCGATGGCGTCCACCAGATCGGGGCGATCGCGGTAGTCAGCGAGCGTTTCGTCAATCACGATGCGGCTGCCGACATCCACGAGCAGGGGCAGCAGGTCACCGGCGATGCCCGAACGCACGTCGGCCTGCATCTCCACCATGTCGCGAGGGCTGACGTTTCCGCGCTCGACGAGGGAGTTGCCCAGCTCGTACATGCGGTCCGCTCGCCAGCCGGGATCGAAGAAGCTGCCGTAGTAGAAGGCGTCGTTGGTGGGATCGTTGTCGAGGGTGTGGGAGAAGGGCGCGTTGTTGCCGGTGCCGATGAAGTCCTGCGACCCGTCCAGCGTCGGGTACAGGGCGTCGTCCAGGTGCTCGCCCGTCCACAAGAGGCTGGCGTCGCTGGCGTCCTGGATGCGGCGAGGGTCGCCGGTGCGGACCGGGATGTACCCATGGGTCTGGTAGCCGATGCCGGTGGCATCGCCGAAGAGCCAGTTCTGTTGGCCGACCATCTCCAGGCCCACGGCGTCGCGGAACTCGGCGATGCTGGCGCTGCGGTCGAAGTCCAGGTACTCGAACAGCTCCTGCGTTTCGGGCTCGAAGCCCGCCCACGCGATCATGACGCTGCCCTCGGCGAAGACGTTGGCCGGGACGGGCAACAACGATTCCGGCAACAGCACGCCGTGGTCGGGGATCTCGGTCACGGTGTGGACCTCGTCGACGAGGCTGCCATCAGCCTGCTTGACGCGGATGACCTCGTCGCGGGTGCGCACTTTGACCGCGTCGCCGCCCATGTCCGCGTAGCCGTCCTCGTCGATGGCCACGTCGTAGATGTCCATCACGTCGGCGAAGTTGGTGGTCGCCGTCCAGTTGACGTGCCGGTTGTGCCCGAGGTGCAGCCCTGGGACGCCGGGGAAGCTGAAGCCGGCCACGTCGAAGTTGCCGCCGGCCTCGGCCGAGTTGAGGTGCCACGCAATGAGCATGGACGGCGTCATCAGGCTGGCGTGCGGGTCGTTGGCCATGACCGGCTTGCCGTTGAGCGTGTGTTTTCCGTGAAACGCCCAGTTGTTGCTGGCCCGGCCGGCGCCCTGCGCCTTGGCGAGCACCGACAGGCGTGCGCCCAGCTCGTCGTCGAGTTTCAGTCCGGGGGGGAAACGAGGGTCGATCGGCGCGGAATGCGAGGCGCTCTGTTCGGTCGCGATCGCCCCGTCGACGATGAACTGCCCCCGCGACGGTGCCCACACCGGCACATCGTCGAAGTTGCTGACCAGCTCCTGCGAGATCGAGACCAGCACGTCGTAGTCGATCTGGTTGGAGTACCCGAGGTTGATGCGTTTGCCCATCGCGACGACGTCCACGACGGTGAAGGGCTCGGGAATGTAGGTGAGCGCGTCCTGCCCGTAGGAGCTGGGCGCCTCCGCGGTTCCCGCGGCGAGATCCTGGACGTAGCGGTTCAGTCCGGCGGTGAACGCGACGCCGAGCCCGATGTCAGCGGGCCGCATCTTGGCCTGGAAGTGCAGGGTGCGGCAGCCCAGGTCGAGGAAGTTGAAGGTGCGGGCGATGAGGTCGGTCTCGACCGCCGATTGGCCGTCCATCTCGGCGAGGGTGCCGCGGGTCGAGTGGCGGGCGCGGTCGATCTGGTAGAGGCGTTGACGCCCCTGCTCGTAGCCCGCGGCGAAGAAGAGATCCGCGTCGTTGCCGGCGTAAATGTGGACCACGCCGAGGTGATCTTCCTTTACGGTGGCCGCGGCGGTCGGGGAATAGTCGAGCGGGATGTCCAGGCCCTCGGTGGTGCAGGCCTCCCAGACGTCGAGGCCGGGCCTCTGGGGCGCCGGCGGATCACAGGCCAACAACGAGAAGAGCATCAGTGTTCCCAACCCTCGGATTAGCATGGAAATGCCGGCCCCGCCCGGCTACGTTGGGCGGTAGATGCTCCTGTGGTTGCTGGTTGCGTGTGCCCCGTCGTCCATCAGCCTCGGGGACCGGGATTCCGCGGGCCGGGGTGCGGACCCACTTCTCCTCGGCGACACGGCGATGGAGCGGGCGCCGGGGGACACCTCCGGGGCGGTGGAGCCGGACCCGGTCGACGACCCCGATCTCTACGAGAACGCGGTGATCTGGGAGCTGTCGCTGACCATCGAACGCGAGGGCTGGGACGAGCTGAGTCGCGACGGATCCGACTACGTGGATGCGACGTTGGCTTGGGACGCGAGGGAGTGGCCCGTCGCCATCCACATCAAGGGCTCGTCCAGCTGGCAGCCCATCGAGGACAAGCCGAGCCTGGTCATCGATGTGGACCAGACCGTGCCCGACCAGGAGTTCCTCGGCGCCAAGAAGTTCTACCTGCACAACGACTGTTACGATCCGAGCCAGATGTCGGAGACCCTGTCCTACGCGTTCTATCGCGAGTGGCAGTTCCCCGCGTCACGCACCAGCTTCGCACACCTGACGGTCAATAGTCGCGACTACGGGCTGTACACCGTGGTCGAGCCGCACAACCACGACTTCCTGCAAGACTGGTTCGCCGAGCCCGACGGCAACCTGTACGAAAACCGGGAGGCGTACTGCGATGTGACCGATGTGAGCTGCATGGAGGTGGAGCAGGACCTCGAGGGCGACGACGCCGCGCTGGCGCGCCTGGGTGACACCGCCCGCGCTCGCGGCCCGGCCTGGCGCCCTGCGATCGAGCCGCTCTTGGATTGGGAACGCTTCCTCGACGCGCTCGCCCTTGAAATCACCCTCGTCCATTGGGACAGTTACAGCTATGACCTGTCGAACTACCAACTCTACCACGAGCCGGTGGCCGACCACTGGACACTCCTTACCCAATCGATGGACCTCGACTACGGCTTCCGCCCGTGGAGCTACCCCAGCTGCGGCCAGTACGGAATGGACATCGACAACTACACCATGGGGATGCTCGCGGCCTCCTGTCACGGCGACAGCACCTGCAAGGAAGCGCTGGTCGCCAGGGTGCTGGAGTTCGCCGATCGCCTGGAGGCGGCCGACGGCGCGGCGCGGGTGCGCGACCTCGACGCGCTCATCGGCGATGCGGTCAGGGCCGACCCGCGCCGGTACTACGACGAAGTGGAGTATGCCGACCACATCGCCTGCCTGGAGCAGTTCTTCGCCGAGCGGCCGGCACAGCTGCGGGCGTGGGCGGGGGGGTAGGCCTACCCCTTCCGCCGGGCAAGGTCCAGCTGCAGGTTCACGCATCGACTCGCCAACAGTTTGACCAGCACCCCCAGCCAACCGCCACGGCGGCACTCCTCGTCCAGCGCCGCCCGCGTGATCACCCGCACCACGACCGCGCTGGTGGCGGTGACGGTGGCCGTCCGCGCCCCACCCGAAACCAGCGCGGCCTCGCCGAAGGTGTCGCCCGCACCCAGCTCGGCGATGGGGCCGCCGTTCTGGCAGACCTCGCAGCGGCCCTCGACGATGAAGTAGGTGTGCTCCGCGTCCTGGCCCTGCCTCAGGATCTCGTCCCCCTCGGCGAAGCTGCGGCGTTCGAACCACCAGCCGTCCGCCCGCGCGCCGTGCAGGTCGGCCGCCAACGCAACGGTGTTCGGATACCGGTCGGCCGGGTCCAGGGCGAGGGCCTTCATCGCGATGCGCACCAGCTCCGGGGGCAGCGGCCGCCCGGGGAGGGCGATGGGTGCGGCCACCGGACTCGCCTCTGGGCCGGTAACGCCACGTTCATCGAGGGTGAGCGCACCATTTGGCTTACGACCAGTCAACGCGTAGTACAGCAGGCCGCCGATGCCCCAGACATCCGAACGCGCGTCGCACATCTCGCCCCGCGCCTGCTCGGGGGGGGCCCAGCCGGCGCTGCCGGCAACGGGGACGTCGGTCTCGCCTTTGACCTGGGCGATGCCCCAATCCATCAGGTAGACCTGTCCGAAGGTGCCGATCATCACATTTTCCGGCTTCAGATCGCGGTGGACGACGCCCCGGTGGTGGGCGAACGCCAGGCCCTCGCACAACCGCAACAGGGTTTCGATCACCCGGGTCAGTGCGGCGACCGGGTCCTTCTCGCTGCGCAGCATCTCGCCGAAGGTCGCGCCCTGAACCCGCTTCATGGTGAACCAGTCGGGGCCCAGGTCGTAGATGGGGACGACGACCGGGTGATCGAGCTGTGCGGTCACCTTCGCCTCACGACGCATGCGGGCGAGGTCGGCGGGCTCGGCGGGCACCGGGATCTTGACGGCCACGGGCCGGTCCAGAATCTGATCGCGTACAACATGGATCGCGGCCGCGCCGCCGGTGGCCAGGAGTTGCCCGTCCTGGTAGCGCGCTGGATCGAGAGGGAGGGGCGTGTGGGACATGCGGGGGGCACCTAACTCTGGTAGGCTCCCCGCACCCGATGCTCCTCGCTCTCGCCGCGCTGTCCCTGGCTGCCCCGCCCGATGTGGATTCTCCGCTGGAAGGGACGCAAAAGGCCCGAAAGGACGCCGCAGTAGTCGTCTCGGTCGAAGACTATACGTTTTTGCCCGATCTGGGCGGGGGCACCCTGGACGCCGACGCGCTCCACGGTTGGTTGAACACGACCCGGGGGGTGGAGCGGATCACCCGGCTGAAGGACCCGGACAAAGCGGCGATGCGCCGAGGCATCTCGGAGGCGGCGCGCAGCGTGCGCGGCGGGGGGATGCTGTGGGTCTATTTCGCCGGTCACGGCTATGCCGATGACCAGGGCCGCCGGGTGCTGCTCAGCAAGGAGGCGGCCCCGGACGACCCGAGTGGGATCGTGCTCGACGAGCTGTTGGGCAGCGCAAGGTCCGGCCGGGCCAAACGGATCCTGGTGATCCTCGACGCGGACTTCGGCGGCATCGGGCGGGGTGGCGAGCCGCTCGGACTCCCGGAGGGCAAGCTCCCGGCGATCGCGACGGGCGCCGACCCCAGGCTCGCCGTGTGGTCGGCCGCGTCGGCCGGCGAAGCCCCGGGTCCGTACCCCGCGACCGGTCATGGCCTGTTCACCTGGTTGACCCTCGGCGCCCTGCGCGGGTGGGCCGACGGAGCCACGGGCGGAAAGGTCAACGGCGAAGTGAGCCTGGAGGAGGCGCAGTCCTTCGTCGCGGCCAAATCCCGGCTGCTGGGCGGCCGCAACTGGAATCCGAGTCGCGAGACTCGTCCCGACGTCATGAAGTGGGTGGTGGCGCGGGGCGCCCAACAGCCGGGGCCCGATCAGGCCGCGTGGTCGTCGTTGGCGCAGGATGAAAAGACGCGTCGCGTCCGCGAGGCCGGCGACCGCCTGATGGCGCAGGCCACCGGAGAGTGGCTCGAGATCGTGGTCGTCACCGGAGTGTCGTCGCCCTCGGGCGTCGAAAAGCTCAACGCGTTCATCGCCCGCTACGAGTTGGCGGTGGTGCAGGTCGACGGCCTCGACGTTGGCGTCAACGTGCCCGAGGTGGTCGATGCCCGCACCCGCCTGGACGGGTTCGCACGTGATACCCGCAAGTCCAAGGGCAAAAAACGCCCCAAGAAGGGTCAGAAGAAGAAGGCGGTCACGGCGCCGGCGGTGGCGGTCAGGGCCACCCCGCTCTGCGACGACCTCGTCAAGCTCGAGCCCGCCGCGATGGGAGGCACGCTCAACCCCGACCAGATCACCTGCCTCGAGGTCAAGCTCAACAAGGTTACCCGACAGACGGAGCGCGACAATATCTCCCGCGTTCTATTGGCGAACGCGGACGGCAAGGCCAGCGTGAGCGAATGGATGCGGCTGGCGGCGCGCCACCTCGATGAGGTGGATCGGAGCGACCCGGACCTGTGTTTTCGCTACGCGCTGACCCTCTCGCGAGAGGGCACCCTCGATGACGCCCCCGAGGTCTTGCGTTGGGCGGATTACGCGCTGGAAAATAAATCCCGGTGGGTGGGACCCACCTTCGTCGGGCGGGTCTACAACCTCTACCGGCTCCGCGCCGAAACCGCGACGCGGGTGTGGATCGACGCCGAGGACGAGCTGTTGTCCGATCGGACCGAAGACAACATGCTCGAAGCGGAGGACGCCCGTGGGCTCGCGAAGAACAGCGCCCGCGAGTGGTTGGATTACGCGCTCTTGGCCTCCCAACCCAGCGAACGGGCGTACCGTCTGTGCGAAACCGCGGCCGGCAGTCCCAACTTCTGCGCGACCAGACCTGGGGGCGATGCGCCGTGACCGACACCTCGTCGAACCTCGTCGCGGCGCATCGCGCGTCCGCCCTCCTGACAGGATAGCTCCGCGCGTCATGCCGCGCGTGTACATCAAGACCTTCGGCTGCCAGATGAACGAGGTCGACTCGGGCAAGATGCGCGCCCTGCTCGGCAAGGACGGATTCACCACCACCGAAGAGGTCGCGGATGCCGATCTGGTGTTGGTCAACACCTGCTCGGTGCGCGAAAAGCCGGAGCAGAAGCTTCACAGCTTCCTTGGCCGGGTGCTGCCTCAGAAACGCCAGCGTCCGCTCGTCGTCGGCATCGCCGGGTGCATGGCGCAGGTCGACGGTGAGCGGCTCTTCCGCCGCTACCCGCAGGTCGACCTGGTCTTCGGCCCCGACGCCGTCAGCCGCGTGGGCGAGATGGTCGTTACCGCCAGGACCCGCCGGGTGCTCGACACCGACTTCCTGGACGCCGACGACTACGCCTTTTCCTCCGACGTGGACCCGGTCGCGGCGGCCCGGCTCTCCGCCTTCGTCACCATCCAGAAGGGCTGCGACAACCGGTGCACCTTCTGCATCGTGCCCGCCACCCGCGGCGACGAGATCAGTCGCCCGATGGCCGAGGTCCTGGCCGAGGTACGCGCGCTCACCGACGCGGGCGTGCGCGAAGTCACCCTTCTCGGACAGAACGTCAACAGCTATGGGCTGAAGGTCCCCGGCCACGCCACCTTCGCGGAGCTGCTTGCGCAGGTGCACGAGGTCCCCGGGGTCGAGGTGCTCCGCTACACCACTTCGCACCCCCGTGACATCGGCGACGACGTGGTCGCGGCGTACCGCACCCTCCCCAAGCTCGCCTCCCATCTGCACCTCCCTGTCCAGAGCGGCAGCAACTCTGTCTTACGACGGATGAAGCGTTTCTACACCCGCGAACACTACCTCGGCGTCGTCGACCGCCTGCGCGGCGCGCGTCCGGACATGGTGTTCACCACTGACGTCATCACCGGCTTTCCGGGGGAGACCGACGCCGACTTCGAACAGACCCTGTCGCTCCTGGACGCCGTGCGGTTCCAGGCGTCCTTCAGCTTCTGCTACAACCCCCGCCCCGGCACCCCGGCGCTCCGCTTGCTCGAGGACGCCGTCCCCGCCGACGTCGCCCACCGGCGGCTCGAACGGTTCCAAGCCAGGCAGCGCGAAATCGCGGTCGAAGCCCACGCGGCGCTGGTCGGCACCACGCAGCGGGTGCTGGTCGAAGGCCCCAGCGCCCACGACGATGGCGTGGTCTGCGGCCGCACCAGCGGGTTCAAGACGGTGAACTTCCCGGGCAGCGAAGCGCTGGTCGGCACGTGGGCGGACGTGGTCATCACGCGGGGGTTCGCCAACACGCTGCGAGGCGAGGCGGCGTAGGCCTACCCGCCGACGGTGTACTTCACCGAACGGGTGAACAGCAGTTCGGACTGTCCGCCGGTCGGGAGCCGGCTGACCTTCACTTCCAGCACGCCGGACGCGGCCGACACCGGCGCCGACAGCCGGAAGAACTGGATGGACGGCCCTTTGTCGGCCACTGCGTCGCGCGTGATGTGGGTGCGGGACTCGGCTACCTTCTTGCCGTCGGCGTAGATCTCGGCGACCAGCCAGTAGGCGGTGCCGTCAAAATCGGCCTTGGAGTTTCCGTAAAGCACCGGCATCTCCACCACGACCATGTCTTTGTCGGCGACGACGATGGAGGGCGCCCAGTTGTCGGTCAGGAGCTTGGCGCCGGCGGTGTTCACCGGCATCGCGGTGTTGCCTCCGGGGGGGCCCTGGTCCCTTCCGGGGTTGGGCTTGACCGTGACCTTGGCTTCCGGCGGAAGCGTCTTGGGGATGTCGAAGGCGTCCGGATCCTTGAAAGCGTCGCCGCTGGGAACCCCGGCGTTGGCGCCCTTCTGTTCCATGGGGGTGGTTGTCGAGAAGAAGTCGTCGTCATCGTCCGCGACGGCAGGCGCCTGAATCTCATCGGCAAACGCGGAAAAAGACAGCAACGAGACGAGCACGAGGAGAAGGTTCACGGGGGCTCCGGGGTCGATGCGCACGGCGATGGCACGATAGACGGTATTTTCGAAATGTCAAGCCCTGGAAACCCGCACGCGCTCGTGGACTTCCGTATTCGTTCGCGGGAACGTGCCGGCGTCGTGGGCGCGGCGTGGCGTTGGGCGCCGGTTGTGGCGGTTGCGGCTGGGCTTCCCTTGGTTCTTGGCGAGGGATTCGTCGTGTCGGCCGCGGACCCCGCGGCGCGCCGCGTGGTGGTCGTCGCGCTGGTCGTGCGCGTTGCGCTCCTTCTGGCCGGGTTGTTGTCCTTGGGTACCTTCGACCTCGTGGTTCGGGGACCGGACCGCGGGGTCGTCGACCTGCACCCCGTCCTCGCGCGTGCGTATGTGCGGGCACGCCTGCACGCGGCGGCCCGCGTCGCCGCCCCCGCCCTGGCGGCTGCCTTGGTGATCCTGGTCCCGGCCTGGCAGGACCCCGCCCTGATGCTGTCCGGGGCGGTGCTGCTTTCCGGTGCCTGGGCATCGGGCATCACCCTCGGTGTCGGCGTGAACCTGGCCGCCCCGTCCCTGGCGGTGCACGCCGGTGTCGCGCCGGTGCTCGACGCGCTGCGCGGGCCCAACCCACGCGCCCAGGCCGCGCTCATCTGGGCGCCGGCGGGCGCACTTCTGGTGGCTGGCCTCGCCCTCCTCGCCGCCACGGCGGGCCTCGAGCTCGCGTTCGCGGGGACTCCCGCTGGCTACGCGCTCCTGGGGTTGCCGTGGGTGGCCGCCGGCCTCGGCGCCCGCGCGGCCTTCGTCGACGCCGACACCCTCGCGCGCATCCCGGCCGTCCTCGGCGAGGTGGAGGCCACCTACGCCGCGGTAGAGGCGGCCGAAGAGGGGAACCGGGTCTACCTCGAGTGGGTGACGCGGTGGGTGCCGCGCCGGCTGCGCCCCGAGCTGCTGCGCGTGCTCCGGCAGGGCTGGCGCGCCGAACGCGGCTGGCTCGGGGCCAGCTTCCTGGCGGCGGTGTTGGCCGGGCTCGCGGCGTGGAGCGACCGGGCGGGAGCGGATCGCAGCCTGCTATTGGCGGGGCTCCTCCTCGCTGGCGTCGCCGCGCTCGGTCCGCGGCTGCGTGCGCGGGATCCGGCCTGGTTGGTGCTGGTCCTGCCCGCGGCCGGACGGCGCGCCGCGGTCGCGCTGGCCATCCTGGCGTGGGGCCAGGCCATCGTGTTCGCAGTGGTTGCCGCGCTGGTCGTGCGCCAGGGGCTCGGCGTGGCGACGGTGACCGGACTGCGCCTGGAGTTGGTGCTCGGGGCGCTCGCCGCCGCTGGCGCGTGCCTGCCCGCCGCCGGCTACGTGCCCGCGGCGCTCCTGGTGTGCGCGCTGGGGGTGTGGTGCTGATCGTCGCCGAAAACGTCGTGAAGACCTTCGGGCGGACCACGGCGCTCGCCGGCGTGTCGTTCTCCGTCGCCGCGGGCGAGCGTGTCGCCCTCCTCGGCCACAACGGCGCCGGCAAGAGCACCCTGATGAAGCTCCTCGCGGGGCAGGTCCTGCCGGGGCAAGGCCGCGTCGAGCTGGCGGGGGTCGATGTCTCCGCGCAGCCGGCGCGGGCCCGGTCGGTGCTGGGCTATGTACCGGAGGAGCCGGTGCTCTGGGAGTACCTGACCGCACGGGAGACCCTGGAGTACGTCGTCGCCGTGCGCGGGGCCGGCGACATCGAGGCGGCGCTGGCGCTGACCGGGCTCGGCGCGGACGCGGACCGCCTGGTGCGGGAGTACAGCCAGGGCATGCGCCGCAAGGTCGCGATCGCAGCAGCGCTGGTGGCGCACCCCCCGGTCCTGGTTTTCGACGAAGCGCTCAACGGGCTGGATCCACCCTCGGCGCTCGCGGTGACGGAGGAGCTGTCGCGACGTGCGGCGGCAGGTGCCGCTGTCCTCATCAGCACCCACGTCATCGACCTGGTCCCGCGGATCGCCGATCGGGTGGTCGTCCTGCGCGCCGGCCGAGTCGATGCCGAGCTGCGGGTGAGTGAGTTGGGGCCGGACGGGTTGGCGGGGGTGTTTCGGTAGACGGCGGCGGCACGGGCGCCTACCCGCGCAACGTCGCCAGCTTCCGCAAGATCGCCCCGTTCGCCGCCAGCGGTCCTCCCGGAAGCCACGCCGGTCGGTCGGGCACCTGTCCCCTGGGATGGTCGTTGAGTTGGCGCCACGCGGCCCCGGTGGCCGCGACGAGCATGCGTCGGGCATGACGCAGCTCGTCCGGCTGGGCGTGGTCGGGGAAGGCCTGGAGGCGCACATAGCCGCACGTGAGGCGCGGGATGCCGGCGAGCGCCTCACGAGGAGGCCAGTAGTGTTCGTCATCGAGTGGGTGCCCGGCGGCGGGGAGCATCTGCGCACCGCCCGCGGTGACCGTCTCGCGATCGCAGGGGCCTTCCCAGTCCACCAGCCAATCCACCGGCAGGTCCGGCCAGCGGGTCAGCGCCCCCGTGGCCGCGGCAATTCCGAGCGAGAGCGAGAGCACCCCGACGCGGCCGGTGCAGCCGGGGTCGCGCGTCAGGGCGCGAACCGCCACGCGCAAATCGTCCTGATGCTCGGGGCCGCCGAAGTCTTCTTCACCCCAACTGTCGCCCCGACCGGCGGGATCATGGACCAGGACCACGTATCCCAGGCGCGCGAGCTCGATCGCGCTGACGACGGCGCCGGTGCCCATGAGCGCGGCGACGCCCTGGTGGATGGCGGGGGACACCGCGAGTCCGGGGAAGGGGCCTCCCAGCCGCGGCCGCACGGTCTTGCCCGCCAGCCGGTACCCGGCGGTGGAAGACAGTTCAACGGGGTCGACGACGACATCGTGCGCGTGGATGCGCGAACGCAGATGGCGCAGGGCCGAAGCACCACGCCATCGAAGCGCGGAAAGGGGGGAGGGGGGCATGGTCACTCGGCGTTGTGTTCGGCCCACATGTCCAGGTAGCCGCGGCGTGCGGGGAGGAAGCTGCGCAGGTTGTCGATGGAGTAGGCATAGGTGGCATCGTCGTAGTAGCGATGGGGATCGATGCTGCCATACGGCTGGGTCTGCTCGACCATCGATTGGTAGGCGGCTTGCATTTCGTCCGTCGCGTAGAGTTGGCTCAACCGTACGACGGACTCCGTGTAGCGCCTCCAGCCGTCATCCGTCTGGAGAAGGGCCGCCATGTGTGGGGTGTACGTCGGGTACCAGAGGAAGCCCGGATCGGTGTTGTATGCGATCCAATCGAAGGTTCCGTCCTTGTCCCACGGCACCCACAAGAACCCGCGCTCCGGGTGGTCGTACAGGTAGTAGTTGTGACCGCTGCACCAGTAGCCGTCGCCGTCGGGGAGGATGGCTTCGGCCGCCCACTCGTCCATCCACTCGTCCGAATCCCCCATCGCTATGGTCGTGGTCGGGTCATAGCTGGCCCAGAAGTCGGTGAGTCGAGTGGTGTCGACCTCTTCGCCTTCGTGGTTGTCGAGGACCGTTCCGTACTTCCACAGGTCGCCGTCGGCGTTGTCCTTGCCGAAGCTGCGCTCCAGGAACTCGCGGTCCATCTCCTCCATGTTGGCGTACAGGCCGAAATACTCGCCGTTGACATTGAGCACGGCGCTGTTGGTGCAGGCCGCGGGGAGTCCCGCACGGAACAGAAACCAGTTCGCGAGTCGATTCTTGAGTACCGTCGGCTCGTAGTAGGGGCTGTCCAGTGCCACCTTGCGTTGTCCGAGGTGGCGGGTATCTTCGTCGACCTCGTTGAATGCAATCACGAACTGCATCTTCTCGCCTACCCAACAGCAGGCGTTGTTGCCCTTCAGACGAATCGTGCTGTTGGGAACCTCGACACCGTCCACCAGGAGCCGCTCCATGGGAACATAGTCCTTGGTGCCGTCGGCGGTGCGCCACTCGGACTCCAGGTGTCGCCAGTGTTCATCGGCGATGGTGACGTCGTAGATGACGACGTGCTCCTGGCCGAAGAGCGGACTGCACCCGAACTCGTCCTCGTCGAGTTCTTCCTCGTCCTCCTCGTCGGTGAGGGTGTTCCCCGGGAGCTCACTGCCGCCGCTGGGAGCCTCCGCGTCGGGTACGGCGTCGATTCCCGCATCGAGCCCGGCGGGACCACACCCGGCAATGAGCGCCAGGGCGGCGATCACCGCGGGACGCTCGTGCCGTGTGCGCTCAGGCGATAGAAATAGCCTTCGCCCCACATCTCCGGCTCGGGTGCAGCCACCCGCAGCGCGTATTCACCGGCGGGATGCTTGTCGGCGGTGCGGATGGAGGGGTCGGTCGTGGTGGTTGCGTCGGCAGCGTCGATCAGGGTGTCGCCCGACCAGACCTCCACCCGCGCCGGGAGCAGGCCTCCGTAGGTCAGGCTGGCAAAGTCCACGCTGATGTACCCCGCGGCGGGGAGCGTGAAGCGGAACCAGTCCTCGTCCCCCCGCGCATCGAGCCTGCCCTCGGCCACTCCGGCGAACCACGAGCCGGCATCGGCCTCCTGGTCGACCATGGTGATCTCGGAGCCGCCGGCGGCGCTGTCGTTGGGCTCGGTCTCCCACCGGCTGGTCTCGGGGGCCGCGTAGTTGGCCACGAAGATCCACATCGCTGAGGTGGGACCGATCCCGGCGGCGCTGTCGATGACGGCCAACTCGTACTGCGTGTCGGTCGGTGCCAGCAGCAGCCGGAGGTCGGACTCCGCGATTCTCGGGACGTCCAGCACCAGCTGGGCCTCGGCGTCGAAGACCTGGACGGCGGGCTGGTAGCTGCTGGACTCGATGTGGTGCGCGGCAGCGAGGGCCAGCGTTCCCCCCGCGTGGGCGATGGTCAGCTTGACGTAGTCGACGTCGTTCGCCGCATCGGAGAGGACCGGAATCGCGTACCAGGAGTTGTCGTTCTGCATGTCGTACGCGAGGCTGATGTCCAGGAGGCTGTCCGGCTCGTCCGGCGGCGACGTGGGCTGCAGCCAGGTCAGGTTGTAGGCCGTCGACTCCACCTCACGGGGGCTACCGGAGAAGACGCCGATGTCCATGACCTTGACGTAGTAGGTGCCGTCCGCGGGGAAGAAGCCGAAGCAGACCGTGTCGTAGGTGCTCACGTCGCCGACGGGGTGGTCGTCCTCCCAGGCGATCCGAACGCCCGACGCGTCCACGACCTCGACCACGGTGTCGAGCGAGTCCTCCGCGATTTTCTCGTCCTCGTTGGTGACCTGGATGCGGAAGGGCTGGCCGGCGGTCCCGACCACGCTGTACCAGTCGACGTCGCCGTCGTGGAGCGTGTCACCGTCGAGCATGTCGAGATCGAGCGGGACGGCGTGTTCGGCGTCGTCGGCATCGTCGACCGGGCCGGTGTCGGTGTCGGTGTCGGTGTCCCCGTCGGTGTCGGTGCCGTCGTCGGTGGCCGTCGAAGCGCAGCCCAGGGCGAGGAAGAACAGGATCGGGTAGCGCATGGGGGAGTATAGCCCCCGAAAGTGCGCTCCGGGCCTTGCCACGCCGCGGACGCGTGCCTAATCGCCGCGCCCATGCGCGCTCTGACCGGCATCAAGCCCACCGCCCAGCCCCACGTGGGCAACCTTCTGGGGATGATCCAGCCGGCATTGGCCCTCGGCGCCAGCCACGACGCATACTATTTCATCGCCGATTATCATGCGCTCACGACGATGCACGACGCCGCGGGCATGCGGAGGTTCACGCGCGAGGTCGCGGCAACGTGGCTGGCCCTGGGGCTCGATCCCGCGCGCACCTGCCTCTTTGCTCAATCCGACGTACCCGAGGTGACCGAACTGGCGTGGCTCCTGGCCTGTGTCACCGGGAACGGCGCCTTGGAGCGCGCGCACGCCTACAAGTCCGCCCAGGACAGCGGCAAGGACATCAGCGTCGGCACGTTCTTGTACCCCGTGCTCATGGCGGCGGACATCCTCGCTTACGACAGCAACGTCGTGCCGGTCGGGCGAGATCAGAAGCAGCACGTGGAGATGGCGCGGGACATGGCCCAGGCGTTCAACAGTCGCTTCGGCGAGGTCTTCGTGGTGCCGGAGCCGCTCATCCGCGACGACGTCGCGATCATCCCCGGCCTGGACGGAAAAAAGATGTCCAAGTCCTACGGCAACACCATCGAGGTGTGGCTGTCGAGCCCGCAGCTGCGGAAGAAGGTCATGTCGATCGTCACCGACAGTCGAGGCGTGGACGAGGCCAAGGACCCTGACGCCTGCAATGTGTTCGGGCTGTACAAACACTTCGCAAATCACGAGCAGATCGCGGCGCTCGCGGCCCGCTACCGCCAGCCGGGTCTGGGTTACGGGCATGCCAAGCAGGCGCTGTTTCAGGTGATGGAGGCCCAGCTGACGCCGGCTCGGGGCCGCTTCGAGGCGCTGATCGCGAACCCCCGCGAACTCGACGCGATCCTCGCGGCTGGCGCGGAGCGTGCGCGCGGCGTCGCCGCCGGCGTGGTCGGTCGGGCACGTGAGGCGGCGGGCTTCGGCCGCGCGCCGCGCGGGCAGCGGTCCTGACTCCGAACTTGCCGCGCTCCGCAAGTGCCGGATTGCAAAAAAAGCACAATCTCGGTACACGCAACCGCGCGACGCCCCAGTTGACAATCTCTTGACAATCCTTCATCCTGGTTACCCCTATTAACCACGGCCGTGACTCACGCCTCTTGGGCCGCCCGTCGGCCTCCGGTCCAGGAATAAACGCCCCTCCTCGCGCGTCGGCCCCTTCCGAGCGCTCTCCTTTCCCTCCTTTCCCCGGTGTACCATGTCCCTCCGCTTGCGTTCGTCGTCCTCCGATGGAGCCCGTCGCCGATCTGAGCGCTTGACCGCCGAAGAGGAGAAGATGATCGCCCGAGAGATCCGCAAGGCGGAGCAGGTCGCCCGCGAGTGCGTGGCGGGCATCGACGCCGCAGAGAACATCCTGCGCCGTCGCCCCGATCGCGCCGAGCGTACGCGGGCCGGGGCGGTCGATCGGCTGGAAGAAGCCGTCCGCGCCGTGGCCAAGGCCGCGCGCCAGGAAGACGATCTCAAGACCTACGCGCGCAAGGCGCAGGGCGCCTGGCAGCAGGCCGAAGAGCTGCGTTGGCGCCTCGCGATGAGCGGCCGGCGCATCGCCCACGGCGAAGCGCGCAAGCTCGCCGGTCCGTTCATGGACGAAGAGGATCTGGTCCAGGAAGGCTACATCGGACTGTTGCGCGCCGCCAAGCGCTTCGACCCCGACCGTGGCATCCGCTTTTCAACGTACGCCCGCTGGTGGGTCCGTGCGCAGATGACCCGCGCCATCGACCACACCGGTCGGCCGGTCCGGCTCCCCGGTTGCGCCGTCGAGCAGACGCGCAACCTGCGCAAGGCCATGAAGCGCTTCGAAGCCGCCGGCATCGAGTACAACGTGGGCGACCTCGCCGATGAGGTGGGAATCGACAAGGAACGCGCTGAGCTGCTCCTGTCACAGGGCAACACCATCTCCCTTGAGCAGCCGGTCGACGACGGCCCGCGCCCCCGCCCGCTGGAGCGTTTCCTGTCCGACGAAGAAGCCGTCGCGCCGGACGAAGAGAGCATTCAGACCCAGGAGCTCTTCCGCATGAGCAAGGCGTTCAACAACGTCCTCAGCGAACGTCAGCGCTTCGTGCTCACCCGTCGCTATGGCCTCGAGGACGGCGAGTTCCGCACCCTCTCCGAAGTCGGCAAGGAGATGGGCCTCTCGCGTGAGCGGGTTCGGCAGATCGAACGCGAGGCGCTCATCCGCCTGCGCGACCAGTCGGGCATCCGCGACCTGCGCGGCCTCCCGCTGCCCGAGCCCGGTGAGGCGTAGAGCCGGGGAGTGACGTGATCGGGATCGGCTCGGGGGTTCTCCGTGCTCCCAAGCGACGAAGATTCCTAGTGAAACTCCGGTGCTGCCGGCGATTCCGTGGCCTCCGGCGCGATCGGCGACCCGTGGTGCAGGACCAGCCGCCAGCCCTCCGGGCGGCGGATGAACAGATGCGTGACCGCGACCCGCCCGAGCGCCTCGCCGTCGCCGGCGATGCTGATGTGCTCCACGTTGTGGATCCGTGCCACGTCGCCGAGGAGCTGCACGACGACATCGGCCACCACAAAACGCATGGGCAGCCCCGTCGCGAAGATGTTTGCCCACGACTCCATCACCGCCTCAGAGCCATACACCGGCTCCCAACCCGGGTGGATGCAGGCGTCGCCCGGGGTGCCCGACCAGCAGGCAGCCATCGCGGTCTGGTCCCTGCGCTCGAACGCGCGGTAGAAGCGCGAGTTGGCAGCAAGGACGGCGGTCCGATCGTCCATGTGCTCTCTTAACCGATCACGCGGAGCACGTTGGCGCCGTAGGCGGCGTGTACGTCGTCCGCGCTCCAGCCGGCGTCGAGGAGCGCCTGGGTGAGGTTGGGGAGCTTGTCGGCGCTGTCGAGGTCGGAGGGGAACAGGGCGAAGCCCTCCCAGTCGGTGCCGATGGCACAATGTCGGAGGCCGACGGTCTTTCGAATGTGGTCGAGGTGCCGCGCCGCGGTGGCGGCCCCACCACGCCCGATGAACGGCGTCACGAAGATCACCCCCACCACGCCGTCGGTGTCCGCCACCGCACGCAGGACGTCGTCGTCCACCCCCCGGGGCGAGCCGTGGATCGCGGTGCACGCGGTGTGCGAGACGAGCACCGGCTTTCGGGAGCGGCGGCACACCTCCAGCACCGCGGCCTTCCCGAGGTGGGCGCAGTCGACGAGAAACCCGAGGCGCCAGAGCTCGTCGACGAGGTCGTGTCCGAAGGGGGTGAGTCCGGCTTGGTTGGACGCGCCCCAGCCCACCATCGGGCGCGCCGCCTCGTTGGCGGTGAAGTGCACGATGCCCACGTACCGGAGTCCGCGCGCAAAAAAGCCCGGCAGGTCGTCGAGCCGCCCGTGCAGGCCGTGCGCGCCCTCGAGCCCTGCGAAGCAGGCGATGCGCCCCTCCTCGTGCGCAGCCCGGATCTCCGCCGCTGACCCGCAGATCTTCAGCGTAGCCGGGCTTCGCGTCACCTCCGCGTGCAACGCGTCAAGGTCCCGCGTGATGGCGGCCGGCCCACCCGTCCATCGAAAGGGGCTGGTCACCACCCCGAAGGCGATGGCCCCGACGTTGCCGTCGACGAGGCGCGGCACGTCGCAGTGGCCGAACAGCGCGGCGCCGGGCAGGGGGTTGGGGCGGTGTCGTTTCTGCCAGTCCCATCCGAGAAAGTAGCGGGTGAGCAAGAGGTCGCAGTGCAAGTCGACGATCAGCGCCGCATCGTGGACGGCTCGCGCCTCGGCGGACGGGGCCCCGGTCACGGGAGCCGCGCCCGGGCGGCCTCGGCGCGCAGTGAGCAGCCCCGAAGCTCCGCCCCCGCCAACCGACCGAGGAGGGTGACCCGGTCGCCCTCGCGGCGGGACTCCACGACCCCGACATCCTGGGTCTCGATGGCGATCACCCCGCCCAGGTTCGCGAGGTCGACGAAGCGGAGGACGCCGGGACCGTCGACCGGGCGACCGGTGTAGGGGTCGGCGGTGCGCACGGTGAGCCAGGGCGGCGCGACGAACGGGCCCGGGGCCTGTCCCGCGGCCACCGGAGTGGTCCAAAGCTGAGAGGACAACTCCGTCATCCCGTACTGCCCGACCACGCGGGGCGCACCGAAGCGGGCAGCGAGCATCTCATACATCTGGGGTGCGTCAAGGCGTGTGTCGCGGCCCTTGAAGCCTCCGGTCACCATCACCACGCTGTCGGAGGCGAGCGAAACATGTCCAGGTCGCGAAAGCAGACTGTCGAGCGCGAAGGCGGTGGCTCCCACGAACACCGGCCCGAAGCTCGCCATTCGATCCAGGCGCTCCCAGGCATCGTCGTCCACTCCCGCGACGTCGAAGGCGGGTTCCACCGGTCCGAACGTGCGGAGCATGTGGGCAAGTGAGCTGTCCGACTCCGTTGGACAGAGGCTGAAAATCCTCTCCGGGCGGCCAGTGATACATCGGTCGATGTGTTGTACCGAGCCGTGGTCGTAGAGGCGGGTGTCACGAGCCCGACGCACGCCGCGCGTCTGCCCGGTCGTGCCGCTGGTCCGAAAGACGACGTCGGTGGGGAGCGCCGGCATCGGACCGAGATCGAGCTCCTTGAAGAGTGACACCGGGAGCGCGGGAATCTCGTCGATGGTCCGTGGGTGGTCGGGACTGGCGAGCGCCGCCAGGAGCGGACTCGCGGCGCACTGCGCGGCGTAGGCCTCGAGCGCAAGGACATCGACGTCTCCGTCGCCGCGTTCGATGAACGCCGCGATGCGGTCGTGGAGGGTCAGCGCTGCCACTGGAGCGCGTCCGTGAGCGCGGCGACGAAGCCCTGCGCCTGCGCCATGGTCAGGCCGTAGGGCGGTGTCAGCCCCAGGGCCTCGGCGCGTTCGCCGCAGGGGAGGACGATGTAGCCGCGGTCGAGCAGATCGTGGGTGGCCAAAGGGGCGTCGTTCACGTGAACGCCGAGCATCAGGCCGCGTCCCGTCACCTGGGACACGCCGGGCACCGCGCGCAGCGCGGCGGCGAACCAGGCGCCGGTCGAGGCGGCGAGGGGCATCAGCCGATCCAGCTCACCGAGGGTCGCGAGCGCGGCGGCGCTGCCGACGGGGTGCCCCAGGAAGGTCTGGGTGTGGATCGCGGCGCCGGTGCTGGCCCCCCAGGCGTCCATCGCGGCCGCCGAGCCCAGGCAGGCGGAGACGGGAAAGCCCCCGCCCAGCGCCTTGCCGAGGCAGAGCAGGTCGGGGCGGAGGTCGCTGGCTAGAAAACGCCCGGTACGCCCGCAGCCGCTGTAGATCTCGTCGTGGATGATCAAGGCGCCCGCGGCATGCGCGGCGTCATGCAGCCCGGCGAGCCATCCCTCCGGCGCCTCACGCATTCCGCCCCGCCCCTGGATCGGCTCGACCAGCACCGCGGCGACGTCCGAGAGCGCCGCCGGATCGGGCAGCGCCCCGCCGAAGGGGGCCCAGGAGACGTGGGCCCCGAGGAGCCGCTCGAACGGTTGCCGCATGGTGGGGCGGAGGTAACCAAGGGTCGCGAGCGGCCCAAATGCTAGGCCGTGATATCCACCGTCGAAGGCGAGGATACGGTGCCGTCCCGTCGCGATGACCGCGGTCTTCACCGCGGCGTCGACGGCATCGCTGCCCGAAGTGCCGAGGATGATCCGCTCCATGCCCGTGCGGGCGGCCAGCGCCTCCATCAGCTCGATGCGCCGCGGATCGGGGAAGGCGTCGCCCATGGCGTGGACCAATGCGTCGCACTGCAGCTTGACCGCGGCGATCACCCCCGGGTTCCGATGCCCGACCGCCGCCACGCCGAACCCCGCGGTGAGGTCGACGAAGACGTTGCCATCGACGTCGGTGACGTTCTGCCCGACGGCCTCGGCCCAGACGATGGGGTCGATGTCGGCGGCGCCGATCTGCATCGCTCTGCGCCCCCGCCGCGCGGTGATCGCCGGGCATTCATGCAGGGCGAGGCGGTCGACCCAGGCGTGGCTCAGGGGGCCGGGGACGGTGGAGACGAGCGACGGGAGGGCGCTTCCGGACACGAGGTCGGCTACCCCGTTGTCGGATACACTGCCCGCGCGATGCTGCTGTTGTTCGTTCTGGCCTGCAAGGAGCCCATCACCGAGGTGATCACCGCCGAGGACGGCTCGGTCACCCTCACGCTGGTCAACCCCACCTCCTGTGGTAGCTGCGATCCCTTCGAGGGCGTCGAGCAGCTGCGCATCGACGTCGTCGTTGACGGGGTGGTGGTGGATGCGGCGACCTTCACCTGGCCGTCGGAGACGCTCACGTTGCCGGCGCTCGATGGTTTCGGGGTGGTTCAGGTGCAGTTGCGGGGGCTGGCGGCCGGTGCGGTGGTGAGCTTCGGGCAGACACCCGCGTTGGTCGTGGGTCCGGGCCTGGCCGTGGCGTTGCCGGTGACCTTCCTCCCGATCAACCGCGCGTTGCCGCTGACCCAGGCCATGGCGGCGGGCCGCCATCGCCACGGGTCGATCGCCCGGCGCGACGGGCGGGTGATGCTCTTCGGGGGCCTGACCCGCAACGGGGAGCCGACCGACAGCGTCGAGCACTACGACCCGACGGACGGCAGCTTCACCCTGGACGACGTTGTCCTGCCTGCGGCCCTGGCGGACACGCGGGTCGCCGAGGTCCCGGTCACCGGCGAGCGCTTCCTCTTTGGGGGGGTCGGCGCCGTGGCCTCGGGGGTGGACGTCGCCTCCACGGCGTTGATCGAGTTTGTCGAGGAGCTGGGCACCATCGAGTCGATCGGGCCGTTGGGCGCCGCGCGCACGGACCACTGTGTCTCGGTCTTCGGCGACACGCAGGTCATCGCGTTCGGGGGGCACGAAGCGGCCAGCTCGACCGGCGAGTTCTTGCGCTACGACGGCGCCGAGGACCGCTGGCACCTGTCGTCGCTGGCGCTCACCGACTTCGACGATCGCAAGGTCAGCGGCTGTATTCCGCTCGCGGACGGGCGAACGTTCGTCCAGGGGAGCGGGATCGCGTCCACCGGAATCTGGGCGTTCACGACCGAGACGGTGGGGACGCTCGATCCCGGGGCGGCTTTTCTGCCCACGCCACCTGAAGACCCCGGGGCAGGGGCGGCCTTCGTCGTCGGGCCCTCGATGGTCGCCTTGGCCGATGGGGACGCCTGGGTGGGGGGGGGCATCGATCCGCGCACTGGACTGTCGGCGCCGAGCGCCCGAGAGTTTCGTGCGGCGACGATGCGCTTCGACCCGGCGGATGCCCAACCGGACACCCGGAACTGGGGTGTCCTGCGTCGGGTCGACGACCGCGGAACCGTGGTGTGGGGCTGCGGTTGGCGCGATCTTGCGCGCGAGCAGGGTGCGTCCTCGATCGAGGTGTTCAACGTGGAGACCGGCAGCGTCGGCGGACGCATCGAACTGTCGGAGGCTCGCTCGGGTTGCGATGTGGCCGTGCTTCCGGACGGGGCGGTGTTGGTGACCGGGGGCGGCGCGGGGCCGTCGGCGGAGATCGTGGTCCCCTACCAGCAGTAGATCCTGGCATGGCCACGCGCCCTAGCCGGGCCGGTTGGCCTCGATGGCGGCGAGGAGCTTGGTGTGCAGCCCGCCGAAGCCGCCGTTGCTCAGGACCGCGACCACGTCCCATGGGAGCGCATTGGCGGCCACGACCGCGACGATCTCCTCGACGGTCGCATAGGAGAAGGCCTCCTGGCCACGGGCGCGGATGGCGGCCACCAGCTCGTTGCTGTCGAAGCGCTCACCTTCTGCGATCCGGGCCTGGTCGTGGGCCCCGGCCACGACGACCACGTCGGCGGCACCAAAAGCCTCGGCGTACGCAGCTTGGAACACTTTGCGCCGCGAAGTGGCGCTCCGGGGTTCGAAGATCGCCCACAACCGCCGCTTTCCGAAGCGGAGTCGGAGGGACTCGAGGGTCAGCTTCACCGCGGTGGGATGGTGGGCGAAGTCGTCGAGGACGGTGATCTTCCGGGGCTCGCCAATCACCTCCTGACGACGTTTCACGCCGGAAAAGCTGGAGAAGCCCTTTGCCAAGGTCGGGGCGTCGAGCCCTTCACGGGCGAGCGCGGCGACGGCTGCGACCTGGTTGTACAGGTTGTGCTCCCCGACCAGTACGCTTTGGAAACGGCCCCAGAGGTTGCCGTCGTGAAGCACCGCGAAGCTCTGCATGCCGCGGGCGGTGTCGACTCCTTCGATGCGCCCGTCCCAACTCTGGCCGGCGCCATAGTGCCGCAGTTCGCAGCGCGCCTCCAAACACACGTCGCGAACGTCGTCATGGTCCCAACGGGCGACGATGCAACCCTCGTCAGGTACGATGGCAACGAGCTTTCGGAAGCTTCGTTTGATGTGCTCCAGGTCGGTGTAGATGTCGGCGTGGTCGAACTCGACAGAGGTGATCAACGCTGTCTTGGGGCGGTAGTGCAGAAATTTGGGACCCTTGTCGAAGAAGGCGGTGTCATATTCATCGCCCTCGACGACGAACTGGCGCCCGGTGCCGGTGCGTGCCGTCCGGTCGAAGTTGAGCGCCACCCCGCCGATGAGGAAGCCCGGCGACAGCCCCGCCGCTTCGAGCAGGTGCGCGGCCAACGCGGTGGTCGTCGTCTTTCCGTGGGTGCCCGAGACGACGATGCTTTGTCGCGACTCAAGGAAGCGCGCCCCGAGGAGCTGGGGCATCGATGCGTAGGTGAGGGGACCGGCCAGAAGCGCCTGGGCCTCGTCGTACTCGGCGCGAATCACGTTGCCGACGACGACGAGGTCGGGGTCGTGCGCGAGGTTCGCGGCGTTGTAGCCGATCATCACCTCGATGCCCAACGAGGCGAGGTACTCGCTCATCGGGGGATACACCCCGGTGTCGCTGCCGGTGACGCGGTAGCCGGCGTCCTTGAGCATGCCGGCGAAGGCGGCCATCGCGGTGCCGCCGATCCCCATGATGTGGACCGATCGGACGGAGTCGGGGAGGGGTCCCGAGAGGAGCGGCATAGCGCGAGCTAACGCGTCCAACCCCGTGCGCTTGCCACGATCTACATACTTATGTATGCTAAACGTATGAGCACCAAGCGCCGGCTCTCCGCGTCCGTGGACGCAGAACTGCTACATGCCGCCGAGGCTGCCGTTTCGGGCGGCGACGCCGAGAGCGTCAGCGCCTGGGTAAACGACGCGCTGCGCCTCAAGCTCACCCATGACGCGCGGCTGGCCGCGCTCGCGAGTTTCATTGGCGCGTACGAGACGGAGCACGGGGAGATCACCGGCGAGGAGCTCCGGCTGGCCGTGCGAGGGGCTGGCCAATCCGCGATCCTCGTTCGCGGCCCAACTGCACCACCCAGCCGACTGGGAGGCCGCCGGTGAGTCTGGTGCTCGACGCCGGCGCACTCGTCGCGATCGCGAGGTCGGATCGCAGCGTAGTGGCGTTGGTGAAGCGGGAGTTGCTCGCCGGGCGGACTCCAATCACCCATGGCGGCGTGGTAGGTCAGGTGTGGCGTAGCGGGAGCGGGCACCAGGCGAACCTTGCAAGACTCTTGCGCGGCGTGGAAGTCCGTGCGCTGGATGGCGCTCTCGGGCGACGGGCCGGCGAACTTCTGGGCCTGACCGGAAAGACCGACGTCATCGATGCCGCCGTCGCGCTGCTCGCCCAGGACGGTGACACGATCATCACCTCCGACCCGGGCGACGTCGCCGCGCTCGTGGCCGCGACCGGAACGCACGCGGACATCGTGCCGGTCTGATCCCTCATGCTGATCGTCTTCGCGCGCGTCCCCGAGCCCGGCACCACCAAGACTCGGCTCATTCCACGCCTCGGTCCCACCGGGGCCGCCCGCCTGGCCGCCGCCATGACCGCCGATGTGCTCGACACCGTGCGCGCGAGTGGCCTGCCGTTCCGCGTGGCGCTCGACGGGAACCTTCGCCACCCCTGGGTGCGGACGCTCGCGTGCGAATGGGAGCCTCAGGTCGCCGGCGATCTGGGGCGGCGGCTCAGCCACGCCCTGCGCCACGGCGGGGTTGCCTTGGGCTCCGACGCGCCCACGCTTCCCGCCGGCCTGGTCCACGAAGCGCACGCCTCGACCGCGGATGTGGTGCTCGCACCGGCCTTCGACGGGGGGTATGTCCTGGTGGGCGTCTCGGACCCGGCCGACATCTTCGAACTGGTGCCCTGGTCCAGCCCCGAGACCTACGCATGTCAGCACCAGCGCGCCCTCGACCTCGGCCGCTCGGTCCGGGTGCTCCCGTTCTGGTACGACGTGGACGGTCCGGCGGATCTGGACTTCCTGGCGAACCAACTACGGACACTACCGGAGCGAGTGGCCCCGCGCACCCGGAGTTTCCTCGCCGCCGGCTGAGAACACCGGTCAGGGGGCGCCAAGGCTTACCAGCTCCGCGAACGCCGCGGCGTCCAATGCCACCGGGTCCTTCACCTGGGCCTCGGGCGCTCCCGCGGCCACCCGCGTGGCCTTCCAGCGCTCCCAGGCGGCGGGATCGATGCGTAAAATCTGAGGCGCGTGGTAGCGACCGGTGGCGCGGCGGTCCGCGTATTCCAGATTGAGCGCGACCAATGCGCGATCGAATGTATCAGATATATTGAGTGGAAGTTCCTCGGTTGTCCCGATGGCAATGGTCAGTGACGGGACCTCGGCCCAGGCGATTGTCGCGGCGATCGCGGAGGCTGCGGGCACAGATTCCTGCAGGGCGGCTTGGAGCTGGGCCTCGGTGACGCGTTCCCCCACTGCTGACAACTCGGCCCCGGCGCGACGGAGGAAGACCATCCGGGGCACCCTCCCCAGAAAGCCGGTGATCTGCACGAGATCACCGAGATCGTAGCGGTACAGACCCGCTTCGGTGGTGACCACGAGGCGGTACACCTGTCCGGCTTGGACCTCCCAGGCCCAGTGGGCCACGCCGCCCTCGTCCACGAACTCCAGCAGGTGTCCACCCAACCAGGCGACGGGGTCGCCATCGTCCACCGGGACGGCAAAATAGCCTTCGGAGGCGGTGACGCCGACCTCCCGCACCGGGATTTTCCGCCCCATGGCGGCGGGCAGGCGATCGACGAAGAACCGGGCCGGCCCCCCCGTCCAGCAGTTGAGGCGACGCAGGTTCCATGGCCAGGCCGGCGTGTCCCCGAGCGTACGCCGGGCGAGGCCCCGGCTGCCGGTCCGGTTGAGGGTCCCATCGGCGAGGTCGCGCCTGAGCTCCTCCCACCACTCGTGCAATCGGCGTGTGTACAACAAGATCGTCGACGGGTTGGCCGCCGTCCAGCTTCGGACGTCGGTCGCGAGGGCGTGACGCAGAATCGTGTATTGGCGAAGGCTCACGTCGGCGATGCCGTAGGCCTCGTAGGGGACAGGGGCGCGCCAGCGGACCCAGAACGGCTGGGCCAGGAACATCCGCCCGGTGTTGCTTCCCACCGGAAGGCCGCCCGAGGTGTGGCCGGCCACGGCGGGGGAGACGATGGACAGGGCCGATCCGCCCGCCAACCCTTCGTCGTCCCGCAACAATCCGAGCACCCAGAGACGTTGGGCGTCAGCGACGGAGCGGGCCCAGGTTCCGGTGACCGGCAGCCGCTTGGGCGCCCCGGTGGTTCCGCTGGTCTGGACCAACTGGAGCACGCGCTCCCCACGCAGGACGTTGTGTTCACCCGCTTCGACACGATCCAACCAGGGGCGGTGGGTGGCGTGGTCGACGATGGGGAGGGTGTCGCGGAACTCGGCGAGGCCTTCGGTGCCACGGATATGGAAGGCCCGGGCGAACGCGGAGCTTTTCGCGCCGTCGAGGATGGTCTTCAGCCGCGCTCGTTGGGCCGCCTCGGGTTCGGCGAGGCTTTGCTGGAAGCGCGCGACCGGCGCCCCGCCGAGCGCACGGAGCAGACGGTAGGGGCCGTGTCCGTCCGGCGGGAAAATCACTGCAGTCGGCTAACCGTCTTCGGTAGCCGCCGGGGTCCCCGCCCGTTACCTTCGCGCGACCTTTCAGGTAGGGAATGCGCAGCGGCGACACCGTGCGGGACGGCCAGGGCAACGCGTATCAGGTGGGGCAGCTGCTCGGGCGCGGCCTGTGGGGGAGGTGTTTCGTCGCGCGGCGCGAGCTGACGGATCAGCTCTTCGTGCTGAAAGTTCCCCTGGCGCCCGACGACATCCGCGGGGAGGGTGGCGCGCCGGAGTCCTTCTTCCTGGCCTGCCGCGACGCGCTGATGGAGGAGGCCCGGCTCTACGAGCAGGGGCAAGTGCCCTTCCTTCCCAGGCTCGAAGCGCGCTTCACCGGCCCGGACGGCCAGCCGGCGATGTTGTTGCCGCGACTGGCCGAGTCGCTTGAAAGCCGCATCCAGGAGGGGCTTGGCGTCGGCCCGCTGGTCGAGGCGATCCTCGTGGTCGCAAAGCTGGTGCGTCAGCTCGCCGGCGGGGGCGTGGCGGGCGCGACCGTGCACGGCGGGCTGCGGACCACCAACATCCTGTACTCCGACAGCGGCGAGCTCTTCCTCACCGATGTCGCGACGCCGGCCACACGGCGGAACATTACCGCATTCGTGAACCAGGCGCCTCAGGGGCATGCGTGGTTGCCTCCTGAAGTGGTGGGCGGTGGCGCCGGCGGCGATGGGACGTGGTCGCCGGCCGTGGACACCTGGGCGCTCTCGATGATTCTGTGGCGGGGGATCGTGGGCCCGGAAGTGCCGATCTCCTGGCCGACCCGCGGGCTGGACAAGGCGTCGGCGGGCGCGGTGAAGGACAAGCTCATCCAGCGGATGAAGGCCGAGGACAGCAATCCTCGGTTCCACGGCCGGCTGGCCGAGCGGGTGGGGGTGCTCTTGTCTCGCGCGCTTTCGTTGGAGGTTGCGCCGTCTCCGCCCTACCGTTTCTCGCGACTGGACGAGTTCGTGCTGCGCTTGGAGGAGGTGGCGGCGCTCATCCGCCCCCAGGTGACGAGCGTGGGCAAGGTATTGCACGATCGGCCCGCGGCGCGTCCTTTCTTCGCGACCGACGAGGCCGTGAGCTTCTCCGTCACGGTGGGCGTGACCGCCGGCGTCGAGGGGCGGGAGGAGATCGGCGTCGGCATCGCCGTGTTCGACCTCGCGCGGGACTCTCGCGTCAAGGATCTCGACCTGGGGTACACGGTCGAGAAACATCCCTCGGGTCGGTACCGCTTCGCGTTCCGCATCAACGGGATGGGTCCGGGGCCCTACCGGGCCCGGGTGGCCTTCGCGATCCGTGACAGTGGCCAGCCACCGGCGACCGCCGAGTCAGAGTTCGAGATTCGGGCGGCGCCGGGCTGGGTGCCACCCGCGGACGCGCCGCTGGCCGCGCCGCCGCTCGCGTTCGCCCGGGAACAGACCGGGGTCACCAGTCCGCGGCTTGAGCCTCCGAGCGCCGCCGACACGCCCGTCGGCGTCATTCATACGCGGACCGCCGTCCTGCCGGCCGCAGGCGACCCGCCCGCCGCCGCCGAGGCTGTGCCTACCGCCGCGCGTGACCGGGAGCCCGCCCGCCAGAAGGGGTCCGAGGTGGGAGCCCCGGAGCCGCTTTGCGAAATCCCGTTGCCGCGGGGGAACGTCGCGCCGCCGCCGATTGATGCCGAGCCAACCCCGGTTGCGCGTCCACGGCCGCTCTTGCCAGAGTCCGCCCCACCGCTTTTGCCGATCCACGCACCCGAACGGGTCCGGGCGGCAGTTCCCGCGGCGATCGCCTCCCCGCTGCCGCCTACCCCGGCCGCGATGGGCGGTCCCGGCGCGCTCGATGAACCGGCCTTCGAACCCCCGCGCAGTTGGACGTACGAGCCGATTCCCCGCGGGAAGCAGGCAGCGGTCGCCAATGATGATCCGCCTTCCCAGGTGGATGGGGCGGGCGAAGACGACGGCGAGCCCTCGCCCATCGGAAAATTCTTCACGTCTGTCAAAAACGACCCCTTTGTGTTGGTGATGAGCTCACTCGCAGGGTTGATCCTTATTCTTCTTGTCCTGTTCCTCGCCCTTCGGAGTTAGTTCCTCCATGCGTATTTCGTTTTCTTCCGACCGCGCCTTGACCCAGGCTGTGGATGTCCTTGCCGTCGTCGTCCCTCAGGGCAGGCTGGCCACTGCCGTGGCGGACCTCGATGGTGCCGATGGTTTTGGCGGGGCGCTGGCCGGCGCCGCGCGGGACGACACCTTCGAGGGGCGGTCGGGCACGACCTTCTGGACACCGGCGCTCGGGCGCATCGCGGCCCGTCGGGTACTCCTGGTCGGGGCCGGTCCCGGTGATCTCCGCGCCGCGGCGGGCCACGCCGGGCGTCAGGCCCGCGAAAAGGGCGCCAAGATTGTCGCGCTCTATTGTGCCGAACCGGCGTTCGCCGGCGAAGGGATCGCCCTGGCGATCGAAGCGTTCGCCGAGGGGAACTACCGCTTCGACAAGTACAAGCCGGTGGCCCAGCGTAAGGCCGCCGCCGACGAGCTCCGCTTCGTCGGGGTCGCGGAAGATGCTGCGGCGGTGGCGCGCGCCGAGGCGCTGGCCGCTGGGCAGGAGCTTGCGCGCAACCTCGTGAACGAACCGGCGGCAGAGGTCCATCCGGACAGCCTCGCCGCCATCGCCGAGGGCCTCGCCAACGGGGACGACATCACGGTCGTGGCCTCCTGGGACTTCGACACCATCAAGCAGAAGGGCATGGGCGGCATCGCCGCGGTCGGGCAGGGCAGCGACATCAAGCCTCGGTTCGTCCACCTGCGCTACGAGCCCAAGGGCGGCGCCAAGGCCCACGTCGCGCTCGTGGGCAAGGGGGTCACCTTCGATTCCGGCGGCCTGTCGCTCAAGCCCAGCGACGGCATGATGACCATGCGCTGTGACATGGCCGGCTCCGCGGCGGTCATCGGGGTGATGAAGGCGCTGTCCGTGTCGCGACCAAACGTGCGTGTGGACGTGATTTTCGGGGCCGTTGAGAACATGCCCAGCGGCAACAGCTACAAGCTGGGCGACATCCTCAAAATGTACAGCGGCAAGCGGGTGGAGATCCACAACACCGACGCCGAGGGGCGGCTGGTGCTCGCGGACTGTCTCCATTACGCCAGCGGTCTGAAGCCCGATGTGGTCGTCGATCTCGCCACGCTCACGGGCGCGGCCGTGGTGGCGCTGGGGGACTGGTATACGGCGCTGTACTCGCGCGAAGATTCGACTGCGAATCAGCTTCTGTCCGCGGCCGGCACCTGTGGAGAGGCGGCGTGGCGGATGCCGCTGCCCGATTTGTATCGCGACAAGATCAAGGCTGAGTGGGGCGAGACCAAGAACACCGGCGGTCGCAGCGCTGGCAGCATCACCGCGGCGTTGTTCCTGAGTGATTTCGTGACCACGCCGAAATGGGCCCACCTCGACATCGCCGGTCCCGCGTTCCTGGACGCGCCGCTTCTACACTACGTTCAGGGGGGGACGGGCACCATGGTCCGCACGCTCTGCCGGTGGATTCACGGGCTGGGCGAGTAGTCAGGTCTTCCCCAAGAGTTCCAGCACCTTGCGGTAGGCTTCGCGCTTGCTGAGCCCGGTGGCCTCGGCAAGGGCGTCGCGAACGGCACGCGCGTCCATCTGTTGAGCCAACAGGCGGCGGGCCAGGGCGTCCACGTCGTCAGCGAGCGGGCGTTTTAGGGGTGGGCCGAGCAGCAGCACCACCTCGCCCCGGCGTTCGTCGCCCAGCGCGATTCGCACCTCGGCGGCGGTCCCGCGGAGCCACTGCTCGTGGATCCGGGTGAGGTTGCGTGCGACGCACACCGGGCGGTCATCCCACGTCTCGGCCAGCCAGTCCAGGGTCGCGGGGAGGCGGACCGGGGATTCCAGGAAGACGAGGGTGGCGGCAAGGCCGCGCAATTCGTCGTAGAGGGCGGCGCGCCCCCCCGCATCGCGGGGAAAAAAGCCTGCGTGCAGGAAGCGATCCGTCGGAAGTCCCGAGCCGACGAGGGCAACGAGCGGCGCGTTGGCCCCCGGGATCACGTCGATGGGGATGCCCGCTTCCACGCAGGCGCGCACCAGTCGGAAGCCAGGATCGTTGACCAGCGGCGTCCCCGCTTCGCTGCACAGGGCCAGGTGCTGCCCCGCGGCGAGGCGAGCGAGGACCTGGGGCAGGCGCTCGACTTCGTTATGGTCGTGAAAGCTGAAGAGCCGCGCCGTCTGCCCGTGATGCGCGAGGAGCGCGGCGGTCGTGCGTGTGTCTTCGCAGGCGACGGCGTCGGCCTCCCTCAGTACGCGCAGCGCCCGCAGCGTGATGTCCTCGGCGTTGCCGATCGGGACGGCGACGAGGGAGAGGCGACCGCTCACCCGCCCTCCGCCATCGCCCAGGTGCAGATCGGCACCCCGGCGACGACGTACGCGCGCTCGGCGGGCGCCAGGACGAATCCTGCGGCCTCGGCCACAACCTCCTGCAGGAGCACGCCGGCCAGGGACCGGACCTCGGCCACGACCGCGCCCTTGTCCAATACGACGCCAGCGCCCACCCGCGGCACCAGTACGCCCTTGGCCGAGGCGCGCGGTCCACTCTCCCGCCGCCACGGCCCGCCGGGCACCGGGGACACTGCGGGCGGCGCGGCCGCTGGCAGCATGCCCAGGGCGCTGAGCATGCCGAGGACCGCGCGAACCGTGACGTCCACGGCATCGGCGTCCAACACCAGTCGCGGGCCCGCTTCGATGGTCACCGTCGGCACCGATAGGCGGTTGAGGGCGGCTCCCGACAAGGATCGGTCGAGCCGGAAGCGGAGGTAACGGTCGTCCGGATACTCCCGAATCACGGTGAGGCCGGTCGCGACGGCCAGGCGGGCGGCGTCGGCTTCGACCCGCGCGCGCGCCTCGCCACGGAGCGACACGGCCCGGTCCAAGAGCGCGTAGGGGACCGCCCCGGGCGCGTCCGCGTGCAGGTCCACGACCAGGTCCGGGCGCCGCGCGGTGATGTCGGTCCAGGCCGCGTGGGCCAGGCGTTCGGCCGGAGCGCCGGCCGGGTCGCCGGGGAAGAGCCGGTTGAGGTCCTGGTCGTCCTGCGGGAACCGACGGACCCGGCGCTCCAGGCCGTCGGGGTTCAGGCTGGGGTACAGGTGGACGGCGCCGGAGAGGAGCTGGGCTTCGAGGATGGGAATCAGTCGAAGCACCGCGCCGGTGCCGGTGCACTCGTCGCCATGGACGTTGGCGGTGACCACCACGACCGGGCCACGGCCTGCGGGTGCCCGCCCCGGCGGCGCCGTCACCGACACCACCACCAGATCCGCTCCCGGCCCGGGGGCCCTGACACGGGAGACGCTACGCGACATCGCCGGCCTCCATGACCCAGAATTTCAGGTAGCGGGATTCGGGGAAGTGCAGCGCGGCGGGGTGGTCGACGCCCGGGGTGCCCTCGTGGCACAGGCGCAACTCGCGCCCAGCGCGCTCGGCCCCCTCCTGCAACGCGCCCCCGAACTGCTTGGGCGACTGGGTCCCGAGGTTGCTGGCGGCGATGAGCCAGCCTCCGGGCTCCAATACCCGCAGTGAGGCCGCGGAAAGGCGAGCCCAGTCCTTTTCCCCTTGCCAGGTGCCGGCGTCGGAATGGCTGTAGCCCGGCGGATCGACCACCACCCGGTCGAAGCGCCGACCCTGGCGGCGGAAGCGGTCCAGCACCCGGAAGCAGTCCTCTGCCAGCAGCTCACCCGCGTCCAGTTCGTTGAGTGCGAAGTTGCGCCGGGCCCGCGCGAGGTGCCCCTCCGAAAGATCGACGCTGACGACCTCGCCGGCGCCGTGCCGTCGGGCGCTGACCGAGAACGCGCCGGTGTGAGCGAACAGGTTGAGCACCCGCGTGCCGTGCCAGTGCCTCGCCATCCACGCCCGATTGTCACGCATGTCGGTGAAGAGCCCGGCGTCCTTTCCGAGCGCAGGACGCACCTCGTAGGCCAGCCCCAGTTCGTGGACGACGACCTCGAGGATCGCTGCGTCGCCGAACACGCATCGGGGGGCACCGGTCGCCCGGTCGACGTCGCGAGGATCACGCCGCTCGGACAACCAGACGGCATCGATGTTGCCCAGCTCATCACGGGCGGCGAGCCCCGCCGACTCGCCGAGGGCGCGCAGGCTCGGCGAGTCAACGGCGACGACGACCACCCGGCCCCAGACGTCGACCCGGATCCCCGCGAGGTCGTCGTTCTCGGCGTTGACCAGGCGGTAGGCCGTGGCCTGGGGCCCGATGGACAACCGGCGACGGGCGGCGGCGCTCACCCGGGCGCCGATCAGGCCGGCGTCCACCGGACCCTCGTCGCGCCGAAAGCGCCGAACCGCGATCCAGCCCCGATCCGCGACGCCCAGGCCCAGCGCGGTGCCGCCTTCACCGCGAAGGCTGACCACCGTGCCCGGCGCAGCGCTTCCGCGGACCACCTCGGCCGGATAGACCCAAGGGAAGCCCCGTTTGAGCCATCCGGTGGAGTAGGCGTTGACGACGATTTCGGGGGGCGGCGCCGCCATGGGCTCTGGCTGTGTAGCGCGCCCCCACGCGATGCGCACCAGTCCGGGGAGGACTTCCCGATGGCCGCTCGCCCGCTTTCCCAGACTTCGTTCCTTGATCCATCGTCCGCCGACTCACGGTGCCTGGAACCGGCGACCGTACCGTGGCTGTTGTCGCGGGCGTGTGCGACGCTGTCGTGCGCGTCAGCGTGCTCGTCGACCGACCACGAGAAACGCCGAACACTCCTACGGGGGTACGATGAGCGGCGCGTTAGCTGCCGGCCGATGCTCGCCTTCTACTTCGCCTGCACGCCTCCCGACCCCGACGCTTTGCTCCGCGAAGGGCGCGTCGACGAGGCGATCGCGGCCTACGCCGCCGCTTCGGGGCGTTTCATCCCGTCGGGACATCCGACCGCTCAGTCTCTCGCGAAGCGAGCCCAGTCGGAGTCGTGGATCACGGTCGCCGAACTGGTACGGTGGACCGAAGCGGCTGCCCTGCTCGAGGGGGTGCCGGCCACGCGAACCCTGCCGCTGGACGTGTCGTTCGAAGCGTGGGCCACGATGGCCGCGTGCACCGCCGGCCGCTTGGAAGGGCCGTGGCGGGTGGCGGTGGGGCGCTCCGAGGGACCCGACGATCCCGACCCGAACGAGGCCGGGCGCCCGGGCGAGGGCGTCGCGTACGCCAAGGGGCGAGTCGTCGGCAGCGCGATCTCCGTACGCCCGGGGAGCGAGGGCGAAGGCCGAGCGGCGCTCGCCGACCTGTTCGGCCACCTGGACCGCGATCCCCCCGCACACCTGGTCACCATCGTGCTTGCCGACGCAGCCGACAGCCTCTCGGTGAACCTCACGCGTCGCGACGGAGTCTGGTGGACCCTGTCGGCCAACGACGCCGAAGCCGGCGCGGCGTGGATCCTCGCGTGCGGGAGCGCTGCGTGAGGCGCTCGCCCTGGAGCTGGGTGGCGCTCTCGGGGCTTGCGGCCGTCGTGCCGGTGCCGGTTCTCGACGACTGGCTGTCTCGACGGGCCCTCCGGCGGGCGGTTCAGCTCGACGCGCCCGACGACGCCCCGCTCACCGACGGGCAGCTCGACGTGCTGACGGGGGATCGCTCGTCGCTGATGGTAGGGTGTCTCGTCCTCGGGCTGTGGTGGCCGATCAAGAAGCTTTTCCGGACGATTCTGTGGTTCTTGACCGTCAAGGATGTCATCGACCGCGTCGCCGCCGGCGCGCAGGTGTTGGCCTCGATCCGCGTGGCACGGGAGCGGGGGTGGCTCGCGGGCGACGAGGCCGCAGTGCGCGACGCCATCGATGTCGCGTTCGGTCGCACGCGGTGGTCGCCGATTACGCGGTTCCTCCTCGGCTATGAACGCCCGGCGCCGTCGGAACACGACGAGGCCGAGCCCCTGGGGAGGTTGGCGCAGGCCCTCCGCCGCATGGCCGGCGGGGCGGTGATGGACCGGGTCTTTGTCGAGCGCGCGTTGTCCGCGGTCGCCGCCAGGGGGTCGGGCTGACGGGTTAGCATCCTCGCTATGGTCCTCGGCCTCCTCCTCGCCTGTCCGCTACCCGAAGATTCGGCCGCGGAGGCGCCGGTTGGTGCGCTGGGCCTCGGGCGCACCAACCCGTTTCCGAGTGTGGAGTTGGTCGAGGACGGACGACTCGCCTTCGCCGCGACCGACCTTCCGCTCAGCGCCGCGGGCCAGGCGTGGGATCTGGGCGTGCTTGGGCGCCGGACCGGCTTCTCGCCCGTGCAGCCCGCCATCGTTCGGTTCGAGCAGGCCGTCGATGAAGCCAGCGTGTCCGGTCCGAATGGCGTCGCGACGAACGGAACCGTTCGCCTCGTCGACCTCGACTCCGGTGAGGCGCTGCCTTGTTTTGCGGAGCTTGACGCGGCGACCGAGGCGATGGACAGCGGCCTTCGGACGCTGATCGTGCGCCCGATGGTCGCGATGACGTCGGGACATCGCATCGCCGTGGTGGTCACCTCGGGCGTCACCTCGCAGGGTGTCCCCCTGCCGGTGCCCGCGCCGACCGGACACTATGCAGAGCTGGTCGCCGAACTGGCGGCGTTGGGTCAGGACGACGTCGTGTTGGCATGGGACTTCCCGGTGCAGAGTTACCCCGACCTCGTGGACGGCGCGCTGGCGCGGGCGGCGGCGCCGGGGGCGCACACCATCGACTGGACGTGGGAGACGGGGGGGGAGATCGAGCCGCCGCCGGGCCTCTGGCGGCTGGCGGAGGGGTCGTTTGTGACCACCGAGTTCCTGGTGGACGGAACGCGGCTGGCGCTGGACGAGGGTGGCCTTCCCGTCGCGCAGGGTGAACGGGCCGCCTACCTGATGGTGGCGATTCCCGAGGCGGTCAGAGACGCCGCGCCGGGCAGCGCGCCGGTGGTGATCTTCGGCCACGGCATCCTCTCCGAGCCCGACAACTACCTCCACGATGGGGACCCCAGCGCGCTCATCGCCTTGGCCAACGGCCTCGGCGCGATCGTGGTCGCCACCAAGTGGACGGGGCTGACCGCCGACGATCAACTGCACGCGCTCGAGGTCGCGTCGGACTTCGCGCGTTTTCACGAAGTGCCCGAGATGCTGGTGCAGGGGGTGGTCGACACCCGCGCGCTCGCAGTACTGCTTCGCGACGGCGCGCTGCTCGCCGACCCGCTGTTCGCCGGGCTCGCCGACCCCGCGACGATCTGGTACTACGGCATCTCGCTGGGCGGGATCGAAGGTGCGGTCACCCTCGCCAACCAGGACGTCGTCTCGCGCGGCGTGCTCCACGTCGGCGGCGCGGCGTGGGCCACCATGCTCGAGCGCAGCTCCAACTGGCCTCCGTTCGACATCGTCGTCACGCGGACCTTTCCCGACCCGTGGGACCGCCAACTGCTCTACGCGACCACCCAACTCTACTGGGACAGCGTCGACCCGGCGACCTACGCCGACCGGCTGGCCGGGGGCACCTGGTTGTGGCAGCAGTCGATGGGCGACGAGCAGGTTCCCAACGTGACGACCGAGCTCCTGGCGCGCAGTGTGGGTCTGCCGCTCGGCACCCCCGCCGTCACCACCCCACTAGGCCTGGCTCCGAGCGCGATGCCGCTCACGGGCGCCGCGCTGACGCAGTTCGATCCGGAGGTGGAGCCACCGGACGCGACCAATCGGCCGGCCTCGCGCTCGGGCGCGCACGCCGCGCCCCGGATGTGGGAAGGAACCCAGGCCCAGGCCGCCCACTTTCTGCGGACAGGAGAGGTCGCCCACTTCTGCGGGGAGGCGCCGTGCTCCGCGTCCAATCCCGGGAGCTGGTAGCCGCGCTCGCCGCCGCCCTCGCGCCAGGCGCGTGGGCGTGGTGGCCGGGCGCGCCGTCGGTGTTGGACGCCGAGCGTGGCGCGGCTGGGGTGGTGGCGTTGCGGGAACTCGGTGTCGGGGAGGCGACAGGGGTGGCGGAAGCGGCGCTCCTCGTGGCCTTCTGGATGGCGGGCTATCTGGGCTGGCGCTGTGCCCGCGAGCGGGCACCGGAAGCGGGCTGGGGCGCTGCCGCCTGTTTCGCTGCGGCCGCACAGCTCGGCCCGTGGAGCCTCTGGCTCCTGGCGCACGCCGATCCGGGCTTGTTCGCCATCGGCCCGGTGCTCGTGGCGGGCGGTCTGGTTGCGCACCGACGCGCCGCGGCGCTGCTGCTCGTCGCCGCCGTGCTCGCCGCCGGTGGCGCCTACGCCGCGCGCCTCGTCCCCCCGCCCGCGGTGGGTTCGACGCCGATGTACGCCGGCGCCTCCGGCGCCTGGTTCCCGCTCCCTCCCGCTGAGGCCGCCCCCTGGCGCGCTGCCGCCGCCGCGTACGGCGGGCGCTGGGTGCACCCGTTGAGCGTGGCCGTCAGCGGCGACGGCTCAAGAGGAATGCCGGCGCTGGCGCTGCCGCTGGCGGTGGAAGCGGCCGTGGTTCCGGCGCCCCCCTTCGACCTCGACGTGTGGGCGCTGGCGATCACGCCGTCCGCGACGCACGCCGTTCTCCGCTCGGTCGGGGTGGCCGCGCTGACGGCGCCGATCGCCGCGCTGGTGCTCGCCGTGGCGGCCGGCCTCCTTCGGGGTGGGGGTAGACGTGCCCGCCTGGTCGTGGCCGCCCTGGCCGTCGTCTCGATCGTTGGAGACGCCGCGGTGCGACGCGGTTGTTACCGGCCACCGACCCCCGCGCTCCTGCCTGGGGCCGCGCTCGCCGCGGCGCCGCCGGCGCCGCTCCACTTCCCATCGCCGTACGCGCCCTGGAGCAGCGGCCGCTGGTCGGTGATGCAACTCGGCGCGGTGGGGGCCGAAGCGCCTCCGGCGGCGGCCGCCCCGCTCATCGTCGAGATGGCGCGGTTGTCCGGCGAGGGCCTGGACGTCGCCGCGGCCGGACCCGCCTGGGAGGCAGGCCGCATCGCGCTGTCAGCGGGGCTCGCCGCCGTGCCGGGCGGCGTGCTGGTGGACAGCGCGGCGCTGCCGGGGTGGGGGTGGGCGCGGCTTTACGCGGCGCTGCAAGAGGCAGGCGCGACGGTCGACGGGGAGGGGCCGTTGGTCCTGGTGCGGCCACCACCCGAACCCGCGCGGCCGTCGTCACCCCCGTGATGGGCTCGGTGGTTCCCCCGACCCGCGCACCGTTCGGATCACCGCGGCCCAGCCACCGAGGGCGGCTTCGCCATTCGCCGGATGTCGGCGACCTGGGGCGCGCTGAGATCGAGGCGGTACGTGGCGGTCAGCGGTAGACTACGAATGGCGGTGCCGGCGCACTGGATGACGAGTGCTTCGTAGCGCAGGAGCACGTGGATCGCGGGCGTGGCGGGCAGCGGGCGGCCGTCGGACGTCAGGGTGAGCACCCCGGAGACGAGCTGCGTGTTGGCGTCGTGCGCGAACGCAGCGGCCCCTTTCCAGGTGACCTGCAGGTAACTGCGCCCGCCGATGTCGCTGTGGAGCCACCCGGGGTCTTCGCGTTCGACGGCGATGCCGGGTGAGATCTCGCGCGGAGGGCGCGCGTCGGAGACGCCCCCGGGCGCCACCCTACCGGGCGGCGAGCCCGACGGTGCGCTGGGGCCGAAGCTGCGTGCCTGCGGCGTGCCGCCACCGTGCGAATCCCACGAGACGCTGCGGACGGCGGGGACCGCGCCGTCGGCCGCGGCCGTGTTCGGCTGGGGGTCACCCTTCATCGCGGCGCGGAGGGCGTCCCGCATGGCCGCGCGGCCCGATCCCTGCTCGGTGGGGCGGTCGGAGGTCCAGGTGGTAGCCGCCCCGCCGAGCGTCCGGCCGAACGCGCCCAGCCGGTCACGCTCGCCGACGCCGCTGACGGTCGATTTCGGTAGACCAGTGTAGTCCCGCACGTCGGACAGCTCCCGCAAGGTGCCGCCCGCCTGTTTTGCCCGCAGGAACTGCTGCCACCGGTCCGCATCGCCCTCGTTGACCTTCTTGAGCCGGATGAGGTAGCCTTGCGGCTCGTTGGGGGCACCCGGCAGCGCGCGCATGACCTCGCCCTCGAGCAGCGCCGTTCCCGGGGTGGGCGACAGGGCGGCCCGCATCGTCACGAGATCAAGCGGCCGGAGCGTCGCGTCCACCTGGACGTACAGCCGGCTGCCCTCGATCCACACCAATTTGCCAAAGCTCAGGCCCTCCTGGGACTGCACGCCCGTGGAGACGCGGACCGTCAGGCGCTCGGGTCCCGGCGTGGAATGGGAGGGAGGGAGTGTCGGCATGACGCGCAGCCGCTAACCGTGCGCAGCGACAATGGCGCCGTGAAAAAGAAATATGGAGCAGTTGTCAGCCCGCCTCCCCGAATTCGGGGAGGCAGGACGGCGTGACGGGTTGCGATGGCAGACCCAGTTTGCCGATCGCCTCGGTGGTGAATCCGGCAAGCCGGAGCCCAAGGCGGGGAAGCTCGGGGTTGGTGGACCACAGCCTGAACACCGAAGGATGGGGGGCGGTCTCTGAGAGGTGAGCGCGCAGCTCCGCGAACGCCGGGAAGAATTGGATTCCCCCGATGGGGTCGAAGCACATGGCCGGGCTTCCCTCCCGGAGGGTCTCGCCCAGACGCAGCTCGATTCGCTCCGCGGGTTTGCCCGTCTGGAGTTCCCAACGCTCGGCGCGCGTGGCTGCGGTGCCGCTGGCGCCGCGGTCTGCGAAGCAGAGCACCTCCATGAAGCGGGCGAGTGCCGCTTCGAGTGAGGCGGCGTCGCCGCATTGCACGAGGTCCACCCCGAAGTGGGCGCGCCAGACCCGGTGCTGGTCGCGCTGCCGGGCGAAGTCGGCTCGGCGTTGGTGCAACGCCGCCAGGACCGAGGGTTCGGGGCTCTGCCGCCACGCGTCCAGCAGTTGCAGCCGCGCGATCACCCCCTGCTCGCCGTACAGGCCCGGCTCGCCGAGGAATTCGGCGCCGTCGGCCCAGGGGACGATGCGCGCGCGCAGGACCGTACGCGTCGGCAGCTCGGCCCGCGCGTGACTGGGACAGCGCACGACGTGGGTGCTGTCGTCCTTCAGGTCACGCAAGCGGACGTGATCGCCGTCGTGGCCGTCAACCACCCAGAGGCTCGTGCGCACCTCCAGCGGCCACCGCGTCAGAGTCGGGACATCGTGCAACTCGGCCAGGCGTTCGGCGGCGGTCAGGCCCTCTTCGTCCAGCCACTCGGTGGCGACGAAGTCCAGGAGGTCCGGCCACTCGTCGGGTTCAGGGGGGCGGCCGTGCAGGGCTTGGGCGGCCCGCGACAGGCCTTCGGCGTCCCGCTGCACGTGTTTCCAGAGCGCGGTGCGGATGGCGTGGAGGTCGGCAGGCACGTGGGTGCCCATGATACTACGCCCTCCAGATGCGCGTTCTGTTTCCCCTGTTGTTCGCCGGTTGTGACCCCGACCAGGGGCTCAACGCGGCCGAGCCGAAGCTGGTCTTCGAGCCGGCCACGATCGATTTTGGCGAGGTCGTGGTCGGCACCTACAGTGAGATCGGCGCCATGATTCGCAACGAAGGACTGGGCTCATTGCGGATTTCTGGTGCTGAGTTTGAGGGGGGGGCATCGGCTGATCTGAGCGTCGTCAGCTGGCCCGGGGCGCTGGCGGCGGGCGAAGCCGGGCTGCTCGTGGTCCGGTACACCCCGGACGTCGAGGGCGAGGACTGGGGCACGCTCCACGTGGCCAGCAATCAGAGCAGCGCGCCCACCGCTCCGGTCACGCTCACCGGGCTCGGGGTGCGGCCCTGCATCGACATCGATCCCGAGCTGTTGTGGTTCGGAACGATCGTTCCGGGGGAATCGGTGTCGCGTGACTTCCAGGTGCGCGCCGGCTGCACCGGGACGTTGCGGATCGGGAGCGCCGCCTTCCCCGGCGACGAGGCGGTGGCCTACTCCCTGAGCTGGCCGGAGGACTGGGCGGAGCCGTACGTCGTGCGCACCGGATTCTCGTTCACCGTCGGGGTGACCTTCTCGCCGCCCGACACCACCGAATGGAGTGGCGAACTGTGGTTCGCGTCGAATGATCCCGACGACTCGACCGCGGCGGTGCAGCTTCGTGGCAACACGGTGGACGACCCCACGGACAACGAACCGCCGTATGTGGAAATCACCGAGCCCGACGTCGGTGAGTATTTTCTCGACAATCAGTTGGTGACCCTCAACGCCGTGGTCTACGACGCCGACGAGGCGCCCACCAATCTGATCTGTGGCTGGTACGTCAACGGGAGCCGCTCGGCCGATGCCGACGCCACCATCGGCGTCGACGGCACCATCGCCGCCGCCGTCTATCTGCCCGTCGGCGACGTGGAGATCGAGCTGCGGTGTTACGACTCCGAAGGCGAGCAGGGCGCCGACTCGACGCGCGTGGACGTCTGGAAGCACGACGAGCCGCTGCAGTATGTGATTTCGGGTGGCTCCACCGTTTTCGACTATTTCACCATCGACGACGATCTGCGCATCACCATCGACGGGGTGGTCGTCTTCGACGATGACAACGACGCCAAGGACACCCTGGCGCCGGTCACCATCGCGGCCAGCGTGGGGGACACCCTCGAGTTGCTCGCGGTCGACCAGAACTCGTGTGACGCCGTCATCGATCCATTGGTGTTACATTGGGGTACCGGGCGGCAACAAGCATTGAACGAGGGTGTCTGTCGCAGCGCCTGTCCGGACCACGCCTGCTACGATGGCAGCTACGCCGGACCCTGGCCGAGCGTGTTGTTGGAGGAGGGTTTTTTGGTGGCGATTCCGTAGCGGCGGGGCGCCGTCATCGCCCGCGAGCGCGGCGGCGAAGCGCTCGGCCGCCGTCGGCGCTCACGGCAGCTCGCTGATGTAGTCCGGGTCCGACGGGTAGCAGTCCGCGCAGTCTGCGGGCGCCCCGAACACCAGGTTGGCGCCGCCCTCCGCCGTGATCGTCGGCTCGTAGGTCGAGCAGGGGGCCGGGTTCGACCCACAGCGTTTCAGATGGCGGAAGTAGACCGTCTGGCCGGCGCCCGACACCGTGTTTTCCGAGATGCTGCGGTCGCCGACGTTGGGTCGCTGCTGGATGAAGATCGAGAACTCGCCGTCCCCCGCCGTGTTGTCTTCGAACCGGTTGCGGTAGATGTGGTCGGCCCAGCCCGCCTGGCCGGCCTCGGTGATGAGGAAGGCCTCGGGGTAGTGGTGGCCCGGGTTGTAGTCCGGGTCGTACCAGCCGGTCGGATCGGCGCTGGCGTCGTAGGCGGCGACCTGGTTTCCCGAGATGTCGTTGCGGACGCCCCCGATGGCCATGGCACCGTTCCGCATCTGGACGAACTGGTTGTCGCGAACCGCGCCGTCGTGCAGGCCCGCCACACCCAAGTCCGGGTCGAGCTCTTCGGTGTGGCCGGCGAACTTCACGGCCCCGTTACCGACCTTCTCGAAGAGGTTGTCCTCGACCACGCTCCCCCCTGCGTCGCCCAGAACGTACACCGCGTGGTCATAGATCGACGTGAAGGTGTTGCCCCTGAGCTCGATCGGGAAGCCGTCGGCTGAGCCCACCACCCCCTGGACGAAGCCCGTGAACGTGCTGTCCTCGACGACCGTGGGCCCGTAGGCGTAGGAGCGGCGGATGCCGGAGTGGAAGTCCATTCCGGGCGAGGCGCCTCGACCGGCGGTGATCGCCGCCTGCAGCGCCTCGATGACGTCCTCGGGGTCGATCTCCGACGGTTCGGGTACGGCTCCCTCGAAGGCCGTCCGGGTCACGGTCAGCAGGCCCACGGCGCTGATGGCGCTGCCGTTGACCTTCTCGAACCGGCAGTCCTCGAAGGTCGCCTGGTTCGCGCCGCCGTTGAGGCCGACCATGGTGGAGCCCCACTGGCCGGTGAAGTAGAGCGAGGCGTCGTCCTCGTGCATCGCGCCCGCCGGGTCGGCGAACGTGGTGGTCTCCGCGTCGCCGCGGAACACCAGCCCCTGCACCTTCAGCCGCGTATGGCTGCTGTCGAGCAGCAGGAACACCCGCCCGTGGTGGATGCCGTCGGCGCCGGGGCCCGACGCGGTCAGCACGGGGAGCGAGCTGTCCTGCGCGTTGCGGAGGGTCACGTCGTTGCGCCGGATGAACAGCTTGGGCCGCAGCGGCAGCTGGTAGAAGTCGGTGGTCGGGACGGACGGGTGGGCGTCGTCGAGCCCGGTGAAGTCATAGGTCCCACCGGGCAGGAGCACGGCCACCGACGCCGCGGAGAGGTTGTTGGTCGCCACGATGGCCCACTGCAACTGGCGCGCCCGGTCGACCGGGTCTGCCAGGTCCTCGTCGCGCAGCTCTGCAGGCATCGCCGCGATCGCCGCGTCGAGTTCGGCTTGCGACGTCCCGTCGAACGTCTGCTCCCAGAACCGGTCGACGCACAGCGTCACGCTGGCCTCGGACGACGGAGTACAGTCGTCGGCGGGCTCGTCGGTGTCGGGGCCGGTGTCGGGGCCGGTGTCGGGGCCGGTGTCGCTGCCGGTGTCGCTGCCGGTGTCGGTGTCGGTGTCGGTGTCGGTGTCGACTTCACAGTCCGGCGAACCCGTGCATCCGCCGTCGTTGCAGTCGAAGGCACCATCGCCGTCGTTGTCCGCCCGGTCGGTGCAGTCGCCGGGGGTCTGGCCCTCGGGGGTGAGCCCCTCGCCGTCGCCATCGCAGCCACCGGCGAGGAGCGCGGCGAGCATCATCGCCAGGCGGGTATCTCGCGGCCGGTGCTCCCTCATGCTGGCGCCGCGGTCCGGCGCCCTCCCCGTGTCGCGACCTCACACCGGTTTCGCGGCCATCCCCGCCGACCGCGCCGCGATGCGTTCCGGGCCGATCCTGACCTCGAAACCGGGCCGCAGCATCGCCCCGAAGGTCCACCGTACATCACGGACTCGGCGCCAGGTACTCCACGGCGCCCTTGTCGGCGTCGATACGCTCGACGCCCCAGAAGTCGGTGAAGGTGACGAAGTCGCCTTTGGCGCTGTCGATGAGCGGTGAGCCCTCCATCGGTCGCGGCGGCGTGAAAGCCATGTCCAACTGGGGGTCCTGGACCTTGATAGAAAAGTCGTCGCCGTCGGGGAAGGCGTCGGTGCTCCCCCACTCGACGTTTCCCTGCGACGAGATGTTCAGCCGCGGCACCACCCCGCTCCCTTCGGCGACGGTCATGATCGCGCCGTTGTCGACGAACACCGAATTGTCGATCACCGAGTAGATGTCATAGTCGCCGCTGAGGTCCAGCTCGATGGCTACGGCGTTTCCGACGAAAGTCATGTTGTACATGCGCAGGTCGGTGTAGTAGCCGCTGCAACTGTTTCGGCAGCCACTCAACGTAAGGCGGACGCCCGCGGTGGCCCCGGCGATCCACCCGTCCGAGAGGGCGATGCCGGCGACGGCCTCGCTGACCTCGGCGTCGATCGGGGAACGGACCAGCCCGCAGCGGTCGCAGAAGAAGTTGTCGAAGTCGGCGATGACCGCGTCGCGGAGGGTGACGTCGTTGAACTGATACGAACCCGAGCCGGTGACCCGTCCCGTCGCGGTGAGCCCGGCCAGGACGCGCACCTCGTAGTGACCAGAGGGGTCATCGACGACGGTGACGTCGCGCCCCTGCCCGCGGAAGGCGGACACGGCGGTGGCCCCATCGGGGAGGGGTCCCGGAGCATAGGTGCCGGGGCCCAGGCAGAGGTTGCTCTTGCCATCCAGAAGCGCGTCTTCGATCGTCGGGTAGACGTCCGGTACCAGGATCGGCGAACAACCGACGATGGGGTCGCCGTCACCGCCCACACAGTCCATGTCCACGCCGTCGCCCTTCTGGTCGTCGGCGGCACCGGGGTAGACGTCGTCGCGGCTGTCGTCACAGTCCTCGGGCGTGTAGATGCCGTCGCCGTCGGCGTCGAAGGGGCCGGTGTCGGCAGGGTCGCCGGTCTCGCCGGTCTCGTCGGCGGTGGTGCACGCCGAGAGCACGAAGAACAGGAACATGGTCGGCCTCACAGATTTCCGGTGGCGAGATCGCCGGCGACGCTACGACGGTGCGCCGCGGCGGCACCGTCCCACGGATCCGGGCCCGCCAGCACCGGCGGTGCCGGCGTCGGGACGGTCACCCGCCTGGGAAAACCCGTGTCCACGAGGGCGCCGGCGACGGCCTGTCCGAGCAGGGTGGCACCGGTCCCGGACGGGTGCAACTCATCCAGGTACAGTTGGTTCATCGTCATTCCGGAGTCGCGAAACACCCGCACCATGTCCACGTACGGGAGATTGTGCGCCTCCGCGACGCGGTACTGCACGTCCTGATAGGGGTAGACGGGGTCACTGCTGCCGCGACCCCGCCCGATCATCCCGCTGTTGGCCAGGGCAAGAATCACCACACCCATGCCGTGCTCCTGCGCCTTGGATACCATAGACTCCAGGTTGGCCGCGTAGTCCTCGACCGGAACCCGGCGCACTCCGGTGTCGCCCGGCTGGGGCCAACTGATGATTCGTTCGGCAGGAAGCCCGCGGATGCCATTGAGCGTACGACGGGTGACACGAAAGAGTGAGAGTTTTGAGAGGAGCAGCTCCGCACGGGCCACGGGGTCGGCAAAAGCGGCGTACAGGTCGGCATCCCGCACGATGTCGAGGGTGCTGTCGCTCCACAGGCTACCGATGACCAGCGCCCGCGGGGCCAGGGACCAACCCAACTCATCCATGACGCGCAGCGTCTGCGCCGAGGAGTAGCCCGGGACCGCGAGGCACCGGAGCCGGGCGCTCACCCCGCTCGCCGCAAGTGACGCCTGCATCGCGTCGTGGATGGTTTCGCCATCTAAGACCGCGTGCCCGAAGATGCTGGAATCCCCGAGTGTGAGAATCAGCGGCGCATCGGCCGGAGCCGCGACACTCGACGCGCGGAAGTCGTCGTCGTCGACGCGGTATTTTTCGCCGCTGACCGGCGGCGGAGCTAGGCGCCAGAGCCGATCCGAGTCGGGGATGAGCACGCGTCCTTCGCCCGCGGTCGCGAACAGGTACAGCCGCGCCCCCAGCTCGGCCGCCGCCAACATCCCGAACCCGAAGGCGACGCGGCGCCGACGCCCGGTCATGGCGACAACCCGAGCACGGTCTTGGCGTCGCGGGGGCTCAACCGGATGAGGATGCCCTCTTCCTGGGTGATGCGCAGCCAGTCCTCGCGTGAAAACCGGTCCGCCTTGTCGATGAGCCGTTCGACCTTGCCGCTTTGCCGATTCACCTTTTCCAGTATCACCCGGCCTTCTTTCGCCGCGACGGTCAGCTCGTCCAGCAACGCTTCGATGTCCTTCGGCTCGACGCTGGCCAGCAGGGAGCCCGCGCGCGCCACTGCACCATCCGCCGCGGTCAGCGTGGTGTCGGCGTGGGCGATGACCGGGCGGGCGCTGTCGCTGGTCGCGGTGACACTGTCAAGGGTGGCAGCGGCCTTTTCGGCGAGGTCGGGGAGCGCGTCAGAGGCCACTGCGGCGTTGTGCAGCAGGCGTTCGGCGTCGTCCAGCAGGCGCGTGGCCCGCGCCGGATCGGCTTTGATGGCGTCGGTGAGGACCTTGAGCGCCTCGGGATCGAGCGCGTCGATGAGCGGGCCCAGCGAGGTGACGAGCTGGTCGATCTCCACGGTTTTCCCGATGGCCAAGAGCCGGGCGCCGTCGACGAGGAGCGGCGCGTCGGCCGACATGGGTTGGAGCTCGACGTATTTCTCACCGAGCACCGAGCGCGCGCGTACGCCGACGCCGACGTCGGTCCGGAGCCCGGCGTCGGCGTCGACCGACAGGGTTGCCAGCGCGCCCCCGTCTTGCACCCGCAACGCCTCCACCCGCCCCACCTGCACCCCCGAAACCGAAACCACCGCGCCCTCCGTCAACCCGGCCGCGTCCGAGAACGCCACCTCGACCGAGAGCGTGTCGCCGAAGCCCCGGAGCGCCCCGATCTGCAAGGCCATGTACGCGAGGATCCCCGTGGCTCCGACGAGCAGCAGACCGACCCCGACCTCGTGGCGACGCGACACGCGGCCTGCTAACCCGGAGCGCGCCTACTCGATCCTCGGCAAGCGCGCCGGCCCGGACTCGCCCGCGTGTGGCAGGATGAGATTTCGGCCGAGGAAGCGCCGTACGATGGGGTGTTCGCTGTGCGTCACCTCATCGCGTGTGCCCCACGCGATGAGCTTGCCCTGGTACAGCATCGCGATGTGGTCGGCCACGTTGATGGTCCCCACGATGTCGTGACTGATGACGACAAAGGTGACCCCCAGCGTCTCCTTCAGGTGGCCGATGAGCGCATCGATGGCGTCGGACGTGATGGGGTCCAGCCCCGAGTTGGGCTCGTCGAAGAGCACCAGTTCAGGCTTGGTGACGATTGCACGCGCCAGGCCCACGCGCTTGCGTTGGCCCCCCGAGAGCGCGGGCGTAGGCCGATCGTAGAGGCCGGGCAGCTCCACCATTTCCAGCGCCTCGTCGACGCGGTCGCGGCGCTCGTGCACGCTCAGTTCGGGGTGGTGTTGCCGCAACGGAAACTCGATGTTCTCGCCCGTCGACAACGAATCGAAGAGCGCGCCGTCCTGGAAGAGCATGCCCAGCCGCTTGCGAACCTTGTAGACGTCGGCCTCGCGGGCTCGACCCATGTCGGTGCCGAAGACGTGCACCTGGCCGGCGTCGGGCTTGATGAGGCCGACGACGTGTTTGAGCATCACGCTCTTGCCGGTCCCCGAGGGCCCGATGATCGCGGTAGTACGACCCCGCGGGATGTCGAAGCTCACCCCATCGAGCACCACCAGCTCGCCAAAACGTTTGTGCACGTCGACGATGCGGATCGGCGCGTCATCCATAGAGCACCTGGGAGACGAGGTAGTTGAACGTGACACACACGATACAGCTCACGACCACCGCGCGATTGGTCGCGGTCCCGACGCCCTCAGGGCCCCGGGTCGAGACAAATCCACAGTAGCAGCTGACAAAACAGATGATGACCGCGAAGACCATCGCCTTGACCTCGGCGGCGAGCAGGTCGTAGAGGCGAATCGAGCCGGTCGCGAACTCCAGGAAGGTGGCGGCGTTGAGCCCGAGTTGAAACACTGACACCGACAACGAGGACACCAGGGTCACGAAGATGGAGATGAGGGTGAGCGCGGGCATGACCATCATGATGGCGTACAGTCGGGGGGTGACCAGGAACCACGCGGGGTTGACGGCCATGACCTCGAGGGCGTCGAGCTGTTCGCGGGTGCGCATCACCGCGATCTGGGACGCCATCTCCGTGCCGGCCTTGGCCGCGACCATCGCCGCGGCGATGAGCGGTGCCAGCTCGCGCACCCCGGCCATCGCCACGAACATCCCCACCAGGCGCTGGCCGCCCAGGGGCTCAAAGGCCTTGAAGCCCTGCAACGCGAGGTTCGTCCCCACGAAGAGGCTGATGGTCACGAGCACTGGGAGCGACTGCACCCCGATCCGGTACGCCTCGACGAGTGTGGCCCCCGGCGGCGGTCGGCGCCGGACGGACACCAGCGCCCAGTCCCAGACGAACCACACCAGACCCCCCAGCCAGGCGAGCGCGCTCATCCGAACATGGCCGAGGTGAGCAGGTAGTTGGCGGCGAAGAAGGCGAGGGTGGCGCGGACCACGGTGTCGTTGACCGCCCGGCCGACTCCCGCCGCGCCGCCGGTCGCGTAGAAGCCGTGGTAGCAGGCGATCAGCCCGATGATCGCACCAAAGACCGTGGTCTTCACCACGCCCGCCCACAGGTCGGCGGTTTGGGTGAACACCCAGAGATTGGCCAGGAAGACCCCGCTCGGCTCGCCCTGCACGCCCACCGCCATCGTGTAGCCCCCGGCGAGCCCCGCCAGATTGCCCACGGTGTTGAGGATCGGACAGGCGAGGATGAGCGCCGCCACCCGGGGGACCACGTGCCACCGTAGGCCGTCCACGGCCATGATCTCGGTGGCGTCGAGCTCCTCTTTGATCCGCATGCTGCCGAGTTCGGCGGCGTAGGAGCTGCCCGCCTGCGCCGCCACCAGCACGCTGGCCAGCACCGGTGAGAGCTCTCGCAGCACCGCCACCGAGATGAGGCTCGGCAACAGGCGTTGGGCGCCGAACATGTCGAAGATGGCCAGGCCCTGGAGTCCGATCACCATGCCGAAGGGAAAGGTGACCGCCACCACCGGCCCGAGGCAGCGGATCGACACGGTCCAGGTGTGCCGGAAGAAGTCGGGGCCGTTCCAGGGGGGCGTCAACAGGCGCCACGTCACCCGGCCGAGGAATTGTCCGAAACGACCGAGGCTGGCGAGGGTCTCCGACATCCACGGCGGATATAGCACCGACGCCCCGGACACCCCATGTTGCTCTTCCTTTCGGTCCTGACCGCCGCCCACGCGGAAGACGCCTGGCTGCTCGCCGACGTCGATCTGCGGCGGTGGTCCGATGCGGCCCACATCTCGGCGACGCTCCAGCGGGGCGCGCAGGTCGAGGTGCTCGTCCGCGATGCGAAGCTGGCGCGGGTGCGCCAGGGCGGAGACTTCGGTTGGGTCGAGCTCTCGTTGCTCTCCGCGACCGAGGTCGCGCCGTCGCCGGACCTCTCTCGCCCTCTCGACGCTCTGCCGCCGGGGCTCACCCTCCCCGGGCTGCTCGGCGCGCAGTAGTCGCGGTGGGCCTGTTCAGCCGCGACGTCACCGTCTGTGTGCTCTCGTCGGGCTCGGCGGGAAACTGCACCTACGTCGGGGACGGTCACGCCGGGGTGCTCATCGACTGCGGGTTGGCCACCAAACAGATCACCGAGCGGCTGGCGGCGGCCGGCCTGGCCGACGCGCCGATCGACGCGGTGCTGGTCACGCACGAACACAGTGATCACGTCGCCGCCGCGGGAGTGCTCGGCCGCGCCCTTGCCCGGCGCGGAAAGCCGGTGCCCTTCTGGATGACGGCGGGTACCGCCGGCGCCCTCGAGGCCCGCTGCACGCCCGATGGCATCGAGATCGTAGAGCCGGGTGACACCGTGGAGGTGCGCCACCTCCGCGCCGAGTGTTTCCCCGTCCCCCACGACACCCGTGAGCCGGTGGGTTGGCGGGTGCACGTCGGCAACATCACGGTGGGCGTGATCACCGACCTTGGCCGGCCCACAGCGCTGGTGGCCGACAAGCTGCGCGGCTGCGACCTCGCGGTTTTGGAGTTCAACCACGACGAGGACATGTTGCTCAACGGGCCCTACCCCTACTGGCTCAAGCAGCGCATCAAGGGAAACCACGGGCATCTGAGCAACCGCCAGGCGGCGGCGCTGCTGCGGGATGGGCTCAGCCCACGACTCAAGACCCTGGTGCTCGCGCACCTGTCCGAAGAGAACAACACCCCGGCGCGCGCCGCCGAGGTGGCCTCCAGCGTGCTGGACGACGCCCGTGCCCATGTCGCGATGCACATCGGTCGGCAACGCGGCTCGCTGCAGCCGCTCACGCTGCGCGCCGAGGCCTGGTAGTTCCCCAGCCGCCGCGACGGCGGCGCCCAGAACGCCTACCCGCCGCTCAACCAGCGGCTCTCGCCGGGCCTCAGTTCGACCGTCGCACGGCCGCCCTCCACGACGACGCGTCCTTCCGCCATCCATCGTAAGGCCATCGGGTACAGGCGATGCTCCATGGTCAGGATACGCGCCGCCAACGTGGCTTCGGTGTCGCCCTGAAGCACCGGCACCGTGCCCTGGGCCAGGATGGGACCGGTGTCGACGCCAGCGTCCACCAGGTGCACGGTGGCGCCCGCCTGGGTGACGCCGGCCGCCAGCGCCTGGCGCGGCGCGTGCAGCCCCGGAAACAGGGGCAGGAGTCCCGGGTGGATATTGAGCACCCGACCCGAAAAACGGGCCAGGAAGGCTCCGGTCAGCACCCGCATGAAGCCGGCGAGGCAGACGAATTCGACATCCCCCACGGCGCGGAGCAGGTCGGCCTCGAACTCGGCGCGGGGCCGGCCACGATGATCGAGCACCTCGGTCGCGACACCTGACTGCGCGGCGCGGTCGAGGGCGACGACCCCTGACACGTTGCTCACCACCTTGACGATGTCGGCGCCAAACCAGGGATCGGCGGTGGCGTCGAGCAGCGCCTGGAGGTTGGAGCCGCCGCCGGACACCAACACCGCGACTCGGGCGGTCATCGGGCCGCCCGGGTGGGCGCCCTCATCGCACCACGCAGGCGCCGTCGGCATCCTCGACCACCCGCCCGACGACGTGACCGCAGGCCGCTTCGGCCAGGGCCTCGGCGTGCTCGGCGGGGACCACCAGCACCATCCCCAGGCCGCAGTTGAACGTCTGGAACATCTCCTCGTCGGAGAGCCATCCCACCTGGCGCAAGAGCCGGAAAATGGGCAGCTCCGGCCAGGACCCCTTGTCCATCACCGCGCCGAGCCCCTTCGGCAGCACCCGCGGCACGTTGCCGGTGAAGCCGCCCCCGGTGATGTGCACGGCGCCACCGAGCGGGAAGCGCGATCGCAACGCCAGCAGCTCCTTGACGTAGATTCGCGTGGGGCGCATCAGGACGTCGCCCAGGGGGGCCCCCAGCTCCCAGTCATCGCGGTCCATGGGTAAGGCACCCACGAGTTTTCGCACCAGGGAGTAGCCGTTGGCGTGAACGCCGCTCGACGGCAAGCCCACCAGCGCGTCGCCGGGCCGAATCGACTTGCCGTCCAGGACCTGGCTCCGTTCCACCACCCCGACGCAGAAGCCGGCCAGGTCGTAGTGGCGGGGCGCGTACATGCCCGGCATCTCCGCCGTCTCCCCGCCGATGAGCGCGCAGCCCGCCTGCCGGCACCCCTCGCAGATGCCGGCGATGACCGCCTCCGCCTCGGCCGGATCGAGTTTTCCGGTGGCGAAGTAGTCCAGGAAGAAGAGTGGCTCGGCGCCGCAGACGGCGACGTCGTTCGCGCACATCGCCACCAGATCGATCCCGATGGTTTCGGGCCGGCCGAGCGCCTGCGCCAACAACAGCTTGGTGCCGACGCCGTCGGTGCCCGCGACCAGGAGCGGCTCCTTGTAGTGGGCGGGCACCTGGAAGAAGCCGCCGAAGCCGCCGATGCTGCCCACCACGCCGTCGCGATGGGTGCTCCGAACGTGGGGCGTGATGCGATCGACGACCTCGTCGCCGGCGTCGATGTCCACTCCCGCGTCGCGGTAGGCGTCCTTCTTCATCGCGCGGGGCTAACGCGCTGTCGGGCCGTTCACAGGATCGCCGGCGTCACACCCGTCGCGAATGCGGGCTCGGACGGGGTGTCGCTGGCGTCGTAGATGACGACCCCGAAGTCGTACTCGGTCTCGTAGTCCAGGTCGTCGCCGGTGACGCCGACGGAAAGGCCGAAGGTGCCTCCTTTGCCAGCGCACTCTTCCACGGGGGTGCCACCGGCATCCTCAAGGGCGGTGGGGGGGGTTGCCGCGTTGGGGGAGCCGCTCACGTCCACGGTGCCGTCGATCACCGTGTCCCACCACACGTCCACGCGCAGGATGTGCGCGTCGCCGTCTTCGTCGCTGTAGTCCACCAGCAACAGCACCGAGGCTTGCAATCCGCCGCCGTCGTTGTCCTCGATCGGCTCGCCCTCGGCGGCGCTGAAATCGTCGACCACCGGGGCGGTCCCGGAGCAGGTCGTCTCCTGCTCAGCCGGGTTCAGCGTACCGGCGCTGTCCTCCTCTTTTTCTTCAGGGACACAGGCGAACGCGAGAAGGCACAGAACGGGCAGGGTACGCATCGACGACTCCATCGTGCCGGCACCGTACCACGCGGCGTGGTCGTCGTCGCCACGGTCCGACGAAGCCGGGGAGTGATAGACCCAGCTCGTGAACAAGCCGACCTCGCCGCTGCGTGCCTGGCGCGCGCTGCGCGATCAACTGGGCAGCCTCCGCCGGGTGTACGGGGGCTCCAACCAGATTGTCCGTCGCGACGACTTTGCGAACTACGACGAATCGGTGCTGCTCCTCCATGGGTTCTTCCAGAAGCGCAACGTGTGGGAGGTGATGGAAGACCGTCTCCGCTACGACGGCTTCGGGGTGTTCTCCTTCGATCTCGGCGGCACGCTCGGGCTCAACACCCGCCGTCCCCAGGACCTCGCGGAGCACGTGGCCGAGAAGCTGGAGCGAATCTGTCAGCGCACCGGTCTGCGCGCCTTCCACATCGTGGGTCACAGCAAGGGCGGGCTCATCGCCAGGCAATACGTGCAACAGCTCGGCGGCGCGCCTCGGGTGAAATCCATCGTGACGCTCGGCACTCCCCATCATGGTACCCCGACCGCCGCCATCGGGCTCACGCTGATGGGACTGGGCGCCGTCTCGCGCTCTCCCTGGGATCTCCTCCCCAACAGCGCCTACATCAAGAGGCTCAAAGCCGACGTGTTCCCCGTGGATGTCCCTCTGGTCAGCGTGCACAGCCGCGCCGACGTCGTGTGTCCTTGGTGGAGCAGTGTGTTGGTTCCCAAGCCCGGCGAGACCTCACTCAAGAACCGACCCGTGCAGGGAATCGGACACACGGCGCTCACCTATGACCCGGGTGTCTACCTGATCGTACGCCAGGAGCTGCGCGAGGCGGCTGCATTGTACAAGGAGCGGCCGGCTCAGCGGAAGGGGTAGCTTGTGTTGGGCGACGCCCCAGGCCTGAGCGTCGGCCCCGCCTACGGCGTAGCCGCCGCCGCCGCCGGCGCCGCCGCCGGCGCCGTAGCCGGCGCCGCACCGTCGACCGGCGCCAGCCCGTCGGCGGGCGCGGCCGGCGCCGCATGGGGATCGATCGGCAACGAGCCATCGTCGTTCATGCAGCAGCGGAAACCGATGGCGCGGTTGGTGGCGGTGGAATTGAACTCCAGCGAGTAGGCGCAGCGGGTGCCCTGTTCGGCGCTCTCCCGCTTGCCGCCCTTGAGCACGCCGAATTTGGTGTTGGAGGCCGCATCGGCGGTCCATTCCATGGCGCCGCCGGACATGTCGTACACCCCCCAACCGCTCTTACAGCCTTCCTGTGAGCCGCTCTTGCGGTCAAGGCCGCCGTCCTGGTTCTTGTCGCCGCCGGGATCGGTACCGCAGGTCTTGGCCTTGTAGGCGTTGCCGTAGCCGTAGACGGTCATCTCGGGGCCCTTGCACGCCCGTTCCCACTCGAGTGCCGTGCACAGGCGCTTCCCCCCCGTGGCACACCCGGCGCTGGCCTCGGCCCGCGTGGCGTTGACCGTCGCGTGCCCGCCGTCTTCATTCGGATACTCGAACCTGTCTATGTAGTAGCCGCGGACTTCCTTCTCGGTCGCCAGCGGTTCGGTGGCCGCGGCAACCGAGGAGTTCTCGGTGCGCATCCGACCGCGGAGCAGTTTGCCCGTCGGGACGTACACCATGTTCGGATGGCCGGCTACCTTAGCCTCCTGGGCCGCCGCGTCGATGGGGTTTTCCCGGATGATGCGGGCCCGCTGCGCGTCGTCTTCTTTCCTGGCGGTGACGGATGGATCATTCATCGCGAAGTAGCCGCCGATGAGCGCCATCACCAGCACGCTGCCGCCCACCACCATCCCGATGGTCTTGCGGGGGAGGGGTGCCGTCGGCTTGTCGTCGTCAGTGAAGGCCCGCGAGATGTCGTTGATCATGTCGCGTGCCGAAGGGTACCGATCGGCGGCTTCGCCCGCGATGGCGATGTCCACGATGTCGTCGACGTGGTTCGGCAGGTCGTCGCGCACCTGCGTCGGCGACAGGTAGGTGCCCATGGGCGTCTGCCCCGTGAGCAGTTCGTAGAAGATCACGCCCACCGAGTACAGATCGGTCTGGACCGTCCCGCCCGCCGACGGCGAGGTCAGCTCCGGCGCCATGTACCGGCTGTCGCCGCTCTCGACCATGTTCTCGGCGAGCGTGCCGGGGTTGATGAGCTCCGAGACGCCCAGCCCGTTGAGCTTGATGGTGCGGACGACCTTGCCCGGGCCGACGGTCCGCGTCTGCACCAGGATGTTCCCTGGCTTGACATGCCGGTGGACAAGGCCGGCCTGGTGCGCCGACTCGACCGCTTCCAGCGCGCGCACGACGATCTGGCAGGCCTCCTGGAGCGAGAATGACTTGCGTTGCCCTGCGTAGCTGTCCATGAGCCGGCGCAGGCTCTCCGCCTCGAAGTGTTCGCTGACCACGAAGAGCGAGCCCGCGTGCTCACCGAAGTCGGTCAGCACCACGAGGGCGTCCGCCTTCGCCTGCTGGATGCGCTGCACGATCGGGACGGCGGTGGCCGTGGGGATCGGGGGGCCGTTGAGTACCTTGATGCACACCATCTTGCCCGTGGCCATCACCCGCGCCTTGTAGCTGGCGCCCGTGGGCCCTTCGCCAATCAGCCCGTCCACTTCGTATTTCTTGGCGACCACGTCGCCCTGTCGCAATGCTGTCGTCAATCCGGACACGTGGTCACTCCGAGGGCGCGTCTGCGGAGGCTACCACGGGAGGCTCGCCTCGTACAGTCGCCCCCCCCAACCGTCCCGGGATGTCCGCTGCCATCAAGCATTTCGATCGCCGATGAAGAATCGCACCACCGCCCACAGTCGGCGCGACCATTCCCGCGGGTGGATGCGCGCGGCGAAGAGCCAGTGCATCACCAGCCCGAAGAACATGCCCAGGGCGACGACGCCGATCCCGAGTCCGAACAGCGGCCACACCGGGATGCCCCACGGCTGGGGCGCCCAGGTGGCGATGAGCATCGTGCCGCTCACGGCGAGGGCCAGGGCGCACAGCGCGAGCGAGATGCGCACCGCCGCGTGGTGGACCTCCTGCCTGAGCGCCTCGGCGTCCGGATCGCGCGCGATGATCGACACCCGCCCCCGCTCCAGGTCGATCAGGAGCTGGTTGGCCTGGGTCGGCAGGTCTCGAAACGCCGTCTGGGCGTGCTGGAGGACGCGCAAGGTGTCGGCGCTGAGCCGTTCGGGGCCGAAACGCCGCTGGACCAGCCGCTGCGCCCACGGGCGCACCTCGGTGACGATGTCGGTGTCGGGCAGGAGCCGCTTGGCAATCCCATCCACCATCGAGCCCGCGCGCGCCACGATGGCAAATTCCCGGGGGAGCAGTATGCGATACTTCGTCGCGACTTCTATGAATTCGTTGAGCGAGCCGCGGGCGCTGAGGTCGGAGAGGGACGCGCCGTGGTACTTCGCCATCAGCCGCTCGATCTCGCCCCGAAAGGCCTTGAGGTCCACCCGATCGGCGGTGGCCCCCGCCCGATACACCGCCATCGCGACGGTCTCGGCGTCACGGAACACCAACCCCGCGAAGATGTCGGTCATCACGTCCTGCATTTCGCCGGTCAGCGTGCCGGTCAGGCCGAAGTCCAGGAAACAGATGCGACCGTCCGGTAGCACCATGATGTTCCCGGGATGCGGGTCACCGTGGAAGAAACCGTGCTCGAAGAGCTGGTAGTACCAACTCTCGATGATGCCGCGCATCGCGGTGCGTCCGAGCTCGGTCCCGCCCTCCACCGCGTTGAGTTTCAGGGCGTGGATGCGGTCCATCACCAGCACCCGCCGGGTGCAGAAGCTGCGGTGGATGCGGGGCACCACCACGTTTTTTAGGTCGGCGTGGTTGGCGCCGAAGCGCTCGGCGGCCTTGGCCTCCTGCAAGAAGTCGAGCTCGCTCTGGATGGCAAGCTCGAATTCCTGGATGATCTCGACCGGCGTGTAGAGCCCGGGCACCGAGATCTGCCCTTCGACGAGGCGGGCCAGGGTGTAGAGGATGTGGAGATCACTCTGCAACACGCCGTGGATGCCTGGCCGCTGCACCTTGACGGCCACCTGGGTCCCGTCCGGAAGCTCGGCGCCGTGCACCTGGGCGATGCTGGCGCTGGCGATCGGCACCTCCTCGAAGTGCACGAACATCTCGCTGATGGGCCGGCCCAGCTCCTCCTCCACGAGCGCCCTGACCTGGTTGAAGGGCACCTGCGGCGCGTTGTCCTGGAGCTCGGCGAGCTCGGTGAGGACCGCCTGAGGGAGGATGTCGGGCCGGACGGAGAGGATCTGACCGAGCTTGATGTAGGTGGGTCCGAGATCGGCCAACGCCAGCCGCAGGCGGCGGGCCATGGGGGCGTCGCTGCTGCTGGTGGCGCTCTCCACGCCTACGATGCGCGCCAGTTCACCGAAGCCGTGTGCGGCTAGGGTGAGCGCCACGTCGCGGACGCGCGGGAGGTCGCGGACGGAGATGTGGGCACTCATCGGCCGGAACCGCTCAGTAGGCCCGCGCGAAGAGCGCGAGGTGGGTGGCGGGGCGACCGCTGTAGAAACACGGGCCGTCCGGCGTCTGTTGGTCCAGCGGGTAGCACCGGATCGTGGCGCGTGTCTCTTCCTTGATCGTCGCTTCGGCTGCGGCGTCGTCACACCAATTGGCCAGGAAGAACCCGCCGCCGTCGAGCTTCGCCTTGAGTTCGTCGTAGCTCTGCACCCGGACGGTGCGCTCGGCGAGGCGGGCTGCGGCGCGCTGGTAGAGGAGTGCCTGGATCTCGTCGAGCTTCGCGCGCACGTTGGTGGCGAATTGCTCATCGACCACGATGGCGTACTTGCCGCCGCCCGTGCGTGGCGCCGCAAACACGCTGTTGGCGGCCATGTCGCGCGGGCCGATCTCCAGCCTCAGGGGCACGCCTTTGCGCTCCCACTCGAAGTATTTGGCGCCCGGCTTCATCTGGTCGCGGGTGTCCACGCGGACGCGTAGCCCCACGAGTCGTGCGGCCGCCGCCTCTGCGAACGCGACGGCAGCGGCCTTTTCACCGTCTCCCTTCCACATCGGCGTGAGGACGACCTGGATCGGCGCCAGCCGTGGCGGCAACACCAGCCCGGTATCGTCGGAGTGGGTCATGATCAGTGCGCCCACCAGGCGGGTCGACACCCCCCAACTGGTGGCCCATACGTGTTGACGCACGCCGTTCTCACCGGTGAACGTCACGTCGAAGGCCTTGGCGAAGTTCTGGCCGAGGAAGTGGCTGGTTCCCGCCTGGAGCGCCCAGCCGTTCTGCATCATCGCCTCGATGCACATCGTGTCGACGGCGCCCGCGAAACGTTCGCTGGCCGACTTGACCCCCGGGATGACCGGCATCGCCATCTCCTTCTCGGCAAAGTCAGCGTAGACGCGCAACATCCGCTCCGTCTCCTCCACCGCTTCGGCCTGGGTGGCGTGGGCGGTGTGTCCCTCCTGCCACAAGAACTCCGCGGTCCGCAAGAACGGGCGGGTCTTCATCTCCCAGCGGACCACGTTGGCCCACTGGTTGATGAGGATGGGCAGGTCTCGGTGCGACTGGATCCACTTGCCGTACATGTGCCAGATGATGGTCTCGCTGGTGGGGCGTATGACCAGCGGTTCCTCCAATTTGGCGGTGGGATCGGGCTCGACTCCGCCCCCGGCCGCGGCGCGCAGGCGATGATGGGTGACCACCGCACACTCCTTGGCGAAGCCCTCGACGTGTTCGGCCTCCTTCGACAAGAAGCTGACCGGGATCAACAGCGGGAAATACGCGTTGACGTGCCCGGTGGCTGCAAATCGTTGGTCGAGGCCGGTGCGCATCAGGTCCCAGATCGCGAACCCGTGCGGCCGCAGCACCATCGAGCCCTTGACCGGTGAGTAGTCGGATAGCTCGGCGGCCTGGATGACGTCGAGGTACCACTGGGAATAGTCGGTCTGGCGTAGGGTGATTCCGGTTTCAGCCATCTTGGTGCCGTGGGAAGCGGGCGCATAGCCCGCGCGGGGGGGCGGCTCAACGAGAAGGCGGCGGCGAGGCAGGCGCGAGCGCGGTCGGTTCGACCTTGCGCACCGGGTCACCGAGCCCTGACCACGGGGACCAGGGCCAGGTCCTTGGCGAATCGGGTGCGGTACTCCTCGAGCCCGGCGGGCGCCTGCTGACGCGGGATCACCCACAGGTCCCCGCAGCGGCCGTGGCGGGGTTTCCCGAAGCGCGCGGTGAGCTTCTGGGCGGTTCCGACGTCGATGTCGCCCTTGCACGCGTGGCTCACCCAGATCGAGCGGAACCCGCGCTCCCACATCAGGTAGACGCTCGCTTCGATGTAGCGGGCCTCGACTTCGCGGTTCCCGGCGAGGTGGCGCGCGAGCGGCGTCGCGGCCGTCCAATGGATTCCGTCCAGCGCCCAGTGGTCCACCCGCTCGATGGCGATGGTCTGAAAGGGCCGGTCGAGGAAGATCTGGGCGGCGGTGCTGCGCCCGCGGATCGACGCGTCGAAGATGGTGAGCGGGCTCTGGCTGTTGGTGATCGTATCCGCGCGCGGGGCCCACGACAGCTCGGCGACGGCGCCCTCCGGCGCCTCGATGTCGTCGCGACCTTCCAGTCGGAAGGTGCTCCGCGGCCAGGGCGCGGCGTCGTTGAGCGTCATGTCGATCATCGCGAGTGGGGTGAGCACGATCGGCCAGCGCCAACGAACCGACAAGCTGGCCAGCACCGAGAGCGCGGTGGTGGTGATGCAGAGGTACCGGACCGGGAAGTTGAGCGGCTCGGCGAAGTAGGCCAGCACCTTGTTGGCCACCGCCAGCGGCAGCAGCAGCGGCGGGTCGACCACCGCTCCGTTGAACCAGACGACGTTGCCCAACGCGAGCACGATCCCGCCCACGGCCATGCCGGCCCACGGCCAGGCCCGCGCCGGCGCCGTGAACAGGCCCAGGCCGGCAAGGAACACGGTGATGGTCCCGAGATACCGGCCGCCAAGATAGGCCTCGAAGGGCCGGTCCACGTCGGTGGCGCCGGTGTAGTCGGCGGCCAGCAGCTGGTGGAACTGCAGGGATGTCACCGGGTAGCTGTCGGTCGGCAGCCCCGTCAGCATCCACGCGAAGAAGGACAGCTGCGTCCGCTCGTCCGCACCGTAGCTCGCGGAGAAGACCTGCACGGTGGGGACGACGACACAGCAGGCGATGGCGGCGGCGAGTGCCCAGCCCGCCAGGAGTCGTCTGTTGAACGACAGCGTGCACATCGCGTAGAGCGCCACCGCGGTGGCCAGGAAGAAACCGTGGTAGAAGCATGCCAGGGTCGCGATGGAGAGCGTGAAGCCGAGCAGGGCGAAGTCCCGCGGACGGAGGTGATCCCGCGCCCGGATCGCCACGCCCAGGCCGAGCGGCACCCACCAGGCCTGCCGCAGCTCGCCCACGCCAGCGTGGAGCGTGAACGCGGTGAAGGCGCTGGCTTGGGCGAGCGCACCGGCGACGTGGGCGCCGGCGCGACGCGCCCCGACCAGCCACCCCAACCAACCGGTACACAGGCCGATGAGGAAGACGTGAACGACCGCGAGCAGATTGGACGTCAGCACCGGCGGGAGCGGCAACCACGCCGTCATCAGGCCGTTGGCGATCTCGATCGGGTACAGCTCGAGACCCGCCGGAAAGTTGATCAACGTGGTCTGGAGACCCCATGCCCCGTGCAACAGCTCGTGGCGCATCCACCACAGGTTCCACACGTGTTTGACGGCGTCCCCCTTGGGTGAACCGAGGATCTGTACCGTGGGGTGCACCAGTGCCGGCCAAGTGACGAGCACGGCGAGCAGGAGTGACTGAAAAAGGAGTCCCCGCAGCGGCACGGGGAAAGACTAACGCCAAAGCTCGGGCGGGAGGATCCGTCGAGCGCCTTGGGGGCACGGGCGCCGCCAGGGCGATCACAAAGTCATCGGTGGGTCCCCTGGGGATCGACCAACGCCGTGAATTCTGATCTACTGGCCGCGGCGGCGTCCCCTGCGCCGCGAGGTAGACCATGGCCGACGCCTCCGAGCACCGGGGCCTGCGCCACAGCCTCGTGGACGTGCGGTTC
>SHYX01000074.1 GCA_009692585.1 Myxococcales bacterium
AGTCGTGGCCGAGGGGGCCGTGGATGTAGTGGGCGCACTGCACGAGCAGCCGACGAACGAACTCGTTCCCGGTCTTGCTGATCCCGAGCCGGGTACGAGCACCGCCGGCACTTCCTCCTCGCGATGGACGAATGCATCGGCGCCGCCCGACTTCAAGCGCGCACCCACCCCTTTGCACATCGAGCGAATCTTCGAGATCAGGCGGCTGCGCTCCCGGACCAGCGCATCCCGCGCATGCATCACCGCCATCGCGTGCTCGCGCGCCTCCGACCGATGGTGAACGGGGTGGAGCAGCGTGGCGTCCGCGGTCGCGAGCTTCGCCAGCAGATGCGCGTCGTTGCGGTCGCTCTTGTGCTCGTTCGCGCTGATCGCCTTGAGCTTCCGCGGGTTCGCGACGATGGGCTCGTACCCGAGCTGCCGGAGCGCCCGGGTCACCCACCCAGACTGTGCGCCGGCCTCCGTGCCAACTTCGCGAATGCTCTTCCTTCAAAGGCCTCTCGGACTCCTTCCGGGGTCATCGGAAAGCCCGAGGTGGGCCAAGTCGAACCATCCCACCACCACCCCGGGCATGTAGATGCACGCCACCGACGTAATCGTAGAAAGAGAGTCTCCCCCCCCGACACCACAGAGGCCTCGCCCTCGGGGTCGCCGTCCAGCTGGAGGGCGAGCATCCACTCCTCATGACTGCCCGACGAGCGCCCGCGATCAACGTCGTATGTGGGAGCGTCGGACGAAACGAGCGTCGTCAACACCGTACCGCCCTCGCCCGCCACCACTAGATCGTCCGCAATCACCTCGACAGTACCGTCGCCGTCGAGGTCGCCGACGGCGAGCTGCGCCAGGGGCCCCCGCCTCGATGGTATCGCCGTCCGCCACAACTCGGCGCCGACGGCATCCAACACCACAACCGAACCCACGTCGTCCAGGGTGACGACGTCCGGGTGCCCATCTCCGGTCACGTCGGCCAGGAGCAGGGACGTGTCGATCTCGGCGCCCCACCAGTCCCAGACCTCCTCCCCCGTGGCACCCCGCAACGCGACCAAATGCCCTCCCGAGCCGCCACCTCGGTTCGTGGGCGTGATGACGTAGGTCGCATCCCCGATGCCAACGTGTCCGTCGTCGTCATCATCACGGAGGTAACCTATCACCGGATTCCCGCGGAACCGGTGGACGCCCGGCTCCGACGACGGGCCCACAAACTCCCACATCCGCTGGATGGTCCAGCATCCGCCGGACCGAGGACCACGCATGGAACGTCCGTCTCCACGACTTCGCCGCTCACGAGCGCGAACTCGTACCAGAGACCCCCTGTGCAAAAGCCGATCCCATCGTCGCGGGCTGCGAGGCCGCCGACATCGAGCCCCACCAAGCCTCCAATTTCCGCGGCGCTGCTCGCGGTCCCGCTGTCAGGATCGAATGTGTAGATTGAGGCGGTCTCTCCGTCGCTCCAAAGGGTGTAGCAGGTCTCGGCCTGAGCTTGGGGAATCAGCGAAAGCTGGGCACAGATGAGCGTGACGATGAATTGCATTGATGTCTCCCGGTCGGTCAACGACGGGCGATGGGGCGGGAGCTGAGGCAGGTCGTGCTGCACGAACCGACACCGCTCAGTGGCACCCTTCGAGGCGTATAGCTACCAGTAGCCGCTCTGCTGGATCTGCTTGCGCAGCTCCTCCGCGACCGGGGGCTTGGGCCCGGCCGGCACCCAGGTGTCGGCGCCGAGCTCCTGGAGTTGGGCATGGAGGGCGTCCGCCTCCGCAGTGCGTACGTTGGTCCTGGTCACCACGCCGTCGGCCTCGACCTCGATGTCCCACCGGGTGTCATCGAACTGGACGAGGCGCAGCCCACCCGAGACGATCGCCTCCCGACGGACGACGGTCCCGGCCGGGTTGCGGGTGATGGACTGACTGAACGCCGGTCTCGCGGCCATCGGTTCGCCGCGGATGAGGGGGGCAAGGCTCGCTCCGTCCAGGCCGTCGGGACAGGGGACGTTCGCGAGTTCGAGCAGGGTGGGAACGAGGTCGACCTGGGACACATCGTCGAGCGCCGAGTGCCCGATGCCGCCGGGGACGCGGATCAGGAGCGGGATGTGCAACACGTCGCGTTCGAGGCGGTCCTTGTGGCCGGGGAGGGACTCGCCGTGGTCCGCGACGGCGACCACGATCGTCTTGGAGAGCCGTCCGACCCGGTCAAGCGCGTCGAGCAGGCGGCCGAAGTCGCGATCCGCAGCGTACACCGCCGAATCGTACGCCACCGAGAGCTGGTCGGTGACGACCGGGTCCTGCCTCATCCGCTCGAGCAGCCAGCGGTGCGGATCCGTGGCTTCCGACCAGATGGGAAGCACGTCGCTCCCCATGCGCGGCATTCCGGCCTGCCACTTGAGGATGTCGGGGTGCAGACTCCCGGCGGGCACAAACGGAGAGCCGTCGCCGAACGGGGAGTGCGCCGCTCGGAGGTGCACCAGCCCCACGAACGGCGTCGGTTCGCCGGCGGCCCAGGCTGCGAAGGCCTCCGGGGACCAGTCGCCCAAGGTCCGCGCTCGCGTGGCCGGGGAGAACCCGCGCGTGATGCCCGATGACTCCGGCAGCGACATCGGCGTGGACTCCTGCAGGGATGCCGCGGCCCGCCAGCCCGCCCCGCCCAGCACGCCGGCGAGTGTCGGCAGCCCCGCCACGAGTGTGTCCTGGTCGTCCGCCACGTGATGATGGCCGACGAACATGCCGGTGAGGATGCTGGCGTGGGAGGCGTTGGTCCAGGTCGCGTTCGCCCACGCACGGGTGAACCGCGTTGCGTCGGCGGCGAACGCGTCGAGTCGGGGGGTGGTCGCCCGGTTGCGGTACCCGAGTGCGCCGACACGATCAGCCCTGAGCGAGCAGAATGTCACCAGGAGGATGTCCGGCGGGGGTCCGCTCGGCCGGCTACCCGCGCACGCTACCAGCGATCCGGCGGCGGCGAGCAGTTCGCGGCGGGACGGGTGCAGTGGCGCCTCGGCAACCGGAGCGTACACCCGTCGGGCCGCCGGGAGGCGGCGGCGGGTGGGGTGAGCAGTTGGAAATGCTGCTTTGCCCCTATTTATTCAGGCGTGGATCGGGGGGCGCCGTCCCGCCCAGGGTCGCGCGCGTTCGAGTTGGCCGGCGAGCTGGAACAACAGTCCGTCACCACCGTAGCGTGTGGCAAATTGCATCCCCACCGGCAGGCCGCCCGCGCTCCAATGCAGCGGCACCGACATGGCCGGCACACCCGTCATGTTGAAGAGTTGGGTGTTCGGGACCGCTTCGAGGCTCCGATCGGCGAGATCGCGCAGCACGCCCATCATCACCGATTTGACCGGGGCGGAGCGAAGTACGCCCAAGCCGAATCGCTCGGCGGTTGTGAGCGCCGCCTGACCCAGGCGCACCGGCGGTGAGGCAAGCGTGGGAAGCAAGAGCACGTCGTGGCAGTCGAAGAACCGGGCCAGCGCACGTCCGGCCGCGTGCGCGGCCTCTCGACCCGATTGCAGGTCGGCGGCGCTGAGCTTCTGGCCAAGCTGGTGAAGGAACCAGGTGGCGGGTTCGAACCCGGCGGCCACCGGCGGTCGACCGATCCACCGGCCGGCGTCCGACACCTCTGTCGACACGCTGGCAGCCACCTGAGTCAGGTATGCGAGCACCAACGCATCACGATCGAAGCGGGGGCGCGCCTCCTCGACGTGATGGCCGAGCGTTTCACAGAGCCGGGCGGTCTCGGTCAGGCCGGCGAGACACTCGGCGTCGATCGTTCGACCGAAGAGTGAATCCCGACAGACGGCGATGCGCAGGGGAGCGGGATCGGTGGCCAACTCAGCAAGAAAAGGGCGGTTCGGGGTCGGCCCGCAGTAAGGGTCACCCGCGCTCGGCCCGGCCAGGGCGTCGTAGACCGCGGCGCTGTCGCGCACGCTGCGGGTGAGCACGCCGGGGACGACGTAGCCACCCCAGCCTTCACCCAATTCTGGACCGAGGGGCAGCAGGCCGCGGCTCACCTTGAGCCCGAAGAGACCACACGCCGATGCGGGGATGCGGATCGAGCCGCCGCCGTCGCCGCCGTGCCCCACCGGCACCGCTCCGGCCGCGACGAGCGCGGCGCTCCCGCCGGACGACCCTCCCGGACTGTGGGCGAGATTCCAGGGATTGTGCGTTGGGCCCCGCAGCTCGGGTTCGGTGGTACCCAGGATGCCGAGCTCCGGACAGTTGGTCTTGGCGACAAACAGGAATCCGGCCCGACGGAGGCGGGCGATCACCTCGGCGTCGTGGTCGGGGACGAACCCGGCCAAAAAACGACTGGACATGGTGTAGGGCACCCCGGCACAGAAGCCGTCCAGGTCCTTGATGACCATGGGAACGCCGCGGAACGGACCGTCGGGTAGCGGGGCATCCGCTGCCGCCAACGCCAGCTCATCCATGCGGTAGACCGTGGCGTTCAGCTGCGGGTTGACCCGGTCGATGGCCGCGAGCGCGGCCTGAACCAGCTCGCGGGGGTGGGCGTCACCGCGGGCGACCAGCGCGGCGAGTGCGGTGGCATCGAGGGTGGACCAGTCGGCGATGGACATCACTTCCGGATAGCCGCCGGCTCGCCGGCTGGGAAGGCCATCAGCTCCCAGACCACGTACAACCGGGGGTCGGGCACCGGCTCCATCACCGCGGCGATGCTAATGTTTGTACAATCGCGACACAAAAGATTTGAGAGGTGTCCGGGCGAGGCCAGCAGCGTCGCCCACGCTTCGTCCACGGTGTCGGCTACCGCGACATTCTCGTAGTAGTGGCCGCGTGGGTAGTAGTCGCGGGTGGCGCGCTCCGGGAGGCTGGAGCACCCCTCGGTCTTGTGGGCGGCGACGCCGGCGGCGGCGACGCAGAGCGCGTGCTCCCGGACCAGAGGTTCGAAGAGCGCAAACCGACTGACGGCACCGAGGCCGTTGATCCGCCGGAAGTCGTTGACGTGGGTGTAGAGCCGGTCGACGGCGGAGTAGGGATTCTCCAGCACGCGACGGGTCGGGAGCGGAGGCACCGGCGGGATGGGCTCGGCGACGTGGACCGCGAAGAGAAGCTCCACACGGTCGCCGTCCACGACCTCCATGCGGTAGGCGCCGCGTTCGTTCATGTCGCCCACCCATCGGGTCGAACCGGCGACGAGCGCGTACTCGCGCCACCGGCCGCCCGGCGCGACGACGAACAACCGTGGGTTTTTGCCGCCGTCGACGCGAATCCCCACCCCCCGACCTGGAAGCACGGTGGCCGGGACGTCGTCCAGCTGCAGACGCCGCGCGCACCAACCGAGGACCCACCAGCGCGTGCCGTCGGAGTAGTCACGCCACGCCCAGCCGACGTCGACCGCGAGGCCGGTGGGTACGGACTCGAAGAGGGAAGGGGGCGGCTGCCGCCCCCCCACGACGACCACGAAGCGGGCGGGACCTGGGTAGCGTGCGTTTTCCAGCGCGGCGCGGACCGCGCCGGTCGTCAACCGCGCCGCGGGGCTCATCGCCGCGGCGGCGAGCGCTTCGGCGGCGGCTTGCAGGCCGCGATCCTGGTGTGCGTCGGGACCGAGACCGGGAAGGGCCTCGCCGGTGCGGTAGCGGATGGTGGCGTCGGGGACGGGTGCACGGGCGGGGGCCGGATGGCGGGGGCAGGCCGTCAGCCCCGCGCCGAGCGCCGCGGCGAGCAGAATCCTCATCCGACGGTGATCTCGGCGGTCACGGGCGCGTGGTCGGAGAGGCCGGCCCCGCGTTCGATGGTGACGGAGCCGAGGGCGAGGCCGGGGGTCCCCCACAGATGGTCGATCCGCCAGCCTACGTCCTTGGCGCGCGCCTGCCCCCGCTGGGACCACCAACTGTAGGCCTGTGAGGTGGGGTTTGCCTCTCGAAACAGGTCACGCCACCCCAGGGCCACCATCCGGTCCAGCCAGGCCCGTTCCTCGGGGAGGAAGCCAGAGTTCTTGGCGTTTCCCTTTGCATTCTTGATGTCCATCGCGGTGTGGGCGATGTTGATGTCACCACACACCACGGCGGGCCGGCCGGAGCGGACAATGGCCTCCAACCATGGGAAGATGTGGTCCATGTACTCGAACTTCCACGCTTGCCGGTCGGGGCCGCTGGAGCCCGAGGGCAGGTAGAGGCTCCAGACGTCGAGCCCGGGAAGGTGCGCGCCGACCACCCGTCCCTCGCCGTCTCCGCGCCGGTGGCCGGTCCCGACGGTGAAGGTGCTGGGGAACGAGGAGCGCGCCCACACCGCGGTCCCGGAGTAGCCCTTCTTCTGGGCGGGGTGCCAACGCGCCTGCCATCCCGCCGGGCGCCAGAGGTCGGGCGGCACGTCGCCTTCGTCGGCGCGCACCTCCTGGAGACAGAGCACGTCAGGATCGGCGCGGGCGAGCCACTGGCGGAAACCCTTGCGCTCTGCCGCGCGCAGTCCGTTGACGTTGAGGGTGGTGATCCGCATGCGGTCGGCCCTATCCCCGTGCGTGGGGGCGCGCGCGGGCATAAGCGCCGCGGATGTCGCACGATCCCCTGCAGAACGCGGAAAACGCGGCCTACCTCGAAGCGCTCTATCTCCAGTTCACGGACGACCCGGCCTCGGTCGATCCCGCTTCGCGGCAGGCCTTCGAGGCGCTCGGCGGCGCCGCTCCACGTGGTCCGACCGTCGTGCCGCGTAGCCTCTTTGCCGGCGGTCACGCACCGCCGCTCCCGGCCAACCACGACTCGGTCGATCGGCAGGCCAAGGTCGCACGCTTCATCAATGCCTACCGTGTGCGTGGCCATGAGGGCGCACAGACCGATCCACTCGGCCTTGAAGCCGACCGCAAACACCCGGAGCTCGATCCCGAGTACTTTGGGCTCACCGCCGCCGACATGGATGTGGTGGTGTCAACGTCGCCGATGTACGGAATGCCCGCTCATTCGTCGGTCGCGACCATCATTGCGCGACTGAAACAGCTCTACAGCGGCAGCGTCGGCGTGGAGTTCATGAACATCCGCGACGTCGGACAGAAGAACTGGGCGGTCGAGCAGTTCGAGACGCGGTTCCAACGCTCGAGCCTGGACCGGGCCGCCGAGGTCCGGGTCCTGGGTGCGCTGACGCGTGCCGACGGATTCGAGCGATTCCTGGCGGTGAAATTTCAGGGCAACAAGCGCTTTTCACTGGAAGGGGCCGAGTCCATCATCCCGGCGATGGAGTTCATCATCGAGCAGGCCGGCAACGACGGCGTGCGCGAGGTGGTCATCGGCATGGCGCACCGCGGCCGCCTCAACGTGTTGTTGAACATCTTGAAGAAACCAGCCGGCAAGATGCTGGCCGAATTTGCCGGGCAGCACGATGACCACGATTCGTCCGGGTCGGGCGACGTCAAGTATCACCTCGGCTACAGCTCCAACATCGTGACTTCGGGCGGCCATTCCGTGCACCTGTCGCTGTGTTTCAACCCCTCGCATCTCGAGGCGGTGAATCCGGTCTGCGAGGGTCGCTGTCGTGCGAAGCAGGACCGGTCCTCGCCGGAGGATCGCCGGGTGGCACTCCCACTCTTGATTCACGGAGACGCCGCCTTCGCAGGGCAGGGCGTCGTGGCCGAGACCCTGAATCTGTCCGACCTTCCCGGGTATCGCACCGGTGGCACCATCCACCTGGTGATCAACAACCAGATCGGCTTCACCACCACCCCCACCGAGGGCCGCTCCACCCCCTACAGCACCGACGTGGCGCGGATGTTGGGGGTCCCCATCTTCCATGTCAACGGCGAAGATCCGGAGGCGGTCGCCCACGTGACCGAGTTGGCGGTGGCGTGGCGGCAACGCTACCGGCGCGACGTCGTCATCGACCTGTACTGCTTCCGTCGGCACGGCCACAACGAGATGGACGAGCCCTTCTACACCCAGCCACTGATGTACCGACGCATCGCCGAGCATCCCGGTGTGCGAGAGGTCTACCTCCGCCGACTCATCCAGAAGGGCACGATCACCCGAGCGGACGCCGATGCGATGGAGGCGAGCTTCCGTGCCGACCTGGACGTCGCCTTGAAGGTCGTCCGCAGCGGCAATGGCGGCTCCGGCGATTCAGCGCTCCGCGGTCTCTGGGCCAACTACCACAGCGGTCAACCCGACGTGGCCGACACCAGGGTACCCATCGCCCGTCTCCGCGCGCTGCTGGCGGGGCTCAACCGCACGCCGGACGGATTTCATCTGCACCCGAAGTTGGCACGGAGCATCTACAAGTTGCGGGACGACCAGGCGGCCGGGAACAAGCCGGTCGATTGGGCGGCCGCTGAGTTGTTGGCCTACGGCTCGCTGGTCACCGCGGGGCACCGTGTGCGCCTGAGCGGGCAGGACGCCGGCCGGGGTACGTTCAGCCATCGTCACGCGGTGGTGCGCGACCAGACCACCGGCGCCAGCTGGTGCGCTCTCGATCACCTCACGCCCGATCAGGCCCGTTTCGAGGTCTACAACTCGTTGTTGTCAGAGACCGCCGTCCTCGGCTTCGAGTATGGCTACTCGATGGACTACCCCGACGCGCTGGTGCTCTGGGAGGCGCAATTCGGCGACTTCGCCAATGGCGGACAGATCATCATCGACAACTTCATCGCGTGTGGCGAGGCGAAGTGGAACCGCCTCTCGGGGCTGGTGATGTTGTTGCCACACGGGTACGAGGGCCAGGGTCCCGAGCACTCCAGCGCCCGTCCAGAGCGGTTCTTGCAAATGTGCGCGGAGGGGAACCTACAGGTCGTCAACTGCACGACGCCAGCGCAGATATTCCATCTGTTGCGGCGGCAGGTGCTCCGGAACGTGCGCGATCCGCTCGTGGTCTTCACGCCCAAGTCGCTGCTGCGCACGGTGGCGTCCCCCTTGGAGGAGCTCGCCGAGGGCGCGTTCGAGGAGGTGATCGCGGACGGCGCCGGGCGCAAGCGCGTGGTCTTGTGTTGGGGAAAGGTCTACTACGATCTGTTGGCCGCCCGCGGGGCTCGTCAGGACGTTGCATTGGTCCGGGTGGAGCAGTTGTACCCCTTTCCGTTGGCCGCCATCACCGACGAGCTGGCCCGGCATCCCGGGGCCGAGGTCGTGTGGTGTCAGGAGGAGCCGAAGAACATGGGACCGTGGCCCTTCGTGGCGCTGCAGTTCATGGAGGCTGGCATTCTCCCGCGGTACGCGGGGCGGCGTCCGGGGGCCGCGCCCGCGACCGGGTACCACGACCGCCACCTCGCCGAGCAGGCGTCGTTGGTGGCGGAGGCGCTTGGGTAGTCGCCCCATGCGATAGCCGCCTCAACCGGCGAAGCGCTCCAGGGCGGCGACCGCCGCATCGATCGTCGCGTCCCGCTTGCAGAATGCGAACCGAATCCAGTCGCGACCATGCTCTGGATTGATGTAGAACCCGCTTGGCGGAATGGCGGCGACCCCGGCCTCGAGGATCAGGCGGCGGACGAAGTCGACATCGCCTTCCCTGCCCAGCCGGGCAAAGCCGGCCGCGATGAAGTAGGCCCCCTCGGGCCAGTAGACGTCGAAGCCGGCGCGCACGAGGCCGTCGCCGAGTCGCTGCCGGCGCGCTCGGTACTCGCCGAGAAAGGTGTCGTAGTAGGAGGGCGCGACCTCGATGGCGGCCACCGCGCCCCACTGGAGCGGCGTGGCGGTGGCGAAGGTGATGAACTGGTGCGCGGCGCGCACCGCGGCGCTCAGCTCGGGGGGAGCGCATGCCCAGCCGATCTTCCAGCCGGTGAGCGAGAAGGTCTTGCCGAGGGAGCTGATGGTGACCGTCCGCTCGCGCATGCCCGGCAGGGTGGCGATCGGCGTGTGCACGCCAACGAAGACGAGGTGCTCGTACACCTCGTCGCTCACGACGACCAGGTCGTGGGCGACCGCGAGCGAGGCGATGAAGGACAGCTCCTCGGCTGAGAAAACCTTGCCGGTGGGGTTGTGGGGGCTATTGAGCAACAGCACCCGGGTGCGCGCGGAGACCGCGGCTCGCAGCGCGTCGGGGTCGAAGCTCCAGCCGGTCCCACGTTTGCCGGGGGAGTGGAGCGTCACCGCCCGCGGAACTGCACCCGCCGCACAGATCCCGGCGCGGTAACTGTCGTAGAACGGCTCGAAGAGCACCACCTCGTCGCCCACATCGCACAGGGCGCCGATGGTTGCCCACAGGGCCTCCGTCGCGCCGCTGCAGACGGTGATCTCGGTGTCGGGATCGTAACAAAGCCCGTAGTCACGGGTATATTTTGCGGAGAGCGCCGCGTTGAGCGCCGGAATCCCGGTCATCCGGGCGTACTGCCCGTGGCCGGCGCGGATGGCCGCGATGGCCGCGTCCTTGACGAAGTCCGGACCGTCGAAGTCGGGGAAACCCTGCCCAAGGTTGACGGCGCGGTGTTCGTTCGCGAGGCGGGTGATCTCGGTGAAGACGCTGGTGCCGAAGCCGGCCAGGCGGCGGGTGAGGCGGGGGCGCATCGCCCCGATGTAGCGCGGTGGGGTAGACTTCTGCCCGATGTCGGACCTCGGCTTCCTCGACTTCGACGCGTTGGTCGCGCGGTCGGTCACGGACCCCAACGCCGAAGCGGAGGCGCAACGACGTTTTGGCACGATCGCGGCCATCGTCGTGGTCGACTTCACCGGCATGGTGAGGCGGACGGACGAACGGGGCATCGTCTACGCCCTCGCGCGCGCACGCCAGGCCGCCGCCGCCCTCGCCCTTACCGGCACGCGCGTCAAGCGCGTCGCCGACACCCTCTTCGCGGTGTACGACTCCCCCGAGCGCGCCCTGGTCGACGCGCTGGACGCCCACGCCCGGCTGCGCGAGGCGATCCCGCCGGCTGGGCAGGATCCCATCCACGCCTGCATCGGCGTGGGCTACGGGAGGATGTTGCTCATCGCGGGCGAGGATGTCTTTGGCCCCGAGGTCAACCGGGCGTTCGTGCTGGGCGAGGATGTCGCCGGGGGAGGGGAGACCCTCATCACCGCGGCACTTCTGGAGGCACTTGGTGATCTTCCCGCGGGTGTCGGCGCCTTTCGTGGCCCGGCCGAGCGCGAGAAGGAATCCGGCTTCCCCTTTTTCGTCGTCGGGGACTATCGGTAGCCTCGGCGACGCTGGGTTATGGGGGGGGCATGTCCGACCAGACCGAACCCACTCCCGCCGCGCCCCTCGCCACGCGCTCCACGACTGCGCCGCCGTCGGTCCTGACGCGCCCTACCGACGCCGCCGAGCGGCCCGGATTCCGCAGCGCCGCGAACACCAAGTCCAAGGCCCAGCTCAACGCCAAGCGGAAGAAGAAGAAGTAGCTCGCTGCGTGGCGTGCGCTTGACGACGACGGCCGCCGCATTAAGCGCCGGTCCCTCGGGTGTGTAACTCAGCGGCAGAGTACTACCTTCACACGGTAGGAGCCGCAGGTTCAAATCCTGCCACACCCACCACATTAGCCGGCTCCCGGATAGTCGCCGTTCGACGACGGGAAACGAGTTCAAGCGAGGCGGACCCAGACTGAAACGGCCCGGTCTGATTGCCGGTGATCGCTGTTTCGAGGCCCATCATCTCCGGGTTCAAACACCCGATGCGCGTTCGCCGCCCGCACCTGAGCGTCGGCTATCAACCGATGTGCAGCCGCAGCGACCGGTCGCCGAACCGGGCTACGACCTCCACCTCGCCGCCCAGCGCCTTGAGGTATCGCTCGATGGTCGAGAGCTTCGTGTCGGCCCGACCCTCAAGCCGCGAGACCTCAGCCTGCGCAACACCCATCGCCTCCGCGACCTCCACCTGAGACCGCGCGGAGTTCGCGCATGGTCACGGTCAACTGGTTGACCGCCACCTCTTCCCCGCGCTCCGGGGGCTCGAGTTGGTGTGCGCGGGCGTAGAGAAACTCAGGAGCGATGTCGAGTTCGTCGTTCCACGCTACGACCCCTCGCTCGACATGCGCGAGCTTCCAGACATCGGGGTCGGCGAGCTTGCCCAGCGCACCATCCAGATCACCGGAAAGGTCGGCCGTTCCCTGCGTGCCGTCGCTGAAGGCGAGATCGAGCTTGCACTCGGGCAGCGGCTTGACGTTCGTGACCTTGATCAACCTCATCATCCACCTCCGTAGGCCGCCCAGCGGGCGAGTAGTTCTTCCACGTTCGCCGCGACGTACTCCTGCATTCTCATCGACGCCCTCGCAGGGATCAGCGCCGCGCGCGAGTATGTGAGAGGCGAACGCGGGGCCGCGATCAGCCAGGTGACCTGGATGGAGGTCCTCGTCGGTGCGGTCGGCGTGGGGGAGGAGCGGACCGTTCGCTCCTTCCTCGGGGCGTTCGAAGTGCTTTCGCTCGACGACGCCGTCGCCGAGGAAGCCGTGCTCCTGCGGAGAGTCCGTCGTCTCAAGCTTCCCGACGCGATCATCTTCGCGACCGATCGCGTTCACGGTCGTGATCTCGCGACGCGAAACACCAGAGATTTCGCTGAGGGTGAGCCGGGCATCACGGTCCCCTATCGGCTGTCCTGATCGCACCGGCGCGACGACGAACGTTCGAGGGTCGGGTGGACGGGATACCAACCCAGCGCCGCCGTCCCGCCATGCTCCTGCTGTCCCTCTCCGCTTGCCTGCCCCTGCCGCTGCCGGACCTCCGGCGCCCGGCGACGTTCGTCGTCGTCAGCGGTGACGCGCCGCCGGGCATCGTCATCCGTGCATGTACGTGGTCGACCCGCAACTCGGCGCTGGACGGCTGTGGAAACATCGCCGAAGGCATGCCAGCGGTCGATGGCATCGGGGTTGTGGAGTGGGTCGAGTTCCCGCTGGTGCTCCGCACCGAGTCGCCGATGTGGGGCGACATCTTCGTGGCGTGTGACGGCACCAACCCTCGGGGCGCCACGCTTCGGCTCTCCGACCTCCAGGTCAAGTGGGACGCGAAGGTCGAGGTGGTCCTCGACGCGGCGCCGACGTTGTGGGGCGTTCCACCCGCGGGCGGCCCGACGAGCGAGGTCATCGCCCAGTTGATGGCCGACCTGTGTGCCGGGACCGCGACGATTCGGACCGACTGACGGCCGCTTGGAAGCGTGCCGTGCGCGAGGCAACGTCGTTGCGACGGGGCGCTTGCGCTCGGGCGTGGTAGAACGACGAAAACGGAGAGATCGAGATGTACGACCTGCATGCTCGACCTGGGGAGAGCCCGCCTCCGCCGATGACAAGACCTGGGGGCTCATCGCCCACGTCAGCGTCTACCTCTCCTGGTTTCTCGGTCCGATGATCCTGGCACTGGTGGCTGGTTGTCAGGCGCCCACCCCCCCCGGCGACCTCGTGGTCACCCTCGCTGCCGGGGACCGCCCGGCCGCGACCGCAACCTGGACGCCCGATCCGGACGTGCGCACCCGCGTGGAGCTCAGCGGTCCCGACGGACCGGTGCTCGCGACCGAGTGGCACGAAGCGGGTCTCGACGCCCAGTCGGCCTCGCTCCTCGGCATGTTCCCGGACGCTGAATGGTCGGCTTCGTTGAAACTCGAAACCGGGGAGACCGCCGACGCAGCGACGTTCTCGACGCCGCCGTTGCCGGTGGACTTCCCGAGCTGGTCGCTCACGGGGACGCCCGGTTGGACGGGGTGGATGCTCGTGCCGATGCTCGATGACGCGCCGGGGGTCGTGCTGATGGACCAGGCCGGGCGGGTGGTCTGGTTCACGTCGTTGGTCGACGTGTGGGTGGGCGGGGGCCGCTCCCGGGTACGACGCGATGGCCTCGGCATCTGGATGGCGTCGATGGGCGACCAGCCCGCGACGCTGACCGGCGTTTCGTGGATGGGGGAGGTCCTGCAAACCGTCAGCCTCGACGGACTCAACCACGACTACACCGAGCTGAGCGACGGTCGCTTCGCCTGGAACAACTTCGATTGCCGCGCGGACGACACGCTCGGTCGGGTGTGCGGGAACGCCATCAAGGTCGGCAAACTGTCCGGCCCGACGGCGGTGGTGTTCAGCACGTGGGACGAGTTCGACCCGAACACCGACGGCGAGGTCACCGGCGAGGCGGACTGGACGCACGCCAACGCGCTGTTCGTCGAGCCCGACGAGGCGTCGGCGTGGTTCGGGCTGCGCAATTTCAACGCGATCCTGCACGTCGACCTGACGACGGGCGCGGTCCTCGACCAGGTCGCCGGTCCGCACGCGACGCTCACGCCCGCGGGCCCCTCGGCGCACACCCACGAGCAACATCGGTTCGAGGTGCTCGCCGACGGCAACCTCGTGGTGCACGACAACGGCACCACGGAGAGCAATTCCCGGGTGGTGGAGCTGGCGCTGGATCGGGCTGCGGGCACGGCAACCGTCGTGAGCGTCCTCCAGCACGATCCACCGGTCTTCGACTACGCGCTCGGCGACGTCCATCGGGCGGAAGACGGCAGCACCCTGGTCACCTGGGCCACGGCCGGACTCATCGACGACTTCGCGCCCGACGGCACGCTCCGCGCCACGATCTCAGCGGAGCTCGGGTTGGCGTTCGGGTACAACGACGTGGTCACCGCGCTGCCGGGGATGGTGGGGTTGTAGGGTCACGGCAAACACCCCAGGGAGTCACACGCGAACGTCGCGTCGGGGCCGTAGTCGAAGTCTCCGGCGCTCTCGACCGAGATGATCCCCAGGGCGCCGGCGTCCTCCGACGCGAGGTCGCACAGGTCGCCGATCGCGGTGGCCGCGCGTCCTTCGAGGCGGAGCTCGCTGCGCTTGGCATCGGAGATGTTGTCGAAGATGCCGATCCCGTCGACGGTAGGGTCGCCGACGCAGCTCAGGGCGAGATCCTCGGCGAGCACGCCGCCGCCCGCGTCGTTGTCGGTGATCAGGCAGTCGGTGAACGTCCGTGGCAGGGCACGTCCTGTAGGACGAAGCTGCACGCCAAGGCCAGGAGCAGGGTCACAGCGCCACCGCCAGCCCCAGCCCCACGTCGCCGACGGGCCCCTGGACGTACCCGCCGCGCAGCACCGTCTGGATCGAGAGGCGACGGGAGAGCGGCAGCGCCGCGGTGGAGACGCGCGCTGGGGTCTTAGTCCCAATGCCGGTCACTTAGCGAACGGGAGTCGCCCCCTCGACGGGTGAACACCCTCAATTGCGGAGTGGTCGCCGCGACGACGGGCGCGACGGCCGCCCCCTTCGATGGAGTGGGCGCCACTCCGGACAAAGGTCGGGGGGTGCTCGCGCCCCAAGTTGATCACCCAAACGGCCCGATCGGCTGACAACGCCGTGATTCGGACGAGGTGTGGCTACAATAGCATTATAAATACATAGATACATCCTTATGGATAGTGTGATACGTAGCCACGATCAGGTATTTTCGCCTCTCCACCGTCAAGCGCGGCGCTCGCCTCTGTCGTCGAAAACAACTGTTCTACACTGGTCATGGAGAAGCTGAGCTTGGCCGATCCGTATTGGCTAAGTGACCGGCATTGGTCTTAGTCCTCCATGCCGCCCTTTGCGGCTCCCGGAGCCATGAAACGCCGAGCGGCATGGGGGACGCGGTGAGGGGGAGAGCGTCCGCGCGAAGCGGGCGCGTTATCAACGCGCTGGGCGCTGGAGGCCGGAAAGCGGAGCTTGGAGGCTGGAGGGTATGGCGCGTTAGCGGGAGAGGTCGGCGAGGCCTTTCCCCCCGTTACATGATAAAGCCCACCCCGTGATCGTCGTCCGCTCCGAGGCCGAGGCCGCCGTCTACTGCCAGCTCACCGGTCACGCGGTGATCGCGCGGCGTTCGCCGCGGACGATGGCGCACGTCTGGGACTGCATGTGGCGTGATGAGGCCCGTCAGCTCGTGTTCGTAGAA
>SHYX01000031.1 GCA_009692585.1 Myxococcales bacterium
GCCAGAGCGCCATCAGGCGCGCCATCGCGCTCATGTCGCCCCCCCGCTGGGCCAGAGCAGCGCGCGCCCCAGCGGAAGTCCGGTCGGAATGCCCACCGCGTCCGGCAGGTGACCCGGATCCCACTCGGTCCCGAACAGGCGGTCCCAGAGGATCCAGTTGGCTCCGAAGTTCACGTCGGCGCGCCCGCGGCTGTGGTGCCACGCGTGATGCCGTGGCGTGACGAGCCAGGGAATGTGCACGTCGGCGCCGCAGTGGCGCCAGAGATCCAGCGCCGCGGTGAGCGATGCGCCGAACAGATAGCCCTGCGGGGCATCCAGCACGTGCTGGAAGACGCCGTGGGCCCACGGATACACCACGAACGCCGTGGCCCAGACCGTGTTGCGCGACGTGACCCAGACATCCATCGCCGGCGCGCCGTGGTGCACGCGATGCACAAACCACCAGCGGTGCAACAGCCGGTGATTCAGGTAGTAGAGCGCGTCCACCCCGACAAACGCGAGCAGGAAACCGCCGAGAAGGCCGCCGTGCAGGGAGCCTGCAGGCACGATCGGCCCCAACAGCACGCGCCCTGCCCAACCCGCGGCCAGCGGAACCAGCCAGCCCTGCACGCCGAGGTTCACGCCGTCCAGCACCCAGTCCTGCGCGGTGCGGGCCCTGAGGGCCGCCCGCCCCGACGGACGCATCCAGACCAGCGCGAAGCTGATCCAGAAGGCTGCGAACGGGAGCAGCAACATCACCATCATGCGTACAACACCAGATCGTGGGTGCGCACCGGAAGGTCGCGGGGATCCTGCCCGGCCTCCAGCGCCTCGCGGATCGACTCGACCAGCACGTGCACCAGGTCCGCCGGGGTATTGGCAAAGCCACCGCCAAAGCGCGCCAGGTTCTCTGCCTGCGCCCGCAGGATCACCAGATCCTCATCGATCACCGCCTGGGACTGGTAACGTACGATCGGCCCGACGAACGGCGTGACCCACCCGTAGTCGTAGCAGAGATCGGTGTACACGAGCGTCTCCATGTCGCTCACCGGAACCGACTGCGAGGTGATCAGGAAGGTGCGGTGCGGGCCCATCGCATAGCGGACGTGGGTGATGTTGGGCATGCGGAACTCGTCGGAGTGCTCGATCGGATGACCGCCCGGATTGAGGAACCACGCAAACCAGCCGAGGTTGTCGGTCTCGCCGTGGTAGCGGATCGTCACGTTGCCCGCCTCCCGTGTCACGGTCGCGCGGATGGCCTGCCCCCGAGCGGTGCGGAAGATGCCGGGATGCACGAACACCGTGTGCGGCACGTCGATGAAGTTCTCGACGCAATTGGTGACGTTGTTTGCAAAGCGGTTCTGAAGCCGAACACGGCCCCAGCCCGGCTCGCCCCACGCGGGCAGCGCGAACGGCGGGGCGTCCACCGTCGGCGCCATGCTCAGCCGCACGTAGACGTAGCCGTGCTGCTCCAGCGTCGCGTAGCGTCGCGCGCAGCGGCCAGCGACCTCGCGGGCCTCGGGCCCTTCGGCCGGGACCCGCGCCACCGTGCCGTCCCCGCGGTAGGTCCACCCGTGGTAGGCACAACGCAGCTGTCCGCCTTCCACCTTCCCCATCGTCAACGGTGCGGCGCGATGCATGCAGCGGTCCCGCAGCGCCGCCGGACGCCCGTCACTGTCGCGGAACACCGCGATGCGCTCGCCGAGCACCGTCCGGGCGAGCACGACGCCCGCCGGCAGTTCGTGCGACTCGGCCAAAACGTACCAGAAGTCATCCAGCTTCATGCACGTTTTCCCAGCACTCGGCGCACCGCGAGGCCGGCCCGCGGGCGCAGCTGGCACAGGAGCCGCGCCCCGGCCACACCCTCCCACTCGATGTCGAGCACCTCCAGCTCGTCTGCGGATGCCGGCGCATGCTCGCCCTCCACCACCGCCGCGCAGGTGCCGCAGACGCCGGTCCGGCAGCCGAACAGCACCGGCGCGTTGTGTACGTCGAGATGCCGAGCGAGCTCGGCGCCCGCGGGCACCTCCACCGGCGCGAACCGCGTGCCGGGAAACTGCACAACCACGCTCACCGACGCGCCTCCCATGCGGCAAACGCGCGCCGGTTCGTGCTGAGCCAATCAACGACCGAGGCCTTTCCCGTGATGCGCTGCTCGAGGTTCACCGCATCGATAAACGGCAGACCGTCCAGATAGGTGCGGTAGGAGTCCCGCGCCTTTGCGTGCGTGGCCGCGCTCGCGTGCACGCCTTCGCTCTCGTTGGTGAACGTGCGGCGCAGGAGCTCCAGCGCGTCGCGGTCGGAGAGCCCGTAGCCCGGCGACGCCAGCACCGCGTGCAGGTCGTCGTACAACGCCGGATCGTGCCAGAAGATACCGTTGATCGCGGCCGAGAAGCTCCGATGGTCACGCTGGCAGCCCGCAAGGCTCAGATTCACGACCCAACGTTCGAACGCGGTCGGTGCCTTCAGACATCGCACGACGTCGTGGGAGATGATGGTTGAGCTGTTGAAATGAAAGGACTCATCGAGAAAGTGCGCGTACGAAACCTGCGACGGGATCGGCGAGGCGTCCGGGTCGGCCGCGTGCTGGTGGTGCTGGCTGAGCTGGTGCTGGACCTGCTTTCCGTTGAGCGTGCGCAAGCCGCGCACCAGAAAATACTGGCAGCCGATGAAGGCGTTGCCCGACGACAGCAGCCCGTACGTGCGCAGCTGGAGGCGCTTCCACCAACGGCGGAACGGCCCGGCGTCGGCGTAGATCATCGTCTCTTCGAACGGCCCCCGCATCGGCCACGTGAACACACGACGCCCGAGCAACGCGTCCTCCGTCTGACCGGCGATCGTGCGGAACGCAGCGATGTGCGCCCGCTCCTGAGCGCTCTCGAAATCCAGCGTGTCGCACACCGGCCGGAAGTCCTCCAGCGCATAGAGCCCGGCGGCACTGGTCTGGTTGTAGAAGATCGTGGCCACCTCGGCCGACACGATCTGCGCATAGTACGCGACCCAGTACATCTGGTTCAGCAGCACGCGCTGACGCGCGTCGGCCGCGTCCCAGACCGGCGTCCCCCACAGCAGTGAGAACCCCTCCGGGTTCCACGGCTGCCGCGCGCAGTCCGCGTAGCGGAACGCGGCGGCCGCGGCGTCGATCACCGACGTCTGGTCCTGGGCCTTGTTGCGTTGATGGTTGACGTTGAGCTTCTTCAGCGTGCGCGCGTCGTCCGCGAGGTGCAGCAGCGGGGCATCGGTCATGCGGCCTCCTCGGCGGTCAACGGCTGGAATCGTCCCTGTGCCTCGAGCGCGGCAACCACGGCGTGCGCGCCGGCCCGTTTGAGCAGGCGGCGCATGAGCCCGAGCCGCGACGCGGCGTGCGCCCCGGTGTCGAGCTGCTCCAGCACCGCAACGCGCTCGGCGCGGCTGAGCGGCCCACACGCGCCTTCGACGGCGGCGAGCACGCCCTGCGGTCCGACCCGCACCATGTCCAGGAAACGGGTGAGCACGTCCACCGCGGCGTCTCCGGCGGGGCGACGCGGCGCCAGCACCACGCCACTGCCGTGATGCCGCGCCTCGTCATCGACGATGCGGCGAAGCACGTGCGCGAGCGCAGGGTCGCGGCAGGTACGCGCCAGCGTGCGGTAGTGCTCGATGCCCCACCCCTCCAGCACCACTTGGACGACCAGCACCTGCGTGGCGCGGTCGCCGTCGTCGACCAGCCGCCCCAGCAACTCCAGGAAGGGCCCCTGGCCCGGCAACGCTGCGACGAACGGCGTAAGCGCCGCGTGGTGCACCGCTTCGTCGGCCGCGATCGTGGCGTACAGCTGACGCTCCTCGACCGACTCCGCGGCGAGCAGCATGCGCGCGGCGAACGCCATTCCGATGTTCTCGATGTCGAGGGCCTCCGCCAACTGATCGGCGCAGCAGCGCGCGACGATGGCGTGCTGCAACTCCGGCGCCGCCTCCGTGAACCGCGCGACCCGATCGAGGCCGAAGCGCTCGGCAGACCAGGGAGCGCCTTCGGCGGCGATCTGCGGCGCCCAGCCATGCGCCTGCAGCCCCGCGCGGACCACGGCGTGAAGGGGGTCTCCCGGCATCAGACGACGCGATTCGTACGCGCTCATCGCCGCGCCCCGCGCCAGACCTTGCCTGCGTACGCAAACGGTAGCCGGAAATCCATCCGACCCAGGCAGAACAGCTCATCGCCGCGGGTCCAGGCCGGGTTCCGTCGTTGGAAGAACCCGATGCGCGGCACGTTCGCCGCGAGCTCCGGGGTGACATCCGCCACGCCGGGCCGCAGGCGTCCGTGCGGGGTGGCCCACGCCACGAGCCCGGTGTCGGGGCGGTAATCCGGGCCGAAGAGCGCCGTGCCGAACGCGTTCATCACGCGCGCGGCCTCGGGCGGCGTGTCGGCCTCGTACCGCGGCCAGTGCTCCGGGAAGTTGTTGGCCATCATCAGGTAGGTCTTGTAGCCCTTCGAGATCAGGATCCACCAATACGGCAGATTGGCCGACCGCAGCCGCCTCCAGAACAGGTGCGAGAGGAACGCGCGCCCAAGCGAGCGGTCCCCCCAGTACGGCCGCGCCACGACGGTATCGCCCGAAAACATGCCGACGTGCGTACGACCGTCGACCTCGACGCGCAGATCCTTCAGCGTCGAGAACCCCTGCAACTCGCCGTCGTCGAGCAGGATCACCTCGTCCTTGGCGTCGAAGTCCGCAAAGAACGTGGCTTCGTCCACGTCGACGTAGGTATCGGCGAACAGCGCCCACAGCGCTGCGCGCTCCGCCGGCCCGACCGACGTGATGGGCACGGTGCGCGCGCGGAGCGCCGTCATGACGCGACCGGCTCCCAGCTCTGCCAAATAGCGGCAGGCTGCGCGTCGTAGTGCTGGATGAACCCCACAATAGCGTGGTCGGCGCGGATGGGCGTACGGAAATCGAAGCGGATGGTCTGGAACACGCGCGTGTCGCCTCGCGCGAAGTAGGCTCCGACCACCCAGGTGAGTGCCAGCAGCACCTGCCCCCAGAGGTAGCCGAGCCCGCCCGGCCTGCGCTTGGTGATGAGGATGGTGCGCCCTTCAGTGGCACCCCCCTCGGTCATGCGCAACGCGAAGACGATGTGAAAATGCAGGAAGTCCGGTCCCAGCGTGACGCAGCCCGTGTGGCCGAACCAATATCGGAGTCCGTAGGTGATCGGCCCCGAATAGAACCGCCGCAGGAACCGGCCGAAGCGCGTGTCGGCGCGGGGCGGGATCGTGTTTTGAAACGAGATGGCGTTGTCCGACACCACCGTGGACGCCATCTCGAGCTCGGCCGGCAGCGCGTGCACCGAGTTGAAGTGCTGCGCATCGATCGCGTTGATCATCATCACGTTCGGATGGCAGGCCTTCCGGAAATGACCGGCGATGCGGAACTCTCCGGGGTCGTCCGCATCGTGTTCCGGCACGTGCGGAAGCTCGTGCACCGCCGCCGCGCCCGTCCACACCCAGACCATGCCGTAGCGCTCCGCGGTCGGCCAGCTCCCCACCCGCGCCGCCACCGGGCGACTCATGCACGGGATGTCCACCACCGCGCCGCTTCCGTCGAACTTCCACGCATGGAAGACGCACCGGAGGCCATCTCCGTCGACCCTGCCGTCCCCCAGGTGCGCGCCCATGTGCGGGCAGTACGCGTCGATGACATGCGCCACGCCGTCCACACCGCGCCACGCCACGACCTCGCGCCCCTGGACCTGCGCCCGCGCCACACCACCGCGCGGAAGCTCCGCAGCGGGCACCACCCAATACCACCCGACCGCGAAACGATCGGGGCGGTTGAAGCGAGTGGCGGGCGCGGGAGCGGTCAGCGGGGGGTCTCGATCCGTTCGTAACCCGGCGAGCGCGCCGGGTTCGGGGGGGGCAGTGGTGGGTGAGGAGGTCGGGCCGGTCCTCCCCCCGCCTACCCGCACCCCGCGCTACGCTCCGACCGTGCCTACGCCCGCCTCCCCTGCCCGCTTCCCGGGCCGCTGACGTGTGTGGCGTCGCGGCCATCCTCGACCACGCCGGCGCGCCGATCGAACGCGCGTGGCTGTCGCGCATGGCGTCGGTGCAGGTGCATCGTGGCCCGGACGGCGCGGGCTGCGCGTTCGGCACGGGCGGCAACGTGGGCCTGGCGCACGTGCGCCTCGCGATCCGCGACGCCGAGGGCGGCGCCCAGCCGATGTGGTGCGCGCGGGGGCGCCTCGTGGTCATCTTCAACGGCGAGATCTACGACGCCGACGCGATGCGTCGCCGGCTCACCGAGGACGGCTTCCGGTTCCGCACGCGCTCGGACACTGAGGTGCTTCTGGCCGCGTACGAGCGCTGGGGGGAGGCCTGCCCGGCGCACCTGAACGGGGAATTCGCGTTTGTGATCTGGGACGACGCATCGAGGACGCTGTTCGCCGCACGCGACGCGGCGGGGGTCAAGCCGTTGTTCTGGCACGAGGCCGGCGGGCGTCTCAGCCTGGCGTCCGAGGCCAAGGGTCTGCTTGCGTTGCCGTGGGTCGAGCGTGCCATCGCGCGCGACTACCTGTGCGGTCCATTCATGGGTGTATATCCGCGAGCGGTCTCCGCCTTTGCCGGTGTGAACAGCCTAGCACCGGGAGAGTCGTTGACGGCCTCGCCGGGCCAACCGACGCGCGTCCAGACCTGGTGGACGCCACGGCCGGTGAGCGCCTCGCGGATGACCCTCGAGGACGCGCGCGCGCTCGTCCGCGCGGAGGTGACGGCTGCCGTGGAGCGGCGCCTCGACGCCGATGTGCCGGTGCACGCCTACCTGTCCGGGGGCGTGGACTCGACGATCGTCTGTGGACTGCTGGCCCGAGCGCGCGGCGGCGTCACCGGGTTCCACATCGCGTTCGACGACCCGCAGCTCAATGAGGCCGTGCGGGCGCGGGAGGTGGCGCGCGCCTACGGCATCGGCTTCGAGGTGATCCGCTTCGGGCCCGCCGAACTGGCCGCGGGCGTCGAGCAAACCGTGTGGCATACCGAGCTCGCGCTGGCCAACCCCAACTCGGTCGCGCGGTTGGCGCTGTCCGGTTTGGCTCGCCGGAGCGGCGCCCGCGTGGTGCTGACCGGCGAAGGCGCGGACGAGCGCTTCGGCGGCTATGCCTACTTCAAGCTCGAGGCGCTGTGGCGGCGCTGGCAGGGCGCCACCGGCGCCGAGGCCAACGCGTGCGCGGCGCAGTGGCGGGCGTTCCAGACCGCCGAGCAGCCATCCAAGGGACTGAGCTGGGTTCCGGGCACGGCGTGGCGGCGCTCGCCCCGCACCTTCGGCTACGCGAGCTTTCACGAGCTGCGCGCACTGCGCGTCAGCGGACTCCACCGCTGGCTGATCGACCCGGGCCCCGTGCCCTTCACCGCCGCCGACGACCCCACCGCGCGCTTCTACGCCGACCTCGACGCCGACCAGCTCCGCGCGATGCATCCGCTCCACGCGGCGCGCGTGATCGCGGATCGCCAGCTCGCAGGCTACATCCTTCCCAATCTAGGCGACCGCGTTGAGATGGCCAACGGGGTGGAAGCGCGCACGCCCTTTCTTGACGCACGGCTGCGCGAGGCGGTCGACGCGATTCCGCCGGAGCTCCACCTCGATCCGGCGACGCTACGCGAAAAGCGGCTCTTGCACGAGGCGTTTGCCGACCTCATCCCACCGTCGGACGCGCCGCTGCACAAGCATCCGTTTCTGGCTCCCGGCTGGTCCGAGGTGGCGTGCACGCCGGCGGGCCGCGCGCTGTTCGACGCGCACCTCTCCCCAGAAGCGCTGCGTCGAACCGGCATCTTCCGGGCGCTTCCGCTCACCGCGCTGCGCATGCTCTGGCCGTGGACGCCGCGGTCGTCCACCCTGCGAAAGCAGCTCGACATCCTGATGGGCTCGGCGCTCGGCGTGCAAGTCCTGCACGCGCACTTCGTGGCTCAGCCTCCGGCGTCCGACCCTGATTTTCCGTTGACGCTGCGCGCCGCGAGCGCGTGACGGGCGTCGGCCGCCGCGATGTCGCCCCGATAGCGGCCAAGCGCGATCCGGTAGAACATCCGCGTCACGTAGAACACCACCCAAGGGGACGACGTGGCCTCGCGCACGCTCACCCCGCCGTCGCGGCTCACCCAATGGCCGAACGCCCCCACGCCGCCCGAGGCCAAAAACAGCACGATCCACCATGGATTCCGCGTCGCAACGGCCGCAAGGGGCCCACCGTAGAACATCCCGAAGCTCACGGCGTGAATCCACAGATTCAGCGGTCTGCGGTGCCGGAGCACGAACAGGTCCCAGGGCGTGAGCATCGGATCGGCCATGCGCGCTCGTATTCAGCGCACGCGCCACCCGCCCGCACGCGTGGCGGACCGAAGCCTGCCGATTAAATCCTGAGGGCGCCCGGAGTCGCGGGATGATCGGGTCGTTCCGCAGCCTCGCCCGCACCCGGCGCCTGCCCGCGCCCGGCGCTCGATCCTGCTGCGCCGGGGACAAGGGGCGTTCGGCAGGGCTCTCGTTCGGCGGTACGGATAGGCGCATGCCTTCATCCTGAACGGCCACGCTGCGATAGGGTCGGAAATGTCCATTATGTACGCGCTCACTGGGGTTGGCGCCAGCGGCTTCGGGGGCGCATCCACGGCCGAGCAGGTCTCGGCGGGGCTCGATCTCGCCGGTCGCCACATCCTCGTGACCGGGTGCAACTCCGGCCTCGGCCTCGAAACCTGCCGGGTGCTCGCGCAGCGCGGCGCCACCGTGATCGGCGCGGCCCGCACGCTCGAGAAGGCCGAAGCGGCCGTCGGCCCGATGGGGGGGCGAGGGGTTGCGTGCGAGCTGTCGGACCCCGCCTCGGTGCGGGCGGCCGTGGCCAGCCTCGGCAATGCTCCGCCCCTCGACGCGATCGTGTGCAACGCCGGCATCATGGCGCTGCCGGAGCGGCAGGTGACGCATGGCGTGGAGCTGCAGTTCTTCACCAACCATGTGGGGCACTTCATCCTCGTGACGGGCCTGCTCCCGCGGCTGGTGGAGGGGGGGCGCGTGGTCGTGCTCAGCTCCGCGGCCCACAAGGGGGCCCCGAAGGAGGGCATCCGCCTCGACGACCTCGGGGCCGAGCGCGCGTACGGCGCGTGGGCGAACTACGGTCAGGCCAAGCTCGCCAACCTGCTCTTCGCGCGCGAGCTGGCCCGCCGGCTGGATGGTGGGCGGCGCGCCAACGCGGTTCATCCGGGCGTGATCGCGACGGGCCTGGCTCGCAGCATGAATCCGGTGATGCGGGCGGCGTGGGCGCTCGCGGGCCCGTTGGTGCTGAAGTCGATCCCTCAGGGGGCGGCCACGCAGACGTGGGCGGCGGTGAATGCGGGGGCGGCGGACCTCAACGGCGAGTACCTCGCGGACTGCAACGTGGCGGTGTCGAGCCGCCTCGGCGCCGACATGGGGCTCGCGGCCCGGCTGTGGGAGGCCACCGAGGCCATCGTGGCGCGGGTTTAGCCGGCGCGCGGTCAGGCTGGTGCGGGCTCGGCGGCGGAGCGGTCGGGCAGGGTCAGCAGGACCACGGCCAGCACGATCACACGCTCTGCGAGGGCAGGAACTCATCCTCGTCTATCGTGAGCCGCGCGCCGACGGCGCAGTTCTGGTCTGCGAAACCGGCGCGGCGGAGCTCCGCACCATTCCCGGCGGGATGGTCGAGGATCCTGCCTGTGGCGCCTACGCGCTCGGGCCGCCCAGCGTGCATCTGGGCGCGTTGGTTGAGCTGGCCCGCCTTCTCGCCGCGGTCCCGCGGGGGTTCACGCGCACACGCCGTTTATCGGAGGCTACGGCGCCGCCTGGCGGTCCACCAGGAGCGTGAAGTCCGGATGCCGCAGCCGCCCGGCCGGCACGGTCGTTTCCCCCGCGAGCAGCCTGCGAACGGCGTCGCGCCGATCGGCCCCTGTCGCGACCAACACAATCGCACGCGCCCTCGCGAACACCGGGAGGGTGAGCGTCACCTGCCCCGGCGTCCCCGCGATCAGCGCCACATCCCCTCGCTCGCGGAGCGCCGCGCTACCGGGACGAAGCGCCGCCACCCCGCCGTCCGCGGCGAGCTCGAGGACCACGCAGTCGAACACCCCGCGGCACGGGGGCGCCAGGAGCGAGTCGCCGTACCGCCTTGCCGCCCGTTCCCCACCGGGGTCGCCGACGGGATCGATCGGAATCCCGTTGAAGTTGGCCGGAACGGCGAGCTGTCCCCACAACGACGGCCACACCCGCGCGGCGTGCGTCTCCGCCACGATGGCCTCGCTGACCTGCCACACCCCGGTCCGACTCCACGGCGCCGGGACCGCGGCCAGGGCCTCCAGCGCCGCGAGCACCGCCGGCCCGGCCTCCAGCGCCAGCTGAAATGGGGCGGTGGTCGCGCGCAGGCGGCGGGAGAGCTCACCCGAAAGCGCCGCGGTCAGGTCGGGTACGGTCACGACACGGGCGAGCACGTCGCCGCTTATCCCAACCGCGCCTTCCGGCGACGCCGGGTCAACGCGGCGGCGACCAGCCCCAGCGGCGCCAGCGCCGCCGCTTCGGACCCTGAGGCACAGCTGCACGGTTCCTCGACCTCGCCGGTGTCGCCCGTGTCCTCCGCGGTGTCCCGAGGGTCGCCGCCAGCGCCCACCGTCACGGTGACGCTGGCGGGGAAATTCCACCAGTCCCCCACGTCGCGCCCGTTGCCGTCCGAGGCGAGGGCGGCCCCGTAGAGCTTGTAGTCGCCGTCCGCCTCCGCGCTCCAGGTGAACGTGAAGGTGGTTGCGTGGTCCACCATGGTGGTGGGCTCGCTGTGGGTGACCTCGCGCGGTCCGCTGCGAAGCCCCTCGCCCACCGAAAACTCCCCGCCCTGGGCGGCGACGTTCAGACCGGCGCCGACGCCCTGCGGAGCCTCCACCAGAACGCTGACGTTCACCACCTCACCCGGCTCGACCTCCAAGGGCTCGGCGGTCAGCGTAATCGTCGCCTTGCTCGACGCGTTGCCGTGGCAACTGCACCCCGCCGCGGCAACGCCGGTCTTGCCGTTGGGGCTGGCGAGGGCGCTGACGAAGAGGACGAGCCAACCAACCATGTGAACTCCGACTACGAGCGGCGACGGCGAGACAGACCAGCGAGAGCGACGATCGTGCCCATCGTAGCCACTCCCGGGGTCGATGCGCACCCTCCGCAGTCCGACTCGGCGTCATCGTCTGCAGAATCATCACCCGCAGTGTCGCTTGGGCCGGTGTCGCAGTCGATACTGACCTCGCGGTCGACGTCGTCGCAGTCGTCGCCCACCGGGACGCCGTCGCGGTCCTGATCGTAATCGTCGCCGCCATCGCAATCGGAGTCGATTCCGTCGTACCAGGTGTCATCGGCGTAGGGGTTGACGGTCGAGTCAGCGTCGTCGCAGTCCTCGCCGCCGAAGGCCTCGGCGTCGTAGCCGTCGTCGTCGCGATCGTGGTCGTTGCGGACGTCGCAGTCGTTCTCGACGCCGTCGTCGGGCAACTCGGGGGCGCCGGTGTAGGTGGTGGCGTCGGCGTCGTCGCAGTCGGTGCCGCCGTAGGCCTCGCTGTCGAAGCCGTCCTGATCGGCGTCGTAGTCCGAGCCCCCGGAGCAGTCGCCGTCGATGCCGTCGTAGACGATGTCGACGCCGTCGGCGTTGATCAGCGGGTCGCCGTCGTTGCAATCGGCGGGGGAGGGCCACCCGTCCAGGTCCTGATCCGCGTCGTTTCCGTCGCAATCGTCGTCGACCCCGTCGTACCACACCTCGGTCGCACCGGGGTTCACGGTCGCGAGGGCGTCGTCGCAGTCGGCGGCGTCCGCCACCGCGCCTGGCGGCTCGTCGCAGGCGATGCTGGCGTTGAGCGGGTCGCCGTAGCCGTCCAGATCGGTGTCGGCGTACCAGAAGGTGGCGTCGGCGGCGTCGGGTTCGTCGATGACGCCATCGCAGTCGTCGTCGGTGCCGTTGCAGAGCTCGGCCCCAGCCGGCGAGATGGCGGCATCGGCGTCGTCACAGTCGCGCGCGTCGGCGAGGTAGCCCGTGGGGGCGCTGCAGCTGGTCGTGGTGCTCCCCGGATCGCCGTAGCCGTCGGCATCGGCGTCGGCGTACCACACCGAAGCGTCGGTGGCGTCATCCTCGTCGAGGGTGCCGTCGCAGTCGTCGTCCGCGCCATCACAGGTCTCGGGCGCCCCGGGGAACGCGGTGGGGTCGGTGTCGTCGCAGTCGGTGTCGTCGGCAACCGAGCCGCTCGGCGCGATGCAGGAGACCGAGGTGCTGCCCACGTCGCCGTAGCCGTCGCGGTCGCCATCGACGTACCAGGTCGGGGCGTCCACGGCCGAGTCCGGGTCCACCACCCCGTCGCAATCGTCGTCGAGCCCGTTGCAGGCTTCGGCCGCGCTGGGATTCACCGCCGCGTCGCCGTCGTCACACTCCATGCACGCCGGGAAGGTGTCGCCGTCGGAGTCCTCGTAGGCGAGGCTGCCATCGCAGTTGAAGTCGTCGGTGTCGGTGCAGGTTTCGGTCGCCCCCGGATTGAAGGCTGCGTCCCCGTCGTCGCAATCCCCGGCGAGCGTGGCGTAGCCGCTCGGCAACGCGCAGTCGGCGAGCGTGGAACTGGTGAGCCCATACCCGTCGGCGTCGCCGTCGAAGAACCAGGTCGTGGCGTCGGCGGCCGACTCGTCGGTGTCGCCGTCGCAGTCCTGATCCACCCCGTCACAGGTCTCGGTCGCGCCGGGATTGATGCCGGGGAGCGCGTCGTCGCAGTCCGCGACCGCCGTGCCGGTGCCCGCCGGCTGGGTGCACGCCAGGGTGGTGGTGGGGCCCGCGTAGCCGTCGCCGTCGGCATCGAGGTACCAGGACACCGCGTCGGCGCTGGTCGCAGGGTCGATGTCGGAGTCACAGTCGTTGTCGACGAGGTCGCAGACCTCGGTCGCGCCGGGATGCACCTCCTCATCGGCGTCGTCGCAGTCGGTGTCGTCGGCGGAGGTGCCCGTCGGCTGGTCGCAGGCGACGGTGAAGCTGGAGGAGAGCCCGTAGCCGTCGGCGTCGGCGTCGAGGTACCAGGTCTCGGCGTCGACGGCGCTGGCTTCGTCGGTGTCGCCGTCGCAGTCGTTGTCGAGGCCGTCGCACTCTTCGTCGGCGCCGGGGTTGATGTCGCCGTCGGCGTCGTCGCAGTCGGTGCCGGTGCCGTCGTCGCACTCCTCGTAGCCGTCGGCGTCGAGGTCCTCGCAGCCGTCGTCCACGGTGATGGTGATGCTGGTAGCGCGGTTCCAGGCATCGCCGACGTCGCTCGCGTTGTTGTTGGCGGCCAGGCCCGACCCGCGGACCGTGAACGTGGACTCGCTGCTCGGCGCGGTCCAGGTGAAGTCGAAGGTGATCGAGCCGGACGACATCGCCGTGGCGGCGGAGTGGGTGACCTCGCCCGTGGCGACGCGGGTGTTGGTGCCCGCGGCCAGGGTCCCGCCGGTCACCGAGACATCGAGCCCGCCGTACGTCCGGAGCCCTGAGCTGCTGGTGACGATCATCGTGAGGTTGACGACGTCCCCCGGGGCGACGGTGGTGGAGCTGGCGGCCAGGGTGGAGCTGGTGGTGCTGCTGGTCGAGGCGCCGTGGCAGGTACAGCCAATGGTGGAGCTACCGGTCCGGCCGGCGCTGTTGGCGAATGCGGGCGAGAGCAGCGCAAGGAGTAGGAGCATGGCACCACCATGCCCGGCTGCGCGTGGTCCTGCCACTGGGCACGCAGCCGTCGGCGGTGTTGGATTACACCCCGGTAAGCAGGAAATCGACGGCCGCGAGGATGGTCGTGCCCTCCGCCGCGAGGTTGCCCACCCGTTCGCCCAGGGCGGTGACCGGGGCGCCGACGATCGCGGGCGTGTCCATCACCACGTCCACCTCCGCCACGCGGAAGCGGGGCTGCAGGATCCGGGCGGGGCGAGGGATGCCGGCGGCCAGGCGCAAGGGCACCACCACCCGGCTGCGGAGCTGCGCCAGCAGATCGGCCTGCACGTCGAGCAGGAAAGGCGTGTCGTGCGTCCCGCGCGCGCTGGCGTTCCGGTAGACGTCGTAGCGAGCCATCAGAGGTTGCCGAACTGCCCGCCGAAGGTGCCCTCGCGATCGACACGTTCGTTGTAGTCCGCCACCGAGCCGGCGTTCTGTCGTAGCCACTCCGCCTCCCGCGCCGCCCGGACCTTCAGCCGGAGCGCCTCCTCCAGGGTCGCCGACAGCGGGATGCCCAGGTGGCGCGCCTCGGCCAACAACGGGACGCTCACGGTGACGTTGACCGCCCGGCGGGGCGCCCGGCCGGTGGCGGGGTGCGCGGGGTCGGGGTGGGAAACAGAGTGCGTATGTATGAGTGTGTCGGTCATGCGCATAGCATGCCCGCATGGTGTGGGAGGGTCAAGGGGGGGCGACCTCGGCCCGGGTGGGGACGGTGATGGAGGCGCCGGGGTGGTCGACGCGACGAGTTGACGCGACTCGGGGTCACCGGCTTGGAGCCCGCCGTCTTGGCGCCCGGTCTGCGAGACCCGGTGGGCACCGGGCGTAGCGGGCGGAGCTGCGCGCCGCCCCCACGTTTGGCCTCCGAACGGCCCGTTTTTCGCGACCGCCGGCCGTGCGGCGGCGCGCCACGCGGGCGTGTACGCTGTCGGCGTGTCCCTGCCGCCATGCCGTTCAAATTTCCTATTCTTCCAGGAATTGCGCGGTCACCTCACATCACGTGGATCACCACGGCGTCCGGGGAAGACCATTGTGTGCCGTCGTGGACGGCCAGCCCCGCGTTGGCCCCGGCGACTCGGAGAAGTCCCAACCCGAGCCGAGCGAGCCGTGGTATTTGCAGTCGGCGGGGGCGTCGGTGGGATTGTTGACGCCGCGCTGGCCGAAGGGGGAGAGCGCTCGCCGAGAGCGGTACCGCATCGTCGCGACGTCGCGCAACCGCGCACCCGGAATTCGAATAGAAAAGCGATCGCGACCGTGTCGAGGCGCGGGTCCGACCGCTGCCCCTACAACCACCCCCGCACGCCCGCGTAGAGCCCGCGCAGCGCCGGGTGGTACCAGGTGTCGCTGGTGTAGAGCGCGTACAACACTCTCGGCAGGGCCACGGCCATCGTGACGATCAAGGCGCCACCGAGGACGCAGCGGTCCCGGAGCGAAAACACCAGCGGCCGGCGCACCGCCCGCGGCGCCGCAGGGTCGAAGCCGCGGGCGTCGAGGGACTCCGCCAGCGCGCGCGCCCGGCGCAAGGTCCGCGCCAACAGCGGCGCCAGGAGCGAGGCCTCCAGGCGCACCCACGCCCAGGGTGGACGTCGCCACGCCGGCCGCCCGCGGCGGGCTCGGGCATCGCGAACGGCCATCCACTCGGCGGCGACGTCGGGCACCAGCCGCAAGGCGGTGACCACGAGAAACGACAGCCCGAACGACACCCGCAGCGCCCGCAGCGCCGAGAAGAGCCGCTCCGGGGGCGTGGAGGCCGCGAGCGCAAAGCCGGCGAGGGTCATCGCCGAGAACCGCAACGACTGGACGAGGCCGTGCTGCACGCCCTCGCGGTACAGGGTGAGCGGACCGAGACTGACCCATGCCACCCGCGGGTGTTCGGCGTAGAACATCCCTTGCGCCAGAACGGTGCTCCAGGTGAGCGCGACGAGGGCGCCCAACGCGGCCAGGATCGTGCGGCGACCCGGCCCGAAGGCGACGAACACGATCGCCACCGTGGCCAGCAACAGCGCGAGCGGGCGGGCGTTGTCGAGCGCGACCGCCAACACCCCGACCAGTGCGACCAGAGCCAGGCGGACGCGGGGATCGAGCGGTGAATGGGTCACGACGGTCGCCCCGGGTGCGCTCGCCTCGGGAGCGACCACCGCCTCGCTGGCGACGCGCCCCTCGGGCGAAACCACCTCCGCAGCCGGCGCGCCCGCAAGCCAGGTTTCGACCTCCGCCAGCACCGCCTGCGGCTCCCCGTCGACGCGGAGCCGCCCCGCTTGCAGCGCAAGGACCCGCGTCGCGTGCCGCCGCGCCAGCGCCAGGTCGTGCGTTGCGAAGACGAGCACGCCCGCGTGCAGCGTGGCGGCCGTCGCGAGCATCATTCGCTCCACCTGTTCGAGGTCCTGGCCCGCGGTCGGCTCGTCGAGCAGCAGCACGGTCGGCTCGGCCGTGAGCGCGGCCGCGACGGCCACGCGGAGCCGCTGTCCGCGAGAGAGGGCCTGCGGGGGGCGGTCGAGCAGGTCGGTGAGCGAGAAGGCGGCGGCGACGGCGGCCACGCGGGCGCCGATGTCGGTGAGGCCGCGTTCTTCGGGCGCGTGGGCGAGCTCCTCGCGGACGGTGGGGCAGAACAGGCCGAGGTCGGGGTTGGGGGGCACGGACACGAGCCGGCTCCGCGCCACCCCGGGCGCGGCCGCCAGCGCGGCCAACAGGGTGGACTTGCCGGCGCCATTGGGGCCCACGAGCGCGATGCGCTCCCCGCCGCCGGCGCGAACGCTCACCGCGTGGATCCCCTCGCCGGAGGGAAAACGCTGTGTGAGCCGCTGAGCGTCCAAGAGGGCGGGCCCGGGAGGCGGCGGCGGCGTCCGCGGGCGCTCCGGCTCGGGGGCCAGCCACCGCGGCACGGAGAGCCCGAGCCGCCGCAACAGCGCCAGCGGGATCTCGCTCGGGGGGGCGTCACCCACGAGGCAACCCTGGTCCATGACCCAGACGCGGTCGGCCGCGCGCCAGAGCGGCTCCAGCCGATGCTCCACGACCAGGACGGCGGTGCCGGACGCCGCCAGGGCACGCAGGCGCTCGACCAGCTCGGCGGCGCTGGCGGGATCCAGGTGGGCGAGGGGCTCGTCGAGCAGGAGCACCGGCGCCCCCGCGGCGAGCGCGGCCGCGATGGACAGCCGCTGCCGCTGTCCCGACGAGAGCGCGCCCACGGCGCGGTCGCCGCCGCCGGGCAGCGCGAGCGTCGTGAGCAGGGCGTCGACGCTGGCCCCGATGGCCGCGTCGTCGAAGCCGGCCGACTCGGCAGCGAAGGCGATCTCGTCGCCCACGGTGGCGGCCACCCGCTGGTCGTCGGGATCCTGGCCGACCAGCGCCACTCGCCGCACCCGCGTTGCGGGCGACAGGGTGCCGGGGTCGTCGCCGGCCAGGAGCACGCTCCCGGCGAGTCGGCCGCGCCCGTGTCGCTGCAACAGCCCAGCGGCGAGGCGCAAGAGCGTCGACTTGCCGCAGCCGGTCGGTCCCGCCAGCACGATGAGCTGTCCCGCCAGCAACGTGGCCGACACCCCCGACACCGCGTCGCGCTCCGCGGTTGGATGGCGGTACCCCAGGCCGACGAGGCGCAGCGCCGGCGCCATCAATCCTCCACGCGTCGAAGCTGGGTCGCGACGCGTTCGGCGACCCCGGCGGCCGCGAGCACGTAGAGGAAGCCCGGCCCGGCCAGCACCATCCCTACGTACCAGGGCGCGTAGTAGAGCCGGTACAGCGCGCTGTGGAGCACCAGCGCGGTCGCCGTCCCCAGGAGCGCCGCCGCGGCGAGACCGCCCCCCAGCCGAACGAGCCGCATCCAGCGTGCACCGTCACGCCACGCCACGCCGCGCGTGAGCCCGAAGGCCCACAACGAAGCCTCCAACGTGGCGATGCGGCAGCCCACGAACAGCAGGTCCTGAGGGCTGAGCGTGCCGGTCGCGACGCCGCGCAACAACCACGCCACCAGCACCGACAACGTGGCCACGCCCGGACGTGGCAACAGGGTCACCAGCGTGCCCAGGAGCGTGGCCTGGAGCGCGTCGTCCAGGAGCCCGGTGACCATCGTCGCGAACGGACCGACCGCAGCCGCGAGTCCCAGCCCGACGAGCTGCCCCACGGCTCCGGCCACGAAGGACAGCGCGCTGAACAGCGCGATGGTGACGAGCGAGGCGGTGTCGAGCTCGCGGAGCCACCGGCGTACACCGGTCACGACCCACACTCCGCCGGCGGCGGCGACGGCCAGGGTCGCGACCAGGCCCGCGGCCAGGAGCGAACTGGAGCGAGAGACGTACAGCGGCGTCTCGTCCACCCGGAGCGGCTGGCCCAAACCCAGCGGCAGCACCTCCACCACCCGCGTCCACGGACCGACGCCGACCGCGGCGTCGTCGACGAAGAGCGGCAACGAGGCGGTCACGGTGCGGCCCGGCGGCAACCGCATCAGCACGCTGATGTTGCCGGTGCCGTCGTCGGCGTCGCGCATCCGCGGCCGGAAGGCGCGGTCGGGGGTCCGGTCGGGGCCCAGGACGCGAAGCCGGACGACGACGTCGAACGGACGGTCGCCGTCGTTCCGGAGGTCGACCGCGGTCCAGGCCCAGGGCGCGTGGGGGTCCCTCGCCCGCACGCCGAGGGCGGTGTGGTCCAGCAGGCGGCGCCACCAGGCCGAGGGGAGCGTCACCCGGCCCGTGGGCCGGACGTCGTCGTCCTGGCCGTCGGGCAGCGTCGGAAAGCGGGTCGCGACCACCCTGATGCGTTCCCGCGCCGCGGCCAGGGGGATCGACTGCACATCGACCGCGGCGCCGAGGCGGACCCCTCCGGCAGTGGACAGGGTCAACGTGGCGTCGTCGGTCACCGGGAAACTGAGCAGGCGGGCCTCCCCGGCGCCGACCTCGGCGAGCGCGGCACCATCGAGCGACACGGTGACGGCGTCGCCCCGGGGGGCGCGCACGCGCAGCGCCGCTTGAGCGGTGGTCCCCTCGACGAGCACCAGGGGCACGGTGTCGCCCGGCGACAGCGGGATCGGCACCGCGCCGAGCGGCACGGCCAGGGTGGCGTCGAGCGCGTCGGCGTCGCCGAGGTCCAGCCGCACCCCGGCCCGCTCTCCGCCCTCCGTCACCACGACCTCCACGATCCCCCGCACGCCCGGCGGCAGCGCGAGGGTGGCCGACCGCGCCGAGATCGACGCGCTCCCCCGCACCACCGGCAGCCCCTCGGCATCCTGGACCACCACCGCGAAGCCGGCGCGGCTGGCCTCGACGAGCACCGTCCCGCCCGCGTCGGTGGCGCTGACCGTCAGCGGGTCGGGTGCGCAGGCCAGCCACAGGAGCGGAAGGAGCGTCACCGGAACAGGACCACCCGGTAGGCGCCGGCAACCCCGCCGTCCCCCGTCGGGTAGGGGACCTCGGCCAGCGCCACCACGCCGGTCGCCGAGACCGCCTGTCGGAAGAAGACGGGCCCCTCGGTGGTGCAGGTGGTCAGGAGCCGCGCGTCGCCGTCGCGCGCCGGCCCCCCGAGGTCGAAGATCAGCGCGCCATAGAGGTCGCGGCGGCTGTCGCTGTGCCGTTCGCCGGCCCCGACCACGAGGGTGCGGCCATCGGGCGCCAGCGTGAGGCCCTGGACGTCCCACGCGCCGTGGAAGCTCCAGCGTCGGGTGCCGTCGAGGCCCGCCACGAAAAGGGTGCTCTCGTCGGGGTGGGGCGAGGGCGGCCGGAGGTCGGGCGCGGCGGCCCCCCAGGGGATGTTGGTGCCCGAGGTGAGGTAGACCGCGGTGTCGTCCGCCAGGAGGCCGTGGCCGATGCTCGCGGCCACCGGCACGTCGCCGGCCAGGACCGGAGAGCCGCCGGCCACCGTCGTCCGCAGCGTACCGTCTTGCGACGCCAGCACCAGCCTGCCGTCGCCAAGTCCCACCAGCACGGTGTCGCGGGCGACGTCGAGATCATGGGCCTGCCAGAGGTAGGTGGAGGTGAACCACGGGAGCAGCGGCGGCACGACCACCGAGCCGACCGGCCGCAGCCCGTCCAGCTCCAGCAGTTGGAGGCCCCCGACCGGGTACCCGTCGGGTGCCGGCGTGCTCGCCGACCGGGTCACGGGCACCGCGACCCGCCCCCCCGTTTCGTCGACCGCGGGGTGCAGCAGGACGAGGTCGGCCGGTTCGGCCGGCCAGGTGGCGAGGACGCTGCCGTCGGGGCGCACGCGCAACAGCTGGGAGCGGTTCAGCCGCGCCCCGTCCCGGGCGCTCCAGCCGTGGGCCGCGCTCACCAGGAGGTCGCCGCCGGCCAGCACGTCGAGGCCGTACACGCCGGGAAGCGAGTAGATCCCGTAGAGATCCTCGCCCGCGGGCAGGGTCGAGCGGCCGACGCGTGCGGCGAGATCGAGGCGCCAGCGGTCGGCGAGGGTGGCCGGATCGAGCGCGCGGAGCGAGGCGTCGGGGGACTGTTCACCGGCGTAGAGAGTGCGTCCATCGGCCGCCCAGGCCACGCGGCGGACCATGGCCTCGCCGAGGCTCCGCCTGGCCATCACCACGCCGGTCGCGACGTCGAGCACCAGCACCTCGCCGCGGAACGAGCCCACCGCCAGCAAGGCGCCATCGGGCGAAAAGGCGAGGTCGGTGTCGGGAGCAGGCGCGCCGGCCACGGTCATGCGGGAGACGTCGCCCAGGTCGACCCGCGCCACCTCCACGCACTCGGCCAGGCGGGGGGCGATGGCGGTGATCGGCCCGACGGTGACGCTCTCTCCGGGGGTCCAGGGGCGCGTGGTGTACACGCCGTCCAGGAGCACGCCGCCGCGGACGAAGTGCAGCGTCGGCGGGGTGGGCGGCGCGGACGCGGAGCAGCCGACCAGGAACGCCACGGTGCCGAGGATCGCCGAGGATCGTTGCGCCTGGGGCGTCGGCCGTAGCCGGGAACGGCCGCTGGCGCCCCTCATGGGCCCGCTTCCCAACTGGGGGTGTTCCAGTCCAGCGTGGTGTAGGTGTCGCAGGTGGCATCATCGCCCTCAAAGGCGGCGCTTCGGTCCATGCACATCTGGTCGGTGGCGCCCACCTCGCCGGCCTCGACCTCGAGCTGGCGCATTTCCCAGGCCCAGGTGGCGCAGGCGTCGAGGAAGTCCGCTTCGTCGGCGTAGTTGGCGGCTTCCCAGCTGGTGCCCCAGGAGGTCAGGCATCCGCCGTACAGGGTGCCGGCCGCCGCGCACATCGCCGTGCAGGGGTCGGCGTCCGCCGCGCAGGTCCAGAGGAGGAGGAGCACTAGTAGAAATCCACGGAGAACGGAGGGAACGCGAAGTCACTGGTCCAGCGTTCGGCCCCCGGCTCGCAGGCCACGGCGTCGACGACGATGAGCCCCGTCGGGGAGGTGTACTGGGCCCAGCCGGCGCGGGCGACGAGCCACACGTCGGTGCCGACGGCCTTGACGCCATGGAGGGAACTGGGGGTGGTGAAGAGCTCTACGAGCGTGTTGTCACCGGCGTTCCAGCACCACACGGTGAAGTCTTGGTTCTCGGCGTAGGTCAGCAGCACCCCGTGCGTGGCGTCGACCATCGCCAGGTCGGTGATCTCCAGGCCGAGGTCCGCTTCGGTCACGAGCGCCTCCCCGACGCCGGTGGCCGGTTCGAACCAGGCAAGGGCGCCGTCGTGCGCGAAGTAGAGGCCGGTGCGCACCAGGAGCTTCGCCGAGCCGGGGACGTCGTGCAGCGTGGGGTCGGGCGACGCGATCCAACTCTCGCGCAAGAGGCCGGTCGTGCAGTCGATGCTGGCGACGAGGCCGCCGTTGGCAACCCACCCGTTGTCCTGGTCGAGCTGCTGGAGCGCGACGTACAGGATGCCGTCGCGTTCGATCATGTTGGCCACCTCGGGGATGCCGTCGCTGTCGGCCAGGGGTCCGAGGTCCACCACCCCGCGGAGCAGCCAGGTGTCGGGGTCGTACCGTTTGACCTCGGTGCTGCCGTAGAGCGAGACGAAGACACTCCCGCCGCACTCCTTGACGTCCTGGGGGTTGGTGGCGTCGCCGGTGGAGAACTCCTGCAGCGGCTCGGTCCACTCCCCGGGCTGGTACACCCTGACGTAATCGGCGCCGAAACGGCCGAGGACGTAGACGCGGCCGTCCTCGCTGACGACCTGGCTGTCGGTGGGAGCCGTGGTGATGCGGTCGGTCACCGCCATGGTCGCGAGCTCGACGGTGGCGAGCACGGCGCTGGCATAGTCGGCGCTGGTGGTGGCCACGACGGCGGTCGCGACCATGGATTCGCTGGCGCCGCTCGCGGTGTCCGCGATGCCGTCCGCGGACGCGCAGGCAAGGGCAAGGAGAATCATGGTTGTTCCCTGGTGGGGGGTCGGGGCTGCCAGCGCGCGGTCAGCAGAAAGGTGCGGCCGGGCAGGGGATAGCCCGCGAAGTCGGTGATGGCGGTGACCGCCCGCGAGGGATCGTCGGCATCGGCAGGATTGCGGGGCACGACTTCGGTGAGGGTGTCGGTCAGGTTCAGCACGCTCAGCTCGAGGCTGGGCCAGCGCGGTGTGGGCTGGGCGCGGACGAACGCCCCATGGAGGGTTCGCGGCGCGCTCCGGACCAGATTGGCGGCGTCCCAGTAGTTGGCCGCGGTGGTGCTGAGGCTGTACCCGATCCGCAGCCGCTCCTCCCAATGCATCGACACCGCCTCGCTGATCGTGAGGGGCGGGGTGCGCGGGAGCTCGTTGCCGAAGTCGCCGCTGTCGGCGGTCAGGTTGCGGCTCTGCTGCCAGGTGACGGTGGTGTCGCTGTCGACGACGTCGAAGCCCTGGACCTGGAGCGCCGCCTCGACGCCCACCACCGAGGTCTCGCCGAAGTTGACCGGGGTAAACGACTGCTGGCTGTTCTGGACCCAGACGATCCGGTCTTCGCTCGCGAGCCAGAACGCCCCGGCGTCGACGCTGACGACGACCGGCCAGGTGCCCGGGGCTTCGACCCTGGCGCCCAGGTCGCCCTGCCACCCGCGCTCAGGAACGAGGCGGGGATTCCCCTCCAGGTTGCCGTGGTTCCCGAACATCTCGACGAGGTCGGGCGCGCGCAGGTAGCGTCCGCCGTTGGCCTTGAGCGAGAGCCACCGCGTCGGCCGCACCAGCACCCCCAACCGGGGGTCGATGCTGCTGATGGTGGTGGCGCCGTCGATCGCCACCCCCTGCACCACCGGCGAGAGGGTGAGGCGATCGTTCCAGACGCGCAGGTCGGCGCCGAGGGCGGCGGTGCCGACGAGACGGGAGCGGACCGGTTCGTCGGCGGTCGCGCGGGTGTCGGTCACGTCGAGCGCCTCCCAGTGGCCGCCGAGGGTGACGCTGGGCTGGACCCACGCGCGGGGCGCGGCCGTGGCGGTGACGCGGAGGCCGACGGTATCGGAGAGATCGGTCTCCCGTCGGGCGGCGCCGTCCAGCTCGCCGTCAAGGTCGACGAGGGTCTCGCGCCGGCCGAGGTGCCAGACGGTGGCGCTGCCCGCCCAGACGTCGCCGCGGCCCTCGGCCCGCACCACCGCCAGGTTCCGCACCGTGGTGAGGCGGGCGTCCTCTGTGGGGAGGTTGATGCTGCCGGGCAGGCCCTCGTCGCGGTACAGCGGCGCATCGGTCAGCGAAAGGTGCCAGTCGCCCAGGTGCGCTTGCCCGCGCACGAAGCCGCCGACCTGGAGCTTGTCGTTGTTGGCGCGCTCGCGCACGTGGTCGTCCAGCACGTTGAAGACCGTCGCGTTGTCGTCGAAATAGCGGTAGTCGGCCTGGGAGGCGAGCACCTCTACGAAGGCGTTGCCATCGAGCGCTCCGCGGGTCACCGCCCCGTAGGCGTCGCCCTTGACGGTCTGATGGGAGCCGTACCCCGCGCTCAGCGCGCCGCCGTGGCCCCGCCGGGTCACCAGGTTCACCACCCCGCCCAGCGGCGCCGCGCCGAAGCTGACCGGGGCGTTCCCGCGCCACACCTCGATGCGCTCGAAGGCGCCGACCGGCAGCTCGGCGAGGTTCACGACGCCGGCGCCGTCGGGGTTCAGGGGCACCCCGTCCAGAAAGACCTCCACCTGCCGCAGGCTGGCGCCGCGGATGCTGACCGCGGTGAAGTCCCCGAGCCCTCCCAGTCGCTGGACACTGGTTCCGGCGGCGCTCTCGACCAGGCTGGCGACGTCGGCCGAGGCGGGGGTGCTCGCGTCGGGCCGCACCACCGTCACCGCCGCGCTGGTTGCCGCCGGGTCGGGGCTGCGGGGGGCGGGGGCCTCCACCACGACCGTCTCGTCCGGCGGCTGGCCCGGCACGTCTGCGGCCGGCTCGGCGGCGAAGGCGGCGGGGGCGTAGAGGGCAGCGAACACGAGGCTCCGAGGAAGGAGCCCGGTGGGGAGGGACGACGCCAGGAGGCCGGGGGCGCTTCCTGGCAGACGCAACTCCCGGCACCGGGGAGGGGGAGGGCCCCCTGCGTCCACCCCACGACTCGGTTTCCCGGCTTCCGGCCTTGCTTTCTGCCGGAGCAGGACAAGGTCGATCACGGTTGCGGCCCAGCGTCGGTTTCGCACCGACTTCCCTGAGACCGTGGGTTGGTGCGGGGGCTGTACTCGGGTGGGCGTGGGGATGCAAGGGGGGCCGGCCGTTGAGCGTTAGTAGCGCCGCACAACGGCGCCATCATGCCCCGCATCACCGGTCGTACCGAGGTCACCGTCGCCGGCGGCTGCGCGAGGGGACCGAGCTCGGGTCGAGGTAGCCGTCCGGTGGGCAGGCCCGGCGTTGGTGGGCCTGGTTGCCGGCTACTCCCCCGTCGGACTCCGCTCCTCCGCCGCCCGGCAGGCGGCGCCCTTGCAGTGGTTCATCTCGTCGAGCCAACTATCCAGGCTCGCGAGCAGGGCCGCGCTCGCGGACGCGGCGATGTCTTGAAGCTGGTGCGGATCCGTGGCGAGGTCGTACAGGTCACGTCCACCGCCGTCGTAGCGCACGTAGGTGGTCCGATCGGCGCGGACACCGACGAAGGGGGGGACGCGGAGCTTCACATGGCGGCTCGCCCCGCTGTGGTCGGCGCCGTCGGGCTTTTCGAGGGTGCTCTGCTCGGTGCGCCTGGCCCCGCGGCCCCGCTGGCGCTCCCCCGTCGCCGCGCCCCAGTGCTCCAGGAGCACGCCACGCCGCCACGCCGGCGTCTCTCCGCGCAACAGCGACACCCACGAACGGCCGTCGTTCTGGGGCGGGGGGACGAGCCCGGCCATCTCGGCGAACGTCGCCGCGAGGTCGACGTTGACCACCAGTTCGGCCCGGGACTGACCCGCGAGCACGCCGGGACCGCGCACGTAGAGGGGCACGCGGATATCCTCCTCGAAGTAGGTGTCTTTTCCCTCGGGCATCCGATGCTGGCCCAGGTGGTAGCCGTTGTCGGACGAAAACACCAGATAGGTCCGATCGAGCTCACCAGTCCGGCCCAGGGCGTCGATGAGCCGGTCGACCAGGTCGCGTACGCCGAGCATCGAGGCGAGGCGGCGGCGCGCGGTCGCGTCCAACTTCCGCGTGGCCGGGCCGTCCAAGAGGGCCAGCGCCTGCAGCCACGCCGGCTTGTCGGTGACGTCAGCTTCGTTGACGGCGCCGCCCCGGGGCGCGGCCGTCCCGGCGAAGGCCTCGGCGTACCGCGGCGGGGGGACGGCCGGTGCGTGCGGAGCATAGGTCGCGACATACGCGAAGAACGGTCGGTGGGCGGCGTGGCTGGCCTCGATGAACTCCACCGCCTGCGCCGCGAGCACGTCGGTGACGTGATCCTCGGGGTCGTCGCCGTGGTGGACGAGGGTGCCGTTGTCGTTGAGGGTGTAGTCGTATGACGAGGTGGCCGCGCCCCGACTGGGCACCACCCAGTCGTCCCAGCCCGGCGGGGTGGCCAGGGGGTCCCCCTTGTTGGGATACCCGTTGAGGTACTTGCCGAAGAGCCCGGTGCGGTAGCCCGCATCGTGCAGCCACGTCGCGACGGTCGAGGACTCCAGACCCCGCTCGTGGAAGGTGCCGTAGCCGCCGTCGGGGGCGCCGTTGCGGAGGATACCGGTGTTGTGGGCGTACTGTCCGCGCAAGCTGCTCGCGCGCGACGGACAACACATCGACAGGCTCACGAACGCCCGATCGAAGCTGGTGCCCTGGGTGGTGAAGCGCTCGCGCAACTCAGGGAGCTGGTCCATGTCGGCGACGGCGAGGTCGTCAGTCAGGATCAGCACGATGTTCGGGGGGGCGGCGGTGGCCGGCGCGGCCAGGAGCAGGGTCGCGAGCGCGGGCAGCAGCACGCGCGTCAGCCCACGTCGAACGACGAGAGAGCCAGCGGCAAGAGCGTCCCGGGGAGGCGCAAAGACTACGCCGACGACTCGCGGCAGGCAAGGCGGACTCACGGCGCTACGATGCCCGGCGCGACGACGCCCGGTGCGGCCAGACCGCGAACGCGACTCCCCCCAGCGTCAGGGCGGCGCCGACCGCATCGCGCGGTCCTGGCCACTCGCCGAGCACGATCGCCGCGACCCCGGCAGCACCCACCGGCTCCAGCAGCACGATCGCGGTGACGATGGCCGCGGGCAGCCTCCCCACGGCGTAGTTGAAGCCCAGGTGGCCGAGCAGCTGGGGCCCGAGCGCCAGCCCGGCGATCGCCCACCAGGACGCGGGCGGGAAGCCGGTGAGCGGGGCGTCGGTCAGCGCCGCCAGCAACGCCAACCAGGCCGCGGTGGCGAGGCACGAGAGCGGACCGTACTGGCCGATGGACACCGTCGCCCGGACCGAGCGGCCGATGGTGAAGTAGGCGGCGCCGAGCATCCCGCCGAGCACGGCGAGCGCGTCGCCGGTGACGCCGGCCGTCCCGTCGGAGGGTGCGCCGCCCGAGACCAGGAATCCGACCCCGCTCACGGCGATTGCGATGCCAACGGCGAAGCGTAACGACGGCCGCGTCCGCAGCCAGCCCCACTCCAGGAGCGCGGCCCAGACCGGCGTGAGACACACCAGCAGGGTGCTCCGCAGCACGGTCGTTTCGCGCAACGACAGAAACCATGTCCAGAAGTGCAGCGCCAGGAAGAGCCCTCCCAGCGCGGTCAATAGCGCCTCGCGGCGGGGTACCGGACGCGCGCCCGGCAGCAGCAGCAGCCCGACCAGCAACACCCGCCAGAACGCCAGCGCCAGCGGGTGCACGTCCGGCGCCAGGCGTACCAACGTGCCCGCCGTGCTGACCGCGAGGATGGCCACCACGAGCACGGCGCCGACGTGGCGGTGGGCGGGGGTGGACACGGCACGGGGGGTGGTCACGGCAACTCGAACGACCAGGCCGCTCCGTGGATCGCCACGTGCCGCAGGTGGGGCGTTCCTGTCGCCCCGCCGTACAGCGCGTCGCCATCCAGCGGCAGTCCCGCGAACGCGGCGTGGGCGCGCACCTGATGGCGCACGCCGGTGTGGATCTCCGCCTGCCAGAGCCCCCCGAAGAGGCGCCGCAGCCGGGTGCTCGCCTCCAGCCACTTTCCGCGATGCCGCTCGCGCGCCCAGCGCTGCACGACCACCCGGTCGGCCCGGCGCGCGTGGTTCGCGATCGGCGCGGTGACGACGGTCTCATCGAAGGGCACGAGTCCCCCGCTGCGCAGTTCGTAGACCTTGCGGAGCGTGGTCCAGTCACCGCGCAGACGGGCCAGCGCCGCGGGCGTTCGGGCCGCCACCACGAAGCCACCCGTCAGGGTGTCCAGCCGGTGGGCGATGCCCCCCTCGAAGCCGCGGGGGAAGTCTCCTGCCTGGTCCGGGCAGGCCGCCAGCAGCCGGGCGAGCACGCAGTCCCCGTCGGGATCGGCGTGCGGAGGGAACACCGGGAGGCCGGCCGGCTTGTCGACGAAGCGCAGCTCCGCGGTCTCGCCGAGGAGCACGGCCGCGCCTAGGTCCGGGCGGATCGACGCCGCGAAAGCGCGACGAGCGGCAAGAGCAAGCTGGTGGTGCCGGCCGACTTCGTGTCGCAGCCGCAGTCGACGGGCTGGTCGTCGGACGCGGGCGCGGTGTCGGCGCTGTCGCCGTCGCCGCTGTCCGCCGAATCGCCGCTGTCCGCCGAATCGCCGCTGTCGTCGGGAACGCCGGTCTCGCCGGTGTCGTCGGGAACGCCGGTGTCGCCGGTGTCCACCGGTTCAGTCGACTCGCAGCGTGAGAGGTCGATCGTCACGCTGACGGCAGCGTTGAACTCCACCCCCGCCTCCTCGGCATGGTAGGCGGCCACAATCGTGTCCTCCTTCCTGTCGAACCACGGGTAGAACGCGCCTTTGGGCGGGGGGACGGCGGTGATTGCCAGCTGATCGATGACCGTCCAGTCCGCATCGAACGCGGTGAGGTAGGCATTGCCCGTCTGCGCCGCCCAGTCCTTGCCGTCGGTCCTCATCATGTGCGCCACGATGAAGCAGTCACCGACCTTCTCCACCTTCTGGTACCAATACGCCGTGTCGCCGGCCGGCGCGACGTCCACGTCCCATACGCCCTCCAGCCTCAGGTCGGTGTCGTACTGGCTGATGTGCAGGCCCGACCAGAAGCGGTCGAAGGAGCCGAGCGCCCACAGGTGCTCGTCGTTCGCGTACAACCCGCCCCCGGCGGCCTCGCCCGCCTCTTGGAGCACGGACCGCCGGGTGACCGCGAGGGTGTCGTCGACATGCACCAGCGCGAAGGCCGTGTGGGGCACGTCCTCCATGTGGCCGACCGCCTGGATCCACGAGGCGCACACCGCGGGGGGATCCATGTTGGTGCCGTTGGGGTCGCCCTCGTCCACGATCCCGCTGTACAGCCGGGTGAAAGTGTCGTCGTATTTGAACGAATAGATGGTGTCGTCGGCGTTGTCGAACGTGGCTGACGCGAAGTGCACGAAGGTGCCGTCCGGGCAGGCCGCCAGCCCGTGGTCCAGAAGCTGGCTCCGATCCGTCAGCGTGGCCCGGCTCGAGCGGTCCACCACCAGGGAGTCGTCCATCCAGGCGTAGTTGTAGCCGCCGCCGCCCGCGTGGGTCACGTGCCATCCGCCGTCGGCCGCGAAGATCCGGACCCAGTTTCCGCCGACGTCGATTTCGGAGGGCTCGCTCATCGACAAGAAGACGGGACCCGCGAAGACCGAACCGATCAAGAAGAGCATGGCGAGAGCGTATCTCCGATCCCGAGCAGCGGCCTCATTCGCGCATACCAGCGCTCGGCGCCATGGTTGCCCTGGACACGCGCCCGCGCGGTGGTCCCGAGCCGGGCGGCCAGCGTTCGATCCTCCAGCAGCCTGGCCACGGCAGCGACCAGCGGGCCGACCGCGCCGGGGCGGACCAGGATCCCGTCCACCTCCGAGGTCACGATCTCCGGAACCCCCCCCACGGCGCTGGCCACCACCGCGCGCCCGAGCAACTGCGACTCCAGCACCGCGTAGGGCTGGTTCTCGGGCCACAGCGACGGGAGGACGACCACCCCGCACGTCGCGAGCGCAGAATGAACCTCAGCCCGCGGGCGCGCACCCCACAGCCGTAGATTGGGGAGACCCAGGAGCGCCGGTCTGGCGGGGCCGTCGCCGTACACGTCGAACCGGACGGCCGGCAGGGCCCGCGCCGCCGCGGCAAGGATCAGGACGCCCTTCTCGACCGTGAGGCGGCCGGCGAAGATCACGTTGGCGCCCTGCTCGCCAGGGGTCGCGTCCACGCCGACGAGGTTGGGCACGTGCACGCAGCGCGCGCGCGCCAGGCCGTCGGCGACGAGCCCGTCGAGCAGGGCCTCGGAGGGGGCGATGTACACGTCCGGTGCCAGGTGGGCGCGCAGCGTACGGTGGACCGCTTTTTCTGCCGCCACCGCGAGACTGGCGGAGGGGGAGTCGTCCTTGCAGCGACGCAGGACCGCCGCCGCATAGTGGCCGCCCTGGCAGCGAAAACAAGGCTGGCCGCCGGTGTAGCGGAGTCCGTTCGGGCAGACCAGTTCGTGATCGTGGAGGGTCCAGGCGCTACGCACCCCGGCCGCCCGGAGCACCGGGAAGATCGCCGGCGTCAGATGCCGATGGAGATGATGCGCGTGCGCGGCGTCGGGGCGCACGTCTCGGATCAGGCGCGCCAGCGCGCGGGTCGCCTCGACGTTCCAGGTGGCGCGCACCACGGCGCGCAACCGCTCGGAGAGTGTCGCCGCGTCGCGAGGCGAACGCCACACGGGAAAGCGTTCCGCCCAGGGCGAGACGATGTTGTCGGGATGACGCATCGCGAACGGGATGACTTCGACGCCGCGGGCCTCCCACCCTGCCCACTCCGAGAAGAACAGCGTGGTGTCGCCCCCGCGGGGGTGCAGGAAGCTGTTGATCAGGAGCAACTTCACGAGGTGCGGCTCTGCCGCTCGGTCAGGCCCAGCACCACGCCGAGCACGACCCAGTGGGTCTGGGAGAAGGTCTCGGTCGACAGGAGCAGGTTGCCGTGCAGCGCGACGAACGCCGGCCAACACCCGTCGCCGTCGCGGTGTCGGGAGCGCACCGTCCTGCCCAACGCGTAGACGAAGCCGACGAATCCGCACAGCCCGATGAGCCCGTACTCGGCAGCCACCTTCTGCACGGCCCCGTGGGCGTCCACCCCGTTGACCCGGTAGTGCGGAAAGGTCGACAACTCCGTCCTGACCGAGGCGCCGGGGCTCGCGCCGACGAGAGGGTGGGCCGCAAACAGGCTCCAGCTCCGCAGATCGATGCTGTGTCGCGACCGGAGTGCGTCGATCAGAGTGATCGATCGGTACGGCAGGTAGAGCGGCAGGTAGGTCGCTCCCCACAACCCGACGAGGAGAAGGGCCGGGACCAGGGCGCGCCGTGCCGCGAGCACGCGGCCGCCGACCACGATGAAGTACGTCGCGGCGAGCGCGGCGCTGATCCAGGCGGTGCGCGAGAGGCTGGCCGCGAGGGCGAGCCCGGCCAGCACGACGACCCCCCGCTGGATGCGCGCTTCGCGGGCCGGGGCCTCCCAGCCCCAGATGAGCGGCAGGGCCGGCGCCAGCGCCACCGCGAGGGTCTTGTGGTTGCCGGTGAGGCCGCCGATCGCGTGGAACCAGAGCGTGTCGCCCGCGATGATGCGGCCTACGCTCGTCGTGAGCGAAATGCACGCGCACGCCGCGATGGCGACCAGGAGGCCCCGCCGGACGACGTCGAGGTGGGCCGTCTGCGCCACGAACGCGGCCAGGCCCAGGCCGTACACCAGCCCCGAAAAGAGTGGCTTGCGGACCAGCTCGTGGAGTGCGGCGGCGCCGTCGGCGGTGGCGAGGCCGGCAGCGAGACCGGCGCCGAGCATGACCGCATAGCCGACGGCGCCCGGGGGGAGCGGACCCCGCCACAACCTCAGGAGCGCCAGCGGCAGAAACGCCAGCACCGCGACGTCCGCGATCGGGGCATCGGCCTGCCACGAACCGATGGGGACGGCCGCGCCGAGCTCGATGTAGGGCCACGCCAGGAGGACGGCCACGGCCGCGCCGGCCAGGAGCGCGTCGGCGGGTCGGGAGAATCGCGGCGGCGAGTTCAGGCGACGCCTCGGCGGGCGGCGCGAACGGCCCACGCGAGGAGCACGACGAACGGGAGCGCGGCCAGCCACAAGCGAGGGTCCAGGGGCGAAGTCGCGCCGAGGTCGACGAGTGCCAGCGCCCCGGTGGCGCTCAGGAGCGCCACCCACGCGCCGTCGGTCGCGAGTCGAGGCGGGCGTTCCCCCGGGCCACGAAGCAGCGTCCAGCTCAAGACGCTGACCAGCACCGTCGTTGCGGAGGTCGATGCCGCGAGGCCGGGGAGCCCGAAGCGCGGCGCGAGCACGGCGTTGAGCGCGGCGTTGCCGCACAGCGAGATGGCGCCGAGCACCAGGACGAGGCGGAAGCGCCCGTCGACGATGTGGGCCTTGACCAGCAGCGCGCCCACCAGGGAGGCGAAGATGCCGGGCACGAAGGCCCCCAGCGTGTCCGCGCACACCCGCACCCCGCTCTCGGGGAACGCGCCATGCAGGAAGAGCGTCCGGACCAACGGCTCGCGGGCCACGACCATGCCCGCGAGCACGGGCGGAGCGAGCAGGAAGACCCATCGGAGCGCCTGGGTCACCCCCTCGCGCTGCGCCCCCCGATCACCCACCGCCCGCGCCGCCGCCCAGGTGTTGAACGCCACCACCAGCAGGGTCGACTCCAGGAGCGTCTGGGGAATGACTCGGGCGCGGTCTGCGTACTCCAGGAGCGTGACGCTGCCCTCCGGGAGCGCGCTGGCGAAGCCCTTGTCGACGACGAGATTCAGGGCCACCATCGCCTCGCCCGCGAGCACCGGCACGATGGCGCCCGCCGCGGTCCCCAGCTCGGCCGGCCAGGCCGGTCGCTCCAGCCGGACCCCGGCGCGCGCCAGCACCCACGACAACCAGGCCAGCTCGGCGGCGGCGCCGGCGCACATTCCCCACGGGAGCGCGTCCACGCCGAGGTCGAACAGGAGCGCCACCGTGCCGAGCATGGCCGTGGCGCGCGCGACCGGGGCCATCGCCGTAAGGCGGAAAGCGCCCATCACCTCGCACGCCGCGCGCACCACCGCCACGGCGGCGACGCCGGCCACGAAGGGCAACAGCATCCAGGTGTGACGCGCCGCGATGGCCTGGGTGGTCGCGTCGAAGCGGGTCCACAGCGGCACGACCAGCGGCACCGCGAGCGCGAAGGTGGCGCCCGTCGTGGTGGCGACCAGCGCCGCGGCCGCGGCTGCCCCGCTGACCACCTGGCCCAGGCGCTGGGGCGCGGCGACGCGGAGCCGGGCGAGCGGGGGCACCGCGACCGTCCCCATCGCGTTGCTGGCGAGCACCAGCAGGAAGCTCGGCACGCTCAGGGCGAAGAAGAAGGCGTCGGTCTCGGCGCGCACGCCGAACCACGACGCGATCACCAGCGGCACGACGAAACCGGCGCCCCGCGCCACCAGCGCCAGCGGAACGAGCCAGAGTGCGGTGCGCCCGACCGACATCGCCGCGGGGTTATCCCAGCGTCGGAGGGGAGCGCGGGCTACCCTCGCCGGATGTGGTTTTGGGTGGCCGCTTCGTTCGCCGCGGATCCGGACTTCGAGGTGCGCCCGTTCGCGTGGGTGCAGCCACGCGTCAGCTGGGAGGAGTGGGAGCCCGCGGCCTCCGTGGGCGAAGGAGCCGCCGGGTTGGATCTGGCGGCGCGGGTCGGCATCGAAGCGCAGTCCGCCGCGCTGCACCTTCGTGGCCGGGTGGAGCTCGCGGCGGCGCCCGAGGTGGGCGCCACCGACGCCTTCGTCGCGTGGTCGCCGCACGCGGTCATCGCCGTCTACGCCGGCCAGTTCAAGGTGCCGTTCGGGGTGCAGGCGCTGGCCACCGATACGCGCCTCCAACTGCCGAACTACGCGCCGGTGGTGGCGGCCGTCGCCTACGGTCGCGAGGTCGGTGCGATGGCCGAGGTCCGCCTGCCCATCGCGCAGAAGATTCGCGGCGCGCTCTCGGTAGCCGCGTTCGATCTCGGGCCCACCCTGGCTGACGGGGGGCCGGCGCGCTCAATCCTGACCACGGCGCGACTCCAGCTATTGCCGTTGGGACCCCGTGAGCGCCCGGTCGAGGGGACGCTGCGCGAGCCGTTCATCGGGGTCGGCGCCGCCGTCAGCCACGATCCGACGGCCCCGGACGGTGACCCCGAGCTGTTGAGTGCATGGGAGGCCGATCTTCAGTTGGCCTTCGGCATATTTTCGCTGCAAGGGGAGTTTTTGGAGCGCACCCCCGGGCCCGACGGCGAGGGTCGCTCCGGCACGGCCGGCGGGTACGGCCAGCTCGGGCTGTTCATCCCCGCTCCCTGGGCACGGGAGCATCTCGAGTTGGTCGGGCGTTTTGGCGGACTCGATCCCAACGTCGACGACGACGTCCGGGAAAGCGACCTGTCCGTCGAGGGTGGCGTCAACCTGTACGTTCCGGAGTCGCCCGCCTGGATGCATGACGTGAAGCTCCAGCTCGCGTGGCGCAGCGGGCTCGGCGATTCGCTCACCGCCGACCGGTTCGACGCTGTCGCCACCGTGCGCTTCTGACGCTCAGCGATCGGACCCCGGTTTCTTGTCGATCCGTCCGTCCTTCTCCAGCGCGTCGTAGAGGTCGCGCTTGGGCTCGGAGAACTTGTTCGGCGCGTCCGACGAGGTGTCCCCGAGAGTCGACACGATCTTCTCCCCGTACCGGCTCATGACCTTGTCCTTGAGTCCCCGAAGGACCGATCGCGCGATGCCCATCTTGGCTCCCTGTTCGTGCTCCCTGTAGTTTCCAGCGAGTCCCTTGGCAACGCCGCGACGTACAGGTGGGCCCCTTCCCGGGGTCCGCGATACACTGCGCCGCCCCATGCCCCTCGATTCTCAGGCCCATCCTCCCCGATTCCGCCTGTGGATCCGGCGACAGAACCTCGCCGTGGGGGCCTATTCGCTGCGATTCGAGGCACAGGAGGGCAAGGGAATCCTGCGCGTCGCGCGCCCGGGGGTGTTGATCGATCCGCCAGCTCGGCCGGAGGGCATCGAGGAGCGACTCACGCCGGCGCAGCTCCGGAGCACCCGGTTCATCCTGGTCTGGGATGGCGGCCGCGCCCGCCAGACTCACCTCCTCGAGCGCATCGAGGAGGGGCAGCTCGAGCGCATCGAGCTGGACCGTTGGCTGGACGTGGAGATTGTCGTGGACGGCGGATTCCGGTACGCGTCGATCCCCATCTCGACCCCGCCTGCGGAAGCGCGCCCCACCAAGGCCGAAGCGCGGCGGCCGTCCCTGAGCGAACTCCGACACGCGCTCGACAGCATGACCGTGCGTCGCGAAGAGGGGCGGGAACCGGCGCTGACGACCGACCTGCGGCCCACGCCCGTCCCGCCCGACGTGGCCGCGCCTGCGGTGGTGCCGGCCGGCCGTGTGGGCGGGGCGCTCGCCAACCTCGCCGACTACGAGGTGGACCGCCCGCGGATGGCGCCCGACCCGACGGCCTCGTCCCGTCGCGTGGGTCCAGCCCCGCTGCCGCTGCCGCCGGACTGGCTCACCGACGCCACCACGGTCGCGCTGGGCGACGAAGACGACACGGTGATCCTCCCCGCGGAGGACGCGGGCGACGAGGCCAGTGACGAATCCGATGTTCTGGCCATGGCAGACGGGGATGCCAGCATCGAGGACTCAGAGTCGCTTGCGATGGGGGAGGCCGACGACGACCCTGATCAGGTGGAGACCTCGGAGCTGGGGGAGGCTCCGCCGCCACCCCAGGCGCAACCCGCGGCCCCGCCGAAGGCGCCGCGCACCTCCAGGCCGCCGGCCGCTGAAACCGCAGGGGGTGCGGCCGCGTTCTTCGCACAGTTCAACGACGAGGAGGACGAGGCGGTCTTCTCGATCGACCTGCCGTCGCACCGGCACTCCACCGAGCACGTCACCGTGCGGCGCGGGGACGAGCGCGACGACGGCGCCTTTGCTTCGGAGGTGCTGCCGCCGATTCGCGGAGTCGTGGTGGCACCCCGGCTGGCCAAGGCCGCACTGCTGCCCGCGCCTCCGGAGCCGCCGCCGGCCCCCCCGCCGGGGCTGCCGAGCGGTCTGGCCGACCCGGCCATCGATCACTGGCAGAATGCCGCCACCTTGACGGCGGCCGACGATGGGGACGGCATCGTCCATCGAGGCCCGACCACGCTGGTCCGCCACCTCCGTCGGCGGGCGGAGGAGCAGCGCGCCCGCATCGCCGAGTTGGAGAGCCGCATCGCGGAGCTCGAGGCGAAGGGTTAGTTCGCGCCCATGGCTGGCCATCGCGCAGACCGCATCGCGGTTCGGGTTCAGGAAGAGGTCACGCGGCTGTTGCGCGAAGGCGTCATCGACCCGCGTGTGGGCAACGTCAGTGTGTTGGGCGTGACGGTCACCGATGATCTCGCTGTCGCGACCATTCGTTGGCTTCCCTTCGGTGGCGTCGGCGATCGAGAGGCGATCGCGGCGGGGCTCAAGGCGGTGGCGCCGATGCTCCGCGGGCCGGTGGGGCGCTCGTTGGGCATCCGGCACTCGCCCGAGCTGCGCTTCGAGATCGATCGCAACGTGGAGTATGCGGCTCACATGGACGACCTCTTTGCCCGCATCCGTCGGGGCGGCGAGGAGCCTACGTGATCGCCGATGGGTTCGTCGTCGTCGACAAGCCACCGGGCGTCACCTCCCACGACATCGTGGCCGTGGTGCGGGCGGTCACCGGACTCAAGAAGGTGGGCCACACCGGCACCCTGGATCCGTTCGCCACCGGGGTGTTGCCGCTGGCGCTCGGCGGTGCCACGCGGCTCATCGCCTATCTGGACGAAAGCGAGAAGGTCTACAACGCGGTGGTGCGACTCGGCATCCAGACCGACACCGGCGACCCGACGGGGCAGACCATCGCCGAGGCCCCCGTGCGCCCCTACAAGGCCCGGGAGGTCGACGCCGTCTTACAGGGCTTCGTCGGCGAACGTGAGCAGACGCCGCCCAAGTACTCGGCGGTCAAGGTCAAGGGGAGGCCGCTGTACGCCTACGCCCGGGCCGGCTTGGAGGTCGAGGCACGCTCGCGACCCATCCGCATCCACGGCATGGAGATGCTGGACATGGGTGAGGACACCGTGCGCGTCCGCATCCGGTGCAGCCGCGGCACCTACGCGCGCGTCCTGGCCGAACAGATCGCCGAGCAGCTCGGAACCGTGGGTCACCTTGGCGAGCTGCGTCGGGAGGGCAGCGGTCGGTTCACCCTGGAGTCAGCGGTGTCGATGTCGCGACTGGCCACCATCGTGGGGGGCTCTCCCGACTGGATCAACGTACTTCGGGCAACCCGCGGCGAGGATCGTGTCCCCTGGCGTGATCGGGCCTCGATCATCGAGGGGCTCGCTCCCTTCGGCGTCACTCCGGCCGCGGCGCTGGGCCACCTGCCGCGGGCGACGCTCTCGCCGCTGGAAGCGCGGCGATTCGTCCAGACCGGGGTGGCGCCCGCTTCGTGTCGAGCCGGGGACGTGGCCGTGGTTTTGTTCGAGGGGACGACCGTGGTCGGCGTGGTGCCACCCGGCGGCCAGAAGGCGGTGGTCCTGGCGCGGGAGGATGCGCCTCCCGCCCGGTCTTGACGTCCGCCGGCGCGGGCGATAGACGGCGCTGCTTCCGAGACCGCCCATGTTGACCGTTTCCTCGCTCGAGCAGGAACTGCTCGCCGGCCGCACCCTCAACGCCCACGTTGGCGACGATGTGCGGGTCCACGTCAAGATCACCGACGGCGAGAAGTCGCGCATCCAGATCTTCGAAGGCACCGTCATCGCGATCAAGCATGGCGGCCCGCGCACCACGATCACCGTCCGCAAGACCAGCTTCGGCGTGGGCGTCGAGCGCGTGTTCCCGGTCTTCGCCCCGACCGTCGACAAGATCGAGGTCAAGGTGCGGCACAACGTGCGGCGCGCCAAGCTGTACTACCTGCGCCAGCGCTCGGGCAAGAGCGCGCGCTTGAAGGAAGTCGGCTACGGCAAGAGCTGATCCGGAGGAGCGTCGCGCGCGGTTGTGGCGCGGCGCCGAAGCGGAGTCCCGGGTGGTGTCGGCATTGGAGGCCCAGGGATGGACCACGCTGGCCCGCAACTGGCGCGGCGCCGGCGGCGAGTTGGACGCCGTCGTGGAGCGCGCGGGACGCCTCCGCTTCGTGGAGGTGAAGCTCCGCGACCTCGATGATCCGCGCTCGGAAGAGGCGGTGGGGCCCCACAAACGGTCGCGCCTCCGGCGCGCCGCGCGCCTGTGGCTCGAAGAGCGCGGCGAGCCCGACGACGAGGTGTGTTTCTTCGTGGTGCTCGTCGGTCACGACGGCAGGCTCGAGTGGATCGACGACGCGTTCGATGGCTGATGGGACCGGGCGCTACCGGATGCGAATGCTCAGCGAGGTACCCGCGACGATGCGGATGGTGTCGGCCGCAGTGTAGACCGGGTACGGGCTCTCGACGCGCTGGGCCAGGTGGTAGCGCACTTCGCCGTAGAGCTGCCACTGGAGGTACTTCATGAAGCGCACGTCCAGCCCGGCCCCGCCGCCGAGCTCGAAGGACTCGGCCTGTTGGACGAGCCCGGTGTCAGGGAGGAGCACCGCCGGCAACTCCAGCCCCGTCGGCACGTCCTGGTAGCTGGACCAATGGGCGGCGAGGTGCAGATCGACCGCGGAGCGCGCGCCGCTGTTCGCGTTCTCGCCGGTGATGAACTCGGCACCGACCACGGCGTCGACGGTGTTGGCGGGGTCGATCTCGGCATCCTTGAGCACCAGGGTCCCGTCGTCGTCGAGGATGTCGCGTGTGACCGGCAGGTTGTCCTCGACGACCAGCCGCATGTAGGGCTCGTGCTTTCCCTGGCGCGAGGAGACCGTCGTCGCCGCCCGCAAGCCGACGCCGCCAGGGCCGGCGCCGTGGGTGCCAAGGCCGCCCGAGTCTGAGGCGTCCTTGACGACGAACCACGCGCCATCACCGGGGGTACGTACCGCCCCCTCCAGCAGGAACGTGAAGCGGTTACGACGCGAGGTGAACGCTTCGGAGAAGGGCGTGCCTTTGACCCCGATCCACACGCCGTGCACCCCGCGCCCCTTGCTGACCGTCGCATCGTCTTCGGTGACCGTACCGGCGTAGCTGCCGGTCTCGGTGGCCGGGTCGTACACCATCTTGCTCCAGCCCTGGACCTCGACCGACTGGTAGACGGTGTGGGGCACATCCACGAACAATGCGGTCCCCGGTGCGACGCCGAAGGCCAGGCCGTAGTGCATCACGTGGCCGTTGATCTGCCGCTCGCCGACGTCCAGGTCGTCTTCGGACAGCTGGCCATGTTGGCTCAGCTTGCCCTGAAGACGGTTGAAGGTGTAGCCCACGCTGACGTCGCCGCGCAGAAAGGGGGGGAGGTCGGTGACGGTGGCTGCGCTGGCAAAGGTGAACAGGACGAGCATGAATTCGGCGCGACTCCGGCCGGGGAGGGTACGCCGGGGGCGGGTCGTCGTCAACGTTGGGAGCGGTTGGAGATGGAGGCCGAGCGACGGCGATGGGCCGCGGTGTGGGAGCAAGCGCGGGTTTGGTGTGGCCCGACGGACGTTGAACGCGGGGCCGCACTCGCGGACCTGATGTTGCTGGCGGACGCGGTGCTTGCGTCGCGACCGGACGGCGCCGAGCTGCGTGAGCCCCGAGCATCCACGGGGCGAGCTCACGACCCTGCATACCCACCTGGGAGACGACGACGTCGGAAGGTCGAGGACGCGGAGACGGGGTTGGAATGACCCAGACGGGACGGCTGCACGATGGGGTCGACAGGTAATTCGGCAGGGAGGCTGCCCACCGTATAGACTGCAACGCTGCCTGGGAGGCCCTCTTGCTGTTGTTCGCCGCACTCGCGTTCGCCACCGTCCCGCTCAGTGACGACTTCGAGGACGGAAGTATGCCGCCGTGGCGTCCGAACGGCGGCAGTTGGGTGGAGACCGGCGGCGCCATGCTGGGCGCCCACTCCGAGCCGGGCGTCGGGGTTTCGACCTTCGCCGAGCACATCGACCTGCGCCAGCGCATCACCGTCACCCTGCACGTCGGCGGCGTCGGCACCGGCGGGTTCGTGTATCAGGTGGGCAATGACGCGTCGTGGTGCGCCGTGTGGGCGGGGCACGGGACCGTCTGGGTAGGGACCGACAGCACCGACGAGGAGCAGGTCTACGAAGGCGTCGATCCGGGCACGACTGAGGAGGTGATCATCATCGTGGATGACGAGTTCACCTGGGTGTCGCTCGACGGCGTGGAGGTCTATGCAGGGGAGACGGAATGCGGCGTGGCCCGCTCGTCCGGCGACATCGGCCTGACCGCGGTGAGCGGGCTCGGCGAGGCGGCCATCTACGATTTTTCCATGGTGCTCGGTGGGCGGGACCGCGACGGGGATGGTTCGGACGACGACGACGACTGCGCGCCGGACGACGGCACGATCTTCCCCGGTGCCGACGAGGTCTGGTATGACGGAGTCGACTCCGACTGCCTGGGCAACGACGACTTCGACCAGGACGGCGACGAGGTGACGGTCGACGAAGACTGCGACGACACCGATGCCTTCGTCTACCCGGGAGCAGAGGACCTATGGTACGACGGTCGCGACTCGGACTGCGCCGGCAACGACGACTCCGATGCCGACGGGGACGGTCATGCGGTCGAGGGCAGTGGCGACGACTGCAACGACGGCGACGCCAGCACCTACCCGGGCGCCACCACGGACGAGCACGACGGCGTCGATCACGACTGCGATGGCTTCATTCCCAATCCCGACTACCAGGACACCGGTGACGCCTCCGGCGACGGCGACGGCGACGGCGCTGACGGCGGCGGTGGGGACGGCGGGTGCGCGTGTGAGAGCGGCACACCAGCCGGCGCGGCCGCGGGACTTCTGGGTGTCGCAGTGGTGGTGCGCCGTCGTCGTCGCGGATGAGAGCGCGGCGACCGCCGCGCGACGTACGCCCCTGGCTCGCCGCGCTCACGGTCGCGGTTCCGGAACCTCGATGTGAGCTGAACTTCAGGGACCCCTTCGAGCTGCTCATCGCCACCCAACTGAGCGCCCAGTCCACGGATGTGATGGTGAACAAGGTCACGCCGGAGCTGTTCGCGCGGTGGCCGGACGCAGCGGCGATGGCGGTCGCCGAGCCCACCGAGATGGAGGCAGTGCTTCGTCCGACCGGCTTCTTTCGGCAGAAGGCACGACACGCCATCGCGACTTCGCGTCTGCTTGTCGGCCACCACGAGGGGCAGGTCCCGGCCGAGATGGCGGCGCTCATCAAGCTCCCCGGAGTCGCGCGCAAGACGGCCAACGTCGTCCTGGGTACCGCGTTCGGTATCGCCAGCGGCGTCACCGTCGACACCCACGTCTTCCGCGTCACCGGGCGCTGGGGGTGGCATCGGGAAAAGACCGCCGAGAAAGTCGAGCCGCTCTTGATGAAGGCCATCCCGCGCCCGGAGTGGCCGGCGTTCGGTCATCGGGTGGTGCTCTTCGGCCGCTACCACTGCACGGCGCGGGCGCCACGGTGTGGTGTTTGTCCGCTGGGGGGGCTGTGTCCGTCGGTAGGGCCGATGCCCGCCGCGTCGTGACTTCGGGCGTCTGAGCGAACTCCCCGCGCCGTGCCGGCACGGGTTAGCCCCGCCGCCGTGCTGCCCATCGTCGCCATCGTCGGCCGACCCAACGTCGGAAAGTCCACGCTCTTCAATCGCCTCCTCGGGGAAAAGCGGGCGTTGGTGCACGACCGGCCTGGTGTCACCCGGGATCGCAACTACCATCCGGCCGCCTGGCTCGAACATGAGTTCATGCTGGTCGACACCGGCGGTTTCGAGCCCGAGCCGGGCGACAAGCTGTTTGCGTCGATGCGCGAACAATCGGAAACCGCGATCGGCGAGGCCGACGTGGTCATCTTCCTGGTCGACGCGCAGAGCGGCCGCACCCCCGCCGACGAGGCCACTGCGCGCATCGTCCGCCAGTCGAGCAAGCCCGTCGTGGTGGCGGTGAACAAGTGCGACGATGCGATGCACGACGATCTCGCGGCCGAGTTCTGGTCGCTGGGGCTCGACGAGGTGTTGCCCGTCTCGGCCGAACACGGTCGTGGCCTGTGGGAGCTGATGAGCGCGGTGGTGTCACGCTTCCCGGCGGGGGCCAGCCCCGAGGTCGAGGTCGAGGGCGAGATCCGGATCGCCGTGCTCGGCCGCCCGAACGTCGGAAAATCCACGCTCATGAACCGGCTCCTGGGCGAAGAGCGGCACATCGTCCATGACATGCCCGGCACCACCGTCGACGCCACCGACTCGATCATGGAGCTGCGTGGCCAACGCTTCCGGTTGGTGGACACCGCCGGGGTGCGCCGCCGCGCGCGGGTGGACGACGCGGTGGAGCAGCTTGCCGTCGGTGCGGCATTGCGAACCATCGAGCGCTGTCACGTTGTCTTCGTCGTCCTGGATGGCGTCGAGGGGCCTACCGAGCAGGACGCCCGGCTGACGGGCCTCGTGGTGGAGCGCGGCCGGGCGCTGGTGGTGCTGGTGAACAAGTGGGACGCAGTCCGTGAGACCGAGGACCGCAACATCACGGTCTTGGAGGACGAATTCTCACGGAAGTTGCCACACGCCAACTTTGCGCCGGTGCTCTACATCTCGGCGCTCACGGGGAAGGGCTGCGCCAAGCTCCTGGACCTCGCGTCGGAGGTGTTCGGCGCGTTCAACACGCGCGTCAGCACGGCCCGGCTCAACGACTTCCTGCGGGCCGCGGTGGCGGCGCACAGTCCCCCTCAACTGCACAATCACCCCATCCGTTACCAATACATGACGCAGGTCCGGGTGCGCCCGCCGACCTTCTGTGTGTTCGTGAACAATCCGGAGGGGGTCGTCGAACACTACGATCGCTTCCTCAAGAACCGATTGCGGGAGGAGTTCGGCTTTGCCGGCACGCCGCTGAAAGTGGAGTACCGTCGCCGCCGTCGCCTGGGTGAGGCCCGGACGGACGTCATGGGTGAACCGATCGTGGCGATCGATCCGGGGGAGGAAGGCGAGGACGCGTGGACGCCGGACCAGCTGGCGCGGGGCGAGGACTCCGAAGCGGGCGGCGAAGAGTGATCCTGTCATTGTTGCTGGGTTGTGTGATCGAGGCGGAGACGGTCCGGCCGGCCGATACGGTGGCACGGACCCCGGTCCTGGGGCCCCCGCCGGTGGCGGCGCCCGCGGACGTCACCACGACGCTGGTGGCGCCGGAGCCAGGTGCGGACCCCGCCACCAGCACCGCGTTCGTCTTTGTGGGGGATACCGGGAAGGGCGGCCTGGGCCAGCGCATGGTGGCCGAGGCGATCAAAGCGTGGTGCGCCCAGCGCCGGTGCGATTTCGTCGCCTACCTTGGGGACAACCTGTACCCCGCGGGCGCGCAGAACGCGAAAGACCCGGTCTTTGCCGACCGCTTCGAACGCTTCTGGGAGGGTTTTGACGGGCCGTTCATGGTCGCGCTCGGCAACCACGACCACCTCGGCGACATCCAGGCCGAGATCGCCTACGGCAAGACGTCGAAGAAGTGGGTGCAGCCGGCCGCCTGGTACCGCTTCGAGCGCGGGGTGGCCGAGTTCCTGGTGCTCGACACCGGGCCGGGCGGCGCCGGGGAACTCGGCCCGACCCAGACCGGTTGGCTGAAGAAGACGCTTGCGGGGTCGCGCTCGCCATGGCGTATCGCCTACGGACACCACCCCATCCACAGCTCCGGACTGCACGGTGCCGGGCCCACGATGGTCGCCAGGGTCGAGCCGATGTTGCGCGAGGGCGGCGTCGACTTCTGGCTGTGCGGGCACGAACACCAGATGGAGGTGCTCGACGATGGGGTGACGCCAATCGAGATCATCTCTGGTGCCGGCGCCGAGGTCCGGAAGGTGAACCCCCCCTCGGTGGAGACGACATACCTGGCGGGTCACCTGGGCTTCGGGTACCTGGTGCTCGACCCGCTGGCGGCGCACCTGGCGATGATCGAGGTGTCACCCTCCGAGACGAGGGTGGCCCATGCCCAGGAGTGGCGGAGGGATGAGTTGAGGCGGGTGAGGTAGCGGGCGCCGTGGCGGGGGGGCGCAGCTCACGGCGGCGGCCGGCTGCGGCGGCCGTGGGTATCGCGTGAGACTCGGGCCGGAAGACGTCCATGCCTCGTGCCAAGAGGGGTCGTTGGCGTGGTGGCGGCGGCGGCGAGTTCAGGCGACACCGTCCGCCTCGGAGTGGGAGATTCTCCAGGTGCAGGGCCTCATCACGGGGCCTCGTCACGGGGCCTCCGCGTCTACGACAGCTCGAACACGACCAACCCCCTCACCGGCGGCGCCGGGCTCGACACCATCAACGGCGAAGAAGGAAACGATGAGATTCTTGGCGAGTCCGGGGCCGCCACGATCTCGGGCCCCGACGATGACATCGTCAACGGTGGGGCGGGGGACGACACCATCCACGGGGACGACGGTGACGACGAGGTGTGCGGGGACGCCGGTACCGCACAGGGTCATCAACACCCGCGCCGGCCAGGCCTTGCGACCGCGTCGGCCGCTGCCGCGCCAACCGATCGCCAGCCAAGCGGAGAACAACTCGCCGCCGCGCGTCGCCAAAAGCCAGGGCATCGTCCCGCGCACGAGGCATTCGGGATCCAAGTACATCGCGTCGGCGCCCCGGGTCCCGGGTTCCCAGATGCCGGGCACTCGGCTCCCGGCGCCCGGTCCCCGCTCCGGCGCGGTCGCGGTCACCGGGCTCGGCGCCGAGGGCAGCGCGGCGCGGCGGGGTAACTCCAGACCCCCAAGCACTTGACGATCCAACGATTCGCGCGTACAAAGCCCCCGACAAGTGGGCGCTTCGCGTTCTTCGGCCACCCAGCGTGTAGTGGCCGGCAACTTTGTATCCCTACGCGCTGCGCTATAAAACCAGGACAGTACTGTGCAGTTCACCGAATTCGGTCTCGACGCCCGCCTTGTGCGTGCGATCGAGGACCTTGGCTATTCTACCCCCACCCCCATCCAGGCCGAGGCGATTCCGCCCGCCATGGCCGGCCGCGACGTGCTCGCCGCCGCGATGACCGGCAGCGGCAAGACCGCCGCCTTCCTCCTCCCCATCCTCCACCGGCTCCTCCAGGAGCCCAAGCCCGGTACGCGCGTGCTGGTGCTCACCCCCACCCGTGAGCTGGCGGCGCAGATCCTCGAGGCCTGCCAGGGCTTCGCCAGGCATGCGGGCGTCTCAGCCGCGGCCGTCTTCGGCGGCGTCGGCATGGGCCCACAAGAAGATGCCTTCCGGCGGGGCGTCACCGTGCTGATCGCGACCCCGGGGCGGCTGCTCGATCACCTGAGCCGCCCCTACGCCAAACTCGACCGCATCGACTACCTCGTCCTCGACGAGGCCGACCGGATGCTGGACATGGGCTTTCTGCCCGACGTGCGCCGCGTGCTGTCGCGACTGCCCGCCCGGCGGCAGACGATGTTCTTCTCCGCGACCCTGCCGCCTGAGGTGCGCACGCTCTCCCGCGACATGCTCCAGAACGCCGCGGCCATCAACGTCGAACGGCAGGCCGCTCCCGCCAAGGGCATCACCCAGGCGGTGTACGCGGTCTCCGCGGCGGCGAAGAGCGCGCTCCTCGCCGAGCTGCTCAAACGCGACGAGATCGGCAGCGTCATCGTCTTCACCCGCACCAAGCACCGCACCAACCGGCTGTCCGAATACCTCGAGAAACACGGCATCCCCAACGCGCGGATGCACGGAAACCGCAGCCAGGGACAGCGCACGGCCGCCCTCGCCGACTTCAAGTCCGGCAAGATCCGGGTGCTCTGCGCCACCGACATCGTGGCGCGCGGCATCGACGTCGAAGCGCTGGAGCACGTCGTGAACTTCGACGTGCCGCACATCCCCGCCGACTACATCCACCGCGTCGGTCGGACCGCCCGCGCCGACGCGATCGGCGAGGCGTTCACCTTTGTCTCCCCTGAAGAGGAGATGGACATGCGCGCGATCGAAAAGGCGATCGGCGCCCGCGTCGAGCGCCGCGCGCTCCCGGACTTCGACTACAACCAGCGCCCGACCGAAGCGCTGGAGATTCCCATCGGGCAGCGCATCGCCGAAATCCGGCAGCGGAAGTCCGACGACCGGGCGCGCGCCAACGCCCGGCGCGGGCCGGGTCCGGGCGCACCACGAAGCGTCGCGCCGCCCTTGGCTCCCAACGCCGGACCGCGGCGCGACGACCGTGGTCCGCGTCGCGATGGCTGGGGCGCTAGCCCCACCCGCGGCGGCGGCGCGCGCGACGACCGCGGTGGACGTGGGCCCGATCGCCTGATCGCCAGCTCCGGCCCGGGGGAGCGCATCGCGCCCCCACCGTCGGACGCGCCCTCCTGGCGCCGGCCCGCAGCGCTGGCCGAAGGCCCGGTGCGGGCGCGCGATCCCAACGCCGAAGAAGTGCGGCCGGGAATCTGGCGGAAGAAGTCGTAGGCCAGCGGGGGCCGCCGCCAGCCTGGTGACGCGATGCACCGCCGCAAACGCCGAGACCAAGACGTCCTGGCCCGGTGCATCGCCCCGAGTCCGCGCAAGTCTTGACAAAACTATTGTTATGTCAATACTGAGTCTTGCATCACCCCGCTGCAACGTGGTACTCTGCCGAAGGCTCCCCCCACGGACCTCCCGGCCCGCACCGCCCTCCCCTCCCCGCCCCCCCAAGCCCACCCATGTCCGACCTCGCCTACCAGCGCGAAACCCCCGCGTCGTCCCCGTTGCAGCTCCGTGGTGCCCCCGGCGGGCTCCTGGTGCTCACGCTGCCGACGACGGTGCGTTTCGATGGCCTGCGCCTGTTGATCCGCGACCTGCTGGGCAATCCGCCAGGTCGCTACCGGGCGGCGCGGGTGCGGCTCGATCTCGGGCAGCGGGACCTCGACCTCCTGGAGGTCCGTCGGCTCGTGCACCTGTGCAAGGACGAGTTCGAGGTGGAGATCGTCGGCCTTCAATGCGATAATCTGTCGATTCAGCGGATGGCGGAGCGCGAGCTGAAGCTGAAGATCAGCGTGGGTGTCCCCCCGCCGGACCCGGCCGATCTCCCCTGCACCGGCGTCGTGCTCCTGGACGAGTCGGCGACCAGTCCCGCGCTCTTCGCCGTCGACCCCGACCCCACGATCGGCCCCAACCTCGAGACCGAGGTCGGCTCCACCGACATCGTCAGCCCCGCCGGCGAGCCCAGCGACGAGGCGGACGCCGACCTGGGCGGACGCACCCTCACCCTCCACAACACGCTCCGCAGCGGCGCCTGCGTGCGCTTCGGCGGTGATGTGACCGTGTTCGGCGACGTCAACCCCGGCGCGCAGATCATCGCCGGCGGCAACATCGTGGTCCTGGGCGCGCTCAAGGGGCTGGCGCACGCGGGCACGCGCGACGACAAGGCGATCATCCTCGCCTTCGACCTGCGCCCGACCCAGCTCCGCATCGGCAAGGTCATCGGCGTCGTCCCCGGCGCCGACCCCGACAAGGCCGGACGCAAATTCAGTCCCGAATTGGCCACAGTCGTCGACGGTCACATCGCCGTCGAGCCCTACCGCGGCAAGTTTCCGCACCCCAAGGAGAACGCATGAGCGAATGCATCGTCATCACCAGCGGCAAGGGCGGCGTCGGCAAGACGACCACCACCGCCAATCTGGGCGTGGCCCTGGCGCGCCTGGGCAAGAGGACCGTGGTGGTCGACGCCGACATCGGCCTCCGCAACCTAGACGTCATCCTCGGCCTCGAGAACCGCATCGTCTATGACCTGGTGCACGTGATCGAGGGCGAGTGTCGCCTCCGTCAAGCGCTCATCCGCGACAAGCGCACCGAGAACCTGTTCCTGCTCCCAGCCGCGCAGACCCGCGACAAGAACGCGGTGGGGCCCGAGCAGATGAAGAAGCTCGTGGCGGCGCTGAAGGCCGAGTTCGACTACGTGCTCATCGACTGCCCCGCCGGCATCGAACAGGGGTTCAAGAACAGCATCGCCGGCGCCGACCGCGCCATCGTCGTGGTCACACCCGAGGTCAGCTCCGTTCGTGACGCCGACCGCATCATCGGGCTGGTCGAGGCGGCAGAGCTTCCCGAACCGTCGCTGATCATCAACCGGTTCCGCGCCAAGATGGTGAGGGCCGGCGAGATGATGAGCAAGGACGACGTGCTGGAGATCCTCGCGATTCCGCTGGTCGGCATGGTCCCCGACAGCGAGGACGTCATCGTGAGCGCCAACCGGGGCACCCCGGCGGCGTTCGACGACAAGTCAATCGTCGGCGAAGCCTACCGTCGCATCGCGCGTCGCGTGACCGGCGAAGAAGGCGTGCCCTTTGTCGCGACCGAGGAGCCCGAGAACTGGTGGGGCGTCATGAAGCGCTGGATCGGCGTGGGAGACGCCAAGGAGATGTCCGGATGACCAACTTCTTCAACTCACTCTTCGGCAACCCGCGCGGCTCCAAGGACGAGGCGAAAGCTCGCCTGAAGGTGCTGTTGGTGCACGACCAGGTGGACCTGACCCCCAGCCAGATGGACGCCATGCGTGCCGAGATCCTCGAGGTCATCGCCCGTTACGCGGAGGTCGACCGCGAGAAGGTGGACATCCGCCTGGAGCGGGCGCACGACCAGGTTCGACTGACGTCGAGCGTGCCGGTGCGGCGGGTGACGCATCGCGGGGCGATCAGCGCGTAGGGGCCAGATCCGCACCGTCAGTGCGGCTCTTTGCCGTCGCCGTCGAACCAGATTTCCGTCGTCACGCCCGCAAGCGCCGCGACGTCGACGGGCGGCATTCCGTCACACTCCACGGTGTAGCGACCGAGGGCAGATTCCCTGCCATCGGGGGGATTGTGCCGATGCCTCGCAGGAGGTGGCAGCGCCGGAGCAGACGCCCCCGTGCGGCGACAGCGCGGGCGACAGCCACGCCTCTGGCGTGCCGAGTGGCAGCGCGCCGGCCCAGGATCCGTCAGGGCACCAGACTCCCAGCAGGCGGGTGTTCGCCGCCAGTTCGATCGCCGCCCGTCCACCAAGGGCGCCGCGGACCCCTACGGCTCGGTGACGACGAGGCAGTCGGTGCGCCCACCCACGTCCAGACAGACCTGAGCGGCCGGGGGTTCAAGCTTCAGCAACACTTCGGTCGTGTCCGGCAGGACCGAGACAGATGGCGCATGACGGGCACGAAGGATGGCGTCCACACGGTCCCCTTCGGCAGCGGGGCAGCGCCACTCCCCGCCACCCACAGCGGTGCAGGCGCGCACGCCGCTGCGGTATGCCCCGCCCATTGTACGCACGGAGATGGCATCGTCACCGGGCGCGCCCCATCCTGGCAGCGGACCGGCACAGCGCGGGTGGGCAGGAGCTCCACCACTACGTGGCCGACCCGAGCGTCCGTCCAGAAGATCTCGTCCCTAAGCAGGTCGTAGTTGGAATAGTCCTCGGCGCTGATAAACCCGACCTGGACCTCGCGCCTGTAGAAGACGAGCTCGCCGTGCCCACCGGCGTCGGTCTACGTCTCGCGTTGCGGAAGCCCACCGATCGCCACACCGGCGAGGGGCATTCCCGCCTCCCCGTCAACAACCTGCACGTCGACACGGTACGCGCCACCGGGGCGGATCTCGATGGGTACTCGGCCTGGGTCGAACATCACTTCCCGTTCCGGACAACTCCCGCCGGATATTCGCGCGATCACGGACCCGCAGGGCAGACCTTCGAAGCGAACAAGCTCGCCTTGCCGCCAGGTCGACCTGGCGACGCGGGCGGCCGACTCAGCCGGACCCCAACCGACAAGTTCGACATCGCCCGCGGCCGCGCAACCGTCGATGCTGGTCACGTCGAACACCTGGTCACAGTTACGCCCACGACGGAGGGCGACGACGACGCTACCTTCTAGGTCAACCTCGACAACGGCCGAGTATTCCCCCTGGATCGCAAGGTACTGCCCTGTTGGCAGACCAGAAAACGTGCATTCGGTCCCGGCGCCGTCGGGGCGACCCTGCATGGGGACGGCCCCGTGGTCTGGAACGCCCCCGGCGGGCTGGCGCCGGACCGTGAGGGGCGCGGACGAGCAGGCTCGAACCACCAGACCCGGAAAATCGATGCCGGATTGGGCGGCACCGTTCGGCCGACCCGCCGCAAGGGCGGACTGGCCGGCGTCGGGCACGACGGGACGCCGACCTGCACCCCACCAGGCCAGAAGCCCGTGGAGGCCGGCGACGAACATCAGGATGGCCAGGACCGCACGCTGGGCACCGTCCTGCCCCACAATCAAACCCGGAACTCTGGAAGCGTCTCCATGGACTGGTCGCAGTCCTGGCCGCACATATCGTCATCAACACAGGCGAATCCGACGACGGTACAGCGGATAACGCCGTCGTTAGCCGCTTTGCACTCGCGCACCGGTTCCTGGCAGTACCCCTCGTCCCCCAATTCCGCGCACTCGTAGTGATTGTCGCAGTTCCCGCAGCCACCAAAGTTACCGCCGCCGCCACCATCATCGGGGGGAAGCCGGGATCCGACGGTCCTGGTCCAGGATCGCCCGGCCAGCGCGGACCACCACCACGCGGCCGGGGGTCGGAGCCGCCACCCGGCCCATCCGGTGGTGCCTTGGCCGAACTGGACTCCTCGCCGAACCCGGAGAGCGCGTTGAGGGCCCTTGGCGACCGTCGTGTACCAGTCCGTGGTGAACACCCGGTTGTCCGAGCCGGCGGCCTCAACGACACCCCCCTATTGCAAATGCCTGATCCGATCCTGCTTCTTCTGCGCCGTCACCTTGTCGATGAGCTCGCTGCCCGCGGACACCCGGTGCAGCAGGATGCGACGGTAACCCTGGAACTGGGTCACGCGGAACTCTGCCGAGAAAGAGAGATATCGGTCGGAGAGGCCCGAGAATCCGCACACCATCATCGCTTCGGGCCGGCGTCGTGGCTCCGGAAGGGGAACCATGATCTCGTCGATCTCGCCCTGGTCGATGGTCAGGGTCCCCCGCGTCAACACTTTTACTTCGCGACCCTGCTTGTCAATCTCCTCCGCGAGGAGCGGACCGAACTGGTCCACGATCAGGTCGCGGACGTTGTCCCAGCGGCGGCCGCCGAAGAAACGGACATCGATGTAGACGCCCGGCGGTTTGACGTAGTTGACCTCGACGTTGCGCGGGGACGCGCGGAGCTCTTCGCGTTCACGCTTCTCGGCAACCTCGGCCACGGTCGGCGGGGGCGGGCGCACGGCGCGCACCGGCGGCTCATCCGCGCCCGTACACGACAACAGCACGGCGAGCCACATCGGACCCCGTTAACGGAGCCGGGTGATGGTCGTGGTGCGCTACTTCGCCAACCTGCGCGAGCTCCGAGGCACGTCGGAGGAGCGGTGCGATATTTCATCTGGCAGTACGCCAGCTTCTCTGTACCTGGCCCTTGGCCTGCCGCCCGAACTGCCGGTCGCCTACGCGGTGAATCAAGAGCGCGTGGCCGGCACGACGGCGCTGTGCGACGGCGACGAGGTCGTCTTCCTCCCTCCCCTCGGCGGGGGCTGACCTGCTCCGCTTGTCGGCCGGTCCCATCGACGTCGCCGCCGTCGAAGCGGCGGTCACGTCGCCGGCAAACGGGGCGATTCTCGTCTTTTCCGGCGTCGTGCGCGACAACAACCGGGGAAAGGGAGTGATCGGACTTCACTACGAGGCCTATGAGCCGATGGCGCTGGCCGAACTCGGGCGAATCGCGGCCGAACTCACCGCGCGCTGGCCCGACACCCGGCTCGCCGTCGTCCATCGGGTCGGCGACGTCGCGATGGGCGAGCCGAGCGTCGTCATCGCCGTCGGTTCGCCGCACCGGGCGGCAGCGTACGAGGCCAGCCGGTACGTCATCGACGAGCTCAAGGCGCGCGTGCCGGTGTGGAAGCAGGAACGCTATGCGGATGGGACGGCCTGGATCGCGAATCGGTCGTGATACCTCTCGCCCCCATGCACGTCCTGTTCGCGCTGGCCTGCGCCCCCTACCCCGAAGGCCTCCAATTGACGCCCGATGGGAACGGCCCAGTGGTCCGCTACGAGTGGGATGCCAGGCCACTTCCGGACGTACCCTTTCCTTCCGATCTCGCGACGCGGACCGACGTCACCAGCCCCACCGGCCTGCGGGTCAACATCCCCACGGACGCCCCCACCCAGCTCGAACGGGACGCGCGCACCAAGCTCAACACCCTGGACGGATTCGGAGTGTACGCGCCGATCTCGGTCGCGTTCGGGGCCCCGCTGGACATCCAGAACCTGGTCACCCGGCACCGGGACGACCCGAACTACGGCGCCGCCGCCTTCGCAGACGATGCGGTCTACGTCATCGACGTCACCCCCGACTCGCCGGACTACGGCCAGCCCGTGCAGCTTGACCTGGGCCAGGGCCGTTTTCCGATGGATGTGCCTGACCCCGACCGCTACTTCCCCAATGACAGCCGCTCGATGTCCCCCACCCTGGTCTTCGAGACCGAGTCGGAAGATCTCGACGGCGATGGCGTGCTCGACTGGGGCGAAGACACCGACAACGACGGGGTGCTCGACCAGCCCAACGTATGGCCGGTGGGGGGCCACAGCCGTGACGACCTGCTCACGTTCTACGAGATGGAGAGCCATACGCTGCTGTTGCGCGTCGCCCGCCCCATGCGGGAGATGACCACCTACGCGGTGGTGTTGACCGACCGCCTGGTGGGCGAAGACGGCGCCGCGGTCCGGTCGCCCTGGCCCTACGTGCACCACCTGCGCCAGACCGAGGCGCTTCGCCCGCTACAGACGATTCTCCCCGACCTCGGGCTTGGCCTCGACGAGGTGGCCTTCGCGTGGACCTTCACCACGGGCGACGTCACCGGCGACCTGCGGGCCGCCCGCCAGGGGCTGCTCGGGCTGGGCCCGCTCGGCGCGCTCCATGACGAGTTCCCCGCCGGCATCGACGAAGCCTCGACGATCCACGAGCTCGCCGGGCTGAATCCGACCGCGCTCCCCGTCGACACCCTGCTGGCGGCCCTGGTCGAGCTTGGACTGTTCGAGGGCGCCGGCGCCGACGCGTTGATCGAGAACTATGGCGCCTTCGGCTCCGTCGTGGTGGGCGGCAGCTTCACCACGCCCAACTTCATGGCTGACCTCGACGGCACGCAGGCGGCGTGGCCCGCCGCCGACGACAGCGACGACTTGTGGTCGGTGGACGCCACCACCGGTCGGTACCAGGCCCGCGCCGAGCGCGTGGTCTTCACCTGTGTCCTTCCCAAAGGGGTCGCGGCGCCCGCGCCGGTGGTGAGCTTCGGCCACGGCTACGGCTCCAGCCGCTTCGACTTCCTCGGCTTCGCCTGGGCCTTCAACCGGTTCGGCTGGGCGGCCTGCGCGTTCGACTACCCGGGGCACGGGCCCACGGTCGACGCGGAGCTGCAAGCCATCCTGATCCCGGTGCTCACCGGCAAGGGCCTGTCGTCCTTCTACACCCACCTGCAGGACAGCCGGTTCCGAGATCTGGACAACGACGGGATCGGCGACTCCGGCGGCGACCAGTGGACCGCCGATGCGTTCCATACCCGCGACATGGTGCGCCAGGCCGCGCTGGACCACGCCGCGTTCATCGACGGCGTGAACCGGTGCGGCGAGGGCACGATGACGCTCCCCGACGGCAGCGAGGCCGTGTCCTGCGACTGGGATGGCGACGGGGTCGCCGACATGGGCGGCCCGGACAACGAGACCTACGTCCTCGGGGGGTCGCTGGGCGGCATCAACACCGCGGTGGCCGCCGCCGTGATCGACGAGGTCAGCGCCTGGGCCCCGATCGTCGCCGGCGGCGGGTTGCTTGATGTCGCGACGCGTACCGAGATTGGCGGGGCGGTGGAGGCGATGCACGGCCGACTGATGTCGCCGCTGTTCGTTGGCTACCCTCAGGGCGACGGGAGCTTGCAGATCGTCCAGATCGTGAATTCGGTGCGGGACATGGTCGAGCTGCCGGTGGCGACGCTCCCGAGCTTCCCGGCCGGAGGTCGCGTGGTCCTGGAGAACCTGTCCAACGGCGAGGTGCGCGAAGGCTACCTGCCCCCCGACGGCCGCTTCCGCCTCGGCATCCCCGCCGACGCCGCCAGCGCCTGGGAGAAGAAGGCCCTGGCCGGCATCCCCGAAAACGGCGCCCCGGCCGGATCGCGCTACCCGCTCCCGGACAACGCCGCGGCCGGGGATCTGCTGCGCCTGAGCGTCCAGGATGCCGACGGCAACGAGCTGGCAGCGGTGGACACCTGGGCCGTTGATGTCGCCTTCCAGGGTGCCACCTACGTGGCCGGCAGCCCGTTGGTCGCCGCCGCCGAGGGGCTGGGCAAGATTCGCGGCACCCCCGACCTGCGCCGCACGGCCTTCATGTTCGGCGCCGTGCTCGAGCCGGGCGACCCGATCGCCTACGCCCGACGGCTGACCGAAGACCCCTACAACGGCCAGGCGCGCAACGTGCTCCTGGTGCCGACGCCCGGCGACACCATCGTGTCGGTCAACGCCGAGCTTGCCGTCGCGCGTGGCGCCGGCTGGCTGGACGACAGCGCCGACGACGATCGGTATGCGACCAGCATCGACCGCTGGCTGGTCGACCGCAAGGTGGTTCAGGGGCTCGAAGAATACGGGCCCTACGTTGACGTCAACGGCGCCTCCTGTCTGTTCGACGCCGACGACCTCGACAACGGCACCGACGGCACCGGCGCCCCCTCGGAGGCGCCCCTGCGCGTGACCGTGGCGACCAACGCCGGGGTCAGCGCCATGCGCCTGCCGTACGTGCGCACCACCGGCACCCACGGCTTCGCGCTCCCCGAGCCCGATCAGCCCTTCGACATCACCACGTTCATGGTGATGCAGATCGCCTCGTACTTTCAGCAGAACGGCCTGGCCATCAGCGACGACGCCTGCCTGCAGGACGCCAGCTGCGCCTGGATTCCCGCAGTGCCGGTGGCCGAATGATCGCCCTGGTCGCCACCGCCCTGGCCTTCGACCTGCCGCCCCCGCCCCCGCCCGCCGACGCTCCGGCGGTGACGTGGACTCTCCCGGCCGAGGCCCGGATGATCGGCACGCTCCCGCCAGCAGGGCTGGTGCTCGACGACCAGGGCCATGGTCTCGGACAGGGAATGGTGCTGGACACCCGGCTGCGGCTGGGCCTGGACGTCAAGTGGAAGGGCGTGGACGCCCGGACCGAGTGGGACCTCTTCGACACCCAGGTCGCGGGCGACCCCTGGGACATTCGTGGCACCGAGGATGCCCGCCACCGGGAGAGCACCGACCCCTTCGGCCGACCCGACGTCTTTACCGCCCGGCGTTTGTCCCTCGCCGGTCGCATCGGTGTGGTCGCGCTGGAAGGGGGGCTCGTCACCTCCCACTGGGGCCTCGGCATGTTGGCCAACGACGGCGCCCACGACCCGGAATTCGGGCGCAACGACTTCGGGGACCGCGTACTCCGGCTTCGAGCCGCCACCCGCCCGCTGGCCGACCGCCCGCTGATCGTGGCCATCGCTGGCGACCGCGTCGTCGAGGACGAATCGGCCGACTGGAGCCCGCTGGAGGGCGGCGAGACCGCGTGGCAGGGCGTCGCGACCGTGATCTACGGTGAGCCGGCCGCCGCGCGGGGGGGCGTCTACTACGTCTACCGCGACCAGACCGAACTCGACGGCATCCGGAACACCCAGGCCCACGTGGTGGACCTGTACGGCGAGTTGCCACTCAAGGCGGGCGCCCACGCGCTGCGACTCGCGGTCGAGGGGGCCGGCATCCTGGGGACAACGTCGCGCGCCCAGAGCTACAACAGTCGCGACGGTCTCGACCTCGGCTCGGCCGGCGTGACCGCGCTCGCGGAGCTGACGATGAGCCCGCTTCCGCTGCGCGCGGCGCTGCGCGGCGGTTGGGCCAGCGGCGACGCCGACCCGGACGACGGCCGCAGCGAAGACTTCGGCTTCGACCGCGACTTCGATGCCGGGTTGGTGCTCTTCGACGAGCTGCAGGGGGCGATCGACGCGGCCACCTACGCGCAGCTCTCCGACCCTGCTCATAGCGGAAGCGCGCCCGACGGTGCCGAGACGCTGGTCGGGGAGGGTGCGGTCCGGGCAGCCAGCTTCGTGCAGCCCCTCGTCGAGGTCACGCCCACGCCGTGGCTGAGCGTGAAAGCCGGTGTTCTCTTTGCGTGGAGCAGCAAGCCTGTGCAGCAGGCGTTCACGACGTTTCGCGCCGGCGGCATCCCCACCAACCACCTGGGCGAGCCGACCGAGGGCTATGGTCTGGGCACTGAGTTCGACTGGGCGGTCACGCTGGGCGACGTGCCGCTGGGTGGCGCGCGGCCGGTGCGCCCGGCGCTGCTGGTCCAGGGGGGGCACCTCCTGGCCAGCGCCAACCTCGGCGGCGGCACCCTTCACCTGGTCAGCGCGGCTCTGCGCGTGCGGAGGTAGGGCCGCGCCGGGCTACACCACCACGTACACTCCGACAAAGTAGATGGCCGCGGGCCCCGGCAGCGGAATGTTGGAGCTGCTGACGAGTCGGAACCCCGCGGCGCGAATCCGCCCGTCGACCACCGCCGCGTTGGACTCGTGGTAGTGCCCCGAGAAGCCCGCGAGTTTCCTGCCGAAACGGTAGAGCGCGTTTTCAGTCGGCAGGCTGACCAGCAGCTTCCCCCCCGGACGCAGCGCCCGCGCGAAGAACGCGAGTTCGTTCGTCGGGTCGTCGATGTGTTCGAGCACCTCCGCAGCGACGACCACGTCGACGCTTCCGGGCTCGACATGCAAAAACGCGGCCTCGGGCGACAACAAGGTCACCTGCCCAAGCTCTTTCTTCGCCTTCCACAGTTCGGCCGCGCCCAGGACCAGATCGACGCCGATCACCGAGGTCGCTCGGCGCAAGGCCGACTCGAACAGCACGCCGGTGCCGCACCCGAAGTCAAGCACGCGCCCCCCCTGAGGGCAGTGCTTTTCGACGAGACCGGCAACCACGTCGACGCGGCGCCAGGCCATCCAGCGGAGGGCGGGGTTCTTGTGCAGGTAGCTGGGGATGGCCATCTCATCGCGATCTTCGTCGCGGAGCAGAGCCGCCATCTCGACGAGCGTGGCTGCGTCAATTCGCATCGGGTTCTCCGGGGGGGGGCGGGTCGCCCAGACGGGGCAGGTACCGGCGCACTAGGTACAGTTGTTGCTCCTGGACACTACGAAGACGCGACACCATCAGCGCGATCTGCCCCAGCCCGAAGACCAGGAGCGCCAGGCCGAGCAGGAAGGCGGCGACAAAGCCTGCCCAGATGTGAGGGCTGAACTGCCCGCTGCTCAGCCGATGCCAGGTGAAGAAGCCGCCAAAGCCCGCGACCCCGGCCAACAATAGCGCCGTGAGGTTGTCGAAGAGGATTCCCGGCGAATAATCCCTGATGAACCCGAAGATGATGCCGAGCGTACGCCAGGCGTACTTGAAGAGGTTGCTGGCGATGCGGCTCTTGCCGAACTCGCGCACGCCCCGGACCCGCATCGGCATTTCGAGCAGGCGGAGGCCCTTCTGCGAGAGCACCAGGAAACTTTCCTGGGTGTAGGTGAAGCGGCCGAGCAGGACCAGCCGCAACATCGCTTCCCGCCCGTAACAACGGAACCCGCAGCTGACGTCCTGGAAGGACTGGCCGATCAACGTGCTGATGATGCGCGCCATGCCCCAGTTGCCGAGGCGCTTGACGCCGGGCATGTCGGGCACCAGCGCGGGGTCGAGGAACCGGGAGGCGGTGACGAAATCGGCCCGACCTTCCACCACCGGGACCACGAGTTGGGCGATGTCCTCGGGCGCGAACTGCCCATCGCTGTCGATGTTCACCGCCAGGTCGACCCCGCACCGCAATGCTTCCGCGAGTCCGGTCTGGAGGGCGGTGCCGACGCCGAGATTGCGACCGTGGCTCAGCACCTGCGCTCCCGCCGCCCGCGCGATGGCGACGGTGTCGTCGGTGGAGCCGTCGTCCACCACCAACAGCGTGATCTCCGCGATGCCCGGCAGCGCCCGCGGCACCCGCCCGAGCACGGCGCCGATGGTCGCGGCTTCGTTGAGTGCCGGCATCATCACCAGCAGGCGCAGCGGACGAGCGGAGTTCATGGCCGGGCCTCGGGAAAGCCGCGCGAGCTAACATGCAGAGAGCGGACCGGTTAGCTCGCGCGGCCTTTGGAGCCGCGATGCCCCTGCCCGCCCTGACCGCCCGCCTGGCCGGCCCTCGCCCCACCGTGGTGGTCGTGGGCCTCGGGTACGTCGGTCTGCCCCTTTGTGTGGAGTTGGCCGAGTCCGGCGCCGAAGTGCTCGGGCTCGATGTGCACGCCGGGTTGTGCGCCCAGCTCAACGCGGGGCGGTCACACGTCGGGGATATCTCCGATCAGCAGCTCCGCACCGCGCTCGAAGCGGGTTTTGTCGCCGGGATCGATCCCTCCGTCGTCGCGCGGGCCGATGCGGTGGTGATCTGCGTCCCGACTCCCCTTCGGCGCACCAAGGACCCCGACATCTCCTACATCGTCGCCGCCGGTCAGGCGGTCGCGGCACACGCCCGCCCGGGGCAGCTCATCGTCCTGGAGAGCACCACCTACCCGGGCACCACCGAGGAGGTCCTGGTCCCGATGCTGGAGGAGCGAGGCCTCGTGGTGGGGAAGGATGTCGCCGTGGCCTTCTCGCCCGAGCGAGTGGACCCAGGGAACCCCACCTACGGCATCCGGAACACGCCCAAGGTGGTCGGAGGCATGACGCCGGCGTGCTCGGCGGCCGCTGCCGCGCTCTACCACCGCTGCTGCGACACGGTTCACCCGGTCTCGACTCCGGCCACGGCCGAGACGGTCAAGCTGCTCGAGAACACCTTCCGCATGGTCAACATCGCGATGGTCAACGAGTTCGCGCTCATCTGCCGACAGCTCGGTCTCGACGTGTGGGAGGTCATCGATGCGGCCGCGACCAAGCCCTTCGGCTTCATGCCCTTCCGTCCGGGTCCCGGGCTCGGCGGGCACTGCATCCCCATCGACCCGCACTACCTGGCCTGGAAGCTGCGCGCGCACAACTTCACCGCGCGTTTCGTCGAGCTGGCCGACGCCATCAACTGCAAGATGCCGGAACACGTGGTCGAGGTCCTCGCCGACGTGCTCAACGACGCGGCGCTACCGCTCCGGGGCAGCCGCGTCCTCGTCCTCGGGGTCGCGTACAAGGCCAACATCGCCGACATGCGCGAGTCGCCGGCGTTGGAGGTGATCACCCACCTGCAGAAGAAACACGCCCTGGTCGACTACAACGACCCCTACGTCGCCACGCTCGCGGTCGGGGATCATGAGCTTCGCAGCGTCGAACTCAGCGCCGAAGCGCTCGAGGGCTATCAGGCGGTGGTGGTGGTCACCGACCACAAGGCCTACGACTGGGACTTCGTGCTTCGCCACAGCGTGCGCATCGTCGATGGCCGCAATGCGACGTTGGCGGCTCGTAAGCGAGCACCGGAGCTGGCTGGGAAGGTTCGGGCGATTTGACCGCGGGGTCACCGCCGTCAGTTCGCCTCCACCGCCGCCACCTCCGCATCCCAATACGTCGGCGTCTGCAGCCAAGGATTCGGGATCTTGCCGTCGGTGGCGTAGACGAATCCGACCCCCTGGGCCACGACCGCGGCGAGCGTCTCGCCCAGGTACTGCGACGGGACGTCGTAGCCCAGGTAGGCGAAGCGCTCGGGTCGGTGGTCGGCCATCCAGGATGCGGCCGCCCACTCCAGCAGCTCGTGGCGCGCGCCCTCGGCAACCACGAGCACATCGGCCGAATCGAGGTACTCGGCACAGGTGAGGATGCCCGGGTTGTAGACGATCCAGGCGTCGCGCCCCAGGGCGGCGTCCACCACGCCGGCGCGGGTGGCGTAGAAGGAGGCCCAGGTGGCGCAATCCGAGGCCACCTCGTCGAAAAAGATGCCGTCGACACCGTACCAGTCCACATAACGACCGACCTCGGTGTCCACCTGACCCGCGGTCTTGTCGCCGTAGGTTGTCGCGACGTAGCCGATGACCACCGCGCCCTGAGCCTGAGCCTCGATGACCGCGGTGACGTAGGCGGCATCGACCACGCCGCCGGGTCCGCTGCTGGGATTGATGATCAAGAATCCGCCCGTCGCGGCCGCGCCGGCAACGAAGCGAGGCCAGTCTTCACTGCTGGGGTGGGCGTAGCTGGGAATGCCCAAGCGCAGGCCGAGGTCGTCGAGCGGGCCGGTGTCAGCGGTGTCAGCGGTGTCGCCGGCGGTATCGGCAGCGGTGTCGCCGTCATCGTCCGCGGGGGCGGGCTCCACTGGCTCGGCGGAATCAGCCGCGGGCGGCGCGATGCAGGCCAGGATGAGCAGAAAGGTCATCGACGGATCA
>SHYX01000075.1 GCA_009692585.1 Myxococcales bacterium
CCGAACCCGCTCGCCCGCCCCCGACCGTCGCCCTGGACCCTGACGCCATGGCTTGACCCGACGTCCTCCAGAAACACCGACAACCGCACCAGCCTGAACAAGGACCCGTACCTCGGGGAGGGGGAAGCTACGCCCACCGCCTGCCCCCGCACCCCAAAATGCGGAGCCGACTGGCCTCAGAGTACTTTCGCGACCCGCCGGAGAGGCCCACCATGCTGACTACTTACGCGGCAGTGGTGGAACGAATCAAGGCGGAGGTGTGAGCATGGACGCGATGAAGTGGGCGCCGGCCCTAGTGCTCGCGTTGGCGAGCGGATGCAGTGACGGCTCAAGTGGTGCCGGTGGCACGCCCAACGGGGTGGTGCCTGATGCTGCGGTCGCGGGGACCGAAGGTGCCCCCTGCTACCCGAACGGGACCTGCAACGCGGGCTTGGAGTGCAGCGCAGAGAGCGTGTGCATCGCAGTGGTCGCGGACGCAGCGGTAGTCGCGGACGCAGCGGTAGTCGCGGACGCAGCGGTAGTCGCGGACGCAGCGGTAGTCGCGGACGCAGCGGTAGCGGACGCAGCGGTAGCGGACGCAGCGGTAGTCGCGGACGCAGCGGTAGTCGCGGGTGTGGTCTGCGTCGGCGACTTCGCCATCAGCAACTCACTCGACCTTGAAGCGTTCATCGAGGCCAACTGCGAGCAAGTGACCGGAACGCTCAGCCTGAGCATCGAACGCAACGCCGCGTTGACCGAGCTCAGCCTGCCGACCCTGGTGAGCGTCGGCGACCTGTTCATCGAGAGCAACGCCGCGTTGACCAGCATCAGCCTGCCTCTGCTGGCAAGCGTCGTCCGCGACCTGTACATCCAGCGCAACGCCGCGTTGACCGAGCTCAGCCTGCCGGCCCTGGTGAGCGTCGTCGGCAGGCTGTACATCGGCGGCAACGCCGCGTTGACCGAGCTCAGCCTGCCGGCCCTGGTGAGCGTCGGCGGCCTGTTCATCGGCAGCAACGCCGCGTTGACCGAGCTCAGCCTGCCGGCCCTGGTGAGCGTCGGCGACCTGTTCATCGAGAGCAACGCCGCGTTGACCAGCATCAGCCTGCCTCTGCTGGCAAGCGTCGTCCGCGACCTGTACATCGAGAGCAACGCCGCGTTGACCGAGCTCAGCCTGCCGGCCCTGGTGAGCGTCGTCGGCTACCTGTACATCCGCTTCAACACCGCGCTTTGCGAGAGCATCGTGGACGAGATCGTGTCGCGCGTTGACGTGCAGGGTGATGTCCTCGTCAATGACAATGGCGCTCGAGAGGGCTGCTAGAGCAAGGCCCAGGCGCTTGTGACGCGGCAGACCTCCCCGGCGCATCGTCCAGACGGGCGATCGTGCCCGATGGAGGGTGGCAATGTTCGCGAAGGTGGCAGTTCTTGCGGTGTTGGCCATGTTGGCTGCGGGGTGCGCGAAGAACGGCCATGGCACGGAGACCTACCCGGACGGCACGAACTACGTCGGTGAGTTCAAGGACGGCAAGCCGAACGGGCTGGGCACGATGACCCACCCGGAGGGCACGAAGTACGTCGGTGAGTGGAAGGACGGCGGGCAGAACGGGCTGGGCACGGAGACCTACCCGGACGGCCGCAAGTACGTCGGTGAGTGGAAGGACGACGAAAAGAACGGGCAGGGCACGAGGACCGTGAACGACGGTCCGACCTACGTCGGCGAGTGGAAGGACGGCGTAAAAGTCCAGATCCCGTAGGCGGGGGCAACGTGGCGAGGCCGGTGAGGTGCCGTTCGCGGCGTTCCTGACGACCCTAAAAAGGGCGGAGGGGGCCGGGGTAGAACGTGCGCTCCGCGTCATCCGGGAGGCGTCGGAGTCTGGCACCTGGCAGGCTGCCGCGTGGTTGGTGGAACGCCGCTATCCCGCCGACTACGGACGCCGCTCCGAAGTGGCCGTCACTGCGCCGACCCATGACAACGACGCGGCACTGGTTCGGGCGCTCAATGACCTAGCCCGATGCCGAGGCTGACGCCCGAGGCAATCGCAAGGCTCGTGGAGTGCGGGCGGTACGCGCCTAAAGCACCGGTAATTTTTAGGACCGCTATCCATAATTTTTCGATGGATGGCCATAATTTCTCAAAAGAACTGCAATTTTCAGACAAATCTCAATTTCTAATAATTACACGCCGATGGGATCGAAGCCGCGATGTCCGAGGCCGTGGCGCGCGCGTCGACGGCGCTCGCCCGGCACCAGCGTCGGATGGGCCGCCCGTCCCGTCTGTCCCCCGGATTCGAGTTCGGCCCCGCGACGTGAGCGCGACCGGGGCCGTTGACGGTACCGGGCCGGTGCCGCAGATTGCATGCCATGCCGCGCCCCCCTGACTCGAACCTCCACCGTCAGCGTGACCTGTGGGGTGGCCCCAAACGGTGAGCGAAAGGTTCGACCTCGCACGCCCCGTTTCGGCGCGGGCCGTCCGCACCTACCGGGTCGCGACCGCCCTGCTGGTCGCCGCGTGGTTCATTCGGACCGGGTACGACGCAGCGGACTACACCGCGGTCGACGGTCTGCTCGATCATTCGTTGAGCGAGCAGCTCTTCTGGTTCACGTGGCAGCCGCTGTTCCGCCCGGGCATGCCAGGGTTCTGGCCCCACGCCGTCTTCGCGACGGCGCTCGCGCTCTGCGGTGCCGTGGCCTTGGACCACCGCCGCCGCCTGGCCGCCGGCCTGCTCTACCTGCTCGTGGTGTGTACGTATCGCTGGAACTTCATGGTGATGTACGTCGACGACGTCGTCGTGCATCTCTTGCTGTTCTGGCTCCTGTGTCTGCCGGACACACGCGCCCCCGACGGGCGGGCCCTCGAGTCGGTGCCCGGGACCGTCGTCCGGCTCGCGGCGCTCAATGTCACGCTGCTGTATCTCATCGCCGGCCTCACCAAGTGGCGGAGCGGGATGTGGCTCGACGGCTCCGCCGTGTGGGCGGTGATGCGCCAGCCTTACGCTTTTGACCCGGCGCGCATGGGCGACGTGCCGTGCTCGGTGGCCCGCGTGGCCAACGCCGCTGCGCTCGTGGTCGAACCCCTGCTCGCCCTTCTCCCGTGGTTGCGTCCGCGCAGCCTTTCGCGCCGGGCCCTGCTCGTCGCCGGGGTCGCGCTGCATCTGGGCATCGCGCTCACGCTCGACATCGTTTTCGCCAACCTGGGGTGTCTTGTCCTGCTCGTGCTCGCCTGTCACGACGAGTTTCCTCGGGTCGGCGTCTCGGCCGAGGGCGCGGCGCCGTCCACGCGTTGGCCCCCCGGCGCCCGAGTCGCCGCGCTGGGTCTGTTCCTCATCACCGGCTCGACCGTGTCCTCGGCGCTGCAGGTGCAATGGCGGCGCCCGCCGGCCGAACGGGCGAACACCGACGCTCACTTCGCCACCGCCGAAGCGGGTGAGTGGTGGCAGGCTCTCTTCTCGGGCGGCGCCTGGGTGATGGGTCTCGCGCAGCAATACTGCTTGTTGGACTGGATCGACGAGCGCGATGGGTACATCGCCTCCCAGACCGCGGTCGCGGCCACCCCGGGCGCAGAGCTGCAACCGGCCAGGCAGTTGCTGCCCCACACGATGCGCGGCGCGCTCCTGCGTGCCTACCTGAGCGGCATGACCTGGGCTCCCCTGCCGCCGGCGGCGCTGCGTGCGTGGCAACAAAGCTCGGGAGAACGCATCGCGCGCCGCGCTTGCCGAGAGACGCCCGACACGACGCGGCGTGAACACACGACCATCCGTCGCAGCGGCCACCCCGCCAGCCCGCCGGTCGAGACGTTGTTCTCGTTTCGCTGCCGCGGCCGCGAGGTCGAAGGCCTCGAGACCCGCTTCGCCGATCCCGCGGGAGGGACCCCCTGAATGTGCGGCATCATCGCCCTCGTCTCGCATCGTGGTCCCGTCGACCGTCTCGCCCTCGACCGCGGTCTCGACGCGATCGCCCACCGCGGACCGGACGGCCGCGGCACATGGCTCGCGACCGACGGCGCCGCGGCGCTGGGGCACACGCGCCTGGCCATCATCGATCTCGAGGGCGGGGCGCAGCCGCTCTTCGACGAGGGGCGCCGCCGCGTGCTCGTCGCCAATGGCGAGATCTATGACCACGATCGATTGCTCGACGCGCTGGGCGCCCGGGGACATGCGCTCGGCACACGCTCCGACAGCGAAACCATCCTGCACCTTTTCGAGGAGCATGGACCCGAGGCCCTGCCGCTTCTGCGGGGTGAACTGGCGTTCGTGCTCTGGGACACGGAGACCCGGACGCTCACCGCGGTGCGTGACCGCTTCGGCATCAAGCCCTTGTTCTATGCGGTGCACGCGGGTGTGCTTCGCCTCGCCTCCGAGGTGAAGGCGCTCTTCGCCGCGGGCCACCCCGCCCGTTGGTCGGACGAGGGTGTGTTTCAGGCGCTGCACCTGAGCGGTCACGCCGACCGTACGCTCTACGACGGGGTCTTCCAGGTTCCGCCGGGCCACCGCCTCACCTGGCACGCGGGGGAGATCACGCTGAGTCGATACTGGGATGCCGACTTCGCCCGCTCGCCCATCACGTGCGGGCTCACCGAGGCCGAGCTCATCCACGAGACGGGCCGGCGCCTGGAGGAGGCCATTCGGCTGCGGCTTCGGGCGGATGTTCCGGTGGCGTGTTATCTGAGCGGCGGCATCGACTCTTCGAGCGTGCTCGGATTCGCCAATCTCCGACTGCTCGGTGGCGCGGCCCGAAAGGTCGCCGCTTTCACCGTGTGTTTCGAGCATCCGGAGTTCGACGAGGATGACGTGGCCGCCGAGATGGCGGCATACGCCGGTGCCGACTATCACCCGGTTCGGGTGACGAATCGCGACTTCGCGGACGTCTTCGAGGACGCCGTCGCCGCGGGCGAGGGGTTTCAATACAACGGGCACGCGCCCGCACGTTTCCTGTTGAGCCGGGCCGTAAGCGCGGCGGGTTTCAAGGTCGCGATGGGCGGCGAGGGGGCGGATGAGGTGTTCCTGGGTTATCACTTCGCCGAGCGTGCGGTCGCGAGGTCGCTGGACGACCACACGCCCGGGCCGCTCGATCCTCGAACGCTGTGGCGACTGGCGAACCGCTTGCGGGCGACGAGCCCGGCCCAGCGCGACCTCGCGGGCATCTCACCGCTGCTCGCGCTGGTCACGCGGATTGTCGGGTTTCCCGACGACCTGCTCGCCGGCCTGGTCGCCCAGGCGACGCGCCTGCGCTCGCTGGTGGCCCCGGAGTTTCTCCAGCGGTTTCACGGGCGCGACGCCCATCGCGAGCTGCTGCAACGCTTCGAGTGGCGCGACCAGATCCTGGGCCGCGAGCCGGCGCGACAGCTCGTGTACCTCTGGTTGCGGTCGATCTTTCCGAACTATGTCCTGGCCGGCGAGCGCCTGGACATGGCGCACGGGGTCGAGCTGCGGTTGCCGTTTCTCGACCATCATCTCTTCGAGTTCGCCGCTCGGCTCCCGGCAAAGCGGCTTCATCGGGGGGGGCGCAACAAGTACCTGCTGCGGCAGACCGCGCAACCTTATGTCACCGAGCGCGTCGCCGCGGGGGCCAAGCGCCCGTTCTTCGCCCCGCCCTCGTCGTTGTACCCGGGCAATCCGCTGACTGCGTTGATCCTGGATCATCTGCACAGCGACGGATTCGCGGGCATTCCGTTCTTCGACGCGGGGGCGGTCCGGCGTCTGGTCGACTCGACCCGCCGGTTGCCGGACGCCGAGCGTGCCGCCTACGACCCGCTCTTCTATCTCTTGGGGTCGGCCGCGGTCCTGCACCGACGGTTCGGGCTCGCCGGGTGACGCCCGAAGTGCCGGTCTCGTCCCCGCCGGATCTGTCGGTGCCGCCGGTCTCGCCGTCCCCGCCGGATCTGACCGTCCCCGACGCCCGCCGCACGGTGGGCTGGGCGTTCGCGTTCTTCGTGATGCTCGGTGGCCGGGTCGCGGGGTTGGCGCTCCTGCCCCTGCTCCTCGTCCATGCGCCGGTGGCCTTGCTGGTGCTGAGCCCGTTCGTGAGCCACCTCGTGTTGCTCGGCGGGCTCTTGCCGGGGTCCGTCTACTACCCCGTCGGGGTCGCGGTCTCCGGTCTCCAGTGCCTCATCGGGCAGCAGTTCGGCCGCAACGCCCGTCCGCAGGCGATGGCCTGGCTCGAATCGCGGCGTCGCGAGTCCCGGCTCACGCTCGGGATCGAGCGGTTGTCTGCGGGCCTGCGCCGGACCGCGCCTTGGGTGTTGATCCTCGTGCCGGGCCCCCTGACGAGCGCGCTGGCCGGTGTTCTGGGTGTGGCGGGCGCCCGGTTTCACGTTCCGATGTGGTGTGCCCAGGTGCTCTGGGTGGTCGCCTGCGGCTTGCTCGGCACACGATTCGCACCTGCGCTCGAGTCCCTGCGGGCCGAAATCGGCGCTTGGGTCTGGCCTCTGACCGCCGTGTCCATCGCGCTCGTCGTCGGGCAACAATGGCGGCGCGAGAGTGTCAGAAAGCCCAGCCGAAACTGAGGTTCCAATAGGGGAACGCGGGCAGTCGGCCGACCTCGGGCGCCGTCGGGAGGTGGTACGACTTGCAGGAACCGGCCTCGAGACCGACGCACACCGCGCCCGCCCGCCCCCGAGCTTCTACCCGGACGCAGACGGCCCTGGTGTGAGCCAACATCGCCCAGGGAGAGGCTCGACCACCGCAGGAACCTGATCGAAAGCCCCGAAGACCCGGGGAGGGGGAACCTATGCCCGCCAGCAGGCGAACGGCCAAGTTTATGAAATGACTATACGTTTCTGGACTATCGAAAGGGCCGTTCATCGTTACTACACGCCCTCGCCCACGCTCGTGCCGAAGTCGCGCAGGAAACCCATCAGCGGATCCTCCGACTCGGACATTCGCTGTTTGTAGGCCGCGGCTCCGGCGGACCACTCGTCGGCGATGCGCACCTGATCGACGTCCGTCCGGCGCGCGTACTCGCCGCGCAGGATCGTCGAGTACTCGCCGCGGTCGACGAAGCGCTTCAGCTCCGCGAGCCGCAGCACCGGGAACGGGTGCGAGAGCCACAGAAGGTTCAAGAGCTTGAGCGCACGTCGCCGCCTCGCTCGTACTCGTCGGCCTGTTTCTCGAACTCCTTGTGGTCCATTTGATGGATCTGGGGACCGTCGGCCATCTTCATCAGGATGCGATACGCGGTGTCCGCGTCCTGGACACAGAGCAGCCCGGCCCGGTCGGAGGACAGCTCGCTCTTTCGATCCCACTCCTTGAGTCCGGCCACGATCGCCATGATGGCGAGCCCCGGCAGGCCCATGCGCCCCAAGCTCATCTGCAGCAGGATGCGCAGCATGGTCTTGTAGAGGACGTGATTGGACAGGATGTGACCCAGCTCGTGGCCGAGCACGAAGGGGATCTCCTCCGGCGGATACAGCTCGAGCGTCGCGGAGTTCAGCACGATGAAGGGCTCGTCGAGGCCGATGGCGCCCGCGTTCACGATCGGGCTCTGCGAGACGTACAGCTCGGGGATCTTCTGGAGGTCGAGGATCTCGCAGCACTCGCGGTAGGCGCGGTGGAGGTCCGTGAACTGGTTCTCGTTCACTCGAACCGCCGAGGCCAGGTACAGGTAGCGCAGCCGGCGCACGCCGATCGCCCCCATGAAACGGCGCAGGAACGTGTCGAAGCCGGGCAGCCTGCGCATCGCGGCGAGGGCTGCGGTGTCGGCCGGGTGCTCGTAGGCGCGGGAGCTGAGCTCGGGGAAACGGAGCTTCGGGCTGTCGGGCGCGAGTGGGGGGAGCGCGGACCGGGCGGCCCTCTCGGCAGCGGCGGCGGCTTTTTCGGCGGCGGCTGCTTTTGCCGCGGCGGCGGCGGCGCCCTTTTCGGCGGCAGCGGCCTCGGCCTCGCGGGCGGCCTGTTCAGCCTCGCGGGCGGTCTTTTCGGCCTCCTCGGCGGCTTTTCGGGCCGCCTGCTGGTCGGCAAAGACCGCCTTTAGCTTCGAGATCCGGTTTTCCGTTGTTTGAGCTCATCGGCGTTGCATACACGAGCTCGGGGGCCCCGTCACCGGCGAGGGGGCGCGGTGTCCGCGGGCCCCGCCCCGCCGGAACGACGGCCGGGCTTGGCATCCGCCCAAAGGCTCTGACATGCTCCGGCGGGCGGCCCATCCCCTGGCGGCGACGCTGACGCGCGCGAAGCGAAGCGTCGCTGCGGGCGGCGTGGCCCGAGTAGAGACGACTACCGCCGACCCCGCTCTACGGGCAGCGGCACCGCCTCTGCGACAGCGCGACGAATGGCGGCGAGGTCGCGGGCGAGCGCAGGTCGGCCCTCGGCGACCTCGGCGAACCGGAGCGAGGCGTCCCGTGCGGCCGCGAACTGACCGAGCTTGATTCTGGCGCCCGCCAGCCGGACCTGGGCCTCGCCGAGGGTCGGATCCTCTCCGACGACCTGGTCATAGAGCCCCGCTGCCCGCAACGTGTCCCCGGCGGCATCCAGCACAATGCCGAGCGCGAAGCGCGTACCGAGCGAGGGGGCAAGCTGCAGCGCCCGTTCGAGGTGATCGATCGCGCGCGGAAACTGCTTGAAGTTGAACGCGGCGATCCCCAGCGCTCCTTGGAGGGCCGCCACGTCGGCATCCAGAGGCGCGCTCTTCAGCGCCCTCTCATAGGCCTCGTAGGCTTCGACGAAGCGGCGCTGCTCGAGGTGGGCTCGGCCGAGGCCGACCAGGTTCGCGAACGCCGGGGCCCTCGCGACGGCCCGGCCGAAGGCTTCGGCGGCTTGCGCCCACTTCTCCTGCCGGCTCAAGACCTCGCCGAGTTGCGCTTGGGCCTGCGCGGAGTCGGGATCGGCCGCGACCGCTCGCTGCAGGGCCGCGAGAGCCTCGTCCAGGCGACCCTGGCGAAGTCGGAGGCCGCCCAGGAGAGAATGAGCGAGCGCCATCTCCGGCTGGCGGGTCAGCGCCGCTTGATAGAACCGCGCGGCCGCCTCCTCGTCGCCGGTGAGCAGGGCTAGGTTGCCGAGCGCGGCGTCGAAGACCTCCGGTGAGCGCGCACCGTCGGCCTGGGCACAGGAGAGATCGTAGGCCACGCGGGCCGCGCTCCCTGGTGCCGCGTCAGCCAGATGCTCGGCGATGACGTGGGCCTGCGCCTCACGCAGCAGGGACTGGGGAGAGGCGCCCAACGGATCGAGTTGGGCGGCACGCTCGAACGCAGCGACTGCTCGCGGGTATGCATGCTCCGCAAGGGCGGCCTGCCCAGCCTCGACGTGACGCTCGACCTCTCGTCGCCGGGCGGACTCCTGACGAAGCTCGCGGAGACTCTCGATCGCAACCGGGAGCAATGTGATGCAGAGCGCGATCCCCCCGACGAGGCGGGCCGTAGGTCGGAGAGAACGAATACCGTGAGTGGACATCTGCTTCGCTTGACTTGGTGCGGAACGTACATCCTACTTGGCTTTTGTTCGACTTTCGCTGGGGAGGATGGCCAATGTTTCGCATCCGTGTGAGTTCCGCGATCTTTGGCTTGGCAGCGCTGTTGTTCGCCGGGTCAGCGGCCGCGCAAGTGCCGGCGCTCGTGAATCAGGAAGGGGTGTTCGTCGACCAGGCGGGCCTCCCGATCGCCGGCCCGGTCCAGCTTCGGTTTTCGCTCTTCAGCGTCGGCGTGGGCGGCATCTCGGCCTGGTCCGAGACCTTCAACAACGTCGCGCTGGTCGAGGGCTACTACAGCGTCCTGTTTGGGTCGACGGTCGCGCTCTCGGGCTCGGTCCTGCAGGCGAACCCCTACCTCGAGCTGCGGGTGGACGCCACCGACCTGAGCCCTCGCACCCGGCTGGTGTCTGTGCCGTTCGCCCTGGTGGCCGGCAGCGTCGCCGGGGGCACGGTCAACGCGAGCCTCGTGCAGATCGCCGGCGTGACCGTCATCGACGCCAACCGTCGCTGGCTGGGCGACCCCACCGGGCTCGTGGGTCCGGCCGGTCCGGCGGGCCCGGCGGGCATTCAGGGGCCGGCCGGGCCCCCAGGGCTGGCCGGCGGCGCCGGCGCAAACGGCAGCCCGGACACACCCGATCAGGTGATGGCCAAGCTCATCCAGGTCGACCAGAACGCCAACACCACGCTCAACGCGGACTTCCTCGACCAGCTGAACTCCTCACAGTTCATGCGCACCGACCAGAACACGGGCACGACGGGCTCCCTCACCGCGGGAACCGGCGTGGTGACCGGGGCGTCGGGCGTGACCGTGGGCAATCGCCGGGTCCTCGACGGCAACGGCGTGCTCCACCAGGCCGAGTGGGACCTCTACGCCGAGATGCGGGTCCTCACGAACACCGCCGGGAGCCCGGACAACAACATGTACCTCAACTACCCCAACCGGGGCGCCTCGAGAACCTACATCTACAACAACCCCACCGTGGAGAGCACGCTCACCGCGACCGGCGTGATCAACGCGAACGGCGGCCTGGCCGCCACGAACCGTCAGGTCATCGCCAGCTCAGGCATCCTCAACCAAGCCCAGTGGGACCTGTACTCGGAGATGCGCGTGCTGACGAACACTGTCGGGTCGCCCGACCACAACATGTACCTCAACTACCCCACGCGCGGAGACAGTCGCACGTTCATCTACAACAACCCGCTCATCGATGGGACGCTGACGGTGAACGGCGCCGCGTCCTTGAACGGCGGAGTGAACCTGGCCTCAGTGAGCGTCGGCGCCCGGCAGATCATCGATGGCACCGGGCGACTGCACCAAGCCGAGTGGGACCTCTACTCCGAGATGCGCGTGCTGACGAACACGGCCGGGTCCCCCGACCACAATATGTACATCAACTACCCCAACCGTGCCGACTCCCGCACCTATTTGTACAACAACCCGCTGGTCGACGGGGCGCTGACTGTCAACGGCGGCGGGAGCTTCGACGGCAACGTGGGCGTGGGCACCACCACGCCCGACCGCAAGATGACGATGTTCACCCCCGGCGCCTCGTCGGGCGTGTATTCGAACTGGAGGAACGGGGACGAGGAGGTCCTCGTGGGCGTCGACGACAGCGGCGGCATCATCTCGACCATGTCGAACCACGACCTTCAGATCCGGGCCGGCGGCAACAGCACGAAGATGACGGTCAAGGCGTCCGGTCGGGTCGGTGTGGGCACGACGGCGCCCGACGGGACGCTGGACGTGCGCGGTGACATCCGCGCCGGAAACTCGGACATCTACTTCACGGCGACCGGCCACAATCACACGGGCATCGGCAACGCCCCCGGGTTCGCGGCCATCGAGAACGCCCAGAACTACGACGCGCTGATGATCCTGGGCCGGGCGGGCACCCCGAAGGGCCGCAACGTGCGCCTGTGGGACTACCTGCAGGTCAACGGCTCGATGGATGTCACCGGGAACCTCGGCATCGGCACGGACGCGCCCGCCGGCAAGCTCGACGTTCGGGGCGACATTCGCGCCGGAAACTCGGACATCTACTTCACCGCGACCGGCCACAACCACACAGGCATCGGCAACACCGTTGGGTATGCGGCCATCGAGAACGCCCAGAACTACGACGCGTTGATGATCCTGGGGCGCGCGGGGACCTCGAAGGGCCGCAACGTCCGCCTGTGGGACTACCTGCAGGTCAACGGCTCGATGGATGTCACGGGAAACCTCGGCATCGGCACGGACGCGCCCACGGGGAAGCTCGACGTGCGCGGCGACATTCGGGCCGGGAACTCGGACATCTACTTCACCGCGGTGAACCACAACCACACGGGCATCGGCAACACGCAAGGCTATGCGGCCATCGAGAACTCGGCCAACTATGATGCGCTCATGATCCTCGGTCGCGCAGGCACCCCGAAGGGACGCTACGTGCGTTTATGGGACTACCTGCAGGTGAACGGCTCGATGGACATCACGGGCAACCTGGAGATCGCGGGCGTGGTCACCGGCGTCTCCTCCCGCATGGATGCTGCCCGCGCGGTCTGTTACAGCGCGCTCGTCGGCAACTTCGACCACAGCATCATCATGGTGCCCCTGCCGAACAACGGGGCCGATCTCGACGCTGTGTGCCACAACAACATCAACGGGGGGTGGCACGCGGGCGGCGTGGCCAAGGGCAACTACTTCCACCAGGACTGCGGCTCGCTCGAGAATACCAGCTACGGCGGCGGCTACACCAGCTACGCCACGGAGGGGTACTTCGAAGCCAACCGCGCGGGTTACCCGAGCTGCGGTCCCAGCAACTCGTTCATCTGTTGTTCGCCCCAGTTCCCCAACTGACGAGGAGTCGAGACGTGTCGATTCGACGATTGATGACTGCGGCGGCGCTCCTCGGTGCGGTGGCGTGTCAGGCCGGCAGCAGCGGTGGTGGCTCCCAGGACGCGGCCTCCGGTGGTGCCCCCGTGAGCGTGCCGGGTGGCGGCCACGGCGACGGCGGGGCGCCGACCGGCGGCGGCAGTGGGCACGGCGGAGGCGGCGGTGCCGCGGGCGGCACGACCCCCGGCGGTGGCGAGGGCGGTGGCCCGGTCGTCGAGAAGGACGCCACAGTCGGCCCCCCTCCCCCCTTCGATCGAGATCAGGACGGCGTCGACGACGCGGTCGACAACTGCCCCGACTTGGCCAACGCGAATCAGGCCAACGCGGACGGCGACGCCGAGGGCGACGCCTGTGAAGGGGCGGTCGGACCCATCGACACCGATGGCGACGGGATCACCGACGACACGGACAACTGCGATGGCATCCCGAACTTCGACCAGTCGGACGCCGACGACAACGGCATCGGCGACGCCTGCGAGATGGGGGTACGCCCCCCCGACTCGGATGAGGACGGGATCACGGACGATCGCGACAACTGTCCCCTCGTCCCGAACCCGGGACAGGCCGACGCCAACAATGACGGCACAGGGGACGCGTGCGCTGGAGCGCCGCCCTTAGACCGCGACGGCGACGGAGTGCCCGACGGGACGGACAACTGCGTCGAGGCCGCCAACCGGGATCAGGCGGATGCGGATCACGACGGCATCGGGGACGCTTGCGAGGGTGGCAATCCGGTGGATCACGACCCGGATCACGATGGCATCGACAGCATCATGGACAACTGCCCCCAGGTGGCCAACCCGAACCAGGCCGATCTGAACGACAACGGCGTCGGGGATGCCTGCGAGGGCGATCCGGACGCCGGCGTCCTTCCGCTCGACATGGACGGCGACACGGTCCCGGACGCGACGGACAACTGCCCGTCAGTGCCGAACTTCGACCAACGCGACAGCGATCACGACGGCATCGGAGATGCGTGCCCAGGCGACGCCCCCGACGGCGGCGTGGTCGTCCTGATGGACTCGGACGCCGACGGGGTGGTTGACGCCGTCGACAACTGCCCGTCCACTGTGAACTTCGGTCAGGCGGACGCCGACGACGATGGGGCGGGCGACGCCTGCGACAACTGCCGGGCAGAGGTCAACCCGGCTCAGCTCGACGCCGATCGGGACCGCGTTGGGGATGTGTGTGACAACTGCCCCGATCTCTCCAACCCGAATCAGGCGGACGGGGACCGCGACGGCGTGGGGGATGCGTGCGGCGTTGATGCTGGGGTCCCCGTAGGCGACTTCGATCACGACGGCGTCCTCGACAACGTCGACAACTGTCCGTTCACCGCGAACCCGGGTCAGGCGGACGCCAACCACAACGGCATCGGCGACGCCTGCGACGCGCCCTGACGCCGCACGGAGACTCAGCGCGGAGCTCTCACGCGAACGACCTCCGCCTGGGTGGCCATCGGCATCTTCTTCGCGACCGTCATCTTCAGGATGACCGGGACGGCGGTAAGTAGTCAGCATGGTGGGCCTTTCCGGCGTTTCGCGAAAGTACGATGGAGCCGGGGATTTCGCTCCGAGGTCGAGCGCGGGCTGGCGCTGAGCGCAGCTTCCCCCTCCCCGAGGCTCGGGTGTTTGTGCAGGGGGTGGAGCGGTTGTCGGTTTCTCTGGGCGACGTCGGGTCACGCCAGGGCGTCGGGATCCAACACGACGGTCGGGGGTGGCCGGGTCGGGCGGGGCGAGGGAGCGTGTCAACGACATTGAGACGGTCGCATCGCGAGTTTAGGGAAGAATTCCGTTGTAGGGTGCCCACCGCATGGCGCGGTGCTGGCGACCGGATCGGCGGTCGGCCGACTGGGCGCGGGCGCTGGCCACGGCCGCCGGTGCGCCGGCCACGACCGGAGCTCGGCGTGACGATTCGGAGTATGGCCCGGCCCCGCCGTCAGAAAGCCCAGCCGAAACTGAGGTTCCAATAGGGGAACGCGGGCAGTCGGCCGGCCTCGGGCGCCGTCGGGATGGGGTACGACTTGCCGGAACCGGCCTCAAGGCCCACGCACACCGCGCCCGCCCGCCCCCGAGCTTCTACCCGGACGCAGACGGCCCTGGTGTGAGCCAACATCGCCCAGGGAGAGGCTCGACCACCGCAGGAACCTGATCGAAAGCCCCGAAGACCCGGGGAAGGGGGAACCTATGCCCGCCAGCAGGCGAACGGCCAAGTTTATGAAATGACTATACGTTTCTGCACTATCGAAAAGGCCGTTCATCGTTACTACACTCAGCCGACAGCCGCCACATCCAGTCGCAAGGTTCGGGCACGCCGCAGGCGACTCATGTGGCGCGGCAGCGCACCAACAAAGGCGTTTTTGTGGGACGTTCTGACTTGTCCTTGCGGTGGCCGCCGCGAACTGATCGCGGCAGTCCAGGAG
>SHYX01000076.1 GCA_009692585.1 Myxococcales bacterium
GAGGCTGGATACCCACCCGGCATGCTCGACCCCCTCGACGCCCTCGGCCCGCTCGAAGCGGAGGTGCTCGACCACGTCTGGAAGCTGGAAACGGCGACCGCGCGCGAGCTGTTCGCCAGCCAGTCCCAACAGGGCGAGCGTGCCTACACGACCTTGATGACCACGCTCGACCGGCTCTTCCGAAAGGGCCTTCTTCGCCGTGACAAGGCGGGTCTGGCCTGGCGCTACGCTCCCGCCATTACGCGGGGGGCGTTCGAGCAGAAGCGTGTGGACGCCCTCGCGGCCCGGATCGTGGCGCAGCACGGCGACGCGGGCTTGGCGGCCTTTGTGGACGCGGCGGCGGCGGCGGACGGCCCACTCCTCGACCGACTGGAAGAGCTGATTCGCGCGAGGCGGAGCCGTTGATCCCGTTTCTGGTGCAAGTCGCGGGAATCGCGCTTGCTGCGGGATTCGTCGTGTCGGCGATGTGGCCGGTAGCTCTTCGCGCGGCCGATCGACTCTCCGGAGGACGTCGCGCCGATTTTCTGGTCGTGGCAGGCGCGCTTCCAATGGTCGCCGGCATCGGGCTCGCCGCTGCGCTTCTGGTTCCGACGGCGCTAGACGTGTTGGGCGTCCATCCCGACCACTGCCACGCCCACGACCACGGGCTCCACCTGTGCGGGGTCCACGGAGACGTACACGCGCCGCTGCTCCTGTTGGGGGCCCTGCTGCTCCCTCTGGTCACGACGCGCGGCCTTCTGGTCGTGAGGCGCCTCCGGAGCGCCTCTCTGGACGTTCGGGCGCTGGAAGCGCTGGGTGCCCGGCACGGCGCGCTTGTCGACGTCCCCGGCGACGCACCCCTCTGCCATGCGACGGGCGTGCTCCGGCCGCGCGTGCTGCTCTCCGCGGGCGTGCGGGCGAGGCTGGGTGGCGCGGCGGTCGAGGCCGCCGTCGCCCACGAGCACGCGCACCTCCGACGACGGGATCCTGCCGCGCTCGCCTTCCTCCATCTCGCGTCGATCTTCGGCCTTCCCGGATCGCGGCTGGGGTCAGCCTTCCGAGCCGCCGCTGATGAGGCCGCCGACGCGGAAGCCGCTGCCGAGGTCGGCGGTGTCGCCGTGGCCGAGGCCCTGGTACGGATGGCTCGGTTCATGAGCGAGCGGCCGTGTCCGGCCCCCTCCTCCGCCCTCGCCCTCGGCGCGCATCCGCTCGAACAGCGAGTGGTTTTGCTGCTCGCGGGTCCCTCGGCTCCGGGGAAGCCGCTCGGACTCCTGATGGCGGGCGTGACTGCGGTCGCCTCCATCACGCTGGGGACGATCGGCGCCGAGCCGATCCATCACTTGATCGAGGATCTGCTGCTCACCCGGCATTGACAGCAGCCTACTATCAATAGTAGTAGTCGCCATGCGCGCGCTCCTCCTCCTCGTCCCCTGCTCCGCGTTCGCCCTCGCCTGCGCGGGTCTCCCCGGCGGCCACGACCACGCCCACGAAGGCGAAGGTCACGGGCACGAAGCGGCCGAAGATCCTCGACCGGGCCTCACGGTCACGCTCTACCAGTCGGGTGTGGAGCTGTTCATGGAGTACCCGTCGTTCGTGGCGGGGCAGGAGTCGCCCCTGATCGCCCACTTCACCGACGCGCGCGACCCCGAGGCGTTCCACTGGGTGACCGAAGGGCGGCTGACTGCGACGCTGCGCTACGCTGACGGCACCGACGAGGTCTTCGTCGCCGAGAAGCTGCTCCGCAATGGCATCTTCAAGCCCATCGTGAAGCCGGGCAAGGCCGGCGAGGCCACGCTCACCCTCGTCCTCGAAGGCCCCGTCGCCGGCACCGTAGACCTCGGAGCCGTCACGGTCCACGCCACGACCGACGCAGCGGTCGCCGCCGCCCCTCCCGAAGAGAGCGGGGGCGAGAGCGCGGTGGGCTACCTCAAGGAGTCGCAGTGGAAGACGCAGTACGCGACCGCACCCGCGGAGCAGCGGTCCATCCGTGGGGGCGTGCGTGCCAGCGGGGAGGTCAGCCCGGTCGCCGGCCGCTCAGCGGAGATCGTCGCGCCCGTGGCGGGTCGGGTTCGCACCTCGGGCGCAGCGCCCTACGTCGGCCTCCGCGTGAAGCGGGGGGAGGCGCTCCTCTCGCTGCTGCCGCTCTCGGGCGACGCCGCCGGGGCCGAAGCTGCCGCGTCTCGTGCCGGTGCCGCTCTCTCCCTCGCGGAGAAAGACTTGACCCGCGCCGAGGAGCTGCACGCCGCCGCCGTGTACTCCCAGAAGCAGCTCGACGCCGCACGGTCGGCGCGCGAAGTGGCAGCCTCTGATCTGCGCGCCGCCGAGGCGCAGCGCGGCGCATGGAGCGGGAGTGGCGGCGGGGCCGCGCTCGACATCCGGTCGCCGCTCGACGGCGTGGTCTCGTTCGCCGAGGTGGCCCCGGGAGCGCTCGTCAACGCGGGCTCGCGCCTGCTCTCGATCATCGATCCATCCCGCGTATGGCTCTACTGCCACGTCACGGACACCGACGCGCCGAAGGTCGAGGGCTCGCCCGGGGCCACGTTCACGGTGCCGGGCTTCGACACGCCCTTCCACGTCGAGGGGGGCCTCGTCGCCATCGGTGCCGCGGTGGATCCCGACACGCGCACGGTCCCGGTCATCTTCGAGATTGACAACGCTGCTGGCACGCTGAAGCCCGGGATGTTCGCCAAGGTCACGGTCCACACGGTCGCGACCGTCGAGGGCGTGGTGATCCCAGGAGAGGCAGTCGTCGACGACGGCGGCCGTCCCACGGTCTACGTCATGGAGGGTGGGGAGAGCTTCTTCGCCCGGCGCGTGAAGCTGGGTGCACGAGCGGACGGGCTTGTGCAGGTGCTCGAAGGGGTCGTGGCGGGGGAGCGCGTCGTGAGTCGAGGCGCATACGAGATCAAGCTGTCCACGGCCGGGGGTGCGATCCCCGAGCACGGCCACGCGCACTAGGAGCCCGACCCATGAACCGCCTCATCCATTGGTCGGTGCAGAACCGGCTCCTCGTGCTCGCCGCCGCGCTGCTGATGCTCTTCGTCGGCATCGACGTCGCGCGGAAGATGCCCGTGGATGTGTTCCCTGACCTCACCGCGCCCACCGTCACCGTGCTCACCGAGGCCCACGGGCTCGCGCCCGAGGAGGTCGAGACGCTCGTGACCTTCCCCATCGAAACGGCGGTCAACGGCGCGACGGGTGTCCGCCGGGTGCGCTCCGCGTCGGGCGTCGGCATCTCCATTGTCTGGGTGGAGTTCGACTGGGGCACCGACATCCTCGTCGCGCGGCAGATCGTCAACGAGAAGCTCCAGATGGTCGCGCCGCAGCTCCCGAGCGACATCGCGCCGCCGTCGATGGCGCCCGTCTCGTCGGTGATGGGCGAGATCCTCTTCCTCTCGCTGAAGTGGGAGGAGCCGGCGGCGACCGAGGAGGGCCGGCTGTCCCAGATGATGGAGGCGAGGACGCTCGCGGACTGGGTGGTCCGCAAGCGGTTGCTCTCGGTCGGCGGTGTCTCCCAGGTTGTCCCCATCGGCGGCGCCGTCCGGCAGATTCAGGTGCGCCTTCGCCCGGAGGCGATGCAGGCGCTCGACGTCAGCTTCGAGCAGGTCGCCCATGCCCTCCGCACCGGCAACACCAACGCCTCCGGAGGGTTCTACGCCGAGGCGGGGCAGGAGTACCTGCTCCGCGGCGTGGGCCGCGCCGAGACCCTCGACGACATCGGTGGCACCCCGGTCGGGGTTCGTGGGGGCGTTCCGATCCTCGTCCGACAGCTCGCTGAGGTCGTGGTCGGGCCGAAGGTGAAGCGCGGGGAGGGCAGCGCGGACGCCGAGCCCGCCGTCATCCTCGCGGTGATGAAGCAGCCCGACGCCAACACGCTCGCGCTCACCGAGCAGCTCGATGCCGCGCTCGACGAGATCCAGGGCACCCTGCCGAGCGGGCTCGTGATCAACCGGCACATCTTCCGGCAATCGGACTTCATCTCGGCCTCGGTCTCGAACGTGTCGGAGGCGCTTCGGGACGGCGCCATCCTCGTGGCGATCATCCTCGTGCTCTTCCTCGGCAACTTCCGCACGGCGGCCATCTCGCTGGTCGCCATCCCGCTGTCGCTGGCCGCCGCCGTGCTCGTCATGAAGGCCACGGGCGTGTCCCTGAACACGATGACCCTCGGGGGGCTCACCATCGCCGTCGGCGCGCTCGTGGACGACGCGATCATCGACGTGGAGAACGTGTTCCGCCGGCTGCGAGAAAACCAGAAACGTGCGGAACCGAGGCCCCCGTTGGTGGTCGTCTACGAGGCCTCGGTCGAGGTGCGCGCGTCGATCCTCTTCGCGACGCTGATCATCATCCTCGTCTTCCTCCCACTCTTCTTCCTGGTTGGGCTGGAAGGCCGCATGCTGGCGCCGCTCGGGCTCGCCTACATCGTCGCCATCGCGGCCTCGCTCGTGGTCGCGATGACGGTCACGCCCGCGCTCTGCGCGTGGCTCCTGCCTGGGTCGAAGGCCCTCGATCACGAGGAGAGCCGCGTCATGCGCGGGATCAAGTGGCTCTACGCGCCGACCTTGGACTTCGCCTTGCGCCTTCCGGCACTTGTGCTCGGCGGGTCCGTCCTGGCGCTCGTCGTCGCGCTCGCCATCCTGCCATTTCTCGGGCGCTCCTTCCTGCCGGAGTTCAATGAGGGGAGCCTCACGCTCAACGTGGTGACCCTGCCGGGGACCTCGCTCGCCGCGAGCGACCGGCTGGGGCGCCGCGTGGAGGAGGTGCTCCTCGAGTTCCCCGAGGTCGCCGCGACGGCCCGCCGCACGGGGCGCGCCGAATTGGACGAGCACGCCCAGGATGTCAACGCCGCGGAGCTGGACGTCCGGCTCGACTTCTCGAAGAGCGAGCGAGGAAAGGAGGAGTTCCTGGCAGCGCTTCGCAAGGCGCTGGCTCAGGTGCCCGGAGCCGTGATCACGGTCGGACAGCCGCTGTCCCATCGCATCGACCACATGCTCTCGGGCTCACGCTCGGCGATCGCCATCAAGGTGTTCGGCGACGACCTCGTCACGCTCCGGCAAGTGGCCGAACAGGTGAAAGCCGCCATCGAGGACGTGCCGGGAGCGGTCGACGTGACCATCGAACAGCAGGTGGACATCCCCGAGCTGGAGATCCGCGCCGACCGCGCTGCGGCAGCCCGGTACGGGCTCACGACGGGGGATCTGGTGGAGGCGGTCGAGCGCGCCTTCACCGGAGAGGTCGTCGGCACGATGCTGGAGGGCCAGCGCACCACGGATCTCGTCGTACGGCTCGATGACGCCTCACGGGAGGACTTCGAGGCGCTCCTGTCCACGCCCATCGACACGCCCGCAGGCCCGCGTGTGCCGCTCAAGGCCGTCGCGAGCGTCGTTCGCGACACGAGCCCGAACACGATCACGCGGGAAGGCGTGCAGCGGAAGATGGTGGTCCAGGCGAACGTGGCCGACCGCGACATCGTGTCGGTCGTCGAGGACATGCGCGTGGCGGTGCGTGCAAACGTTCAGATGCCCGAGGGCTACTACCCGGTGTTCGGCGGGCAATTCGAGAGCGCGGCGGAGGCCACGCGGACGATCGCGCTCCTGTCCGTCGGCGTCGTCATCGGCATCTTCCTTCTGCTGGGGGTCGCCTTCCGGTCGGTGCGGAACGCGCTCCTGACGCTCGTGAACCTCCCACTCGCGCTCATCGGCGGCGTGCTCGCCGTGGCCTGCACGTCGGGGGTCGTCTCCATCCCCGCGCTCGTCGGGTTCATCACCCTTTTCGGCATCGCGACGCGCAACGGCATCATGATCATTAGCCACTTCGAGCATCTCGTCCGGGACGAGGGCCTGAGCGTGGACGAAGCGGTGCGGCAGGGATCGATGGAACGCCTCGCGCCGATCCTGATGACCGCTCTGTGCGCGGGCCTGGCGCTCATTCCGCTCGTGCTCGGCGCGGATGAGCCCGGCAACGAGATCCAGGCGCCGATGGGCGTCGTCATCCTTGGCGGGCTCCTGTCGTCTACGGCGCTCAACATGCTGGTCGTGCCTGTCCTGTACCGGCGCTTTGGGAGGTCCGCATGATCCTGCTCCTTGCGACGATGGCAGCAGCCATGACGCCAGGCGAGGCGGTGAGTGCCGCGCTCGTTCACGACCCGGTGCTCGCGGCGGCCGAGGCGCGGGTCGAGGCTGGAGAGGGGGCGCTGGCGGGGGCGTCGTGGCTCAGGCACAACCCGCGCGTCAGCGGCAGGGTGGGCGACGAGCGGCTGGAGTTGGAGGCGAGCCAGGCGGTGTCCTTGTCGGGGGAGGGCCTCGCGGCCGCACGGAGCGCGCGCGCTTCTCTGGACTCGGTGGAGGCCGCGCGGGACAGGGCGCGGCTCGTGACGGCGGCGGAGGCCCGGCGGGCGTGGCTGCGCGCGGCCGTCGCGCAATCCGAGGTCGAGATCGCCTCGGACGAGCTGGCGGGAGCCACGCGACTGCGGGAGGCTGCGGAGAAGCGTGTGGCGGCGGGAGAAGCCGCCGAATTCGAGCTGCGCCTCGCCCGACTGGAGGAGGCCCGCGCTGTCGGGCTGGTGCTGCACGCTCGAACGTCGCTCGCGGAGGCAAAGGCCACGCTCGCTGCCATCACTGGTGACCCCGCCGCGACGGCCCAGGGCGATCCCCTCGCTGCAGCGCCTCCGCCGGGAGCGGCCGGCGTTCGGGACGACGTGCGCGCCGCTGAGGCTGCGACGGACGCGGCCCGCGCCGCGCTGGCACGGGAGCGGGCGGCCACCGTCCCGGCCATCGAGATCGGCGTGTTCTACGAAGACGACGCGGGACGCGCTGTCGTGGGCCCTACGCTCGGTGTCGAAGTTCCGCTTTGGCAGCGCAATCCCGCCGGTCGCGGGAGCGCCCGCGGTGATCTCCTACGGGCGCAGTCCGAGGCGGCGAGCACCTCGGCTCGCGCCACCGCGGAGCAGGCCGCATCGTCGGAGCGCATGCGCGACCTCGAACCGCTGGCGGCGCTGCTCGGCGACGACCCGGCGGCGGACGCGGCCGCCGTGCTTTCGGGCGTCGAGGTCGCATGGCGCGCTGGCGAGCTCGACATCGCGGAAGCGACGCTGCTGCGCGCCCGCGCCCTGGACGGAAGGCGCGCGTGGGTCGAGGCGCGGGCAGCGGTCGCCGAGGCTCGGATCGCCGCTGCGCTGGCCGAGGGCACGGATGCCCTGTTCCCGTGAACCTGCCGCCGCCCCCGTCGCCTGGTGACTCATCGCCGCCGCGCTGTTCGGCGCCAGCACGCCGGTCGCTCGCGCGCTACTCGATGGAATTGGGCCGTTCACGCTCGCCGGGCTCCTCTACCTCGGTGCTGCGCTGGGCACGGCATCGTGGGCTCTGACCGGGCACGCCCCGGCAGCACGGCGGCGCGAGGATTTGCCGCGCTTGCTGGCTGCGGTCGCGTTCGGCGGGGTGATCGGGCCCGTGCTGATGCTCCTCGGTCTCCGTGCGGTGCCCGCAGCGTCGGTCGCGCTCTGGTTGAACCTGGAGGCGCCCGCGACCGCCATCCTCGGCTGGGCGTTCTTCAGGGAGCACGTCGATCGCCGGACGTGGGCTGCTGCGGCGCTGGTCTGGGCGGCGAGCGTGCTCTTGGCCTCTCCCGAGGGCTTCGGCGCCTGGCACGCGGCCCTTCTCGTCGCTGGCGGCTGCTTCGCCTGAGGGCTCGCCTACCACCTTACCTCATTGATCGCCGGCTACACGCCAGCGCAGACGACCTTCGTGAAGGGGCCCGGCGCGGACGGGTTCAACCTCGCGCTGGGCCTCATCCTGGAGGGGGTTCCCACGGCCAGCCCCTTACTCGTGGTCGCGAGATGAGCCCTGTGATAGCTGCCAAATGGAGTCCCATGCGCCCACTTTCCTTGTTCCTCACCATCGCCCTCCTGGGCTGTGCTGGCGTGCCCTCCCCCCAGTTGCCCGCTGAACTTCCGTCCCCCGTCCCGCTCGAGGCCCCGTCGCGGCGCCCAACGCCGCCCTCCCACCGCCGGTCGCAGCCGTCGCCGTCCCCCCTGCCGCCCCCAATGGGGAGCCGGCCTGGATCGCCGAGGCCGTGGCCGAGGCGCTCAGTTGGGAGCAGATGCCGGGAACCAGCGGCGGTGAAGAGGACCCCAAGCGGCCGCCTGCACTGCACGCCTTTTTCCTCGGCCATCCGGAGTACGCGGACCCGGCCCATCGCGAAGCGCTCGCCGGGGAGGCCTGTGGGATGGACAACACCGAAGCCGCCCACGCGTGGCTGAAGAATCCTCCACCACGCACGCCGCTCATCTTGGAGGTCACGTCCGAGTCATGGAAGGTATTTGTCGCCCACAGCAGCCATCACTGCACCAGCGACGATTGGGCCTACTACACCTCCGAGGCCAACACTGCCGCCTCCCAGCGTGGCGCAGACGTGGGGTACGCCGACCCCACGAACGACGCGGTCGTGGTTCGGCTCCACGGCCAGGAGCTCGCGCGAATCCGAGGAAAGGAAGCATGAACGGCCTTTCGGTGAGCGCACCGCGGGAGCGTACACTCTGGCGGGCGCCGTCGGCGAGCCCTGCGACCCCCCGAAGGCCGCGGACCGCGATCGGGCCGGTCGATTTCTCCAGTCCGGTGAGGATGCGCGTGAACGTCGCCGTGGGCCCGCTCACGATGGTGCGGATGGCCATCGGCTGCTATCAGTGCCGACATTCCCAGCCGTTCACCTCGAAAACCCTCTAAAAAAGCTCCGCCCAGCACAGCGCCTCCTCGGCCCTCCTCGACCGCTTGCACTCCGGCTTCGAGAGCTTGAGCGCCGCTCTCGCGTCCTGCTGCGCCCGGGTGGACGTGGCGACCCGCTCGTGTTTGGTCTGGTGCCGAGCTGGCGAAACGAGCTGACCGACTTGGTGTCGCGGCTGCTTCTGTCGTCGGAGGACGTCGGCAACCGGGCGTGATGCGGCGGGCGTCGATGGTGCGGCAGGCGACCGGAGCGGGGCGCAGCCCGTCGGCTTGCCGACCGAGCGGCAGCGAGCGCGGAGGGCCCCGACGGCGGCTTGCCGCCGGGCCGCCCAGACTTTTTTGGAGATAAACCCCGTGCTTCGTCCCATGTCGGTTTTGGGGTTCGTCCTGTGTTGGAGGACTGGTAACACAGGGGAACTGTGAACACGCCCTCCGGCTCTCAAGCTCCGCAGCCCGGTGGCGTACGTCGGGTCGACGGCGCCGTTGGACCCGATCAAGGGTCGCTTATGCGGCGGAGCAAGCGGAGATGCTGCGGAGGGTGCCGGTGGCGGTGTCGGAGCAGATGGTGGTGGAGATGGGGTGCTGGCGCAAACTGAGATAAGATGCGTCGGGGTGGGGACAGCCAAACTCACCGCCGTTGCGTTGCATCTGTTCCACCTTGGATTTCATGCATGTCGACTCGCTACTCTCCCCTGTGGAAACGACGCCTTCCGGCCAGCGCGCTGCTGCTCGCGATCAGCGTCCCGGGCTGCGCCAAGCACCCGGTGACCCTGCTGGAACACCAAGCCAAGCGCTATGACCGGAAGGCCGAGCGCAAGACGGCCGAGGTGTCCGCGGATCGGCGTTATTTTGTGCCGGTCGTCGACGTCGTAGCCTCCGCTGCGGCGGATCTGTCCACCGGCAACGCCTTGGCGGAGGTGTCCAACACCGCGGTAGGGACCGACTGGGCCTACGGGGGTGAGGTCGGAATCGATACTTCCGGGGAATACTTCGACCAACGTCGCTCGCGGAACATCGTGAAGATCAGCCTCGTCGGGCCCGAGGCTCAGGTCGCCAAAGTCGACGTCACCGGAGAGCGGCGCATCAAGACCAAGGGCGCGCCGACGCCGTGGGCCGACAAATCCGCGCCACGCGAAGCCGCGGAGCTGCAAAAGGCGTTGGGCGCCCTGGAGGCGCGGCACTTGTCCACGACCCGCGCAGCAGCGGACGATGCCGGCATCCTCGCCGATTTTGAGGCGGCGCTGCCTCCCGGGTACTCCGTTTCAGAGCGGACGAACACGACGTTGGCGGCTACCACGGTGACGACGACGCGGAAGGAGCGCAAGGGCAAAGGGCTCTGGGCCACTTGGGAGGCGCGGACCGTGCTCCAGCTGAACGTCAACCCCGATGACCACTTGATCACCGTGACGGAGCGGAGCGACCATCGCTTCACCACCGAGGCTGAAAAGGGCGCATGGTCGCCAGCCAACACCCACAACCAAGCCGCCGCGCTCGACTGGCTTGCCGCATCGCTGCGCATCGGGATGCCCGCCGGGCACGAAGCGTACAGCGATCCGCTGCTCGCAACAATTGCCCCGCTCTCGGACGGGTTCGCCGCTACCCCGGCCCCGCCTCGGCTCCGCGACATGAACGAGATCGCCAAGGTGATCGAAGCGCGCGCGTTCGAGACCGGCACCGGCAACTTCACCGTGTGTCTAGACACCGTGCTGGTCAACCCCACCGACGCCTCCGGCTACGATTGGGATCTTCCGGGCGTCACCAACGTCCTCGCCGCCACGACGACCGTGTCGCAGGTCGCGGACGGTGCTTTGGGACAGCTCAACAGCATGGCCGACCAGTCGCCGATGATGGGGTACCTCGTGGACGGCGCGTTCGCCTACGCCACGGCCGATACCGTCGATCGCCACCGGGCACAGTCCATCGCACGAACCACCGGGGCCGTCGCGAAGTGGACAGCCGCCCACCTGCCCGTCAAGCCCGAGATCGCCGGCTCGGTAGCCATCGGGCCGACGCTGTTCACGCTCCCACAGGCGGACAACACCTTGCGGACCGATCCCAACGTCTGCGCGACGGCCGACTACAACCGTGGCGGCACCGCCATACAGGCGATCCTTTGGGACGTAGACGTCAGCTACAACGATGCCATTGGGAGGAAAGGAAGCATGAACGGCCTCTCCGTGAGCGTACCGCGGGAGCGTACACCCTGGCGGGCGCCGTCGGCGAGCCCTGCGACCCCCCGAAGGCCGCCTTGCAGCGCCGTTTCGAGCTGGTAGTCAGCAGGTGTGGGTCGCCCCTCGCGACCCACGAATGTGGTATACGCACGTGCGCCAAGGGCTCTTTCCTCGGCGCAGTTGCCGTTTCACTTCCGCCCCGGATTCCAAATGTTTGTCCTGTCCCTGCTCCTCGCCTGTGTGGTCGACCCCGCCTCCATCAAGTTCGACGGCCCGCCGTCCGTCACCGTCAACTCCTTCGAGCCGGTTCCCGTGGCCAAGTCCAAGGTGCTCGACAAGGAGGGCAAGCCCATCGAAGGCGCCATCACGTCGATCACGGTCACGCCGGCGGACGTCGCCACGCTCAAGGGCACCAACATCGTGCCGCTCAAGAACGGCGAGGCCACGGTCATGGCCCACCTCAAGGAGATCTCCGGGAGCTACAAGCTGGTGATCGCCAAGCCGGATCGCGTCGACATCGCGGACTGGATCGTCCCGCCGAAGGTCGGAGGGCAGAGCACCGTCGTCGTGACCGTGTACGCCGGCGAGACCGTCGTGAGCTGCCCGGACCTCAAGTGGTCCGTCGACAACGAAGCCGTCGTCAAGCTCGAGGGCGGGGACCCCACGGGCGTCTACCTCAAGGCCCAGAGCGCGGGTCCCTTCACGCTGACCGCCACCTGCAAGGACGTCGTGGGAACGCGCGCCGGCACCACCGAAGTCGCCGCCGCGCCTTGATCCGCGCTTCGACCTGTGCCCACCCTTGCTGAGCGCACCACCGCTGATGACTGGCGATCAGGGGGCTACCGCCCCCTGAACCCCCAGAAGACCGACTGTCCACCGCCCTGCCCACCCCCGCCGGCTACGCGCTCAGGCGGGGGGCCGGCTATCGCACGGCCTGATCCCGCCTGACGCTCCGCCGGCAGGGGTGATGGATGCTCCATCATTCGGGTAACCCTACATAAATGCAATCACGATCAAGGGCTCAAGGGCTCAGGGGTCAAGGGCTCGACCTCGAAAGGCGAAAGCCGAAGTGTAAGGAGGCGCAGCACGGGTCGCCGTAGTCGCCGCGATAGGCAACGGCCGCGAAGCGCGCGACGCTGCCCCAGCCACCGCCGCGACCGACCCGGTTGGAGCCTGACGAAGCCCCAACCGGGTCTACGGCCGCATAACCCGCGCCGTACCAATCATTGGTCCACTCCCACACGTTGCCGCTCATGTCGCACAAGCCCCAGGCGTTGGCCGTGAGCGTGCAGACACTGTGAGTCGTTGAGAGCGAGGTTTCGTAGGTCCAGGCTACGTCCGCGGCGGTGTCCGAGCCGGCATATACGGTGTCCACCCCGGCGCGTGCCGCGTACTCCCACTCCGCCTCAGTCGGCAGCCGGTAGCCGGGGCAGGAGTATGGATCGGTCAGGTACGCCTCCGCGAGGTCCGGGGTGCTCGTGGTGTCGTAGCAGGGCGTCAACCCCTCCGCCGTCGAGAGCGCGTTGCAATACTTCGCCGCGTCGTACCAAGAAACCTGTTCCACAGGGCAGCCCCCTCCGCAGGTCGAGAAGTACGACGGTGTGGTGTCGGTCGCGGCCGTGAACAGCGCCCATTCCGCCTGCGTCAGCTCGGTCTGGCCGATCCAGAAGTCATGCGTCAGCGTCACCTCGTAACTGCCGCCCATCACAAACGTCCCCGACGGGATCATGACCATCTCACTGCCCCAGACCGTCGAGTAGTCCACGCACGCAGAGTCCTCCCCGTCCACGCGGAAATCATCACAGTCCTTCCAATTGTCAACATACCCAGACGGAGCGTCGCAAAACGGCTCAGATGCACCAACCGCAGTACCCAAGCCATCCTCGTCCCCATCCAAATACCAGACCGTCTGACCAATCGCGCTCGGATCCGCGTCGTCCACCAGCCCGTCGCAGTCCTCGTCGCAACCAGCATCAGTGCAGCCAGCGTCACAGACCTCCTGACCAACGGGAGACACATCCGCCCTCGTGTCGTCACAATCCGGCCCCAGCTCTGAGCCCTGTTGGATCGCCCCCGCCGGCTGTTCACAAGAAGCAGCCGGACTGTTCAGGTCGCCGTAGCCGTCCTCATCCAGGTCGGGGTACCACAGGGTGTCCGGGTTGATCGACGAATCCTCGTCGTCGCAGTCCGCATCCGACGCAACATAGCCCTCGGTTGCAGTACAGTCGTCGATGGTCCTATCCGGTGTGCCGTAACCATCTCCATCCCCGTCAAAATACCAGGTCGTCGGTTCGACACCGTCGTCTGGCTCCCCGTCACAGTCGTCATCTACGAAGTTGCAAACTTCGGGAGCGCCCGGGGAGGTAGACGGCGCGAAGTCGTCACAGTCGCCGCCGGTAGCGGACACGCCGTCCCCCAACGCGCAGGTGGTAGCAGGCGCGGTGCCGCCGTAACCATCCCCGTCGGCATCGACGTACAGGCCGCCAGCGGCGCCGATCGCCGCGTCGTCATCGTCGCAGTCCGTGGGCCGAGGGATTTCGTCGCCATCGAGATCCATACGGGCGTCGAACTCCTCGTCGCTGATGATGGCGCAACCGACGAGAACGAAAAATGGGATTAAAAACATGACCAGAATGTACCACACACGCGGAGGAGAGGCAGCATGAACGGCCTTTCGGTCAGCGCACCGCGGGAGCGTACACCCTGGCGGGCGCCGTCGGCGAGCCCTGCGACCCCCCGAAGGCCGCGGACCGCGATCGGACCGGTCGCTTTCTCCAGTCCGGTGAGGATGCGCGTGAACGTCGTCGTGCGCCCGCTCACGAGGGTGCGGAGGGCCATCGGCTGCTATCAGTGCCGACATTCCCAGCCGTTCACCTCGAAAACCCGCTGGAGAAGCTCCGCCCAGCACAGCGCCTCCTCGGCCCTCCTCGACCGCTTGCACTCCGGCTTCGACAGCTTGAGCGCCGCTCTCGCCTCCTGCTGCGCCCGCGTGGACGTGGCGACCCTCGGCACTACCTCGGAGCGCAAGCTTCAGGCCCAGGCGCACCAGCGTGCCCCCATCCGCGCCCCTGATCCGCTCGATCCGGCCCTGGGCCAGCGGGGGGCGGAGGACGCACCGGCACAGCCGCTCAAGGCCCGCCCGGTCGTTGGCCGAGAGCGCGACGTTGGCGTGGAGATTGTACCCATCGTACGACGCACAGCGGGCTGGGAGGGCGAACTCCTTCCGAGCCGTCGGCCTGGAACGCGAACGCCCGGAGGTAGCCGTGCCCGTCACAGGGGTGGGCTACGCGCCCGCCGATCACGGTCCAGCCCGGTCCATTCACTAAGAGCCGGCCGCCGCGCAAGCCGAGGGGCACGCTGCCCTCGATCGCCGCGCGCCCGACGTGCAGGTCAAGCGGCCGTCATGGCCGCGTTCCCCGACGTGGTGCGAGACCCGAGCGGGCGCGCCATGCGCGGGCGTGTATCTCGCCCTCTGCCGCGACCTTCAAGCGGGTGAGCCCTTTCTCGATGTCGGCGCCGAGCATGTTGTCGAGGTTCACGAAGATGCCGGCGCTTCGCTACTGGTGCCGGTCGAAGAAGTCCAACACCAACGGCCACGACCACTGGAAGTCGTAGGTGTGGCCCATCCCGGCTCGGCAGTCCA
>SHYX01000077.1 GCA_009692585.1 Myxococcales bacterium
GGTGGTTCTGGCGGTGGTGGCTCCTCCGGTGGCGGCGGCTCGTCTGGCGGTGGTTCTGGCGGTGGTGGCTCCTCCGGCGGTGGCGGCTCCTCCGGTGGCGGCGGTGGCGGCTCCTCCGGTGGCGGCGGCGGTGGCGGCGGCGGCGGCGGCTCCTCGGGCGGTGGCGGCTCCTCCGGTGGCGGCGGTGGCGGCTCCTCGGGCGGTGGCGGCTCCTCCGGTGGCGGCGGTGGTTCTGGCGGTGGCGGCTCCTCCGGTGGCGGCGGCGGCGGCTCCGGCGGCGGTTCTGGCGGTGGTGGCTCCTCCGGCGGTGGCGGCGGCGGCTCCTCGGGCGGCGGCGGCGGTGGCTCCTCCGGTGGCGGTGGCGGCGGTGGCGGCGGCTCCTCGGGCGGTGGCGGCTCCTCCGGTGGCGGTGGCGGCGGCTCCGGCGGCGGTTCTGGCGGCGCGATGGGGTCTCCGGGTTCCCCGCGCGGGTCGGCGAGCCCGGCGGACAAGGATGGCGGCAGTGCGGAGGGAGGGCGCGAGGGCTCGGGTGCTACCTCCAGTCCCGCGGAGTCTGCCGGGCTCGCGGCGGATGCAGCGGGGGCGAAGCCCGGCGGCGTCGATGCGCCCAACCTGGGGAGGGGCGAGCCCGAACCCCGGGGGACCGGGCGGGTGGACCCGACCGAGGGCCGCGGCCGGCTCGGTGAGGGCGGGGGCTCGCCCACCCGGGAGTCGGGCCGGGCGTCGGAGGGTCCGCGTTGGGAGGAGCCAGACTTCGGGTTCGGGGGCACCAGCGCGGGCGCGGTCCGGTCGCCGTCGGTGCCGTCGGTGCCGAAGATCGACATCCGGCTCCCCGAGGAGCTTGAACCCGACGAGACGGAGTAGCCGCGTGGCTCCCAACGGGGGAGCTGCGGTGAAGCGGCGCGCACCCTTTCCCCCGTACCGTGATAGCCGAGCCCGTGGCACGCCCGTCCGACCCCCTCCTCAAGCTCCTCCGCGACGCCTTGTTGAAGCGCGGCCTCTCCACGATCGATCTGGCCTCCAAGGTTGGCATGGGCCGCGCGGAGCTCAAGAAAAGGCTCGCCGGCGGCGCGGACCTCACCATCGACCAGTTCTTGATCCTGGCGCAGGCCCTGGACCTTCAAAAACACGTCGTCGGCCTGGCCGGGCAGGAGTTCGCGGCTGAAGAAGAGGGTGCCGTCGCCGGGGACGAGTCCGTGTCGGCGGTCCATACCCTTCGGGCCAGCTCGGGTGATTCATCGACGCCGGGTCTGGACCCCTTCGAGAATCCCGCCCGCGAACTGGTGCGGGGCGGCTTCGGGTGGGAGCTCGACATGTTCTTGCAGTTCGACGTGGCGCTGCTGCAGGGCTCCGGAGTTCCGGAATCGGTGCTCCGGAAGTTTCCCGAGACGTTGCCCATCCGGCTCGAATCGCGCTGGCATCGGCACAACCGTCCGGATTTCGGGGACGATGCGCTGTCGGTGACCCTGTCCTTTGATTCGCTACTGGTGTGCAGCTTCCCCTGGGCCGCGCTGCGAACGGTCAGCTTCACCCTTCCGGTCGATACCAGCGCGCCGGTCACGCCGGAACCCGCGCCCAGCTCGCCGCGCCCGGTGCTGCGGCTCGTCAAGGAATGACGCGCTCCGGGCGTGCCCCGGGCCTGGTTGTCACGGCGGTGCTCCTGGTGGCGCTTTCGGTCGCCGCTGGCCCGTGGTCCGCCAAGGCCCATGCGCCTCCGGTCGCGACCGGACCTGCGTTGGAGATGCCGGCGGCGGGCCCCACGCGCCAGCCGGTGTCGGGCTTGCAGCGATTCGCACTCGGAGTCAACGTTGGCCTCGCCGTGCCCGCGAAACGCCGGGCCCGGATGGACCGGGCCGCGGTCGACTCGGCGCTCGCAGAGGACGGCGCGCTCCTTCGCGGGCTCGGGGCGACCCTGGTGCGGGCGCAAAACTTCGGCTTCCCGAATGCGTCGTGCCTGGGTCTGGGGCGGGATGCCGAGGCGCTCGCGGACATGGACAGCTGGGTCAGGGCACTGGGAACCGACCTGGTTGGCCTCGGCAACGTCAGTCCGTGGCCGGTCGTTCAGACAGGGAGCTTCACGCGGGCCTATCTTCCGCGCGACCTGCCCGCGTACGAGCGGTGCGTGCGAGGGCTCGTCGAGCGGTACGACGGCGATGGCGTCGAGGACATGCCGGGGTTGGCGGCGCCGATTCGCTACTGGGAAATCGACAACGAACCCGACCTGAAGAACAGCCTCGTCGCCCGCAACAGCGAGGTGGAGTACGAACCCGCGAGCTTCTGCACGCCCGAGGAATACGCCGCGATCATTCTGGCCTCCTCGCGGGCAATCCGTGCAGCAGCCCCCGACGCGCGCATCCTGGCGATGGGTCTTTTCCGCCCCCACGCCGAACAGGGCCAACGATATGCCCGCGATGTGCTGGCGGTCGAGGGCGTGCCGGCGGCGTTCGACATCCTGTCCCTCCACACCTACCACGACGACGACGGCGAGCGGCTGGCTGCCGGCATCGGGGCGGTCTCGGCGATGGTGCCGGGGAAGCCGGTATGGGTCACCGAGACGAGCGTGACGACCGCAGGCGGCGAGGAGGTGCAGGCGCGCCGGGTGGCGGCGCTCGTCGCACGGGCGGCCGAGGCTGGTGCGGAAGCCCTTTTCTGGCACACCCTGGTCGACCCCCCGCAGCGTCGAGGCCCCGGGGACAGCCCGTTCTCGACCAACTCGCTCCTGGTCGCCCCCGTCACCGGTGGCCCGCCCGTCGACAAGCCTGCCGCCGCTGTCTACCGGCGTCTCGCGGCGCGCCTCGCGATCGCTGACCTCCGTGGGGCCGAGCTCTCCGACGTCGGTGCGGTCCGGTTGCGCACCGGGGAGGTGCTCCTCTACGAGGGCGCCCGTAGCGCTCGTTCGGGCGGAGTCGACCTCGGGAGTGGGACTACGATTCCGCCCGGGGCGATGGCGACCGCGCCCGCGTGGTTGCACAGTCCTTGACACGGAGAGGCGTGACGCGCACGGGGAGCGTGCGTACCGTGTCCGCCAGGCGCATCTCGGTTTCCCCGGGATAACGGGCGGGCATGGTCCTCCTCGGGCTCCTCAGCGGGTGTCTCGGCGCGATCCAGCTTGGCGACATCATCGTCACCGAACGGGAGGACGGTGGCCTCGACGTCACCCGGTTCGACGGCCAGCGCCTCGTAAGCGACCTTCGTTTCGCCGTCGGTCGCGGTGACGAAAGTTTCGAGTTCCAGGCGGGCAGTTACCGCGAGAGCGACGGGGCGACGCGCTGGGACGTGGTGCGCCTGGCGAACCGTCGGGGCGATGGGTTCTGGTCCTACGAACTCGTGGACGAGGGTGCCGGCGCGCTCGGTACGGTGACGATCTCGTCGACGGGGACGCGGTCGCTTCGGATCGACGTCGAGGCCAGCGAAGGCAATCGGGTGCGCTTCGACGCCGCGTGCACCGGGGACGACCACTTCGTCGGTGGCGGCGAGCACGCCTTCGATGTGGACCACGTGGGCGAGGCCTTCGGTCTCTGGGTGGGTGAGCCCGGAATCGGCAAGATCGAGACGGAGATTCCCGCGGATGCCTGGTACCTGACCGGGACCCGACACGCGTCGAGTTACCCCGACCCCTTCTTCATCCGGCCCGAGCCCGTCGGCGTGGTCGTGCACACCGACGCCCGGGTCGAGGTCGACCTCTGCACCGGGGATCGCTGGCGCCTGGACGGGTGGTCGCCGGTGGTCGCCTACACGGTGCTGGATGCGGACACCCCGCTGGCCCTGGTGCAGGCGCACGCGCTCGCGTCCGGTCCCATTGCGTTGCCGCCCGATTGGGCCTTCGGCGCCTGGGCCGATGCGGTGCGTGGCGCGGATCGCGTGCGTGCGGTGGCCGCGGAGCTGCGGGCGGCCGGCGCGGCGGCGACCGTCATCTGGTCCGAGGACTGGCGTGGCGGCGAAGAGGGCGGCTTCGGGTACCACCCCGTACCGGAGTGGACCGTGGACGAGGTGTTGTACCCGGACCCCTCCGGCATCGACGCCGAACTCGAGGCGATGGGCTTCAAATGGCTGGCCTACTTCGCCCCGTTCCTGGTCGAGGGCACCGACGCCTGGACCGAAGCGATCGGGCACGCGGTCCAGACCGTCGATGCCGCGCCGTACACCTTCCTGGGACCCTCCTTCGAGACCACGACGACCGTCGATCTGACCGACGCCGAGGCGTACGCCTGGGTCGTGGGCAAGCTCGCGGCGTGCGCGGACATCGGCTTCGACGGGTGGATGGCCGACTACGCCGAGTGGTTGCCGACCGACGCGATCCTCGCCTCGGGCGCCGCCGAGGAGGATCACAACCGGTGGCCGATCCTGTGGCAGCAGGCGTCGGCGGACGCGCTCCAGGGTCGCGACGCGACGTTCTTCGCCCGGAGCGGCTGGACGGGTTCGCCTGCGGTGGCGCCGGTGCACTGGCCCGGGGATCAGCGAACCAGCTTCGACGCCGACGACGGCCTGCCCTCGGTGATCGCGCTCACGCTCGGCGGCAGCGTTGCCGGGGTGCCGTTCACCGGGTCGGACATCGCCGGGTACCAGTCCGTCGGCAACGACCCCAGCACCAAGGAGCTGTGGATGCGCTGGGCGGGGCTCGGCGCCTTCAGTCCGATCATGCGGACCCACCACGGAGCCTTCTCGGCCGAAGATTGGCAGTTCGACAGCGACACCGAGACGCTGGCCACCTTCGCGTTCTACAGCCGGGTGCACGCCGGGCTTTTTCCCTACCTTCGCGGGCTGGCCGAAGAGGCCGTCAACCTGGGTACGCCGATGGTCCGGCCGATCTTCCTGCATCATCCGGCCCAAGACTGGGGCCGGATCGACGCGTGGCTCCTGGGACCGTCCCTGCTCGTCAGTCCCGTGATCGAGGCCGGCGCCACCTCCTGGGCGACCGACCTGCCGGCGGACGCCGAGTGGTTCGACTGGTGGAGCGGCGCGGCCGTCGGCAGCGGCACCGTGACCGCAGAGGTGCCCTGGGACCGCGTTCCCGTCTATGTTTCAGCGGGGGCGATCGTGCCGACGTTCGCGGATCCGCCTGACTCGCTGGTGGACGGACCGCTCGAGGGCTTGCGCACCCTCGCGGACGCGGACGGCCTGCGCACCGTCCAGGTGTACGCCGGACAGCCCGGTCGCTTCGAGGAGGCGGACGGGACGGTCTATACCACCGATGGTGTCGCGACGTCAGCCGGGGAGGCGACGGCCACCCTCACCAGCGGCACCCTCAGCGCCGGTGGGCTCGACCTCACGATCTCCGGCGAGACCAGTCGGGTGTACACGCTCAAGGTGTGGCGCTGACGGGCGAACCGATCCGGTCGGCTACGGGGCCGGGTCCTCGGTCAGCGCGGTGAACACCTCGAACATCTGCTGCACCCCTTCCCTGAGCGTGCCGACCACGCCCGCGAGGACCATGGTCATCATGCTGGCGATCAGCGCGTACTCGATGGACGTAGTCCCGCGTTCATCATGGATAAGGTCGCGCATGTTTCTTCCGGTTCCGGGCCTTCATCGGCGCGCCGAGGTGGACCTGAAGGGATTTGGGGCCGTCGCCCGGCTCAGGGTCGCGCGAGGCTCCGCGCGAACCGGTCGGTCACCTCGACCAGGCGTTCGCTGATACCCGCTTCGAAGGCGCTGTGCCCCGCGTCGGCGATGACGTGCAGCTCCGCTTCGGGCCAGGCCCGGTGCAGGTCCCACGCCGAGCGCATGGGGCAGACGACGTCGTACCGACCCTGCACGATGGCGCCGGGAATGTGGCGGAGGCGGTGCGCGTCGGCGAGGAGCTGGTCGTCGCGCTCAAACCAGCAGCGGTGTTTGAAGTAGTGACACTCGATGCGCGCGAAGGCTTCGGCGAAGTGGCCATCGTCGTGACGCTGGACCAGCTCGGCGCTCACCAGGAGCTTGCTGGTACGGGCCTCCCAGACGCTCCACGCCCGCGCCGCGGCCATGCGAATCGCGGGGTCGTCGCTGGTGAGGCGACGGTAGTAGGCGCTGACGAGGTCACCGTGTTCCGCGCTGGGAATCGCCGCGAGGTAGTCCTCCCAGGCGTCGGGGAACAGCATGTCGCACCCCTTCTGGTAGAACCAATCGATCTCGACGCGGCGCACCAGGAAGATGCCACGGAGCACCAGCGCCATGACCCGCTCGGGGTGCCGCTCGGCGTAGGCCAGCGCCAGGGTGGAGCCCCAACTGCCGCCGAAGACCAACCACTGGTTGATCCCTAGCTTCTCCCGGAGCCGCTCCATGTCGTCGACGAGGTGCCAGGTGGTGTTGTCGCGGAGCTCCGCGTGCGGCGTGGAGCGGCCGCACCCGCGCTGATCAAAGAGGATGATGCGGTAACGGGCGGGATCGAAGAACCGTCGATGCGCCGGCTCGGTGCCGCCGCCGGGCCCACCGTGCACGAACACCGCGGGAATGCCGGCGGGGTCGCCAGATTCTTCCCAGTAGAGGGTGTGGAGGTCTGAGACCGGGAGCGTGCCGCTGCGATTCGGTTCGATCAGGGGATGCATGTGCCTTCGGCATAACGCCGGGGGCATCACCGCTCCAGCGCCGGATCTCCCGGTTCGACGCGCCAGGGTCCGGCCCGGGTCGGTCGGGTCACCAGCTCGGCGAGGCGCGCGAGATAACGCTGCCGAGGCCACTCCTCGCCGCCGAAGCGGGCGATGTGTTCGGTGCGGACCTGGCTGTCCACGAGCTCGATGCCCCTGGCCGCCATCCAACGAACCAGCGCGACGAACGCCACCTTCGAGGCGTCGTCGACGTCGGAGAACATGCTCTCGCCGAAATAGACGTCACCCATCGAGACGCCGTACAGCCCGCCGACCAGTTTCCCCTCCTGCCAGGCCTCGGCGCTGTGAGCGAGGCCAAGCTCGTGCAGCCGCGTGTAGGCGGTGCGCATGTCCGCCGTGATCCAGGTTCCGCGTTGCCCAGGCCGGCGTTTGCGACCGCACCGCGCGATGACCTCGGCGAACGCGGTGTCGAAGCGGATCTCGAACGTTCTCCGAGCGATGATCTTCCCCAAGGACCGGGGCAGGTGCAACGCGGCCGGTTCGAGCACGAAGCGCGGATCCGGCGAATGCCACCAGATCGGCTCCCCGTCGCTGTACCAGGGAAAGATCCCCTGTTGGTAACCGGCGATCAGCCGCTCGGGGCGCAGGTCTCCGCCGACGGCCAACAGGCCGGCTTCGGCATGCGCCGGCGGTGGAAACACGATCTCGTTGATGAGGCGGTAGACGGGCACGCGGCGAAGCTACACACTCTGTCCTACGTCCGCCAGAGGCTCGGGAGCGCGTCGTCAGGAAGATCGCTCGCGTAGTCGGCGAGAAACGGGGCGGTCACGTCTCGGATCGCGGCGTGCGCCGCGAGCACCGCCGCCAGCGGCTGGCCCCAGGGTGCGGCGCGTGCCCGCAGCAGCGCCTTCCGGGCGTGCGGGACGACCAGCTCCTCGCCGGGCCACCCTTCGACCGGGCCGAAAGGATCCGCCGGTAGTTCATCGTAGTACTTCCGAAACTGGCTGGTGGGGGCCAGGACGCCACGAAGCCCGGCCGTCTGTGCGAGCGCCGCTTGCAGCCGCAGGCAGGCGTGCTCGCGCCAGTCCAACTCGGCGTCCAGCGCGAAGCCCCAGTCGCGCTCCTGGACGGACTCGGCGCCGTTGGTGATCCAGTGGCAGAGCTCGTGGAAGATCATCTGTGCAGTGCTGTCGTCGGCGTCGAGGTGCTCGCGCGGCGCCAGCTCCAGGAGGCCGGTCCCGTCGGTCGCCGAGAAGATCGCGGGATTGCGACGGATGTGCAACCCGAGGCGGCGAGCGGTCGCGTACCAGATCAGCTCGACGGGATCGAGGTACCGGTGGCAGACGGGGCGCTCGTAGGCGCTCACCGCCAGGGTGGCATCGGGGCGGTTCATCGTCGTCACCCCCTCAGAGGCCACCCGCGAAGACGCCTTCGGAGGTACAGTTCGTCCCCAGTTGCAGCACCAGCGCCCCCGTCGCCGTGGTGGCGTCGCTGCTGGCCCGGCCGTCGAGCTCGACGACCAGGCCCCTGCTGCCCTCGGAGCCCAGGCAGGTGAAGTCGCGGCCCGAGTAGTCGCAAGGCAAGGTCATGGGGATCGCGTCCAGCAGCATGAGGCCCATCACCAGCTCGTCCGCGCAAGGAGTCCGAATGAGAACGCAGATGCGACAAGAATCAGGAGGAGGCGGCTCATGCCGGCACCATACCCCAGGAGCGTGTCGCTCGTCGCGCGACCCCGTCCGTTTCGGCGTCGGGCCCCCGTAGTTGCGCCGTAGGTGGAGGTTGTGGCGTTTCTGGGAGTCGTGGCCGTGCTCGTGGTCGTGCTCGCGATGGTTTCGCGGAGAGGACCACGCTCACGCGTTCCCTTCCGCGGCGCGGCGCCTCACACTCCGGATCGCGACTAGAAATGGTAGATAGATATGCGTGTCGCGACCTGGAACGAGCGGGAACTTCTGGTACGCGGGCGCCACCCTCGGAGTATTCGATGCGCCCCCCCTGTTCTCCGGCTTCTCATTGTCGTAGCGGCACTTATGGCCGCATCCCAACCTGCACGCGCAGCGTGCCTGCCCATCTACGACCTCGACGGTGACGGCTACGGCCCTGCCTCCCCGCCGCCATTCATCACCGCCTGTCCCCACGGAAGTCGACGAAGCCCTTGTTGTCCTGGGTGTCGCCCTCCTTGGGACGGAAGCTCTTGGTCGAACCCCAGGCCTCGATCAGCGTGCCGTCCACGGAGAAGTGGTCGGTCGAGAGCAACTCCTCCCGCGCGCTCGCTCCATCGTCGCTGAGAAAAAGCGCCGGGCCACGTCGTGGTCCCGCAGGCGCTCGCGGTTGTGGCAGAACGTGGTCGCGTCGAAGGGCTCGAAGGCTGCTTGGGAGTCGTACCGCGCATGCGATCCGATCACCCGATGAACGACGGTTGTCCACCGCCAGCGGCAGGTTTTCAGCGGCCTGCTAGCACGGCGTCAACCGCACCGCGTCGGCGATCGCGTACTTCCCGCTGCCGGTCCAGCGCGACAGCAGCACCTGGTTCCATCCCGCCGGAAAGGTCCAGTTGCCCAGGGTGTTCCACTTCTTCCCGTTGGCCTGCTGGCTGACCGTCACCCGCCCCACCTCGCCGTCGTCGTCGTCCCACCCGATGAAGGTGACCGAGGGCGAGCGGTCGGTGCCGGACGTCCACCACGCATCGACCGTGTAGCAGCGTTCGGCGTCCGTCTTGAACCGGAAGTGTGCGGGATCGGAGATCGAGCCGGTGGGGGCCACCCAGTAGCCGGTGTTGTAGAAGCCGCTGGCGCTGGTGGACGACCACCAGTCGCCGGAGACCTCGGTGTAGAAGGCATCCGTGGTGTTGGCGGCGTTGTTGCTGTCGATCACGAAGCTGGACGCCGTCGGCAAGCTGCTCGACGACCCCGAGCCGCCGCCGCTCCCCGAGCCGCCGCCGCTCCCCGACGAGCCGCACGCCTTGCTGACCTGGTCGAGGTAGCTGGTCCAGGGCCAGCCCGCGCCCGGGTCGCTCCGGTTCCAGGGTTGAAGTTGGCCGTGGCCGACGATGTGGTACCGATCGATCGGGATTCCGTGGCGCTGCGTCACGCCGCAGGTGACCGCCGAGGAGCTGGCCAGCAGGCCGGGGTCCCACGACGTCTGCGAGCTGTAGCCCGCGTGTTCGATGCCCACCGACACCGTGTTCATCGAGGTTCCGTTGGCGGCGCAATCCAGGCTCGAGTTGTATTTGCAATCGTAGCTGGCGCTGATGTGCCAGGCGCGGTTGTCTTCGTCGACGAGCTGGCGAACTTCACTGCCGTCGGTGTTGACCACGTAGTGTGAGCTGACGCCGGAAGAGGAGTTGGTCAGCCAGCTCCAACACCCGGAGTAGCTTCCCTCGCACGCGTGGATGATGACGTAGTCGACACTCGCCCCGCCCCGCGCGTTGTAGTTCGGGGAGGCAGACCAGATCGTCGAGCCGTCTCCGGTGCGCTGGGCAGAGCGCGCCGGGGGCGGGTAGTCGGGCGCGGCCTCGTTTCCGACACTCGAGAAGCCTTCGCCTTCCACGCCGTGGAGCAGGTGCTCGTACACTTCGTACCACACGTACTCGCGTTTGCCTTCGTCGTCGCGAATGCCAGAGTAGCGCGCCACGATCGGCGCCCACGAGCTGAGGTTGTTGGTATCGATGCTGCCCTCCTCCGCCCAGGCGGCGAGCAGGTGCGCCGCCGCCAACACGTTGTCGGCGCGGTTTTCCTTGACCGCCCCCAAGTCCAGGTCGGCGAGGTCCGCGGCCCGCTCGACCACGTCGGCGCGCAGGCCCATCACGCCGAAGCCCACGTCTTGACCGGGGAACTCCTCGGCGCCTTCGACATCCTGCAAGCCGGTCTCGGCCTTGGCGATTGCCAGGAGCAGCTCTACCGGGACGCCGGTCTGGGCCTCGGCTGCGGAGAAGGCGTTGACGGGGCCTGTCGTCTCGACGGCACAGGAGATCAGCAAGAACAGGGGCATCTTCGTCACCAGCGGGGGCGCGCCCACCTCCGCAAGACGCGTGCCGATCGAATTGTGGCGATTGCTTCGTGCGGAGGGTGCCGATTCCGGCCGCGTCGGGCACCTCTCGCCCCGGGTACGGGCGCCCCAGTGGGGCGGCGGTGCCCCAGTCACGCCCCCGAAAACACGTACACCGCCCCCACGTTGGTGTCGCTCCCCACATCCCCGTTGACGCAGCTCACCACGATCTCCGCGAGGCCGTTGCCGTCGAGGTCGCCGAGCGCCACCGCCTCTCCGCAGCCGTCCGACGCCGCGTCGCCCAGGAAGCGCGCGTCGTAGTCGGCGGGAGCGGCAAGGTCGTAGGTCCCGAGGAGCGGCCCGTACACCAGCCAGGCCGCCCCCGACCCGGTGGCGTTGACGTCGGCGTCGGGCACCCCGATCAGCAGGTCGATCGTGCCGTCGCCGTCGACGTCGCCGGTGGCGATCGCCTGGCTGCCCACCATGTCGCCGGCGGCGGCGCCCAGGAACGCGGCCTCGGCGTCGCCGTCGTCGTCGTCCGGGCTCATGCCGTCGGTGTCGACGTCCTGGAACAAGAACACCGCACCCGCATCGCTGGCACCGCCGTCATCGTAGGGCGCCAGCGCGATGAGGTCGGCGTACCCGTCCCCATCTACGTCGCCGGGGGCCGCGATCAGCGCGCCGAGGTTGTCTCCGGCGTCGCCATTGATCTTGACGTCGGCGCTGCTGAGGTAGGTGGTCGAGGCGACGGGTGCCTCGACGACGTAGGCAGCGCCTGCATTCCCGCCGCCGGCGTCCTGCCCGTACGCCCCGACGAAGACCTCGTCGTACCCGTCGCCGTTGGTGTCATTCCCCGGCCCACCGCCGAGGCCGCGCCCCGCGTAGTCCAGCGTGGTCTCGCCGCGGATCGTGGCGATCGACGCCAGGCCGGTGGTGCCCCAGGTGTACACGTAGACCGCGCCCGCCGACGAGCTTGCTTCCCAGTGAGCGATGGCAACCTCGTCGTCGCCCGAGGTGGCATCTTCGTCGCCAAGGCTCGAAACCGGCCCCGTGAGGGTGAAATCGTCGTAGAGCGTCGCCGACGCGTTGTACGCGAAGGCGCCGGAAAGGTCCTCGCCCTCGTACAGATAGAGGTAGTCCGAGGTGCCCACAGCCCGCCGCACCGCCAGTTCGTCCGCGCCGTCGCCGTCGATGTCGGGGAGTTTCCATTGCCCATCGGAGAACGTGTTGGCCGTGCCGGCCCCGTAGACGCGCGCGGTGTCGGCGGCGTCGGCGGCTGCGGACCCGCTGGGCATCCCCGAATAGACGAACACACTGCCGATGTAGGCTCCTGCATAGACGTTTCCGTCGGCGCCGACCGCGAGATCCGCAGCGCCGTCGGCGTCGAAGTCCCCCAGCGCGAGGTGTTCGCCGAAGGAGTCGTAGAGGTCCAGACCGTAGATGACCGCCGTCGCGTCGGTGGTGGCGGTGCTGGCCACGTCCGCGTCGTAGTCGCCGCTGTAGGAGCTGGGGCAGGCCTCGTCGATGCTGCCGTCGCAGTCGTCGTCGTCCCCGTTGCCACAGGACTCGGTCGCGCCCGGGTACGCCGACGCCGAGGCGTCATCGCAGTCGGTGTCGAGCGCGGCAGTGTAAGCGCCGGTTGAACGACAGACGCACCACGAGGTGGTGCCGCCAAAGCCATCCGCGTCCGCATCGTAATAATAGGTGGTGCAACCGGTGGCCCCGTCGTCGTTGTCGTCGCCGTCGCAGTCGTCGTCCGCGGTGGTCCCACAGTCCTCAGCCGCAGCCGGATTGATGCTCGAGGCGGCGTCGTCGCAGTCGAGGGTGTTTTCAACATACCCGGCTGGCAGGTCACACGCGTCCGTTGGGTTGGCGGCATCGCCAAAGGTGTCGCCGTCGACGTCAGCGTAGAAAATCGCCGTCGCTGTCACTCCTGGATCGGCGTCGTCGATCAGGGTGTCACAATCTTCGTCGGTGCCGGATGTGTCGCAAACCTCGGCAGCGGCGGGGTTGATGGCAGCATCTCCATCGTCGCAGTCGGAGGCATCGGCGAGCGCGCCCGGCGGCACGTCACAGGCGGACAATACATTGGTGGGATCGCCGTAACCATCGTCGTCCAGATCGGCGTACCACGTGGCCAAGGTCGCGGCGGCCACGCTGGGGTCGGCGTCGTCCGCCAGGGTGTCACAATCCTCGTCGGCGTCGAGCGTGTCACAAACCTCGATGCCGGCCGGGCTCACGTCGGCGCGGGTGTCATCGCAGTCGCCGGCGACGCCTGAGGTGCCGGGGGTTGCGTCACACATCACCGCAGCGGGGGCGTCGTCACCGTATCCGTCGCCATCGCTGTCGGTCCACCAGGTGCTCATGGTCCGGCGGTCGGTGCTGTCGTCCTGGTCGTTGGCGAGGGTGTCGCAGTCCTCGTCGACGTCGTCGTCGTCGCAGACCTCCCTCGCATCGGGATTTCGCGCCGGGTCGGCGTCGTCGCAGTCTCCACATGCCGGTGCTCCGTCCGCGTCCGCGTCAGCGAAGGCCACCGATCCGTCACAGTTGTAGTCGATGGGGTCGTCGCAGTCCGTCTCCGGCGCCTCGGGGTGGATGTTGGGGTCGCGGTCGTCGCAATCGGTGTCATTCTCCGCGTAGCCTGCAGGCTGGTCGCAGGTGGAGCGCGGTTGGGAGCCGTCGCCGTAGCCATCCTCGTCGCCATCGGCGTACCAGGTGGTGGCGTCGGACGGGTCCTCGTCCACCGCCGCATCGCAGTCGTTGTCCCGCTGGTCGCAGCGCTCCGGGTTGCCGGGAAAGCGGTCGGCGTCGGCGTCGTCGCAGTCGTCTCCGGTGCTCACGGTTCCTGCCGGAGCGATACATCCGTGCTGTATCATTGATGCGTCACCATGCGCGTCGGCGTCGGCGTCGGCGTAGAATGTGGCCTCATCCACCGCATCCAGGTCCAGACGCTGGTCGCAGTCGTTGTCGAGCCCATCGCACACTTCGGTAGCGCCGGGAAAGACCGTGGCCACGCTGTCGTCGCAGTCCACGTCCGCGGCGTACCCGTCGCCGTCGGCATCGATGGCACCGACGTCATCCGTGGTGCAGCCGACGGCCAGGAGCAGGGAAAGGAGCATCGAGCGGGGCATCAGTCCGGGGAGTCGGGACTCAGTGTACCTCAGGGCGACGCGCCGAGACCGGGCGTCTCGTCGGACTGGCGTCGCGGCGCGTCGCGGCGCCGCCGGCACGGGCGTCGGCGACCGGTGACGGACGTCTGGTCTGACGGCGAACCCGGCGGTGCGGACAGAGCAAGGCTGATTCTTTTGCGGTCCCGGCCTTGCTGGGGTGGCAGCCCATGGCGGCCACGGGCACTTGGGCTGTGGCGACCCCGCGGGGGGATCGCGTGGTTGTTCTGTCCGGCCTGCGCGGGGCGTCGGATGGCGGAGGGGGCGGCACACCTCGTGGACTGGGTGATCCCCAACGTCGCGACGCGACAGTATGTGCTCACCGTGCCGTGGCGCCGACATCGGTTCGCTCGACGGCCTGTTCGACCGAGGGGCCGACGGCTCGCTCCGGTTCTTCAGCCAGCCGCCGACGACCGAGGACATCGAGGGTCTGGCGGTGGAGATCGGGGTCGGATGCGAGCGTGGGCTGGCGCGGCGGGGATTCGCCGGCGTGTTGGCTGGGAACGCGAGCCTGGCGGAAGGACGTGGTCCCCAAGGTGCGGGGACGTGGTCGGCGAGTGAGTCGCGGGGGGCGCGAGCGCCCTCCCGGGCGCTTGCCGGAGCTTGACGCCCGCATCCTGACGAACGTCGGCGGACACTTGGCGGACATCCGTCGGCCCGAGGCCGCGGCCTGACGGACCGACGCGGAGTCTCTCGCGGCACGCATCGTGCCGAGGCCGCGGCCCATGACGGTCACCGTCGAGTTCCGTGGCGCGGGCGACGCGCAGTTGCGC
>SHYX01000032.1 GCA_009692585.1 Myxococcales bacterium
CCGTTGGCGAGCGCGTACTTCTCGAACTTGATTTCGGGCGGCGGGTCGGCGGCCAGCGCCAGACCAAACATCGTCACGAGCACCGGAACTCCAGAGGAGCGCGTTCCTATCTACTTCACCCGATACCCGCCCATCTCGTTGTTGAAGATCCACGCGACCACTTCGCCGATCTCGAAGACGGTGGGCATGTAGCTCTTGATGCTGGCGGCGGCGGAGCCCTCGTCGCGCAGCGTGGCGCGGGCCGCGAGCATCTTTCGCGAGCGCTCCCGCCAGACGTCCATGTTCTCGGGACGGAGATCGATCCAGCCCTTGGCGGCCCACGCGTTGACGCGCCTGGGATCGTCCAGCTTCACGGTGCGGTCGTGCCCTTCGAGCTCTGGAACATTGATCCGGGGACCACGAAGGAGGCGCTTGCCGTCGGGAAGCAGGATGGGAATGCCGATCGAAGGGGCGGTCCGCCGCGTGCCCGAGGGCTCCATCGCGGCCTCGCAGCGCGTCGACATCTCCGCGAGGTCACCGCACTCCGCAACCTGCTCCAGCGCTCCGAAGGCATATCTAAGCAGTTCAGCTTCGAACAATAACTTTGAGAGCTCGGGCGGCCCGAGTCGACCCAACGCGACCGAGGGGAGGCCGCTTTCCCGTTCGGCGGTGTCGAGGTCCTTGATCGCGACGTTGCGCACGAGTCCGGCCTTGTACGACGGAGTCATGACCGCGCCGTCCATCGCGCTGATGGCATCGTTACCGGTGTTCGCGCCGCGAATCTCCAGGACCACGGTGCGCGCGATCTCCTCGGGGGTGACATATTCCATCTGGCCCAGGGCGGTGATCGCCGCGAACTCCCCCCGGGTGAACACGCCGTTCTCCCCGGTGTCGACCACCGGAACCCGTATCTTACCGGCCTTTTCGTAGCCCTTGGGGTCCTCGCGCAGGTCCAGGGCGCCGGCGCACGCGACCTCGTGCGCCTGGTACAGTTCGCTGTTGTCGTGTTTGTCGCGCGCTTCCATTACCTGGACGGCGCGATAGCCGATCATGGCGGCCGGCTTGATTTCTTTGACGATGGGAGCGTTCGGGGTGCGTGCCAACAGGAAGAGCAGGCCGGTGTGGCCAAAAGCCGCCTCGTTCTTGGCGAGGAGCTTCTTGCTCGGCCGGTCCTCGCTGTGGGTGTAGGGGATGTTCAGGCCCATGCCGCCGGTGCCGGTGGTCCCCACCTTGACGTAGACCCGTGTGGCATATTCGGTGCTGGCCTGGTGCAGGAAGCGTACATGGCGGATGAGCTGCGGCACGCTCTGGCTCAGCAGGAAGGTCTCGAGGTCTTCGATGCCTTTGGCGTCGAAGCCGTCGCTGCCGATCCAACTGCGCACCTTCGCGGCGCCGTCGAAGACGTCCTGATAGGAAAAGCCCGTGGCGGTGTTCACGCAGTCCACGATGACCTCGGGCCGGTGGGTCCGAATCAGGTTGACCATGTGGTTGTTGGTGTAGGCGGCCTCGTAGTCGTCGTAGACCGCGTTGAGCAGCTTCCGCCGCATCGGCACGTCCGAAAGAATCTGCCCCCGGGTGAGCTTTGCCATCTCACGTGGGACGAAGAGGTTTCCCCAGGCTGGCACAAACGCGATCGAGTCGCCGAATTCGCGCTCCAACCGTTGGCAGGCCGCGACCGACTCAACCTCCAGCAGGCTGGCGACGACGATGCGCCTCGGGGACAGATTCGTCACGATCTGACGGCATACTTGCAGGCCGACGAGGCCTGCGCCGCCGAGGATCAGGAAGTCGTGGTACACCGGTGCTCCGAGAGGCCGGCGAGCCTATCCGGGCGATGCGGCCCGCGCTGGCCGCTCTGCCGCGCGTGGTCGTCGCCGCATCGCGGCGTGGTCGGCGGGCCGCCCGCGGTGATCTCAGATAGACGCCGCCTATGAAGCTCCGCGGACGCATCTTCCTCCTGTGCGACGACCCGCTGTTGGTCGAGGCGCAGCTTCAAGGAAAGGATCTGGCCTGGACGGGGCAGCCTCTCCACTACGGCGTCAACACCGACCTCATGATCAGCGGGGCAGCCTGCACCCTCGGGTACACCGGCGCCGTCTTGGGGCCGTGGTTCCTGGAAAACTTCAAGGAGGTCGTCCGAAAGGACGCCGTGGTCGACGCCGGCTTCCAGGTGATCGTCGGCGGCGACGCCTACGGGTCGGGCTCATCGCGCGAGGTTGCGGTCGTCGCCCATGCCGGCGCGGGCATCGAATTGGTCATCGCCAAGAGTTTCCAGCGCATCTTCCAGGAGAATATGGTGTACGGCGGCATGCCGTTCACGACCGACTTTCGGGTGATCGATCGCCTGCGTGCCGGAGAGGACGTCGATACGCGGGCCTTCTTTGCGGCGTTGCCCATCTTTTTCCGCTCTGTCGCCGAAGGCGGCGGCCTGATGGAGTACGGGAAGCGGCTGTTGGCCGGACAGGTGTTGCCCACCTACGAGACTGACGTTCCCGCGAGGCCACTCAACGCGGTCGAGAAGATCATCGCGCGCAAGGCGTGGACGGGCGCCGGGCCCGACGGCCTCGCCGCGGTGGCTCCGGGCGACCAGGTGCTCTGCCGCACTGCCTTCCGGGGCGTCCACGAGTACACCGCCGGCATGGTGGTTTCGCTCTATCGGGAAGCGTTCGGCGCGGCGCCGATGTACGCGCCCGACCTGGTGGCGGCCTTCGAGGACCACTTCGTGCTCATCGACGAGCCGACGGTCCCGGACAACGTGAAGAAGGCAAGGCTGGCGCCTGCGAGGCAGCTGACGGTCGAGATGGTGGATGCGTGTGAGGAATACGGCATCCGGCTTCACGGGCCCGGACGTCCGTTCAAGCCGGGGGTCTGTCACCGTCTGGTGGTCGAGGATTATGCCCGTCCCGGTGACATCATCATCCTCACCGACAGCCACACGCCCACCGCCGGCGTCCTCAACGCCTTTGCCTTCGGCGTGGGCAGTACCGCGATGGCGTTCGCGTTTCGGACCGGACTCATCCCGGTCACGGTGCCCAAGGTCGTCCGCGTCATCGTGACCGGCCAGCCGCGCGGTGTGCTGTCGCCCAAGGACCTCATCCTCCACATCATCGGTGACGCCTACTTCCGTGACGAGCAGTGGCGCTCCTCCCCGACCGACACCTGCGTCATCCAGCTTGGCGGGCCGGGTCTCGACCACTGGAACGTGGACGAACTCTCGGTGCTCACCAACATGACCGTCGAAGGTGGGCTGATGACCGGGGTCGTCGAGCCGTGTAGGCCCATCGTCGACTTCCTCAAGGCCCGCCGCGGGGTCGATGTCACCGACGAGCTGGTGTACCCCGACGCCGACGCCGCGTACGAGCGCGTCATCACCGTGCACCTCGACGAGGTGCCGCTGACGGTGGCCACGCCGGGCGACAGCCGCAACCGCGCGCCGTTGTCGGAGATGATCGACGTTGCCATCCACAACGTCGTCATCGCCTCATGTACCGGGGGGTCGCTCTCCGATCTGCACGCTGCCGCCGACGTTCTACGCGGGCACGGGCTCGCGCCGGGGGTGCGCATGACGGTGACCCCGTCGAGCGCCGACGTCGCGACGGCGGCGGAGGCCGCCGGCCTGCTCGATCTGTTCCGCGCGCTCGGGGCGGTCGTGTCGCCTCCGGGGTGTGGTAGTTGCATCGGCAACGGGCCGGGAATCCCCCTGCCCGGCGAAACCACGGCCAGCACCACCAACCGGAACTTCGACCGCCGCATGGGGTCAGCCGGCCCGGTGTACCTGGTGTCGCCCGCGGTTGCGGCCGCGTCGGCGATCACCGGGAAGCTGACGGATCCTCGTTCGTTGTAGGCCTGGTCGGTGGCGGGGCAGTCGGGGCCGGGCGCGAGATCGAGGGGGCGCCCGTCGCGCCCGCCGTCCCGGCGGTCACTCGGCGATTGTGGACGTTCACCCGTCGCCGGGCGACGGACGACACCGGTGGCGACACCGGAGGTACCGCCACCGCCGGTGACGCCTGTTTCGACGGAGAACGGCCAACGCGGCCAACGTGAGCGCGGGCAGCACCGGGTGGCCGACCCGCGGGGTCGGTGCAGTCGGCGAGACAGCCTCGCCAGCCTATCGCGGCTCGTGTCAGAAACTGGCGATGTCGAAGGCGGTGGCGCTGGCCGTGCTGTCGGGGTCAGCGGGGTCGCCACTGTCCTCGGCCTGGCCGGAGATCTCGCCGGCGGCGCCGAGTGGCCCGATCTCGAGGCTGACGAGGGCCCGAACGGCGTCGAAGTCCGCGGGATCGACTTCGGTCACCGTGTAGGTGCCGCTCAGGGCGTCGAGGTCGAGCTCGTGGAACGCGCTGGCGGCGTCGACTGTCACCGCGGAACTCGCCGGGCACAAGTGCAGCATCGCACGTTTCGTCCCCCACGCTCGCGGTATCCTGTGCGATACTGCTAGAGTGCGTGACTACGACACCCTGGCCCGCGAGCTCGTTCGTGCCCTGCGGGGGCCGCGCTCCCAGGGGCAATTGAGCCGCCGCCTCGGCTGTCGAAGCAACGTGGTCTACACCTGGGAGGCCGGCTTGCGGTGGCCGACGGCTGCGGTCACGATGGATCTCGCCGCGCGTACGCGGATCGACGTCGCTGCGGCCTGGGCGCGTTTCTTCCGGTCCCCGCCCAGCTGGCTTCTGGATGTCGACGTCTCTCGCCCGGCGACGCTCGCACGGCTGCTCGACGATCTACGTGGCGCCGTGCCCATCGTAGAGGTCGCGCGCCGCGCCGGGCGCTCGCGTTTTGCCGTCGCGCGATGGCTGTCCGGGGATGCCGAGCCGCGGCTGCCGGACTTTCTGAGGCTGATCGAAGCGACCTCACTGCGACTCCTGGACTGGCTCGCCTGTTTTGTCGACATGGATGCGCTGCCGTCGGTCCGGGACGACTGGCGCCGACTCGAGGCCGAGCGCCGCGCCGCGTACGAAGCGCCGTGGACGCAGGCGGTCCTCCGGGCGTTGGAGCTCGCCGCGTACGCTCGGCTCGACGAGCACGATGACGCCTGGGTCGCGGCGCAGCTGGGCACCGACGTGCCGACGGTCGCCGCGGCCATCCAGACGCTGTCGACCGCGGGCCAGCTCGTCAGGCGGGGTCGGTGCTGGGCGCTGGTTCACTCCGGCACCACCGACACGCGCCGCGACGCGGCGTCGGGCCGGCGGCTCAAGGCGCACTGGGCGGCGGTAGGGGTCGAGCGCTTGGAGGCCGGTGCGGTCGGGCTCTTCTCCTACAACGTCTTTTCGGTGTCCACGAGCGACCACGCCCGGCTCCGTGACCTGCACAGCGCCTACTTTCGCGAACTGCGCGCCATCGTCGCGCAGTCTAGTCCGGGTGAGGAGGTGGTCGTGGCCAACGTCCAGCTCTTCGGGCTCGCGGATCACCCCCCAACACGATAGACGCCGCCCCTTCCGGAGCTCCCGTGTCGCGCCGCCCCGTCCTGCGCACCGCACTGCCGGGTCCGCTTGCTTCGGCGCTGATCGCCCGGAGCAACGCGGCGGTATCGCCGAGCTACACCCGAGACCACCCCCTGGTGGCCGAGTCGGCCCTGGGGGCGTGGATCACGGATCCGGACGGGAACGAGTTCCTGGACATGTCCGCGGGCATCGCGGTGACCAGCACCGGGCACTGCCATCCGCGCGTGGTCGCCGCCATCACCGAGCAGGCGGGCAAGCTCATCCACATGAGCGGCACCGACTTCTTCTACCCGGTGCAGGGTCGGCTCGCCGATCGTCTGGTGAAGATGCAGCCCGTCACCGGCGAGTCCTGCCGGGTGTACTTCGGCAACAGCGGGACGGAGGCCAACGAGGCGGCGCTGAAGTTGGCGCGGTTCGTGACCGGACGAACGCACTTCGTGGCGTTCCTGGACGCGTTCCACGGGCGGACGATGGGTGCCCTGTCGCTCACCGCCAGCAAGGCTCGGCAGCGGGAGGGTTTTGGTCCCTTCCTGCCGGTCACCCACACCGTGTACCCGGATCCGTATCGGCACGGGTCCGACGCCACCCAGCAGGCGTTGGACCACTTGAAGAACCTGTTCCGCACCATCTGCCCGCCCGACGAGGTCGCGGCGATCTTCGTCGAGCCGATCCAGGGGGAAGGCGGGTACATCGTGCCGCCGGATGACTTCCTGCCCGCGCTCCGCCAGCTTGCCGACGACCACGGCATCCTGTTGGCGTTCGACGAGGTCCAGTGCGGCATGGGGCGCACGGGAAAGATGTTCGCGTACGAACACTGCGGCGTCAAACCGGACATCATCTCCCTGGCAAAGGGGATCGCCAGCGGGATGCCGTTGTCCGCGACGCTGGCCAGTGAAACGACGATGCGTTGGAAGCCGGGCGCGCACGCCAGCACCTTTGGTGGGAACCCGATCGCCTGCGCCGCAGCCCACGCGACGCTGGACCTGCTGGAAGAATCGCTCGTCGACAACGCGCGCGTCGTCGGCGCAGCAATGATGGGAATGCTCCGCGATGCAGTTGGCGCCCACCCGAACGTGGGGGACATCCGCGGCAGGGGTCTGATGATCGGGGTCGAGCTGGTCCAGGATCGAGCGAGCAAGAAGCGCGCATCTGAGCTACGCAACGCCGTGGTCATGGACTGTTTCTATCGCTCCGGCATGGTGATCCTCGGCGCCGGGCAGAACACCATCCGCTTCTGCCCGGCGCTGACCCTGACCGAGGCCGAGGCCCAAACCGCGGTCGACCTCTTCGCGACGTCCCTTCACGCCCTCACCCAGGTGTAGCCATGCGCAGGTTCGACGGTGTTGATCTCTACAATCTCGACAGTCTGCTCAGCGACGACGAAAAGGCGGTTCGGCAGGCCGTCCGCGGGTGGGTGGACGACAACGTCATCCCGATCATCGAGGGCCATTGTCGGGCGGGAACGTTTCCGCGGCCGCTGGTCCGCCAGATGGGCGAAATGGGCCTGCTCGGGGTGAACCTCCACGGGTACGGCTGCGCGGGCATGAGCAATGTCGCCTACGGCCTGGTCTGTCAGGAACTCGAACGCGGCGACAGCGGCATTCGCAGCTTCGCCAGCGTGCAGGGCAGCCTGGTGATGTTCCCCATCTGGAAGCATGGGTCCGAAGAGCAGAAACTGGCCTACCTGCCCAAGCTCGCCACCGGCGAATTCATCGGGTGCTTCGGACTCACCGAGCCCGACTTCGGCAGCAATCCGGGCGGGATGATCACCCGCGCCGTGGATGACGGCGACAGCTACGTGCTCAACGGCGCCAAGATGTGGATCACCAACGGCACGATCGCCGACGTGGCCGTGGTCTGGGCCAAACTCGACGGAGTGATCCGGGGCTTCATCGTGGAAAAGGGCGATCCCGGCTTCAGCGCCCCCGAGATGCACGGGAAGCACTCGCTCAAGGCCAGCGTCACCAGCGAGTTGGTCTTTTCGGATTGCCGAATTCCCAAGCACCGCATTCTTGGGCACGTCACCGGCCTCAAAGGCCCATTTTCGTGCCTCAACAACGCTCGATACGGCATCGCCTGGGGCGCACTGGGCGCGGCGATGGCGTGTTTCCACTCGGCGCGGGAGTACAGCCTCTCGCGCATCCAGTTCGGTAAGCCGATCGCCAGCTTCCAACTCGTGCAGAACAAGCTCGCGTGGATGTTGCGCGAGATCACCAAAGGCCAGCTCCTCGCGCTGCAGCTGGGGCGGCTGAAGGACAACGGGACCATGATTCCCGAGCAGGTCTCGCTGGCGAAGATGAACAACGTCGACATCGCGTTGGAGATTGCGCGGGTGGCCCGCGATATACATGGTGCAAACGGTATTCTCGACGAGTACCCGGTGATGCGTCACATGGCCAACCTCGAGAGTGTCAAGACCTACGAGGGCACCCATGACGTGCACAACCTGATTCTAGGCCGGTGGATCACAGGCATCCAGGCCTTCGAATAATTAGCCTTGACAGGTCAAGCGCAACGATGGAAGCTGTGGTCGTACATGGAGCCTCCGTGAAGCTCAGTTCTCTCGCCCTGGACCAACTTCGCACCCTTCACACCGCGCTGGCCGTCCCGTCGGGCCCCGGCGCCCCACGCGAGGCCCTGCGGCAGGCGAACATCGGCTTTCACGTGGAGGAGCGGCGCGACGATGGCGATGAGGCGATGCCGATGATGGCCGCTTCGGCGCCGGGCGCGGGCCCGGTCATCGAGCTTCGTTTCAGCTGAGTCGCGATCGCCGTCAAGGTGACAAGGCTGGGCCCGAGTTGCCCCAGGAGCGACTCGCCCGCCAGAAGCAGGAGGTCAACCTCGATCAAGCGAGTAAGGACTCCCGGCGTGCCCTCGAGAAGGCGCAAGGCGCGGGCGAGGTCGACGCCGAAGCGGCCGCACAGCTCCAGCAGCAGCTGGGGAACGCCGCCCTGCAGGGGATGGTCAAGGAGTCGACCGACACGGACACCGCGACGACGTCAGCCGAGGCCACCCTCGACCAGGCGCGGGAGGAAGGGCGGGACGAAGATCAGGAGCAGGACGAGGAGAAGGACGCGGGCGATCTGGAGCAGGTGTTGCCGTCGTTCTCGACGGGTGGGGGTGGGGCGGCGGGCGACGGCTCCGACCGCTCCTCGCCGTGGTCCGGCGCGCGGATGTTCGGAGGGGATGCCCCCCCCGACGCCGGCCTAGCCGGCCCCGCCCGGCCCCGCTGGCGGCCCATGCCGCTGCCGCCCGACCCCGATGACGACGTGGAGATCGAGGCCGTCGACACCGCGGCACCCGCTGACGTGGCCGCTGCCGCTTCGTTGGGGAATGCGGACTCCGTCTTCGGCTCGGTGCCGTGGTCGCCCGGCGTGCTCTCCCGCGGACTCCGGTACCCCGCGCGGCTGGTGGGTGCGCCGCTGGGGCTCGGCGGCGCCGCGGATCCGCTTTGGTGCCGCGGTCGTGGCTGCCTGCGGTTCCTGGCCGTACACGCCAATCATCCCGCCGCCCGGGCGCTGGCGGCGGGCGGCGCGGCGATCGGGCAACCGGACGACACCCCGCTGGTGCTCGCGGTGGCGCAGGAGTTGGCCCTGGTCGAAGCCGTGCTTGCCCACCTCACCCCGTCGTGGCACGGCGTCTGCGACGCCGCCGCCGACGCCCGCGCCCGGCCTCGGGTCGAGGGGGCGGCGGCCGAACTCGGCTCCGCGGGCCTCAGCGCCAGCGCACTCCTGGCGAAGACGCTGGGGTCCAGTGTGCCGCCGGCGGGTGCGGATCGCGCCGATGAGGCCCATCCTGCCGCGCTCGCAGCGCTGTCCGCCATCGCGCACCTGGCGCCGTTTCCGGTGGTAGACCCATGGCGACCGCCGGCACTCGCCGGTGGGCAAGACGATCCCGTGCTGCGCGCGCTCGACGACTTCCTGGTCGCCGAGACCGGCGGGGCCACGCCGGCATTGCCTCCGATGGCCGCGCTGTACGCGCAGCTGGATGCGGGGCTGGTGGCGCTCGGGGGCGTTCAGATCGAGGTCGCTGCCGCCGGCCTCGCCGCCTGGCCGTGGCTTCCGGAGGGGGTGGCGGAGGCCGTCATGCGCGACACCGACGTTGCGCTGCGCCAGCTCGCGCGCCGGTTGATGGCCGCCGGTCGCGCCGTGGAAAAAGCCGCGGCTGCGAGTGATTTAGCGGCGATCACCATCGCATCTGCGGAGGCCATCGGCTTTCTTGCGCGCGGGGAGTTTGTTCGGCGGGCGGCGCTCGTCGCGCTGGCGGGGCCGCTGGTCGATCCGCGGGAGCCTGCTGCCCCGCCGCCGGACGAGGCGGGGGCCGGTCGCCTCACCGCGGGCCGGGCGGGAGAGCTGCGGGTCGAGCTCGACCGGGAGGAGCCCGTGGCAGCCTTCGCGATGCGCGTCCGGCTGGAGGGGGCGATCGCCGCGGCCGGGACGCTGTCGGACCGGCCGGGCGATGCGGCGCTCCTGGATGCCGCGGCGCGGGTCTCCGCGGGAGCGCTGCCCGCCGCGGCGATCCGCGTCGCCCGGTGGCTGGGGGAGGGGCGGGCCGGGCCCTACGGACTCGCATGGGCAGCCCTCCTCGGCGCCTACGCTCGTCGGGACGCGCAGTTGTTGTCGGCTGCCGGTCCGGTGGTGGCGAGCCACCAGGACGCGGGGGCGCTCAACCTGCTCAAGGCCGCCTGGGCGGAGCTGGCGTAGGCGTCTACCTCGGCGGCCGCTACTTCCAGTCAAACGCGATCGCGCCCGCCGAGTCGGAGAAGCGCGCACACAACCGAATGCGCTCGGTGCCGGCGGGCGGCGTCCACGCCACCGAGAAGCGTTGGCTGTCCCCGGCCTGGGTGCTCACGAACAGCGGCGCGTACGGCACCCCGCCCATCGTGAGCTGGCGGTCGTTTGAGTCGCGGGCGTAGGACTCGACCGCGACCCCGCTCCAGTCGATGGCGTCGCCGTTGATCGTCGAGAGGTCCGCGGACCCCCACACCGTCACCGGGCGCTTGGAGTCGATCCACCTGGTGCACGCCGACGAACTCGAGCGTTGGTCCAGACGGAGGGTGAACCCGCGATTCGCGGAGTCGCCGGCCGCTGCGCCCGCGGGAGGAACCGCGATCGAGGTCACGGCGGGTGCCGTGGCGGCCGGCGCCGCCGCGACCACCATCGGCGCCGTGGGCGGTGGTGCGCTCCTGGGCAGCGCCGGTGGCGCCGCGCCGCCGCCCTCGGAAGCCCGGGAGATGATGGCGAGTTTGTCGACTTCGACGGTGCCGGTGGACAGCACGAAACGAAAGCAGAACTCGCCCTGCGTGGCGCCGGTGGGAACCTGGATGCGACCTTCGACGTCCTTCCAGCCGCCCGCTTCGCGCACGTTGGCGATGAGCACGTAGGGCCCGCCCCCCGGCGAAACCAGCTGTCCGGTGCTGTCGCGTGCCCGGAGCTCGAAATTCAATCCCATCCACGAGCCGTTTCCAGCCGTGATCTCCGGAACCCGCACCCGCGCCTTGGCGAAGGCCTGGGGGCCGAGGGGGACGGGCAGGCTGCATACCAGCGCGTCGCCCGCTTGCTTCACGCTCATGCGGATGCCGGCGTCGCCGTCGCCGAGGTCGCCGAAGGTGGCAGAGGCGGTGCTGCCGGCGGGCACGATGAACGCCATGCCGTCGGGCGCGCCGCCGAGGCCACCCGGGGCCTCGAGGGTCAGGTCCTTCAGCGTGCCGGAGAACTCGGCTGCGAGCCCGTCGACAGCGAGGAGATGGAGGCTGAGCAAGAGCATCAGTTCTGGTGTCCGTCGTCGTCGTTCTTGATCTCCCCGCAGGGCTTGTCGGCCTCGACGTAGCCGAGCGCCTTGAGCATCTCACACTGCTCCGCCGACATCGCCTCCGACTTTCCGACGCCGAATTGCTTGGACAGCGCTTGGCCGGAGGAGAAGCGTGCTTGAAGTTGAGTTTTTATGCGATCCGCGTCTGCCGGTCGCGCCGCGTGCAGGTTCGTCCGCTCCTGCGGGTCGTTCCGCAGGTCGTACAGCTTGGGGTCGCCATCGCCGATGATGAGCTTCAACCCCGTCGATGGCTCGATCGCCATCCGGTGTCCCATGTACTCGCTGTACACCGCGGCCGTGTGCCCCGCGCCGCCGGCCATCGCCGCCACCATGCTCTTCCCTTGCCAGGCCCTACCTTTTGGTGACGCGGTCAGCTCAGCGAGGGTGGGCACCACGTCGATGAGTTGGGCGTACCCACGCATGCGTCCCGGCTTGATGCCCGGCCCGCGGAAGACCACCGGGATGTGGATGTTCTCCTGGTACAGATTGCCGTGGAACACGTTCTGGTGCTCACCGAACGCTTCGCCGTGGTCGGAGACCAGCACGACGATGGTGTTCTTCGCGACGCCGGCCGCCTGCAGCTCCGCCCAGAAGCGCCCGAACTCGGTGTCCCAGTACTCGATCTCGGCGTCGTAGAGCGCCAGCATGTACTCCCAGTCGGTGGCGCTCACCGTCTTGGCCTTGAAGGCCTCGTCCAGCCCGACATGGGCGCCATCGAGCTTCCCCGTGTAGGTGCCCTTGTACTTGCTGTACCAGGGCTCGGGCGCTTTGTAGGGGGAGTGCGGGTCCATGAAGTGCAGGTAGGCGTAAAAGGGCGTCCCGGCCTTCTGCTGCCCGGTCAGCCACGGGAGCGCGGCGTCGTTGAGGTCCCGCGCCGAGTACCCCCACGCCTGGTCCTTCCCGCCGACGACCTCGAACCTGGCGAAGCCCTGCGAGAATCCGTGGCTGGTGCTGAGCACGGTCGACTTGATGAACGCGGCGGTGGCATACCCGTTGGCGGCAAACGACTCGGCCATGGTGTCGTGCGCGTCGGAGATCGAGTCCGTGGCCAGCCTTTCCCCTTTGCGGAAGTGGAGGCACTGGTGGGCCTGCGGGTCGACGCCCGTGAACAGACTCGCGACGCTCGGAACCGTCCACGCGTTCGGCGAGACCGCGTTCTCCCAGACCACGCCACCCGCGGCGAAGGCGTCGAGATTGGGCGTGGTGGGGCGCTTTTTGTAGGCATAGGGGCCGAGGTGGTCGGCGCGGAGGGTGTCGACGAGCACGACGATGACGTTGGGCTTGGCGGCGGCCTCCGCGTGCGGGGCGGCCGGAACGCAGGCGCCGACGGCGACGAAGACAAGGACGAACGCGAAGAAAACCGACCAACGCCACAACATCGAAACCTCGGGCACGAGCCTACTTGTAGTCCGTAACCGCCAGCCCCAGCGCTTTCATCCGGTTGAACAGCGTGCGCCGGGTGATGCCGCAGGCGGCCGCCGTCTGGATGAGGTGTCCCTTGTGCTTTACGAGCTGCCTATGCATATAGGCCCGCTCAACCTGGTTGATCACGCGCTCGGTGAGCTGGGGGAGGGGCACGCTGTCGTCGATGAACACGCCGGAGGGGTTGGCGTCGGGTTTCCCGCCGCGACGGAGTTCAGCGGGAAGATCTTCTACGCGAAGCTCACGACCTGAACACTGAATCACCCATCGTTCGCACAGGGCGCGGAGCTGTCGCACGTTCCCCGGCCACCGGTACCGCAGGATCAACTCCATGGCTTCGGGCTGGGCGGCGGGCGCCTCCAGCTCATATTCTTCGGCGGCGTCGGTGAGAAAGTGGCGCGTCAAAATAGGAATGTCTTCGGGTCGCTCGCGAAGGGGGGGCAGCGTCACCGGAAAGACGTTCAGGCGGTAGAAAAGGTCCTCTCGGAACCGGCCCGACGTCACCGCCGTTTCGAGGTCGACGTTCGTCGCGGCGATGATTCGCACGTCGACGTCGATCGGGTCGGTGCCGCCTACGCGTCGGAAGCGCATCTCCTCCAGGACACGGAGTAGATTCACCTGCACGCTCAGCGAGGTCTCGCCCAACTCGTCGAGGAACAACGAGCCCCCGTCGGCCATCTCGAATACCCCGGCGCGGCGGCCCATCGCCCCGGTGAAGCTCCCCTTTTCGTGGCCGAAAAGCTCGCTTTCGAGGAGGGTCTCGGTGAAAGCCCCACAGTTGACCGACACCAGGTTGCGCGCCCGCCGTCGTGAGCGATCGTGCAGGGCTCGGGCGACCAGCTCTTTTCCGGTGCCGGTCTCCCCACGAATCAGCACCGTCGCATCGGTACCGGCGACGGCGCGGATGGCGTTGAACACCTCGACCATGCGGGGACTGCGTGAGAGGAACGACGAGAAGCCCCATTTGTCGCTGGCCTCTTTCTGGGCCTGGATCAACTGGCGGCTGGTGCGGGCCGCGCCCAGGGCGCGGATCACTTTTTCCGACAGGAGCCCCGGGGAGACCGGGCGGCCGAGGTAGTCCACGGCGCCCGCGCGCAAGGCCTGAACGGCTCCTTCGACCGTCGGATGTCCCGCGAGAGTGATCACCGGGACCCCCGGGGCCCGGTGGCGGATGGACTCCAGAAGTCGGAGCCCCGGCAGGTCGGCGGTGTCGAGCGCGGCGACCACGACGTCCGGGCGCAGGTCAGCCAACAGGGCGAGGCCCTCTTGGGCCGAGGTGCAGACGTGGACGTTGCGATCCTCGGCCCCCAGGGCGAGATTATAGGTGCGACCGGCCGGATCTCCGGGGTCGATCACCAGGACCTGCTCTCGGGCGCGCGGAGGCGTGACGGGGCGGAGGGGGAGCGACATGATCGGGGTGCGGAGGGGTTAAGAGCACGGCTGGCCTCGTGCCGCAAGGCCCTGGGTGAGATTGTGGGGCCGGCGATCGACAGTTTCTTGACCAAGCGGCGAGTCTCTGGCCCGGTGATCGGCCATAGTAGGGCACGCGGAGTACGAAATGGTCCTGGCCCTGCTTGCCCCCCTTTCCCTTGCTGGCACCGTCGAGGCGTGGGTCCCCGAAGAGTTTCCCGACGAGGAAGGCGTGGCCGGCGAGGGCGGCTGGCACAATGGCTGGAGCGAGGACGAGTGGTACAGCTTCGACTTCGAGGGCACCATGCTCGTCGTCCCCTATTGGGACCGCGGCGACGACGGCGAGTTCGGCGACGGCGGGGCCCACGACAACTGGCTCACCAACGCGGCGGTCGACGTCAAGCAGGGCGAGTTCGCGGTCAACGTGTACGTCGACGACGACGACGGCTGGGGTGTGGTCTTCGGCGCCGGGGGGGACGAGCGCTACCTGTTGCTCTTCTGCGGCTACGACAGTGGCGGCGGCAACCCCGACTGCCCGTCGGGCGATATCGACGTGCCGGGCTCGGGCCTGTTCTTCATCAGCGGGGGCGACGTCGAGGTGTTGGACCAGACCGACCGCTCCGTCGAGTCGGACTCCGACAACACGGTCGTGGTCTCGATGAACGACGGTGAGCTGGTGGTGACCGTCGGGCGCATCGAGTACGCGATGACGGTCGGCGCCGAGTTCGCCCTCAACGGGGTCGGGTTCTACGGGTACAACCAGGGCCTCCGCGAAGAAGATGGCAACGGGCAGAGGACGTCCGCCTACTTCTACCAGCCGGTTCTTTCCTGGCACGACGACGACGACGACGGGGTGGTCGACGACGCGGACAACTGCGAGAAGGCGGCCAATGTCGACCAGGCCGATGCCGACGCCGACGGCATCGGCACCGCATGCGACGACGTCGAGGACACCGGCGGTACGGGCGACAACGGCAACGGCAACGGCAACGGAGGCGGCGGCGGGCCCGTCCTCACCGCAGCCGGGGTGTGTTCGTGCGCGGTGATCGATCCCGCGGCGGGGGTGCTGCTCCTGGGACTCGCCGCGCTCGCGAGCTCCCGCCGGCGCCGTCCGTAGGGCGCCGATGCGCTGGCGCGAACTTCGAATCGTCGCCTTCGACACCGAGACCACCGGGCTCAACCCCGAGGACGGACACCGGGTGATCGAGTTTGGCGGGGCCGAGTTGCGGCTCGGGCCGGACGGGCGCGTTGCTGAGGTGGTGCGCCACGAGTGGATGTTCAATCCGGGCACGCCGATCCCCCGGGAGGTCACCGAGGTGAACCACATCCGGGACGAAGATGTCGCCGACAAGCCGGAGTTTTCGACGGCGGCCCGGGCCATCCACGAGCTCCTGGCGGGCGCGTTGCTCGTGGCGCACAATCTCCCGTTCGATCAGCGCTTCTTGACGGCTGAGTTCCGGCGGCTCTCGCTGGGCTGGCCGCGCGCGGCGGCCGAAGTCGACACCTCCGATCTGTCGCGGCTCTACTTTCGAGAGGCCCGCTCTCACCGGCTGGGCGAGTTGTGCGCACGGGTGGAGGTCCCCCTGCTCGAAGCGCATCGGGCTGGCAACGACGCTGAGGCGTGCGGACGGGCGTTTCTGGCCATGGCTGACCGCTTCGACGCGCCCGCCGAGCTGGAGGGCCTGGGCGATTGGGGCGACGCGATCCTCGATCCGCCCGCCACGGGCCACCTCGTTCGCAACGAGTCCGGCGTGCTCGTGTTCAGCGAGGGTCCCCGCGCTGGCACGGAGGTCGATCAGCACCCGGAGACGCTCGCGTGGATGGGGATGGCGAAGCTGCGCGCGGGCGGCGGGTGGGAGTGGCGTTACCCGGAGGCGCTGCGGCGGTGGGCGGCGCGCTGGCTTCGCGTCCGTGCATCGGGGCGTTTCCCTCAGGGGATGAAGGGCTTCGGCCCGCTCGACTGGGGCATCGACCCCCCGCTCGGGGCGTCCTCGTGATCTGGTGGGCGCTCGCGGCGCTGGCCGCAGGCGAGGACCCCGCGCTGATCGGCCAGCTCGATCGTGAGGTCATCGCCTTGCGGCAGAAGGTCGAGCGGCTGGAAGAGCAGCTGGCGACATGCAGTACCGACACCACCCCGGATCCCGCTTTCGTCGAGCTCCGATCGCTCCTCAAGGGGCATCCGGCGACGGTGGCTCGCGACGGACGGCGGACGGTGGTGACCCTGCCGCTCGACACGCTCTTCTCGCCGGAGGGGCGTGATCTGCGGATGGAGGCCGAGCCGACGATGGACCTGTTTGCGACGGCGATGTCGTTGCATCCGGAGTGGCGCGTGACCGTCAGGGTGCACCTCGACTCGCCGACGGTGCCCCCGCCCTTCAAGAAGCAGTTTTCCAGCGTCTGGGAGCTGAGCGCGTGGCGCGCGGCCGCCACCGTGGGCCTGCTGATCGAGCGCTTTTCGGTCCCCGCGTCGATGCTCACGGCGGCCGCACGGGCCGATCAGGAGCCGGCATCCGCGGACGGCACTCCCGAAGCCCGCAGCCTCAATCGTCGGGTCGTTTTTATGATTGAACCTGGAGCATCGCCATGATTCGTGCTTTTCTTCCCGCGCTCCTGTGCCTGGCACTCGGCTGCGACGGCGCTGCTGGCGCCGATTCCGACGACGGCGCTGATTGCAGCGATCCGGACGGCGATGGCGGCGGCGACACCGGCAACATCCCGGCGGTCGCCGGAGATTGGACCACCAGCTTTGGCGCGGCCGGTTGGGAGGACAACTGCACCGCGGCCGGGTTCGAACAAGGCAGCGAGCAGTGGATCGGGCCGTTCACCGTGGTGGGGGCCTACCCCTCCTACCGAGCGGAGTTTCATGATCTTCCGGACCAACGCTGGGAAGTCGCGGTCGATCGGCGCGGTGGGTTCACGATGACGGGGGAGGTCGACCATGAGGCCGGGACAATCTACGCGAACTTCTCCGGGCTCGTCTACTCCGACATCAGCGGCCGCGCTGGCATCGACGGCGGTGGGTTCCTGGGGCTGGATGTCGACGCCGACACCATCATCGACTGCTACGCCCGGGCGTCGTGGAGCGCGAACAAGTCAGGGCTGTAGCCTCAGAACGCGCCCGAGGTCACGTTCCAGGTGATCGAGTCGTCGGCGATGCGGCCGATCACCACGCGATCGAAGCTCCGGGTGCCCTCGTTCCAGGTGTACTGGCGCAGCTCGCGTTGTTCGTCGGCGGCGACATAGAGCTCCGGCGTGCCGTTGCCATCGAGGTCCGCGCCCCAACTGGCGTGCTCGAAGCCGGAGCTGTTGGTGTCGATGTTCGTCGACGTCCAGGTGCCCTCGGGCGTCTGGGTCAGGTGCCACAGTCCCGTCTTCATCGCCGCGGCGACGAGGTCCGTCTTGCCGTTGTGGTCGAAGTCGCCGGGGATGAGGAAACGCGTCTGCCTGTCGGCAATCGTCGCGATCACAACGTGCTCGGCCTTGTTTCCTTTCCACCGGTACTGGCGGATCTCGACCGGGTTCTTGATCTGGGCCTTGCCGTCGACCAGCTGGGTGTGGGCCTCCACCACTGAAAAGAACTCCGACGGCCCGCCACCGTCGACGTCGGCGCACAGGATCTCCTTGGCGTGGCTGTCGGCGAAATCGTCGAGCACGGTCTCCTCCCACCTGCCCTCCAGGTACCGGTACATCACCACCTGCCCCGGCTGCGACTTCCCGCTGGACTGGTTGCGCGCCGAGGGCGTGGCGAAGACCTCGTTGTGGCCGTCTCCATCGACGTCACAGAGTTCGACCTCGTGGACGAAGGTGTTCGCCTGTTTGCGCAACTCGGTGACCTCGAGCGTGCCCGCCTCGGTCCAACTGCCGATGCCGAGCACGCCGGCGTCGTGGGTCGCCATGACCAGGTCGTCCTTGCCGTCCCCGGTGACGTCGCCGATCTCGAGGTCTCGGATGCGGTTGAACTTGCCCTCCCACTTCGGATTCCAGAGGCCCTGTCCGACCCACTTGCCCTCGACCTTCGTCCAATGCTTCAAAAAGGCCTGCTCGGCCCCGATGGTGTAGAAGCCGCCCTTCCCGTCGGGCAGGGCCTTGTGGAACACGTTGCTGTCGGGATCTTCGAGGATGGAGCTGGACCAGGCGCCGTCGACGCGACTCCAGAGGGTCAGCAGCGCCGGCCCCGGCTTGGGCTTGCCGTCCACCCGCACGAACTGGGCTTCGGCGAGGAGCAGCGTCGCCGGCGGCAGCGGCGGTCGGGGCGCCTCGACCGTCGTCGGGGGGGGCGGGGGTTTGGCGCTGTCGCAAGCGAGGAAAGAGGCGGCCAGTGCGAGGCCGACGCCGGCGGCGAGCATCCTGACCGAGGTTGAGGTCTTCATCCAGGCGGCCTATCACCGGGGGGGGCCGCCAAGCCCGTGCGACGGTACCCCGATGGTCGCTCTGGTGCTCGTCCTGTCGGTGGCGTCCGCCGAGGGTCACGCCGAGCGCACGCTCACGCCGGCGCTCCTGGCGCCTTGGACCTGCTGATCGGGGAGCGGGGCCATGCTACCTCGACATCCAGAACCTCACCAATCACCGAGTGCCGGAGCCGGTTCTTACCGGTCTCGTGGACGTCGCGGTGGAGGGAACGGGCTTCGGACTCCCCATTCTACCGATCTTTGGCGTCGAGGGCGCCTGGGGGGGCGATCCGCGTCGGCCCTGATAGGCCGCGCCCTTCCCGGAGGGCGATTGCGCCCACTTCATCGAGCCCGTCAGAATCTGCGCCGCGCCCTGGGCGAGGGCTTCGAACGCCTGGTGGTCGCCAGGACCGCGGGCGCGGGCGAGCATGTGTTCGAAGGCGACGTAGCGCGCGATGACGCCGCCCTGGACGCGCTCGCAGCGACGGTGATGCTGCACGCGCGCGACGGCTTCGTGAAGTTCACCGTCGTACGCACCGGCGGCGAGCGGGTGGTCATCGACGTGCGGCACGGCGGTGCCAAGGTGCTCCCCGCCACGCCGGCCGACAAGGTGATGGGCGGCAAGGCGCGGTCGCTCAGCCCTCTGGAGAACGGCGCGTTGCTGCGCGTCCTCGGCATTCAAAACGCCGATGGCACGATCTCTGCGCAGAACGCCAAGAAGTACAAGCAGGTCAGCCACCTGGTGGGCTTGCTCCGCCCGGCCTGGGAAGCCGGTGCCCGCCGCGGCATCACCCCCGAGGCGCCGCTGCGGGTGCTCGATCTCGCCTGCGGCAACGCCTACCTCAGCTTCGTTCTCGCCGACGCGCTGCGCGGAGCGGGCATCCCGTTCGTGCTGCATGGCGTCGATGCGCGCGAGGACCTCGTGGAGCGGTGCTCCAGCCGGGCGGTGGCCCTTGGCCTGGCCACGATGGCGTTTTCTCGGTCGACCATCGCCGGAGCCCGAGAGCTTGGCGCCGCGCTCGGCGGCGCGCCGGACCTCGTGCTCGCCCTCCACGCGTGCGACGGCGCGACCGACGAGGCGCTTGCCGCTGCCGATGCGCTTGGCGCTGCCTCGCTCTTTGTGGTGCCCTGCTGCCAGGCGGAGCTCGCGGCCGAGCTGCGTCGCAACCGTGGCGGCCCCACCCCGGCGTACCGCCACGGGCTCCTGCTCCGCGAGCACGCCGCCACCTTGACCGACGCGCTTCGGGTGGACTGGTTGGAGGCGCGGGGTTGGGCCGTCGATGTCGTCGAGTTCGTCGATGCAGAGCACACGCCCAAGAACCGGCTGCTGCGTGCCGCCCGGGCGCGCCGACCGGACGAAAGCGCGATCGCGGCCTGGTCAGCGCGGTGCGACCTCCTCGGCGCCCACCCGCAGGGATTGCTGGCGCGCCTCCGGGACCGCGGCGGGTAGGGCGTGATCGCGCCACCTGATCGCGCTCGCATTTGGGGACCTGGCCGCCGCCGAGGTGCTTAGGCTTGCCGCGCCATGGACTTCTCCGCCCGCACCCTTGCCACCCTCGACTGGGACGCGGTCCGCGGTGCGCTCGTGGATGCCACCCGCACGCCGATGGGCGCCGAACGGGGCCGGGTGCTCCTGCCGCTGCGGACCCGTCCCCAGGTGCTTGACGCCTACGCACTCGTCGCCGAGCTGATCGCCGCCGGTCAACGCGGCGAGGTGGTTCCGGTCGACGCCGTTGGCGACGTTCGGGCCGAATTGGGGCGGGCGGCGCGGGGGATGGTGATCGAGGCCGGGGGGCTTGTCGCCGTCGGTCGCTCTCTGGCCGGCATCGGACAGCTTCACGACTGGCTCGTGGGGCGGCAGAGCCCTCGGCTCCGCGCCCTGACCGCGGTCATCGACCACAACCGCCCCGCTGCCTCGCAGCTCCGCGACGCCTTTGACGCCGACGGCACGCTCTCGGACCGCACCTTCCCCACGCTCGCCGCACTCCGCGAGCAGGTGCAGCGGCTCCGCGTGCAGGTCCACGACACGCTTTCAGCGCTTCTCAGCGACGGCGGTTGGGGTGAGATGTTGATGGAGCACTACGTCACCGAGCGCAGCGGCCGGCTGGTGCTTCCGGTCAAGATGCAGTTCCGACGCGGCCTGGGCATCGTCCACGGCACCAGCGCCAGCGGGGAGACGGCCTACGTCGAGCCCGGCGCCACCGTCGAGCTCCAGAACGATCTCAAGGCCGCGGAAGAAGGTCTCGCGCAGGAGACGCTGCGCATCCTCGCCGCGCTGTCGGACATGGTCGGACGCATCGCGGTTCCGACGCTCGCCGCGATCGAAGCGACCGGGGACCTGGACCTCGCCGCCGCGCGGGTGGAGTTGGGGATCAGGTGGCAAGGGTCTATCCCCGAGGTCGGACAGTCGGGCGTCGTACGCTTGCGACATGCGCGCCATCCGCTCCTCGCCCTTCGCGGCGTCGCGGTGGTGGGAAACACCTTGGAGTTGGACGAAACACGGCGCTGTCTGGTGCTGACCGGTCCCAACGCCGGCGGCAAGACGGTCGCCCTCAAGACGATCGGCCTCTGCGCCCTGTGCGTTTCTGCCGCCATCCCCATCCCCGTCGCCGAGGGGAGTCGGCTGGACCTCTTCGAGCCCATCCTGGCGGACATCGGCGATCTGCAGAGTGTGGCCTCGGACCTGTCGACCTTCTCGGGCCATCTGGCCGTCCTCAACGAGGCGCTGACCGTCGCTGGTCCCGGCGCCTTGATCCTCGTCGACGAGGTGGCCGTGGGCACCGACCCCGCCCAGGGTGCGGCCCTTGCCGCTGCGGTCGTGGAGGCCCTGGTCGAGCGCGACGCCCGCGTCGTCATCACCACCCACTATCCAGAGCTGAAAGCAGCGGCAGATTCAAGAATTTTCATCGCCGGCATGGAGTTCGCGGGCGGTCGGCCGACCTACCGGCTTTTGCCCGGCGTCGCCACCGGGAGCCAGGGCCTGGTGATCGCCCAACGGCTGGGCTTGCCGGCGTCGGTGCTGGAGCGCGCCCACACCCTGCTCGACGAGGGCGCTGCCCGGCTCGCCCGGCTGGCGGAATCGCTGGACGCCGAACGCGAAGCCGTCGCCCGAACGGCACGACAACTCGAATCGCGGGACGAGGCGCTCCGCGCTCGGGAGGCAGACCTCCAGACGCGGCAGGACAAGCTCGACCGGCAGCTCGCCGGCGAGCGCGCCCGACTCCTCGACGCGACCCGCGCCCACCTCAAGACGCTGGAGGACGGGCTCCGCGCGCTCGTCAAGGAAGTCCATCAGGCGCCGACCCTGCACACGGCCAATCAGGCCCTCGCCGCGGTGCGCGGTGCCCGCTTCGGACTCGATGGTGACGGGCCCATAGCAGGGCGACCGACTTTTCGCCCCGCGCTTGGCGAACGGGTATGGGTAACGACGGTGGGCCAGCACGGCCAGGTGCTCTCGCTGGGCGCCGACCACGCCGAGGTGCAGGTTCGGGCGATGACGGTGCGTCTCCCCCTCGACAAGCTGGCGGCGGCCCGGGACAAAGAAGCGGCGCGAGCGCCCCGCGTGCAGGTGGAGGCCGCTCCGGCGCCGGCGCCCGCGTCCGGGGCACTCCGCCTGCCCCACAACACCTGCGACCTGCGCGGGCTGCGCCTCGCCGATGCCGAAGGGGAGGTCGGCGCCTTCATTTCGCGCATGAAGATGCAAGGGGAAAGCCACGGATATCTTCTGCACGGGCACGGCACCGGCGCGCTGAAGTCCGGGCTGCGCGACTGGCTCCGAACCGCGCCCGGCGTGCGTTGCTTCCGTGCCGCGGGGACCGACGAGGGGGGCGATGCGTTCACGGTCGTGGAGGTTTGAGTGGGTGATGCCAGGCATCCTCGAAGAGTCCCTCGTCCAGATAACCGTACCCATGCTCCGTTCCAGCGATCCCGACCTCCGCCGCATCCTGACCGAAAACCGTAGTGCGGCGGTGCTGGGCGCGAAGGTCGACGCCTGGGAGGCTGCGTTTTACGTGCCGAAGTACATGGCGGAGCGAGGGTGGACCATGATCGCGGTCAATCCGAAGCTCGCGGGTCAGGCGTGGCTGGGCACCCCGGCCGTCGCCAGCCTCGCGGACCTGCGGACGCCCGTCGAGCTCATCGAGGTCTTCCGCCGCTCCGACGTGCTGGTCGCCGTCGCCAACGAGATTCTCGCGCTGTCGTGGCGCCCCCGGGTGGTCTGGTTCCAACTCGGCATCGCCAACGACGAAGCGGCGACGCTGTTGACGGGCGCTGGAATCGACGTGGTCCAGGATCGGTGCATGATGCCGGAGCATCAGCGGCTGGTCGGGTGACGCGTCGGTCGCGACGAGTGGTGGCCGCGCCTCTGCTCATCTTTTTGGTGGGTGGTCTGGCCTGGTGGCTCGGACTCTCGCCAACCCTGGTCGTCGGGCTTTCGCCCCCGGTCCCTCACATCGCCGCCCCCCGCGCTTGCGGGTACGCAGGGGACCTGCAGTTTGGGGTGTTCCCCTGACGGACCTCGAAGGCGGTGGGACTTCAGGCTCACGCCGCCGGCCTGGCGAGGGGCGGCCACCTGCACTGTGGGTGGGTCGCACCTTACCATTCGCGCCGTGGATTTCGGCCCTGGCCGAACCGTGGACCCTGCGGTTGGGGCACTCTGGCTGGGGTACGCCATGAGCACCAAGGCTCGGATAGCCGGTGACGAGCAGTCGACGCCGACCACCGAGGACATCGAGGAGCGCTCGGCAACACCGTCTCGAGCTGACCATGTTCGGCATGGGGGGCGTGGGCGTTTGGCTCGAGGTGGGCCGTCGTTCCGCCAGGCGCCGAGGTCTGGGTGTGCAGCCTGCCGGCGGGCTGCTGCCGCTACGACGATCCCCCGCTTCCCGTCACGTGCGAGCCCAGCGCGGCGGTGATCCCGCCGATGCCCGAGATGTGATCCCTACTCCACCACCTCTTCGCCCATCACGTGCAGCTCGGTGCCCTCGAAGTAGTCGATCGTCCCGTCGATGAGCTGATCGAGCCACCACTCGATGTCGACGGTGTCTTCGTCGAGCGGGCTCTCGATTTCGGTCCAGCTTCCGTTGTACCAGACCAGTACGCCGTCGATCTCGGTCCACAACTCGATGGTGAAGCCCACCACCAACTCGGTGCCGAACGCGTCGACGGGCTGCTCGCCCTCCGGCACGAGGCTGATCATCGCCAGGGTGTCGCCGTGCCAGCGGTAGTCCTTGTCCATTCCGTAGGCGACGGTGAAGGCGAACCCTTCCTTCTCGACCTCGTTCCAGGTGTCCAGCGGGCCCCCGGCGAGGAAGTCCTCCGCGCTGCCCGCTTGGATCTCCCGGGACCACAACTTGTAGGTCTCGTGCGGGAAACTCTGGTCGGGTTCGGGGACGCTGGTCGCGTACTCCACCACCGTCCCACGCATCTTCGAGAACACCGCACAGCCGGCGGTGTGCTCCCAGATCGCGGCGTCGGAGTGCTCGAACATCTCGACGTCTTCCGGGGTGAGCGGGTCGAAGTAGAACCCGCCCGCTTCGTCGCCCACCTCGTCGGCGACCAGGTCGACGAGCACCTCGATCTGCTCGGTGGCGTCGTCCTCATAGAAGCGCTGCAGCGTCAGCAACGACTGCGATTCCAAGGTGGGCGGGGCCACCTCCGCGACACGTTCGACACAGGCGAGGAGCAACAAGAGGGTCACGGTGGGCACGGTACCACGGGACATCGCGGGAGGATACGGCCGCGGCGATGGCGGCAGGCGGGCACGACCACGAGCATGCGCACGGACACGACCACGGTCACGGTCACGCGCACTCGCGCATCCAGGACGAACGACGCCTCTTCGCGACGCTGATCCTCGGCCTCGCATATATGGGGGTCGAGGCGGTGGGGGGTTGGCTCACCGGCTCGCTGGCACTTGTGGCCGACGCCGGGCACATGCTGTCCGATGCCGCAGCGCTGGGGGTGACGCTGTTCGCCCTGCGCATGGCCAGACGGCCGGAAGATCACCGTCGTACCTATGGATATCATCGCGCTGAGGTGTTGGCGGCGGTGGTCAACGGCGCGGCGCTCCTGGCGATCGGCGTGGCGGTCATGGTCGAGGGAATCCGCCGGCTCGGACAGCCGACCGAGATGCAGCCGGGGCCGATGATCGCGATCGCGGCGGGTGGTCTCCTGGTCAACCTCATCGGGCTGGCCATCCTCAGCGGGGCCGATCGCAGCGGGCTCAACGTGCGCGGCGCGTGGCTCCACCTGCTCTCCGACTCGCTCGGCAGCGCCGGCGCCATCACCGCTGGCGTCGCGGTGTGGGCGTTCGGATGGGGCTGGGCGGACCCCGTCGCCAGTCTGCTCATCGCCCTCCTGGTTCTGCGCAGCGCCTACAAGCTCCTGGAGGAGTGTGTCGGCGTGCTGATGGAGACCGCGCCGGCCCACATCGACACCGAGCGGCTCCGGGCGAAGCTGGTCGCGGTCCCCGGGGTCGCCAGCGTCCACGATGTGCACGTCTGGACGATCACCAGCGGCATGATCTCGATGAGCGGGCACCTGGTCGCCGCGCCGGGTCAGGATGCGGGCGCGATCCTAAAGGCGGCCGCGGCCTGTCTGCGGGACGAGTTCGGGATCTCGCACAGCACGATCCAGGTCGAGCCGGAAGGCTTCGTCGAGGCCGGCCTGCACCGGTAGTTCCCTGCGGGCGACCGGCCAACGGTGATTACGTTGACGGTATGACCCTTCTCGTCCTCGGTGGTGTCCTTCTCGTCGCTGCCGCGGTTCTCCGCAGCGTCGACTCCCGTCTGATCGCGCTCGCCCGGGTCTTCAACATCCTCGGTCCGCTCTTGATCCTCGGCGCCGCGCTGCTGTCGGCGCTGGTCGCCGTCGACGCGGGCGTGATCGGCGTCGTCAAGCTCTTCGGCAAGGTGTCGCCGGAGGTGCTGGCGCCGGGGCTCCACCTCGTCAATCCGCTGGCCAACGTCGTCCACGTCGACGGCAAGACGCGCAACTACACCATGAGCGCCATCCACGACGAGGGCGCGCTGCAGGGGGACGACGCGATCCGCGCCCTGACCTCCGACGGCCTCGAGGTCGTCATCGACATGACCGTGCTGTACCGGGTGGTCCCCAGCGAGGCGCCCAAGCTGCTGAGTGAGGTCGGCGTGAACTACGAAGAGAACGTCATCCGCCCCATCGCGCGCTCCCGGGTGCGCGACGCCGCGGTCTACTACCAGGCGGTGCAGCTCTACACCGAGAAACGCGACGAGTTCCAGGTCAAGATCACCGAGTCGATCACCGCCGAGCTGGCCGCGCGCAGCATCGTGGTGGAGGGGGTGCTGTTGCGCAATCTGTCCCTGCCGGCGTCGGTCAAGACGACGATCGAAAGCAAGATCCAGGCCGAGCAGGAGTCCCAGAAGATGGTCTTCGTCCTTCAAAAAGAACAGCAGGAGGCCGAGCGCAAACGCGTCGAGGCCCAGGGCATCGCCGACTACCAGCGCATCATCGCGGCCAGCCTCAACGACAACCAGCTCCGCTACGAGCAGATCAAGGCCTACAAGGAGCTGGCGACCAGCGCCAACGCCAAGGTCATCGTGATGAACGGGGACACGCCGATCATCCTCGGCGGGTTGTAGCCTCGCCCGCCCACATCCCGAGGGCGTCGCCGACGCGGCGCACCTCCTCGAACCGGATGCGCCCGGTGTACTCCACTCCCGGCGGCACCCAGGCGCGCCGGAGCCCGTGCCGTTCCGCCTCACGCAGGCGCACCAGGGGCATGCCAACCCCGCGGACCTCGCCGACCAGGCCCACCTCGCCCAGCACGATGAGGTCTGCCGGCAGCGGCTCGCCACGTGCGCTGGACGCGATGGCCATCGCCACCGCGAGGTCGGCCGCCGGCTCGTCGACCTGCAGCCCCCCCGCGACGCTGACGAACACGTCGCGATCGCTCAGGTCGAGCCCGGCGCGCCCCAGCACCGCCAAGAGCATGGAGAGCCGCCCCCGTTCGAAGCCGAGCACGGTCCGCGCCGGCGTGCCCTGGGTTGGTCGACCCACGAGCGCCTGCACTTCGACCAGAAGCGGCCGCGACCCCACCATCGCACAGGTGACCACCGTCCCCGCGGCGTCGGGCAACCGCTCCCGCAACAGCCGCGCCGACGCGTCAGGCACCTCGACCAGGCCCTCCTCTCGCATCTCGAACAGCCCGATCTCGCCGGTGCTGCCGAAGCGGTTCTTGGTGGCGCGTACGACGCGCAGGGCGGTGGCGCCGTCGCCTTCGACGTACAGCACGGTGTCGACGAGGTGTTCGAGTGTGCGTGGACCGGCCAGGTTGCCGTCCTTGGTGACGTGGCCGACCAGGAAGGTGGCGATGTCCTTGGACTTGGCCAGGAGCATGGCGCGGTGCCCCACCTCGCGCACCTGGCCGATGCTGCCGGGCACGCCGTTGAGCTCCGGATCCGACAGAGTCTGCACCGAGTCGAGCACCAGCATCTTCGGCTTGACCTCGTCCACCGCGTCCAGGACCGCGGTCATCGACGTTTCAGCCAGGAGCCACAGCTGGTCGGAGAGCACCCCCAGCCGCTCCGCCCGTAGCCGCACCTGGCGCGCCGATTCCTCGGCGCTGACGTAAAGCACGCGGATGCCCCGCTTCGCGAAGGCATCTGCCGTCGTGAGCAGCAGCGTGCTCTTCCCCACTCCGGGATCGCCCCCCACCAGGGTGAGGGAGCCGGTGACCAGCCCCCCCCCGAGCACGCGGTCGAGTTCGCCGATGCCGATGCGCAGGCGCACCTCCCCGCCCGCGTCGCCGGTGGTGTCGGTGATGGGCCGCGCGCGGGTGGGTGGACGCGGACCCTTGCTGGCCGCCCGAGGTGCATCGCCCCCCTGCGCCTCCTCGACCAGACTGTTCCACCCCCCACAAGCGACACACCGCCCCATCCAGGAGTGGACCGTGTGCCCGCACTGCTGGCACACGAACGCCGTCTTGATCTTGGCCATGCCGTTGCCCTATCCGGGGGGCCTGTCAGATTTTGGCAGGATAGGATCGACGAGGATGCTGACGCTCTGCCGCTGGGGAAAGGCCGACTACGAAGTCGGTGCACTGGTCGGCCTCCCCGAAGGCGTGCAGCTCGTCGATGACCCGTGCGTCGCCGATGTCATCGTCGTGCCGAGCACCCAGCGGGTCACGCCGTCTGATGTGCCCCGCGCGCGGTTGGTGATCACCACCACCTCAGGCTTCGACAACCTCGACGTGCCGTCCCTACGCGCGGCCGGGGTGCGGTGCGCGCGGCTGCCGCTGGTGCGTCGCGACGCGGTCGTCGAGACGGCGCTGGGCATGATCCTGGCGCTCACCCGGCGCTTCGGCCCGTTCGCGGAGGCGGCCGGTACGGGTCGGTGGGTTCGTGACCACCTCGATCGGGTCGATGCGCGCCTGCTCGGTCGCGTGGCGGTGGTCGGGATGGGCGTCATCGGGACGAAGATGGCCTCGGTGCTAGAGGTTCTCGGTGCCCGGGTGGTCGAGGTGCGCGACGGCCAGGCGATCCCCCGCGACGTCGATGTCCTCACCATCCACGCCAGCCTCACCCGGACCAACCATCAGCTCGTCGGCAGCGAGGTGATCGGGTCGTTGCGGCCGGGCTGCGTCGTGGTGAACACCGCGCGCGGGAAGCTGCTCGACGTCGACGCCGCGTACCGGGCGGTGGTGGAGGGTCACCTCGGGGGCTTGGGGGTGGACGTGTTTCCCGAGGAGCCCGCGGCGCTGGCCGGGTTCCTGCACCCGCGGGTCATCGTCACGCCGCACGCAGCGGGGTGGCACCCCGGTCTGAGCGCCGGAATCAGCGAGGGGGTGGCGACGGCGGTCCGCGCGCTCCTTGCGGGTGAAGCGATCCCCTGGGCGGTGTGAGGGAAACGGCTCGGCAACGCCCGCACCAGGCGCTTCCGCGGGCCATGGTCATCAGCCCTCAGCCCTTCGCCGCGAGCGATGGCAGCCGCTCCGGTAGCGTCCGAATCGACACCGCTTCCACGTGCTCGGCCATCGGCCAGCTCTCGTCCCCGGCGTGGACCACCAGCAGCCGCTCCAGCTGCAGGTCAGCCAGGGCGATCCGCATCGAAGGGGTGAGGGTTGGCGCCGACGTGAGCTTCACCTCGATGCCTACGCGGCGCGCGCCGCGGGCCCACAAGAGATCGAGCTCCGCGCCGTCTGCGGTGCGCCAGAAGTAGAGGTCCTGGCGATCGGCGCCCAGGAAGCGCGCTGCCTGGTCGATCACGAAGCCCTCGAACGAAGCGCCACACCCCGGGTGACCGAGAACCGAGACCTCGTCGTCGAGGGACAGGAGCGAGTGGAGGATTCCCGGATCCGACAGGAACACCCGGGGAGACTTCACCTGTCGCTTGCTGATGTTCGCGTGCCACGGCTGGAGCGTGCGCACGACCAGCGCCTGCGCGAGGTGGTCGAGGTACCGGCGAACGGTCATCTCCGAGACGCCGAAGGAGCGGGCGAGCTCGGCGCCGTTCCAGAGCTGGCCGTGGGAGTGGGCGAGCATCGTCCAGAACCGGCGCATGGTGGTGGCGGGGACGCCAATACCGAGCTGCGGAAGGTCGCGCTCCAGGAACGTGCGAACGAACTCGGTGCGCCACACCACCGAAGCCGGCTCGGAATCGAGGAACGCGCGAGGGAACCCGCCGCGGACCCAGAGTTCCCTCCACCGGTCGCCGCCGACTGCCCCCAGCGAGAGCCCTCCGAGTTCCTGGTAGGCGACCCGGCCCGCCAGCGACTCTGAGGCCTGCCGTAGGAGCTCCGGTGCCGCGGAGCCGAGAACGAGGAATCGGGCGGGATATCCTGGCCGGTCGGCGAGCACTCGGAGGACCGGGAAGAGCTCCGGGCGGCGTTGGATCTCATCCAGCACCACGAGTCCCCGAAGCGACGCCAGCGCCAGCATCGGGTCGGCCAGCCGCGCCGAATCGACCGGATTCTCCAGGTCGAAGATGGATGTGGCTCCGTCCCAGCCGCGCGCGATCTCGCGGGACAGTGTGGTCTTCCCGATCTGGCGCGGCCCCAGGATGCCTACGACCGGGAACAGGCCGAGCAACCAACGCGCCCGGGAGAGTTCGGTAGAACGAAAGGAATGCACCTTACACCGCTTTTCTAACAGAACATGGTAGCTTTACGGGGTCCAGGGCGCAAGAGCGATCCAGTGCCGGGACCGGCCCCCGAGCTGAAACTCGATCGCGCTCGTCCCGCTGGTGGCCGAACGGGTGCGTGGCGCCTTGGGTCACGTCGCGGTGTCTGGCCTCACCGGGTCACTCGCCGCGAGCATCGGGGTGGCCATCCTCGGCCCCGAGGATGTCGGGGAGGTCACGTTGCTCGCTCGCGCCGACCGGGCGATGTATCAGGTGAAGCGCGCCGGTGGGAATCAGGTCGTGCTCGACGGGGAGTAAGAGGGTGCCCCCGCCCCGATCGCCCAGGCGCCCCGTTTGACGGGCACGAACCCAAGCCGCCGGGCCGCATCGAGGATCGCCTCGAACTCCAGCGACACCGTCGCTCCGGCCTTCTGGGTCACCTCGTCCTCCGTCGGGAGATCGAAATCGTTCGCACCGTACCGGAGTCCCAACAACGCGTCCTCGTTCCGGGTCAGCACGCTGGTGCGGAGGTTGGTGATGTTGTCCACGTAGATACGACACAGGGCCAGGTGGCGCAGGTACTCGCGGGTCGAGATCTCCTGGCCGCCGAGCTCGGTGTGGTACGGCTTGTAGGTCCAACACAGCAGGCTGGACAGCGCGGGCAGCTTCGCTTCGGCGCGCTGGTCCTGGAACGCGCGCAGCCGTTGGAGGTGGTTCAGTCGCTCGTCGATGCTCTCGTCGAAGCCGATGACCATGGTCGCGGTGCTGCCCAGCCCCGCGTCGAGAACCGCGGCCTGCGCGGCGTAGTAGTCCTCGACCTTGTATTTGCCAGGGCTGTGTCGCAATCGGAAGGCGTCATCGAGGATTTCGGCGCCACCCCCGGTGATCCAGCGCGTACCGCTGTCATGGAAGCGCCGTGCAGCGTCGGCGTAGCTGAGGTGGCTTCGTTTGGCGACGAACATGAACTCGGCGATCGTCATCTCGTAGAATGCCAGGCGCTGGCCGTAGTGTGCGTGGAGTCGCTGAAATAGCTGACAATAGTCCTCGACCGACAGGTCGGGGTGAAAGCCACCGTTGAAGCCGATGAGCTGCCCTCCGAGGTCGGCCACCACGTCGATGCGCTTCACCAGGTCTTCGAAGGAGAGGACGTAGGTGCCGGCCTCGCCCGGAAATTTGTAGAAGGCGCAGTAGTCGCACCGTGCCACGCAGACGTTGGTGTAGTTCACAATCGCCATGATCACGTAGGTGGCCGTGTTCGCGCCATGGAAGCGCGCGCGTGCGGTGGTGGCCAGGCGCGAGAGCAGATCGTCGTCGCCGTGATTCCAGAGGGCGAGGGCGTCACTGCGGTCGATACGTTCCCCGGCGAGCACCCGGGCGATGGCGCGATCCAGGGCTGTTCCCATGCCCGCAAGCTAACCCGGCCGCGATAGGGTCGCGGTGGAGCCGAGCCCTGTCGAAGCCGCCGCCCGATCCCCGCGTCGTCCCGCCCTGGCGTCGGCCGACGTTCGGCGAAGCGGGTCGGGCGCTCGCGGCCTGGTGCTGGTCGGGCCTGGTGTTTTCGGTGGCGCCGGTGCTGGCGCTGGGGACGATGGGCCGGCTGGGTCCGGCGCTCACCACCGCGCTCGCGCGGGTGTGGGGACGGCCGGCACTGTGGATATTGGGCATTGAACTTGATGTTCGTGGGGAGGAAAACCTACGTCATCCGGGCTCCAGGATCGTGGTCGCCAACCATCAGAGCGCGTTGGACATGCCCATTGTTGCCGCGATCTGTCCGAGGGCGCCGCTGGTCCTGGCGAAGTCGGAGTTGCGCTGGCTCTTCCCCTTCAATCTGATGTGGATGGCGCTGGGGCAGCGTTTCGTCGACCGGGGGGATGCCGGTGCGGCCCGACGCTCCGTCGCCCTCCTGGTGCACGAGTTGAAACGCCGGGAGCGCAGCGTCGTGCTCAGCCCCGAGGGCACGCGCTCCCGCACCGGACGCCTGGGTCCGTTCAAGATGGGTGCGTTCCACATGGCGGTCGAGACGGGAGCGCCGATCGTGCCCGTGTGTTTGGTCCGGCCGGGCCTCTTGATGCCGCCCGGGCGCTGGTGGGCCGAGGCGGGTCGCGTCGTGGTCGAGGTGCACCCTCCGGTCGACACCACCGGCTGGAGCGCCGACCGCGTGCACGAGTACGCGGAGGCGCTGCGGGACGACTACCGGCGTTGGCTCGGCGAGGGCGGGTGAGGCGGGCAGCGAGCGAGTGGCTGGGGTGGTTCGTGTTCGCCGCGATGCTGACGGCGCCGGCGTGGTTTCGCGGCGACCTGCTCGGTCACCCCGACATCGACGTGTGGAACCACGTCTGGGGGCTCTGGTGGTGGGCCGACACCCTGGCGTCGGGCGAACTGCCGTGGCGCACGGCGCTGTTGTCCACTCCGCACGGGGGCGTGTTGTGGTTTGCCGACCCGCTGGGCGCCCTCGCGGCGATGCCGGTCACCTTGTTGGCCGGACCGACGGTCGCCTGGAACCTGTTGTTGATCACCCGCATCGCCTGGGCAGGCTTCCACGCCCGTCGGTTCGCCGGGCTGCTCGGCACGCCGGGTCCTCACACGATCGTGGCGGGGGTCGCGTTCGCGACCAGCCCATACCTATTGTGTGAGCTCTACAACGGCATCAGCGAGGTCTGCGCCACAGGCTGGGTGCCGCTGGTCCTGGCCCAGTGGTTGATGGCGATGAGGACGCGTTCGTCGCCGGCGTGGGTCCTGGCCGGCCTGTGCTTGGGCGGAGCAACGTGGGCGACCCCCTACTACGGCGCCGCACTGCTCCTCGGTCTGGCCCCGGCGACGTTGGTTGGCTTGGGCCGGAGCGCGTCGAGTTGGCGAATTGCGGTGCCTGGGCTCCTGGCCGCCGGGCTCTTGACCGGTGGCGCGCTTTGGACCTGGCGTTCGGCGTTGGTTGCGAAGGAAGCGGTCATCCAGCGGGACGAGGGCTCGGAGAGGGCGGTCGCGCGGCACAACGCCGTCGACATCAGGGAGCCGTTCGTGCCGGGGGGCTTCCAGTCCGTGGATTTCGAGGCCGAGTATGGCGGCGAGCAGTTCAAGCACACGGTCTATCTTCGCTGGTCACTGCTGCTGCTGGCGGCGGTGGCGGTCTGGCGCCGGCCGCGCGAGGTGTTTCCCTGGGTGGCGCTTGCACTCTGGGGGCTGGTCTTGGGCCTGGGGGAGCGGCTTTTCGTGGCTGGCGCTTACCCCCTCGGCGAGCGCGGTCCGCTCCTCCCTTTCGGGCTGCTCACCCGGCTGGTGCCCGACCTGGCCATCACCCACCCCGCGCGGCTGGCGGTGACCGCGCACGCCATCCTCGCGAGCCTTGCCGCCGACGGCCTGCGCGCCCACGGTCGGCGGGGTCTCGTCGTGCTGCCGCTGGTGGTGGGTGAGACCTTGGGTTTCTCGTTGGCTGCGTGGCCGCTTCCAGGGGCTCCCGCCGCGGTTCCAGGGGTGTACGAACGCATCGCTGCTTCCGATGATCCTCGGGCGGTGCTCGACCTGCCCGCTCAGGTCCGCCAGACGATGGCCACCAGCGTGTATTTCTGGTACCAGACCGTCCACCAGCATCCGGTGCCCTGGTGGCCCAACGTCCGCGCGGAGGGCAATGGCGACGCGCCGACCGTGCGCCTGTTCTTGCCGGCTCGTACCGGTCCCCGCCGCGTCCCCGAGCTGTCGCCCGTGGCGGTCGCCGGGCTCCGTGCGCACTACGGGTGGGTGCTGGTGCACCCGGCGCTCGATGCCCGGGCCCAACTGCCGGGAGAAAGCACCCGCGTGCTCACCACCGCCTTCGGCCCGCCGGAAGAGGTGGACGGGGTGCGCCTGTGGACGCTCAGGTAGCCGGCCGCTTGGTGAGGAAGTCGACAAGGTCCAGCTTGGTCAGGAGCCCGATCACCTTTCGGTCGTCGTCCACGACGACGGCGGCCATGCCGTCCGCGAAGACGCGGGTGAGGGTCGCGGCATCGTCGCTGTCCTGGACGGTCCGTACGTTGCGGAACATCACCTCGGCCACGTGACTGTTGAGAGTGGCGCGGCCGTCCACGAGCTTGCCCAGGACGTCGGACTCGGTGAGGATTCCGATGAGCCGCCCCGCTTCGAGCACTGGCAGTTGGCTGATCCCGTGGGCCTTCATCGTCCGAACCGCTTCGGAGACCGTCAGCCCGGCCTCCGCCGAGATCAGTTCGCGGCGGGGGAGCGAGCGCAGGAGTTCGGCGACGCTGGCCGACTCCCAGCTCCGCTCGGTGAAGCCATTCTGGCGCATCCAGCCGTCGTCGAGGAACTTCGTCATGTAGTTGCGGACGCCGTCGGCCGCGAGGGTGACGATGCGTTTGCCGGGGCCGACCCGCCTGGCCAACTCCACCGCCGCCCACACCGCCGAGCCGGTGCTTCCGCCCACGAGCAGGCCCTCCTTGCGTATCAGCCGCCGCGCCATTCGGAAGCTCGGCCCGTCCTCGGTCTTGATCCACTCGTCCACCAGGCCGGTGTCGAGCACGTCGGGGATGAAGTCGTACCCAATGCCCTCCACCTTGTAGCTGCCGATGGCGCCGGGCCCCGCCAGGATCGATCCCACCGGATCCACACCGACGATTTTCACTCCTGGAATCGACTCTTTCACGCGTCGAGCCGTGCCGGTGAGCGTCCCTCCGGTGCCCGCGGTGAGCACGAGGTAGTCCAGCCTGCCGCCGGTCTGCTCGACGATCTCGGCGCCGGTGCCCTCGTAGTGGGCCATCGGATTGTCCGGATTGGCATACTGGTCGAGAATATGCGCGTTGGGAAGCAGTTTTTGCAGTTGGAGCGCGACGCCGATGTGACTCTCGGGTGCGTCCCAGGCGGCCTCGGTCGGGGTGCGGATGATCTCGGCGCCCAGCGCCTCCAGGACCACCTGCTTTTCGCGGCTCATCTTCTCCGGCATGGTGATGACCATGCGGTAGCCGCGGACGGCTGCGGCAAGGGCCATGCCGATGCCGGTGTTCCCGCTGGTCGGTTCGATGAGGGTGTCTCCGGGTTTGATCCGCCCGGACTTCTCCGCCTCCAGCACCATGCGGCGGCCGATGCGATCCTTCACGGACCCGCCGGCGTTGAGGTACTCGCACTTCACCAGAAGCTCGCAGCCGGTGTCTTTGCCGATGTTGTGCAGCCTCACCAGCGGGGTGTTGCCGATCGCGTCGAGGATGCTGTCGTAGATGCCGGCCATGGGCCCTCCCGGGGGCCGGCGTGTAACTGGGCGTACGGGCGGCGGCCCGACTTCGACTACAGTGCCCCGATCCCCCAGGCCAACGCGAATCGGGCGCGCACCTGCTCAGCCTCCGCGGCGATGCGAGCCCGCTGGGCGTCGGCGAGGTCCGCGCGCGCGATCAGCAGCTCTGAAAGCACGGCAGCGCCTGCCTCATAGCGATCGCGAACCACCACAACCGCGGCGTCGCTCGCGGCGTCGCGGGCACGCGCGGCATCGAGCGACGCGTCGGCCGCCCTCAGGTCGATCAGCGCGGCGCGCACCTGGACCGCGGCGGACTCCTGCCCAGAGGCGAGGTCGAGCGCGGCCCGATCACGGTCGAGGGTGGCCTGGGTGACCGCATCGCGCGTGGACCCCCGACCATAGAGGGGGACGGTGACGCCAAGGCTGGCGGTCGCGGCGGCGTTGTCGGCGAGCTGGGCTCCGGCCCCGGCTCCACCGTCTGCGGCCATCGACGAACCGGCGTCGAGTCCAAGGCTCACGCTGGGAATGCCGCCCGCCCGGGCCGCGACGACGTTGGCGTCGGCCGCGGCCACCGCGCTCCGCAACACGGCGAGTTCCGGGAGCTCCGCGTCGGCGCGCGCCAGCAGGGCGTCGACGGCGGTCACCTCCAGCTCCGGCCCACGGATCGGCGGCGAAAAACGCCACGCGCGGCGTGGGTCGAGCCGCAGGGTCTGCACCAGCGAGAGGCGCGTGAGCGCGGCCGTCCGCTCGGCGGCGACGAGGGCCGAGCGGGCGCGCGCCGCGGCTGCGGTCTGTTGCAACGCATCGGCGCGCGTACGCGCTCCGGCCTCCACGCCGCTGCGGATGCGCTTCTCCAGGGCTTCTTCGGCCGCGAGCGTGGCGCCGGCCGCCGCGACCTGGGCGTCAGCCGCGGCGAGCTCCAACATCGTGGTCGCGAGCGCAAGGTGCAGGTCCTGATGCACGCGGCGCACCCCCGCCTCGGCTGCCGCGAGCTGCGCGCGCGCGCCCTCCACCCCCGCGCGGATCGACCCGCCCCCGTACAACGTGACCTCGGCGCTGAGCCCCGCGTTTGCCTCGGGGCCGCGCGCGGTTCCCACCGCGGTGCCCGCCCAGGCGGCGAGCGTCGGAAACCCAGCCTGCTTCTGGCGGGACAGCGTGCTGGCCGCGGCGGTGCGTGCGAGCCTCGCCTCTTCGGCATCGATGCCATCGGCCAACGCGCGCTCCAGGGCCGCGGGGAGATCGATCGGGCCCTCTTCAGCACGAATCGAGGCGATCCCCAGCAGCAACAACACGAGCGACATCGCCGCGACGCCTAACATTGAATACCGTGCGCCCATGAACGCAGACCGGATGATCTCGGTGTTTCTCGCGGGGGTGCTCGTCGGCGGCTCGGTCGTCTACCTTGCGCCGAACAACTCCCTCGCGGTGGGGGTGCCTGGGCGTCAGAGGGAGGGTGGGGCAACCGGCGTCAGCGCGGGGAAGTCGGGCGCGAGCGAGCAGGGCGGCGGCGGCCAGGCGGATGCTGGACAGGGGAGCGAAGGGCAAGGCGGCGGTAGCGATGCCGGCGGTGCCTCGTCTTCGGGGCTTGGCGCCGCGTCCGCAGGCATAGCCGGGGCGGGTCCCGGCACCCAAGGCACCCAGGAGATGTCTCCGGGCGTGGGGGGCGGCGGCGACGCGTCCACGGGCGGCGTGACCGGCGGCGGCGGGGTCGCCGGGGGCGAGACCGAAGCGTCACCGATTTCGGCGCAGCCTGCCACCGGCGCGCCTCGCGGCGCGACCCGGCTCCTCCGTCACCTCCAACTCGCCCCGAGTTTGTGGAAAGCCCAGGCCGAGGCGGCGCTGTCCTCACCCGATCCCAAAGTCAAGGAGCTCGCGGTCAGGCTCGCCGCCCATGCCGTCGCGGTGCCGACGGTCACCGATCGCATGCCGCCGAACACCGAGGTGGTGGCCTACCTCGTCGACAGCAAGCTCCTGCTCGAGCGGATGAAGTTGATGGGCATGGACGTGGGCTCACTCGAGAGTCAGGTCGACGAGGTCAGTCACTCTCGCAAGTAGGGGGGCCGCGCCTACACCAGATCGGCAAACTTCTTCCGATTGTGTGCAAACACGCTGGCGCCCACCGCCAGCGCCAGGCCGGCGGCCACGAACGCGTAGATGACAGACGTGAGGGCCGCCGGCAGACTGTGCCCAAGGAGCAGGCTCTGGTAGATTCCGATGTATTGGGCCATCGGGTTGGGATACAACAGGAGGAACAGCTCGCGCGGGTAGGCGGACGCCGGGTACATCACCGGGGTCACGAACATCCCGATCAGTAAGCCCGCGGTGACCCAGTGCCCAACGTCGCGGAAGTAGACGTTGAGCACGGAGAACAACAGGCCCAGCCCCAACCCGAAGAGTGTTTGTGCCACGACGAACGGGAGCAACAGGAGCGCGTGCCAGCTGAGTCCGTCGCCGATGAGCACACAGGCCACCAGCAACACCGCGGTCCGGAACAGTTGGTTGATCAAGGACGAGGCCATGGCCTGCGCCGGAAGGACGACCGCCGGGAAGTTGACCTTCCGAATCAGGTGGGCGTGATTGGTGATCGACGTCGTCCCCCGCAACAGCCCGTCGGCGAATCCGCTCCAGGCGACGGTTCCGCACAGGAGGTAGAGCACGTACTGGCCGGTGGTCTGACCGGTGTGGAAACGAACGTTCAACAGCACGTGGAACACCAGCGTGTAGGTGGCGACCTCCAGGATCGGGTTCACCACCGCCCAGAACAGGCCGATGCTGCTACCCAGATACCGCACCCGCAGGTCGTTCTGCGTCAGCGCCCAGAAGAGTCGGCGTGCGTCCCAGAGCGCCTGAAGCTCGGCCATCGCGCTGGGAGTCGCCACCTCAACGCCCATCGGGGCCGCCGAATTGCCAGCCCACGCCGAGGCCCCCGATCCACGCTGACGATCGATAGGTGCCATTCCCGATCACGCGGCCCTCGCCGACGGTGGTGCGGAAGGAATCGCCGTAGTCCACGTAGAGGGCGGGCTGGGCGTACACCGACGTCGTCACCGCCCGTTCCATCCACCCCGTGACCATTCCGCTTGCGTCAAGGCTGAGGTGCCGGCCCAGGCGCACGGTGAGGCCTGCCGCCGCCCCCCCCTTGTCGCTGTCGGGCACGCCAGGATTGGCCATCGCGTCGGGCGTGGCGCTGGTTTCTCCGAAGACACCCGCCCGCACGGTCAGCGCCGGGTCGGCGTCCCACTCGCCCCCCAGCCGCAGGCTCCAGGTGTCCACGAACCCCGTCCGCAGCGAGACGTCGTCGGTCACCACGATGTCCCGCCCCTGGAGGGGGCCGTCCTCGGTGCCGGTCAGGGTCAGGTCGAGGTCGGTCACCACCAGGGCGTCGGTGTCCGCCCAGCCGGTCCAGGTGCCGGCCAGCTCGACGCGGACGGTGGCCGTGGGTGTCACCTGGACGCCCGCGCGCACGGTCCACGGCAACTGGACCGCGAGCGTCGCGTCGGGGTCGGTGAAGCTGGCGTCGGTGAGGTAGGGGCGCACGGTCCCATTGTCCTCGGACAGCGTCGCGGTGGTGGCGCCGGCGGCGTCGAACGAAACCCCGGGTTGCACCGAGAGTCCGAGGGCGACGGCCGGAATCGGGGTCACCAGCAATCCGGCGTTCCACGTCAGCGCGAAGGGGTCGGTGGCCGCGATGTCCAGGACCACGTCATCCGTTGGTGTGTCGCTGCCGCACGCGTCCGGATCGGCGCTGTTGCAGAGGGTCGCGACGAGGGACTGGTCGACGCGCAGCAAGGTGTACTGGATCCCCGCGCCCACGGACAGCCAGGGGTTGATGCGTTGGGCAACCGTGGGTCCGGCATAGAGTTGTCGTATCGCCGAGTCGATGATCGCGTAACGTTGGGCGCCCGCGGCGGGCCACGAATAATCCGATCCCGTGGGAACCAACACCCCCACCGCCAGGGTCGTATTTGCCAACGCAGGGTGTAGGCCGCCCAATCGGGTGACGACGCCCCCTGCCGGCTCCAGCACCGGCGGTGCCATGCTCTGCACCGTCTGAAACGGGTTGACGCCAGGGATGTCGGCGCGGTCGAACTCAACCGTCTGCTGCGTGGCCCACAGGTCGAATTTGACACTGGTGCCCCGCGTGGACGACAGCGCCGCCGGATTGTACCACTGGGCGCTATAATCGTCGGCCCCGGCGACGAACGCCCCCGCGCGCCCCTGTCCGCGCACGCCCGAATCCACGAGAGTGAAGCCCGCGGCGCCGGCCAACGACGTCAGCGCCAGCAGCAACTACAAGCCCGCCGGCTGCCCGGCGTCCTCGGTCCACCCGGCGTCATCCGCCGTGAATTCTGTTAGTTGGCCCGAGATTTCATAGGCGTAGGTGCACGTTGCCTCGACCGTGAGGGTGCAGCCCTGCGTGTCGCAGTCGTAGACCGCGCGCCCGTTGTTGGCCGGCACCTCGGCCCCGGCGGCATCGGTGAGGAAAAGATAAGCTCCGATCGGAGCTTCACCATTGTCTCCGACGTAGACGGCCGCCTCGTCCGCCCAGGTATCGGACTCCCCCCAACTGGAGAGCGACTGGGAGTTCGGCAGGTAGCTTCCGGTGAAGGTCTCGTTGTTGAACGTTCCTTTGATCCGGAGGCTCTGGCTGGTCTCGGTGTGTTGGCTGAAGTCGTACCCGGAGGCGTGGGTGGCGGTGGCGTCCGTGCTCTCTTCGCCCGTCCAGCCAAAGGTCCAGCTCCCGTCTTCGTTGTGGGTGCCGGGCAGCGCCTCGGTGCCCACGATCAGCATCGAACCCTGCCCGTACTCGTCGATTCGTCCGAAGAACAGTTGGCTGCTCGCCGACTCGTCCGCCGTTGCCGTCCAACTCTCGTCCGTCGTAGTCGCCACCAGCGCGGGGTGGGCGCCGGTGACGTTGTGGGTGATCTCGGTCGCGCACTCGTCGCCCACCGGCGCGGTCACCGCAAGGGTGAACGCCCAGGTGCCCCAAGGAGTCGTGGCGCAGCCGGTGAGCAAGAGCGGGAGGAACAGACCCATGAGCTGAGCGTAACCGGGTTAGTTCGCCATGCCGCCCGTGGGTCGGCTCCATGAGCCACGAAACGGCCGAGCGGCATGGGGGACTGCGGTGGGGGGAGAGCGCCACGTCCCAGCGCGTTCGTCAACGCGCTGGGCGCCGTAGGCCGGAAAGCGCAGCTTGGAGGCGGGAGGGTAGGCGACGGTAGGGGGAGGACGCGGCGAGCGTCTTCCCCCGTGACAGGATAGTTCCCCTGATGCCCGCTCCGACCTACTGGGACTACCTCCACCTGCCAGATCTGCTCTCCTGTCAGGGCGGGCTCGACGACGCGCCGGCCGCCGACGAGCTGCATTTCATCATCGTTCATCAGGTCTATGAACTTTGGTTCAAGCTTATGCTTTCCCAACTACGTCTGGCGCGTGATCATCTCGCGGGCCCGCATCTTCCGGAAGAGCGGGTGCCGTTCGTCGTGCACCATCTTGGGCGCGTCAACGCCATCCTGCGGCTGTGCGTGGACCAGTTCGCGGTCATGGAGACGCTGCCCCCGCAGGACTTCCTCGACTTCCGCGACAAGCTGGTTCCGTCCAGCGGGTTCCAGAGCTTTCAGATGCGGGAGTTCGAGATTCTCCTCGGCCTGACGCCCGAGCGTCGCGTCAAGTATGCCGGCACGGACCCCATCGAGCACATCCGCAGCCAGACGCACTCTCCGGCCGGCCGGGCCGTGGCTGAGCGGCTCGTCGCCACCATCGCGGAGACCCATCTCCGCGACGCGCTCCTGGCCTGGCTGGGACGCACGCCGATCATGGGCAGCTCTCCGGGTGATCCGGGTGACGCGGACGTGGTGGAGCGCTTCCTCGCCGAGTACTACTCGCGCGTCGAGCGGCATCAACGCGAGGGGGCGGACCAGTTGGTCATCGTGTTGGGCGGCGTGGATGCCGACAAGATTCGCGCGCGCGTGGACGGGGCCCTGGCCGGGGTTCGTGAGTTTCTGCTCCCCGAAGACCCGGTGTCGCGGCGGGCCCGCGCCGCCCTGGTGTTCATCGAGAGCTACCGGCACCTTCCGCTGCTGGCGTGGCCACGTCTGCTTCTTGACACCTGCGTTGAGCTGGAGGAGCAGACCGTGCTGTTCCGTCATCGCCATGCGCGCATGGTCGAGCGGACCATCGGCCGACGGGTCGGCAGCGGGGGGAGCGCCGGTGTGGAGTACCTGGACCAGACGACTGCCTACCGCGTTTTTCCGGAGTTGTGGAACGTCCGTACCTGCCTGTTGCCCCGCGACCGCATCCCGCCCTTGTCGGGGAGTGAGACATACCACTTCGCGGGGGGTTGACCGCGGTGGTCACCGGGCTCCGTTCCCGGGCGTCCGGTCAGATCACGGTGGCGCAAACTGGAAGCGCTCGTTGCAGGCAGCATCGCGATAGGGTCGCAAAATCGAAGCTCCCGCCGCCGGTGGTGAGGCGTCGATCCCAGGGGTCGGGTCCACGGTGGGCGCGGCCGGCTGGCCGCCGGGCACATCCCAATACCCATGCTTGCGCAGCTCAGCGGCAACTTCGGGCGACACCTGATCCTGGGGCAATACATTTTGACCCACCGTGATGCTTCGCCGCCAGGCTACCAGCCGAGTGCGCAGGGCCTCCATCGTCGCCGGATCCTGCCGATGGACGTCGGTGTGCTCCCCCGGATCAGATCGGAGGTCATACAGTTCAAACCTCTTACTATCGAGCGGCTCCGCGGCAAGCCGATCGGCCAGCGCCGGATCCACGAGTGAACTATCCTTGGCCACCAGCCGATGTGTCATGGTCCGGACGCTGAGCATGTCCATCACCCCTTCCGAGAAGACCGCGTCCACCCCGAGTTCCCCACGCGCCACCGCCCGGAGGTCTCGTCCGCCACTGCCCGCGGGGGGGAGGGCGCCCGCCACCGACAGGATGGTCGCCGCGACATCGCGCCCGTCCACGAGCCCGGGGGCGACGGTACCACCGTTGAAACCCGGCCCCCACGCCACCAGTGGCACGCGTGTACAAGAGTCGAACAGGCCCGTCCGGTGGTTCATGTAGCCGTGGTCGAGCAGGTCCTCGCCATGGTCCGACAACACCACGACCACCGTGTCGTCGAGCGCCCCCAGCGCTCTTAGCCGCTGCAGGGTCAGCCCCAGCATCGTGTCCCCGTAGCGAACGGCGCCGTCGTAGTGGTCCTGAACGTGCTGTTTGTCCGCGGCGGTCACCGCGATCCGCCGCGCGTCCGGAGCCGCGGCCGCCAGCCGGGTGTAGCTCATCGGGTCGAGTATGCTGTCACCCCCGGCGTGGGAGAACCACGAAGGGACGACGTCCAACAACAGGGCGTCGCCCAGCACCATTTCCGAAATGCACGGGTTCTTGCAGAGGGCTTCGGCGAGCGGCGACCCTTCCCCCCCGGAATAGAGGTGGTTCCACGGCCCCGGCCGGTGGTAGGGCCGGTGGGCGTCGTAGCCGTGGAGGAACGCAAACCAAGGTTGGCCGGCTGGAACCTTCGCCACCCACTCGCTGGCTTTGGGTCCGGTGGCGAACAACGAACCGAAGCCCCGCTCGGCCGACCAGTGATCCCAGCCCTGATCGTAGCCAAAATCCGCGGTGACGTGTCCACCCGCTGAAAAGGCCGCGGTAGCGTACCCGTAGGCGGAGAGCGCCTCGGAGACGAGGGTGACGTCGTTCGGGATGGCGTAGGTCGCATAGACCGGGGATGCCAGCTCCGAGGCGTATCGGCCGGTGAGGAGCGCGGCATGCGACCAGGCGCTCTCGTTCGCCTGGCTCAAGGCTAGGTCGAACCGGGTGCCTTCCGCCGCGAGCGCGTCGAGCACCGGGGTGGTGTCCCGCGCGTAGCCGTACGCACCAACGTGGTCCGCGCGCAGCGTGTCCAGGCTCACGAGGAGCACGTTGGGGTGCGCGTTCTTCACCCGCGCGGGTTCGGGTGCCCCGCCGCAAGCCGCCAGGAGCGCGATCATGGCCGGCGCCCCTCGAGGGGCAGGGCGGCACGGGCGTCGGGGCACGACAACAGGAGCACGGCGCTCTGTAGCCGGCTACCTGGGGGGATGCCCGAACGGCTGCCCGGACTGAAGCTGATCGCGCTCGCGGCCCTGGCCTTCTACTTCCTGCTGTCCTACCGGGTTGCGCTCGCGACACTCGGTGTCGCCCAATTCCCGAAGGGCGTGCCTGCTCTCTCGGGGGCGACGTGGCTCGGCCGCTGGAAGATGTTCACCGATCTGCGCGATGAACACTGGGATGTGGAGGCCGAGGTGCAAGGGGCCTCAGGCTGGGCGCGCGTCGACCTCGCGGCGCGCTATCCGCTCCACTGGGACGAGGGTCCCGGCTACCTCCGGGACGACTACTACGAGAATCCGAAGCGCCTCGCCGCCCTGGCACATGACCTGTGCCGCATCCCCGGGGCACAGGCGGCGCGCTTCACCGAGGTGCGCTGGCCCAAGACGCGCGGCCAACGAGCACAGCCACGCACCGGCGAGTCGCGGACTGCCCTCGGGAGCTTCGCATGTCGATGAACGAGCCGGGCGTCGTCGACGCGCTGTTCCGGCCCCGATGGGGCGGCGGCTGGCTTGTGGCCCGCGTCGCCTTCGCGCTCGCGGCCCTGGATTGCCAGCTCGACCGATGGTGGCATGTTCGCGATGCGCTCGCGAGTCCCAACGTGGTCTTCAACTCGGGACCGGCCCACGTTGCCGAGCGGGTCCTCCTGATACCGTCCGCGGCGTGGAGCCTGTGGGGGCTGGGCTTTGTCGGGCTCGCCGGCCTGCTCTACGGCGGGCGCTTCGCCAGGCCGGGGCTGTGGCTGTGGGTCGTCGCCTATGCGGCGCTCCTGGTCACCTGCGGACTCAACGTGCGCGTGCCCGAGCGCTTCATCGTGTGGGCGGTGGTGGGGCTCAGCCTCGGCCCCATTGGCGTCCGTGGGCTCCTGGCCGGACGCGCGTCGCCATTGGGCCGGTACTTTCTGCTGGTGGTGTACGGCTCTCTCTACCTGTCCACCGGGATGATGAAGGCCTTGGAGGAGGGCGCCTGGTGGGATGGCACCGCGTTGTCCTACGACCTGATGGACCGGTGGCACGCGGGAGGGTGGTTCCCGACGTGGCTCAGTGGCCAGCCGCTCCTGTGCGCCGCCGCAAGCTGGACCACCATCGCCTTCGAGGTCGGCTTCTCGTTCCTGGTGGGCTTTGGACGACTGAGCGGCTGGGTGCTCCTGGCTGGGGTGGGCATGCACCTCTCCATCGACGTGCTCATGGAGGTCGGGCCGCTGGGCCTCATGGCGATGTCGCTCTACCCGGTGCTGCTCGACCCCGAGGCGGGTCGGCGACTGTGGATGCGGGTCGCCGCTTTGTGGCCCGGCATGGCTCACCGGTTGGAGTCCTGGTAGCTTCGCGCGTGCGGCACCATCGACAGACCCTGCTGGTGCTCGTGATCCTGGCGGCAGGGCTGGCCGTCACCGGGGTGACGGCTGAGCGTGAGCGCGCCAAGAACCAGGCCGCCTACGATGCGTTTCTTCGCACCGGGGTGACCCCGGTTCCTCCCAAGGCTGTCTCCGGAGCCACCTTGACGGTGCAGGAGCGACTGTGATGGACGACGTCGACCGACGCGGCTTCGCGGTCCTCGGGTGGCTCCTGGCGATTCTCATGGTCATTGGGTTATTTTCTCGGGCCTTCGGCCTTCACTGGGTGCAGGAGGTGGAGTGGCCCACCGACCTGTACGCGCTCGGTCGCCTGGAGCGTCCTCGATCGGTCGACGTCGGCATCGTCGGCAGCAGTCGATCCCACTATGGACTCGCTCCCACCGCCATCGACGCCTGCCTCGCGCGCACGACGGGCCGGGCCACGACCACGGTTTCGGCGAACCGGCTGGCCGCCTCGCTCTATGCGTCCGACGTCGTCGCCCGTGCCCTCTTCTCCGGGACGCGGAAGCCGCGCGCGCTGGTCGTCGAAGTCGCGCCGGAGTCCCTCAACGCCAACCACTTCGAGCTCGACTACAACGTCGCGTCGACCGCCGAGCTTGGTGACACATCAGAGTGTGTCGCCGCTGCCGCGCTGGGTCCACCGTCATTGTCGGCCTGCGCCAGACCCCTCGTCCGGGGTGTGGAGAACATCGCCTTCTGGCTGCATCGCCCGCTCACCGCGCACGAACACATCACCTGGATGGCCCTGTATGCCGGCGGTGGACAATACTGTTTCGGGCTGCCCGGCTGCGATGCGCGGAACGCTGACTACGATCTGCGGCATCAGGGTCGGTGGCAGACCCGCATCGACCGGGTCTTGCCCAAGGTTCGGACCGAGCGCTTCGTCGACTACGAGATCGAAGGAGGCCTCCCCGCGCGGCACTTCATCGCGCTCCTGGACCGGGCGCGCGCCGAGGGCGTGCGGGTGCACGTGGTGAACCTCCCGGTCAGCGCGGCGTATCAGGCCGAGGTCCCCGTGGATGCCTACGCTGAGTTCTTGCGTTGGGTACCTCAGACCACGGCCGCCCATGGCGGCGCGTTCCTCGACCTGAACGTACCCGAGTGGCGTGTCCGCGACCGGTACATCGATCCCGACCATCTGAACGCCTCGGGGGCCCGTGCGCTGTCCGAGCGCGTGTGTGCGGAACTCGCCGGGTCGGTGCGCTGAGTGCGGTTCACCGATCTTCAGTACGGGATCTTCCTGGCCGTGGTGTGGGTGGTCTTTCGCGCCCTCCGGGGGCGCAGGTGGTTCGCCGTATTGTGGCTCACGGTGGCCAGCCTGAGTTTTTATGGAAGCTTCGACCCACGGTATCTGCTCCTTCTCAGCGCCGCGACGATCCTGGACTACGCGGTCGGCGCGCGATTGGGGCGCGAAGAGTGCCCGGCGATGCGCAAGCGGCTGCTGGGTGTCAGCATCGTCGGCAACCTGGGCATGCTCGGTGTGTTCAAGTACGGCGATTTCATTCTGGAGTCGGTGGAGGCATTCTGCCGGCTGTTGGGCTTCGGGGTCACCCTCCCCCGCCTCGGCATCGGTCTGCCCATCGGCATCAGCTTCTACAGCTTCCAGACGCTCAGTTATTCGATCGATGTGTACCGGCGGCAGCTCGCCCCCGCGCGCAATCTGTTGGAGTTCTTCCACTTCGTCTCGTTCTTCCCTCAGCTCGTCGCCGGGCCGATCGTCCGGGCTTCGGAGTTCCTGCCACAGGTACACGCCCCATCCCGGCGCGACGCCGGCGCGATAGGGCAGGGTCTGGTGCTCATCTGCATAGGCATGGCCAAGAAGCTCGTGCTTGGGGACACGATCGGGCGCGCGCTGGTGGACCCGTTCTTCGCCAATCCGAGCCGATACAACGCCGGCGAGGCCTGGCTGGCGGACTGGGCCGCCTACTTTTCGTTGTATTGCGACTTCTCTGGATACACCGACATCGCCATCGGCTCGGCGCTGCTCTTCGGCATCGTACTTCCTGTCAACTTCGACCGTCCGGCCTTTGCTCCGAGCCCGTTGGAGCACTGGCGACGTTGGCACATGACGCTCGGCTCCTTCTTGAGGGATTATCTATATTTTCCGCTCGGGGGGTCACGCGCGGGTCGGCTGCGGCTGTGGCTCAACCTGTTCCTGGTCTTCTTCGTTTCCGGCGTGTGGCACGGCGTCGGTGCCTCCTATGTGCTGATGGGCCTGTGGAACGGTGTGTTGGCGGCGACATGGCGGTTGTTGCGACCTACGCCGGGACGCGGGGCGGCATTGGTGTTCGAGAGCTTGGTGGCGTTCCAACTCACCGCGCTCAGCGTCATGGCCCTACGGCCGATTCCGTTGGATCGCCTCGGAGCGTCTTTTCGGAGCCTGTTTTCGTTCGAGCGCGCCGCGGGGGGGCTTTGGGATCCCACGGCGGCCGCGCTCCTGGTTGGCGTCATCCTGCTGCACCTGAGCCCGCGCGGCTGGAAGGAGCGGGCGCTGCGGGCCGCTCGTACGGCCAGCCCCGCCGCGCTGGCGCTGCTGGTCGTGATCGTTGGGGGTTTCTGTTCGTTGTACGCCGTCGAAGCCAGGGACTTCTACTACTTTCAGTTCTGATCTGAGTTGCCCTTGCCCCGCAACCGCGCCGTCGCTGACCCTCAACCCGTCGGCGGTGCGGTTCACGAGCGCGGATACCCGTCGCCTCGCGTGGCAATCGGATACGCTCACCGCACGGAGGTTTCATGTTGTCTTTGGTGATCCTGCTGGCGGGTTGCCAGGCCGAGATAGAGCGCCAGTGTTACATTGAGTTCATCGGCGCTACGAACGACGAGACGGACGAATTCTTCGACTGCTACGCCGGGGTGGATACCGAAGCCGACGCTGAGGAGTGCTCCGACGACCTTACCGATGACGCCGATTCGATTCGGGACGACGTTGAGGAGTGTGCCGGTGGGGAGGGCTGTCTCGCGGACTTTCTGGACTGCAGCGAAGATGTCGACAACGAGCGGGAGGGTGAGGATTGTTACGAGGAGCTGGAGGAGTGCGGCGGCTGGTTCGACTCCGACGCGGCAAAGGACTGCGACGAGGACTTCGGGAGCTGTGTTGACGGGGCCGACGACGTCGACGACGCGAAGCGCTGTTACAACCGTGTCTTCGATTGCCTGATCGAGGCGGCGGGCGGTAGCTGAACCGAGGCGGTGTGCCCGGTGGCGGGATCGCGGAGGCGGCTGGGCGACGTTCTACGCACGACCAGCTGGTAGCGCCCCCCTCACCGCCAGCACCCCCCGCAACAGCCCCTCCAACTCCGACAGCGGCAGCATCGTCGCGGCATCGCTCGGCGAGGACGCCGGGTCGTCGTGCACCTCTGCGAACAGCGCATCGATCCCGACGGCGGCGGCGGCGCGCGCGAGGTGCCCGACAAAACGACGTTCCCCGCCCGAGGCGTCGCCGAGCGCGCCGGGGGCCTGGACGCTGTGGGTCGCGTCAAAACACACGGGTACGTCGAGGTCGCGCATCTGGACGAGCCCGCGCAGGTCGACCACCAGGTCGTTGTACCCGAAGCTCGTGCCCCGCTCGGTCAGCATCACGCCGGCTGCGCCGCCGAGCTTGCCGACGACCCCGCGCATCTGCCCCGGAGCCATGAACTGCCCCTTCTTCACGTTGACCGGCCGTCCGGTCGCGGCACAGGCCACGAGCAGGTCGGTCTGACGACACAAGAAGGCGGGAATCTGGAGGAGGTCCGCGACCTGCGCCACCAGGGCGGCCTGCCCCGGCAGGTGCACGTCGGTGGTGAGCGGCACGCCGAGCCGCTGGCGCAAGCGGCGCAACTGGTCCAGCCCCTCGTCGAGGCCCGGCCCGCGGCCAGCAGCACCGGAGCTGCGATTCGCCTTGTCGAAGCTGGCCTTGAACACCCAGCGCACCCCGACCCGCGCGCACACCTCGGCGATGCCGTCGGCGACCCGCTCAGTGACGCCACCCGGCTGGAGCACACAGGGGCCCAGCACGAAGAAGAAGTCCTGGCCCACGTTGATGTCACCCAGCCTCCACGGGGTGATCATGCGCCGAGCCCGGCGCGCACGAGGTCATGGAGCCGCACCAGACCCACGTAGGCTCCGCTTTCGTCGACCACGGGCAGCACGGTGAGCTGGGAGCTCCGGCGCTCCATCCGGTCGAGGGCCAGGCTCGCCGGCTCGCCGACCCGCACGGTCACCGGCTCACGAGTGCAGAGTTCGCTCACCGGTCGCGACAGCGCACCGGGGTCGGCGCCTACGGCGCGGCGGAGATCCCCGTCGGTGAAGATGCCTCCCCCCTCCACCAGCACGGCGCCATCGCCTAGATGGGGGATGCACGCGGCCACCGTGAGTGACCCCGGAACCAGCCGTGGCGGTCGCATCAGCGACTCGGCCGAGCGCTGGCCGAGCCCCACGAAACCGCCCGGGTGGGCGAGCCGCCCGCCGTCTCGTAGCTGGAGCGCCAGCGCATCGGCCAGCGCGCAGGCGACCAGGAAGCTGGTCATCGGCGCGTCGCCGCCGGCCTCGGACAAAACACGTGCGTCGAGGGTGGCGCTCGCCAGGGCGGCGAGCGGCGATACAGGGTCGGTGAGCGCCACGATCGGCAGCGGTGACCCCCGCAAAAAGCGCAGGACCTCCGTGGTGTGTCCGCTGGAGGAGATGGCGACGATGGCATCGTTGGTGCCCATCGCGCCGGCGTCGCCGTGCAGCGCATCGACGGGGTGCAGCGCGTGTGCCGTCCGACCGAAGCTGCGGAGGGTCGTGGACAACTTCTGCGCCACGATGCCGCTCTTGCCGAGGCCGACGCACCATAGGGCGGTGGCCGGGGCCAACAGCGCGTGCGCGGCCGCCCAGCGTTCCCGGTTGTGATCGCGGGCGGCGAGCAGGGCACGCGCGCCGAGCTCGAAGACCTCGTCGGGGGTGGGCACGTGGCCCGCTATCTCGATTTCGGACGTTGCATGATGGTCACCGATGCCGCCGTGGGTCGGCCCCCCGAGCCATGAATCCCGTCGCCGGCTGGGAGCCCCCGGATCGATGACGGGGGCTGGGGCGGGCTGTACGACTGGGCGGTCGCGGCCACCGACGGGGATTCCCTTCCTGGTGAGGCATGCCGAGGGCGACCGTCGGTGCCGCGCCTCGCAGGCGTATTTCTACGCGGCGCCCAACCCTTCCACCTCGCGGGCGGCAAATCCCAGACGCCGCGCGCACAGCTCCGCGATGGCGCCCATGCCGTCGACGCCGGCTTCGCGCTCCACCTGGGAGTTGTAGTTGGTGTTCATGTTGATGTCGTAGGTGTAGCGCCGGCCGTCGGCGCCGGTCACGTACTCGATGCCGGCGACATCGATACGGTGGGCCTCACAGAAGCGGATGTACGCCCCGACGAGGGGGTCGTCGGCCCCCACGTCGGCCACCGCGAACCGCGATGAACCCGAGGTGGGGCAGAAGGTGTCGCCAACCTGGCAACTATCGGCTGGGCACAACTCGAAACCGCCGTCGGTGGCGGAGCGCATCGCGAAGAGGAAACGCCCGTCCACGATCTCGACGCGGGTGATCGCGCCGGAGGGGGGCTCGATGTACTGCTGGAGCAGGGTGACCCCGTCCATCGGCAGCTCGGTGTCGGTGTCCGTCCACGCGTCGAAGGCCGCGTGTGATCGGAACAGTTGCACGCCGAGCCCCTTGCCGCCCTGGTTGTGCTTGGTGAGGAAGGGCGCGTCGAAGCTACGTGATGCCTCGATGAGCCGGTCACGGCCGATCACGGCGACCGTTCGCGGGGTGAGGATTCCCGCGGCCCGAAGGGCGGCGTGCTGGCGCACCTTGGAGACCTCCAGGGCAAAGGCGTGTGTGCCGTTGATGACCGGAGCGCCGCGCTCTTGCAACACGCCGAGCCACTCCCGGACGTAGTGGATCCCGCCCGCGTGGCCGCGGGTGTGGGCCGACGGGCTCATGCGGTTGAGCCATACCCCCGGCGCCTGGTCGGCCTCGACCTCGAACGCGCCGTCGGCGGCGAAGTGCGGCACCCAGGGAAGGCCGCGGGCGTCGAGCGCCCGGGCGAGCGGGGGCAGCCACGCGGCATTTTCGTAGAGAACGTGAACAACGGACATTCGGGATCCTGTTTGATGGATGCCCGAAAGGTGGATGCCTCTGGGCATCCGGTGGGTGGCGCCTCGCGGCGCGAGGTCAGGCCAAAGCCAACCGGACGGTTGAACTCGGACAACAACAGGTGTCCGTGGACAAGCGGGTGGTGGCGGTGGCGAGGCGGGTCACGGCTGTACAGTACCCGACGCGCGCGCCGACGTCTGGTGAACCTGGCTACCGGTCGACGTTTCGACCGGGTGCACCAGGCGCCGCGCCTTGGCGCCGTGGCGTTCCGGCTCGTTCCCGGGCTGCGGCTGCACGGGCGGCAACGCCACGCGCGTCGGGTGCGTCCTGGCCCGCGGCACCCAGGCGCCGACGAGGTAGAGGCACGTCAGCGACGCCCACCCGAGGAAGATGAAGTCGGCGACGGGCATGAAGATCGCCGCCGGCGCCGAGCTGACCATTCCGGCCACCGGCAGGGCCAAGAGGCCAGTCAACAGGCCGGAAGCGGGCATCCACATCGGCACGTTCGGGTGGCGAGCCATGGCCAGGGACACCAGGAGGACGCCGGAGCCCAGGCACAGGTGGAAGAGCGCCTCGAGCACCAGGGTCAGCCCGAGCAGGGTGGTGACGATCGGGAGCTCGCCGTGGGGGACGAAGCGCGCGGCGACCAGGGGGAGCAGGCTGCCGATCATCCGCACCACCGCCCCGACGACGAGCACGGCGCCGCCGGGCCAGGCGTAGGGTCCCAGCGACCGGGTCAGGCCGGCCGCCCACGGAACCAGCAGCAGCGCTCCGGTTGAGAAGAGCCAGGCGCCCACGCTCACCGGGACGGCCCGGGTCTCGACGGCGAAGCTCCACCGCTCGATGAGGTCGGGCCGGTACGAATCATCGACCAGCGCAAAGGGGACGAACGCCAGGACGTTGACGAAAACGGCGACCACGCCGATGCGCGCGGCGATGTGGTTGGGCTCGGTGGCCAATCAGCGGTCCTGGGTCAAGGTGAGAACGATAGATTGAGGCTGAACTTGAGTCAACCTTCAGCCTCGGGCCGGTTGGTTGCGTGGCAAAAGAGCGCATGGAGGCGACCCCCCACGGGGCCGCCGCCGGCTGCCGCCCGTCCGTCCAGCTCCACCACCGGAGCCAGCTCCTTCAACGTACTGCATACATACAGCTCGTCCCAGGATCCCGGCGCCAGCGGGGTTTCCACGACCCGAATCCCATCCGCGGCCGCGCACTCCAGCAGTACGCGGCGGGTGACGCCGTCCAGGATTCGCCCATCCGCCGGGGGCGTGTGCACCACGCCGTCGCGCACCGCGACGAGGTTGCTGCGGTTGGCCTCGGTCCAGTTGCCGTCGGCCCCGACGAGGAGCACCTCGTCGACGCCTCGCTGGCGCGCCGCCAAGAGCCAGGCGGCGCGGTTGGTGTGTTTGACCCAGCCGGGGAGCCATGGCGGGGCGTCGAAGGGGATGGTGGCCAGCCGGACGGGGCACCCGGCCCGGCTCGGATCGACCGGCGTGGTGCGTACCACCCGTCGCCCGCCATCGGTGAGGATCACCACGATGACCAGCTCGCCGGGGGAGGCGGCGATCAGCTCCTCGATCTCGTGGGCGAACACCCCGTCGACGGGGACCGGGATTCCGAACCATGCCGCGCTGGCCCGCAGCCGTGCGAGGTGTGCCCCGAGTCGGAACGGCCGCCGCGCGTAGGTGCGCAACGCCTCGAAGACGGCGAGCCCGCTCAGCAGGCCGGGATCGTCCGCGGGGACCGCCCCCGGCGCGCCATCGACGAGGTTCACCGCCTCAGCGCCAGGTGCGGTACGCCGCCCCGGACGGGACGCCGATCACCACTTCCCGCACGGTGTTGTTGTCGTACGGCTGCGGCTGGTAGAGCGCATCCGCGCGCCACCCACCGATGCCACTCCCCCACTCCAGGCCGTGTCCGTAGGGCGTCGGACGCTTGCGGACGAGGCTCTCGACGCTCGAATCGGTGCGCACCCGGTACAGCCCCGAGGAGGCGTATTCCGCCACGTACAGGTTGCCGCAGGCGTCGATGCCGAGGCCATCCATCCATGAGCCGATGTCGGTGGCGTAGGTCTCCGCCCTGCCGCTGGGGTCCAGGTTCTCGTCCACCGGGATCTGCATGACGGTGCCGTAGCCGACGGTCGCCACGTAGGCGAGGGTGCTGTCGAGGTTGAAGACCACGATGCGTGGCAGGTGCAGCTCCCCGAGCGTCGCCCACTCGGTGGTCTCCCCGGTTTCGGGGTCCACCCGGGCGATGAAGGGGGCCCCATCTCGCTGGTAGACCGGGGCGACGTACAACATGCCGTCGGGGCCGGTGGTGACCCCGTAGGTGCCCGACATACCCGTGGTCAGGATCGAGGTGGCGCCCTCGGGCGAGACGCGGACCAGGGTGCCGTTGGTATCGTCCACGGCCACGAAGTCCCCGTCGGGCAGCCAGTCCAGGCCTTGCAGCATGCCGGTCCCCGGTACCAGCGGGGTCACGTCGCCGGCGTAGGTTGCGGTCAACAGCGAGCTGAGGTCGTTGCCGATGAGGTGGCCTTCGCCGTCGAACAGGACGTCGTGGTACGCGCGGGGACCGAGCCCGCCGCCATCGCCGGTCATCTCGGTGTCGTCGGCCTCGGGAAGGGCGTCACAGTCGAACTCGATCGGCGGGTCGCCGGTGTCGGTGTCGGTGTCGGTGTCGGTGTCGGTGTCGGTGTCGGTGTCGGTGTCGCCGACGTCCGCTGATTCTCGGCCGGTGTCCCCGTGCCCGCCGATGTCGAGTGCGGCAGTCGTGCACGCGAGGAGGGTCAGCATGGGCACAGGGTAGCGCGACCTCGCCCCCTACGCGTCACGATTTCGTCGTGTCGAGGTGTCCGACGTCCGAATCACCCATCTGGACGTTACCCTGGGGAAAGTAGTCTTTCCAACGACGAGCGACGGTGGCGGCCGTGTCCGGGTCGCAGAACAATTCCCGCGGGTAGGTGGGCTTCATCCGGGCGTCGAGCACCAGCGTGCCCTCGTAGACGACGTGGTTGCGATGGATGCGCTGCCGCGCGTGCAGGTCGGCGGCCGGCTCCATGCGGGTGAACGTCGTCCACAGGAAGCGGCTGTCGCTCCGCGTGGCCTGGTCGGCGTCGTCGGCCAGCACCACCAACGGCCAACCCGGAAACGAATCCGCCAGTCGATCCGCGGCGGCCGGCTCCGCGACGTAGGCGGGACCGCTCACCACGAGGCACCCGCCGCAGTAGGGCACCGCCTTGTCGAGCCCGACGGGGAGGGGGCCTCGGTAGGTGCGCAGCAGCTCGCGCACCGGCTCGCCCACGCCCAGCATCACCCCCTTGCTGCCCTCGTTGATCGCCGGCCCCGCGTAGTCAAGGGTGTCCATCGACAGGTTCGAGAACACGTACAGGTCGGTCTCGGGGCGGAAGCGGGCCAACACGTGCTCGAGGACGCGCGGAAAGTCGCCCAGGTCCATCGGCTGGTCGAGGAGCAAGAGGAACTTGGTGAGCGAAAGCTGCCCCTCGCCGAGGATCCGGAACGCGCTGGCCATCGCCTCGCGTCGGTAGCGCTCCTGTACGACTGCCGCTGAAAGTGCGTGGTAGCCGGTCTCTCCGTAGCTCCAGAGTTGGCGCACCGAGGGCATAACCAACGGAAACAGTGGCGACAGGAGCTCCTGGAGCCAATCGCCGAGGAAGAAGTCCTCCTGCCGCGGCTTGCCGACCACGGTCGCCGGCCAGATCGCGTCTTTCCGATGGAACATCCTGCTGACCTGGAACACCGGGAAGTCGTGCTGCAACGAGTAGTAGCCGTAGTGGTCACCGAAGGGACCCTCGGGCTCGCGACGGTGGGGCGGGACCTCGCCCACGAAGGCGAACTCGCAGTCGGCGACCAGGGGCAGGGGACCGGCCGGGTTGTCGCAGCGGCGCAGGCGCTCGCCCACCAGGAGCGAGGCCAACAGCAATTCGGGGACGTTCTCGGGGAGCGGGGCGATCGCGCTGGCGATGAGCCCCGGAGGCCCGCCTACGAAGAGGTTCACCGGCAACGACTGGTTTCGCGACTCGGCCAGGTGGTGGTGGAAGCCGCCGCCCTTGCCGATCTGCCAGTGCATGCCGGTGCGATCGTCGGCCTTGCGGTGGATGCGGTACATGCCCAGGTTGTGCGCGCCGGTCTCCGGGTGTTCGGTGTAGACCAGCGGCAGGGTCACGAACGCGCCGCCGTCTTCGGGCCAGCTGGTGAGCATCGGAATCTTGGTGAGCTGCGGGGCGCCCTCGACCTCTCGCACCGCGCCGCGCGCCGTCTGCTTCAGGCCGACGCTCAACGCCTGCAGGCCGAAGTCGCGCAGACCCCACAGCTTGCCCAGCGAAGGCGGCATCAGCTCGTGCGGCAGGCCGGCGGCGCGCTTGACGAAGGCGGCGGCCCGCGTGCCGAAGGCAAGGTCCACCCGCTTCTTGGAGCCGAAGAGGTTGGTCACCACCGGAAAGGCCGACCCCTTGGCCCGCTTGAACAGGAGCGCCGGTCCACCCGCGGCGATCACTCGGCGATGTACCTCTGCCATTTCCAGGTTTGGGTCGACCTCGGCGTCGATCTCCGCCAGCTCGCCCTCACGACGCAGCACGTCGAGGAACGCTCGCAAGTCACGCATCGCACCACCCCGCGGGCGGCGCTTATCGCGCGATCTGCGCCGGGTGAAGTACGGTGACGACGAGGCCCGCGACACGCCGCTCGTACGGCTCCCGGGCGATCGGGGACACGAGGTAGTTTCGTCCGTTCGGGTAGATCGCGCGGAACGCAGCCAAGCCGCGGGGTTCGAACGCATCCGGACTCCATTGGCACTCGTAGGCGTCACACGAGCCGTCGGCACCCGGCACGACGAAGTCCACCTCGTGGTGCTGTTTGTCCCGCCAGTGGTGGATGCGCGCCTGCGTGGCCTGGAGCGTTTCGAGGACCAACTGCTCCCACAGGAGCCCTCGATCGGCAGCGTGCAGCTCGCTCCACCCGTGCGCCCACGCAACAAAGCCTGTGTCGAAGGCGTAGATCTTTGGTTGATGGGTGATCTCCTGCTTCCCCCCCCCGAAGAACGGGCGCACGATGGTCACGGCGTGGGTAATTTCGAGGACATCGAGGTAGTTGCCCACGGTCGGCCGAGACAGACCCGTCACCCGCGAGAGTGAGGCGACCTCGGCGAGCCCGCCGCTGTTTCGGAGCAGCGTCTCGAACAGGCGCAGGAACGCGGAACGTTTCTCCACGCGGAAAAGCTCCTGCACGTCGCGGGCGTAGAACGAGTCCATCCACTCTGCGTAGAAGTCGGCGGGCGGGTGCTCGGCGAGGAGGGCATCGGGAAGCCCCCCATGAAGCAGGCGACGGTTGACATCCGCGATGCCAAAGGCCGGCAGCTCGCTGGCCAGGATGGGCAGGAGGTGCACTGCGCGCTTGCGCCCCGTGAGCGAGTCCCGAAACTTCGAAGTCGCTGCCAGGGTGGACGAGCCCGTGGCGACCACCCGCAGATCGGAGCGTTCATCCGCCGCGATCTTGAGCAGGCGGCTCGGATCCGGAAGCTGGTGGATCTCGTCGAGGATCAGCACGCCGGCGGGGACGCTGGCCAGGAATCGCTC
>SHYX01000033.1 GCA_009692585.1 Myxococcales bacterium
GCCGCTGCCTTTGGCGTCCCAGGATCGGCCCTCGTAGCGGCCTTCCGTGCCGCCGCCGAAGAGGCGGCCGACGCCGAGGCGGCCGCCGAGGTCGGTGGCGTCGCGGTCGCCGACGCGCTCGTCCGAATGGCCCGGTTCATGAACGAGCGACCGGGCCCGCTCTCCATCTCCGCCCTTGCCTTCGGCGTCCATCCGCTCGAACGGCGAGTGGTCCTGCTGCTCGAAGGCCCCGCGAGCCCCGTGCAGGCGCGAGGACTCGCGCTGGCGGGTGTGATCGCGGTGGTCGCCGTCGCGCTCGGCATGGTCGGCGCGGAGCCGATCCACCACGTCATCGAGGATCTGCTGCTCGCCCGGCATTGACACCGACATACTATCGGTAGTAGTAGTCGCGATGCGCGCGCTCCTTCTCCTTCTCCCCTGCTCCGCGTTTTCCCTCGCCTGCGCGGGGCTCCCCGGCGGCCATGACCACGCCCACGAAGGCGACGGTCACGGACACCACGCCGCGGAAGATCCCCGACCGGGCCTGACCGTCACGCTCTACCAGTCCGGCCTGGAGCTGTTCATGGAGTACCCGTCGTTGGTGGCGGGCCAGGAATCGCCCCTGGTCGCCCACTTCACCGACGCGCGCGACCCGGAGGCGTTCCGCTGGGTGACCGAGGGACGGGTGACCGCGACGTTGCGCTACGCCGACGGCACCGAGGAGCGCTTCGTCGCCGAGAAGCTGCTCCGCAACGGCATCTTCAAGCCCACGGTGAAGCCGGGCAAGGCGGGCGAGGCGACGCTGACGCTGGTGCTCGAAGGCCCCGTCGCTGGCACGGTCGAAGTCGGGGCGGTGACGGTACACGCCACGACCGATGCTGCGGTGGCCGCGGCCGCGCCAGACGAGGCCGCCGGCGAGAGCACGGTGGGCTACCTGAAGGAGTCCCAGTGGAAGACGGAGTACGCGACCGCAGCCGCGGTGCAGCAGGCGATCCGCGGGGGCGTGCGGGCCAGCGGGGAGATCAGCCCCGTCGCCGGCCGCTCGGCGGAGATCGTCGCGCCGGTGGCGGGCAGGGTGCGGACCTCGGGCGCAGCGCCCTACGTCGGCCTGCGCGTGACGCGGGGGCAGGCGCTCTTCTCGCTCTTGCCGCTGTCCGGCGATGCCGCCGGGGCCGAGGGGGCGGCCTCCCGTGCTGCCGCCGCGCTCGCGCTCACGGAGAAGGATCTCGCCCGCGCCGAGGAGCTTCACGGCGCCGCCGTGTACTCCCAGAAGCAGCTCGACGCCGCCAGGGCGGCCCGCGACGTGGCGGCCTCCGATCTGCGGGCGGCCGACGGGCAGCGCGCCGCGTGGAACGGGAGCGGGGGCGGGGCCGCGCTGGACATCCGGTCGCCCCTCGATGGGGTCGTCGCGTTCGCGGATGTCGCTCCCGGCGCGCTTGTCAACGCCGGGTCACGCCTGCTCTCGATCGTCGATCCCACCCGCGTGTGGCTCTACTGCCACGTGACCGACACCGACGCGCCGAAGGTCGAGGGCTCGCCGGGCGCGACGTTCACGGTGCCGGGCTTCGACGCGCCCTTCCACGTCGAGGGGGGCCTGGTGGCCATCGGTGCCGCCGTGGACCCGGACTCGCGCACCGTTCCGGTGATCTTCGAGATCGACAACGCGACGGGCACGCTGAAGCCTGGGATGTTCGCCAAGGTCACCGTTCACACCGTCGCGTCGGTGGAGGGCGTCGTGATTCCCGCGGAGGCGGTCGTTGACGACGGCGGACGTCCGACCGTCTACGTGATGGACGGCGGGGAGAGCTTCTTCGCCCGTCGCGTCAAGCTCGGCGCGCGGGCGGATGGGCTCGTGCAGGTGCTCGACGGGGTCGCGGCCGGAGAGCGCGTCGTGAGTCGAGGCGCATACGAGATCAAGCTCTCCACGGCCGGGGGCGCGATCCCCGAGCACGGCCACGCGCACTAGGAGCCCGACCCATGAACCGCCTCATCCAATGGTCGGTGCAGAACCGGCTCCTTGTCCTCGCGGCAGCGCTGTTGATGCTCTTCGTCGGCATCGACGTCGCACGGAAGATGCCCGTGGACGTGTTCCCCGACCTCACCGCGCCCACCGTCACCGTGCTGACCGAGGCCCACGGGTTGGCGCCGGAAGAGGTCGAGACGCTGGTGACCTTCCCCATCGAGACCGCCGTCAACGGCGCGACCGGCGTGCGGCGGGTGCGCTCGGCGTCTGCCGTCGGCATCTCGATCGTGTGGGTGGAGTTCGATTGGGACACCGACATCCTCGTCGCGCGCCAGATCGTCAACGAGAAGCTCCAGCTGGTCGCGCCGCAGCTCCCGAACGACATCGCGCCGCCCTCGATGGCGCCCGTGTCCTCGGTGATGGGGGAGATCCTGTTTCTCTCGTTGAAGTGGGAGGAGCCGGCCGGGACGGAGGAAGGCCGCCTGTCCCAGATGATGGAGGCGCGAACGCTGGCGGACTGGGTGGTCCGCAAGCGGCTGCTGTCCGTCGGCGGGGTCTCCCAGGTGGTCCCCATCGGCGGCGCGGTGCGCCAGATCCAGGTGCGCCTTCGCCCGGAGGCGATGCAGGCCCTCGACGTGAGCTTCGAGCAGGTCGCCCACGCGCTCCGCACCGGAAATACCAATGCATCCGGCGGCTTCTACGCCGAGGCGGGCCAGGAGTACCTGCTCCGGGGCGTCGGGCGCGCGGAGACCCTCGACGACATCGGCGACACCCCGGTGACGGTGCGCCGGGGCGTCCCGGTCCTCGTCCGGCAGCTCGCCGAGGTCGCGGTCGGGCCCAAGGTGAAGCGGGGTGAGGGCAGCGCTGACGCCGAGCCCGCCGTGATCCTGGCGGTGATGAAGCAACCCGACGCCAACACGCTGGCGCTGACCGATCGCCTCGACGCGGCGCTGGACGAGATCCAGGGCACCCTCCCGGCCGGGCTGGAGATCGACCGCCACATCTTCCGACAGTCCGACTTCATCTCGGCGTCGGTCGACAACGTGTCGGAGGCGCTGCGCGACGGCGCGATCCTCGTCGCGATCATCCTGGTGCTGTTCCTCGGCAACGTCCGCACCGCGCTCATCTCGCTCGTCGCCATTCCGCTGTCGCTCGCCGCCGCCGTCCTGGTGATGAAGGCGACCGGCGTCTCGCTCAACACGATGACCCTCGGGGGGCTCACCATCGCCGTCGGCGCGCTCGTGGACGACGCGATCATCGACGTGGAGAACGTGTTCCGCCGGCTTCGGGAGAATCGAAAGCGCGCTGAGCCGAAACCGCCGCTGGAGGTGGTGTACGCGGCATCCGTCGAGGTGCGTGCGTCGATCCTCGTCGCGACGCTGATCATCATCCTGGTGTTCCTCCCGTTGTTCTTCCTGTCGGGCTTGGAAGGCCGGATGCTGGCGCCACTCGGGATGGCCTACATCGTCGCCATCGCGGCCTCACTGGTGGTCGCGATGACCGTCACGCCGGCGCTCTGCGCGTGGCTCCTGCCGGAGTCCACGGCGCTCGATCACGACGACAGCCGCGTGATGCGCGGGATCAAGTGGCTCTACCGCCCGACCCTGGAGCTCGCGTTGCGGGTGCCCGCCGTGGTGCTGGGCGGGTCCGTCCTCGCGCTCGTCGTCGCGCTCGCCACCCTGCCCCTCCTCGGCCGCTCCTTCCTGCCCGAGTTCAACGAGGGGAGCCTCACACTCAACGTGGTGACCTTGCCGGGAACCTCGCTGGCCGCGAGCGACCGGCTGGGGCGGCGTGTGGAGCAGGTGCTCCTCGAATTCCCCGAGGTCGCCGCCACGGCGCGGCGGACGGGGCGCGCCGAGCTGGACGAGCACGCGCAGGACGTCAACGCCGCCGAGCTTGACGTCCGCCTCGACTTCTCCAAGAGCGAGCGTGGAAAGGAGGAATTCCTCGCGGCGCTACGCAAGGCGCTCGCCCAGGTGCCCGGGGCGGTGATCACCGTCGGACAGCCGCTCTCCCACCGTATCGACCACATGCTCTCGGGGTCGCGCTCGGCCATCGCGATCAAGGTGTTTGGCGATGACCTGGTCACGCTCCGGCAGGTGGCGGAGCAGGTGAAGGCCGCCATCGAGGACGTGCCCGGCGCGGTGGACGTGACCATCGAGCAGCAGGTGGACATTCCCGAGCTGGAGATCCGCGCCGACCGTGCCGCAGCGGCCCGCTACGGGCTCACGACGGGGAATCTGGTCGAAGCGGTCGAGCGCGCCTTCACCGGTGAGGTCGTCGGCACGATGCTGGAAGGGCAACGCACCACGGACCTGGTCCTGCGGCTCGACGACGCCTCACGCGAGGATTTCGAGGCGCTGCTGTCCACCCCCATCGACACCCCAGCCGGTGTGCGCGTGCCGCTCAAGGCGGTGGCGAGCGTCGTCCGTGACACGAGCCCCAACACGATCACGCGGGAGGGCGTCCAGCGGAAGATGGTGGTCCAGGCGAACGTCGCCGACCGCGACATCGTGTCGGTCGTCGAGGACATGCGTGCGGCGGTTCGGGCGAAGGTGCAGATGCCCGAGGGCTACTACCCGGTCTTCGGCGGGCAGTTCGAGAGCGCCGCCGAGGCCACTCGTACCATCGGGCTCCTGTCCGTCGGCGTCGTCATCGGCATCTTCCTGCTGCTCGGGGTCGCCTTCCGGTCGGTTCGGAACGCGCTCCTGACGCTGGTGAACCTGCCACTCGCGCTGATCGGCGGCGTTCTCGCCGTGGCGTTGACGTCGGGCGTCGTCTCCATCCCCGCGCTGGTCGGGTTCATCACGCTGTTCGGCATCGCGACGCGCAACGGGATCATGATGATCAGCCACTTCGAGCACCTCGTCGGCGACGAGGGCCTGGGCATCGACGAGGCGGTGCGTCGAGGGTCGATGGAGCGCCTGGCGCCGATCCTGATGACGGCCCTGTGTGCCGGGCTGGCGCTGATCCCGCTCGTCCTCGGCGCCGACCAGCCCGGCAACGAGATCCAGGCGCCGATGGGCGTGGTCATTCTCGGCGGGCTCCTGTCGTCTACGGCGCTCAACATGCTGGTGGTGCCCGTCCTGTACCGGCGCTTCGGGAGGTCCGCATGACCCTGCTCCTTGCCACCCTGTTTCTTGGCGGCACGGCGGCGGCGATGACGCCCGCCGAGGCGGTGACGGCGGCGCTCGCCCACGACCCGGCGCTCGCGGCCGCCGAGGCGCGTGTCGACGCTGGGAAGGGGGCGCTGTCGGGCGCGTCGTGGCTCCGACACAACCCGCGAGTCAGCGGCAGGCTTGGCGCCGATCGCCTGGAGCTGGAAGCCAGTCAGGCGGTGTCGCTCTCCGGAGAGGGGCTGGCGGCCGCCCGCAGCGCTCGCTCGTCTTTGGACGCCGCCGAAGCGGCTCTGGACCGCGCGCGGCTCGTGACTGCCGCCGAGGCACGGCGCGCCTGGCTGCGCGCGGCGGTGGCCGAGGCCGACGTGGAGATCGCCGCCGCCGAGCTGGCGGGTGCAACGCGACTGCGCGAGGCCGCGGTGAAACGCGTGGCGGCCGGTGAGTCCGCCGACTTCGAGGTGCGCCTCGCCCGGTTGGAGGAGGCCCGGGCCGTCGGGTTGATGCTGCGCGCTCGCGCCTCGCTCGCGGCGGCACGGGCGACGCTCGCGGCCATCACCGGGGATCCCGCCGCGGCCGCCCACGGAGATCCGCTCGCCGCGGCGCCGGCGCCGGGGACGGCTGGCGTTCGCGACGACGTGCGGGCCGCCGAGGCGGCCGTTGATGCGGCCCGCGCCGCCTTGGCACGAGAGCGCGCGGCAACGGTCCCCGCGGTCGAGCTCGGCGTGTTCTACGAGCAGGAGGCGGGACACACGGTCGTCGGCCCCACGCTCGGCGTCGAGGTGCCGCTGTGGCAGCGCAATCCCGCTGGTCGCGGGAGCGCCCGGGGCGAGCTCGCCCGCGCCGAGGCCGAAGCCGCCAGTCTGTCGGCCCGCGCTACCGCGGAGCAGCGTGCCTCTTCGGAACAGATGCGCGACCTCGAACCGCTAACAGCCCTCCTCGGCGACGACCCGGCCGGAGACGCGACGGCCGTGCTCGCCGGCGTGGAGGTGGCGTGGCGGGCCGGCGAGCTCGACATCGCCGAGGCGACGCTTCTGCGTGCGCGCGCGCTGGACGGGCGCCGGGCGTGGGTCGAGGCGCGGGCTGCGGTCGCCGAGGCCCGCATCGCCACCGCGCTGGCGGAGGGCACCGATACGCTGATCCCCTGAAGGCGGCCGCAGGTCGAGCCATGGCCAGGCCACCTACCCCCCGAACTCCGCCCGCAGTTGCCGCAGCCCCCGCGCCACCTCGTCAGGATGGAAGAACGCCGGAACCAGCGCCAGCATCACCCACGGGAAGATGCCCAACTGCATCGATGCGGCGATGCCGAGGTGCAGACACACTCCCATCGGCAACCACCACCTGGTCACGACTGCGTTTCGGTTGAACTGGGCTCGCAACCAGCCGGATCGCAGCGGTGTGGCCCGGTACCAGTAGGCAAGCGGCACCAGGCAGGCCAGGACCTCGAAGGCCAGGGTGAGGGCGGTGAAAAGCTGGGTCGCCGGGTAGACGTGCCGCAGCCACGAAAACGGGATGCGCGCGATCGCGGTGTCTTGAAGCACCACGTAGAGCGCCGAGAATCCCCCCCAGGGCCACCACGCCACCGCCGTCTTCTGGATGCCTGCCGTGAAGTAGACCACGACGAGCTGCAACAGGACGAGCCGTCGAGGCCACGCCGGAATGCGCTGCAGCGGTCCGAGCATCCACGCGTCGGCCCCCCAAAAGCGTCCGGCGGGCACGAAGACATAGATGAACAGCACGTTGCGGAGGAGCATGTCGATGCCGCGATCGGCGTCGGGAAGCACCCTGGCCAACTGGGCGTAGACCAGGACGGCCAGGAGCGCCATCGGTCGCGTGAACAGCCCCAGGGTGAAGCACAGGACCGCGCCGAAGAGCACCCGAAACGCCCACCGCGCCACGTGCACGCTGCCGCCGAACCAGCGGTAGAGTTCGACGACCTGAGCACGGTTGGTCGGATCGCCGATGCCTCCCGCATCACCGGGGCCCCACAGCGGGGTGATGAGGTGGTGCTGCCAGACCAGGGCGAGGTCGTAGAGGAAGACGACGCCGACCAGCACGCGGATGAGGGCCATCACCCTGGGGTGCTCGTCGCCGGACCACAGGTCCCGCCACCACGCCCATGCGCGCGTCACGGGCGCCGCCGCACACGCACCGCGCGCTCGCCGGACTCGACGTGGGTTTCGGCCGCCTCGCCGGGTTCGAAGGTGTGGATGCCGCGAAACTTGACGCGCACCTCGTCGATCGCGGGGTAGGCCGCAAAGACCTCCATCGCCACCCAGGAGACGAAGGGGTCCCAGGCTCGACCGGCCTTGTCGCTGTTGCCGTCGTACACGCCGCGGATGCGCCGATATACGAACTTATCTAGGTTGAAGGTTGCGTCTGGATCAAGCGAGGCGTAGAGACGGCGCCACTCCCCCGCCGCAGGCCGGCCTTCCACCACCAGCCGGGCGGGGAACCGGTCCGGGTGGGTGAAGAGCCCCCAGGCCTGACCGGTTCCCGTCAGCTCCAGCACGTCGGCGAAGGGCGCTAGCACCGCAGACCGCAGGCCGGACTGGGTCTTGACGACGGCGTAGGCCGTGTCGGCAAGCTGGTCCGCGCTGGTGTCGATGCCCACCCGCCCGGCCAGAGTCGCGACACGAGTAAGTTCATCGCGGGCAAGGGGCAGGTCGTAGCGACGGCGGCTGGCCGAGCGTGCCAGGGGGGCCGCAGCGAACCCGTGCACGACCACGACCACCAAAAGCAGCGCGGCGCGGACGTCGTCCCAGGGGGGGAGTCGCCAGCGCCGCCGCGTCACCGCGGGAAACTCACGGCGAGGATCGTCAACTCGCGTTTGCCTCCCGGGGTCTGGAAGCTCACGTCGTCGCCCAGGTTGCGGCCGATGAGCGCCCGCCCGATCGGCGAGGCATACGAGACCACCCGATGGTCCAGGTCCACCTCGTCCTCCCCGCGGATGGTCCAGGTCTGCACGTTGCCATCGGGGTCCTCGACCTCGACGGTCGCGCCGAAGTACACCCGATCGCCGCTGAACGAGCGCGGGTCGACCACCTGCAGGATCTCGATCCGCCCTTTCAGGAAACGCAGGCGACGATCGATCTCGCGGAGGCGCTGCTTTCCGTAGATGTATTCACTGTTTTCGCTACGGTCGCCGTGCGCCGCTGCGCGCCCGACCTCGGCGGTGATGTGGGGCCGCTCCCGCAGGATGAGCCAGTCGTACTCGTCGACAATCTTCCGGTGACCGGCGGGTGTGATGGTGGAGGGCATGTGCGGACGGATTATCCGGCTGGCCATGCTGACCCTCTTCCTTGCGTGCGCCGAACCCGAACCCGAAGGGCCGTGCCCGGTCTGGGCGGACGAGGCCGCGGCCGACGGCGTGCTCGACAACGCTCACGACTGCGGAACCTGGACGCTGGCGGTGGACGAACACCTCTACGTGAACGTCTACATCGACGAGATCGAGGCGCCGTGCGCCGATGTGATCGACGACGGCGTCGACCGGCCGCACGAGCCCACCTACACCAACATGAGCAACGACGCGCCCAAGTGGACCTACGATTTCGTCGGCGTGTCGGCGGTCGACGTCGCTGAAGTCACGATCACGTGTGAAGAAGGGACCGAATGGCACGCCCGCGTACACGTGCAAGCGTAACCCCGAGGTGCCGGTGACCCTTCGACCCTGGCGCCCCGCCCCCCTCTTGTTCCTGCTGTGCGGTGCGTGCGCCGGCGGCGGGGGCGCCGGCATCCCGGGCGGCGGGGTCGTCGTCAACGGCGACACCTACGAAGCACGGGCGTTGGCCGCCTGGAGGGAAGCCGTCGACGTACGCTTCGCTTCTCCGCTCACCGCGCAGGGCGTCAAGCTCGACAAGGGGATGGACGGGGTGGTCGCGGCGCTCAAGTCCAAGGTGGCCGTGGACGTGCCCGAGGCCGTTCGCGGGCTGCCCGAGGGCACCGAGACGGTCGATCTGCGCGACCCCCGCTTCCGTGAAGCGCTGTTGGGCACCGACGAGAACGCGCTCGCGGACGCCCTCCGCGACGCCGGCGCCAAGCTCCTGGTGGTGCATCGCAACATCGCCCCGTCGTTCGACCGTGACCGGCACATCCTGTCGCGACTTTACCACCACGGACATCTCGACCGGTTCCAACTCCACCGTGTCGAAGACGGCGTCTTCGTGTACCTGGTGCCCGACAAGCCGCTGACCTTCGAGCCCGCCCTGGCCGACGCCGCCACCCGTTGGTTGCGACGTAAGCTCTCGGGTGAGGTGGGGCTGCCACCATTTTTGCCCGTCAAGGCCGATCGCGGTGCCTGGACGCTGGTGACGAGCATCCGCGGCCAGGGCCGGGAGCTGGCCTTCTCACTCGCCGAGGGCGAGACCCTGGACCTGGCGCTGGAAGAAACCGCCGACGACCTTGAGACGCGCCACCGCCGGCACACCGAGCTGCTCGGCTTTCCTCCCCTGTCTCAGCACATCAAGGACCTGACCATCGAGATGCGTCGGGTCAAGGAACGCGCGTACGTGGTCCCGCGGTCCGAGGCGGCGCTGGCCAGTTTCTGGGAGATGGGCCTGGACGGCGCCATCCTGTTGGACAAGCTCGGGGACAAAAAACAGTCGGCCGTCTATCCGGGGGCGGTGTCGGTCTCGCGGGGGCTCACCACCGCCGAAGAGTTCTTGCGGAACGCGGCTTTCGACATGCGCTGGGACAGCTTCAAGCCCTGGCGCGATGAGGGCGAGACGACGCTGGAGCTGATCCGCACCCTGGACTACCGCGAGGTGCCCGACGGCTCGGTGGTGGCGATGTACCGCGGCACCACCCAGATGCCCCTGGACGCCGTGTCGCTCCCCATCGTCAAGTCAGCGATCATTTATGCCGGCGAATGGTGGCTGGCGAATCTGCAACCCGACGGAACCGTCACCTACAAATTCTGGCCCGAGGAGAACCGCTACTCCGACGAATACAACCACGTGCGCCACGAGCTGGCGACGTGGAACCTGTGGCAGGCGTGGACGCTCGATCCGCGGCCGGAGTTCATGGAAGGAGCGATTCGTGCCCAGGACTGGACACTTCGTGCGCTGGTGGAGCGCGACGGCACCAACTTGGAGCCGTGGGAGAAGGAGCTCGTGGACGCGTCCCCACTCAAGGAAGAAATCTATCGCGACGGGATGGCCTACCTCACCTACGCTCAGAACACCAAGCTCGGCAGCGCCGTCGTTGGCCTGTTCGGCATGGTCGAGGTCGCCCGGGCGACGGGTGACCACTCCAACGACGAGCTGATGCGCAAGCTCGGTCGTTATGTGATGATGTCACAGCTCCCCGCGGGCAATTTTCGGCCCTACCACGTGCCGCCCGATCACCCCTATCGCCACGAGAAGAACGACATCGTCCCTGGCGAAGCCGCCTTGTCGCTGGTGTACCTCTACGAGTACTTCCAGGATCCGCAGTACCTCAAGCCGCTGGAGAGCTTCTTCGAGTATTACAAGCCGTGGTTCAAGACGCGGGCCGAGAAGAAGAACCTCCGCGCCCCGTGGCCGGTGTACCTCTATGACAACACCACCCGTCTGGACTTGGTTCAGTTCGGCCCGTGGACGGTGATGGCTGCCAACGCCTACACCCGCGCGCGCCCCGATCGCGAGGACGTCGTGGATTTCGGGTTGGAGGTCGCGCGCTGGATGGTGGAGTCCTACGAGTTCACCACCGAGCGCGCTCCGTTCCCCGACTACGTGGGCGGATACTACAAGTTCGAGGGTGAGCTACCCGCCATGCAGGCCTTCTGCTACGGCGAAGGCACCGCCGCCGCCTACCAGATGGCGCTACGCAAGCGCCCCGAGCAGGCGGCCTGGTTTGAAAAAGCCACACGGGAGACCGTGCGCATCGGCATCCAGATGCAGCACGATCGGTTGGACTCCTTCTACTACCCACGCCCCGAGCTGGTCGAAGGGGGTGTGCGCTACGCCCTGAACGAGCCCAAGGTGCGCCAGGACTACACCTACCACGCACAATCCACGTTCTACCAGTGGTACATCGCCGCCAAGGACGACCTGACCCTCCCCGAGAGCGTTCACGCCGAGCCCAGCGCCGGGCAACGGCGCTTCCTCAAGCTGCTGGACATGCCCGGTTTCCGCGATCCGGGCGCCCCCTACCGGACCAGTCTGCCCAGGGCCGAAGCCGGGGCGGCCAAGCAGGGCCCGGGCGTGAAGGGCGCCTTCCGCGACGTCCCGATGATGGGCGGCGAGGAGGAGGGAGAGTAGGGTCGCGCCCCACGCCGAGCGCCCCATCCCGATACGCTCCCCCCGTGCAGCTCGCGCTCTCCTTCCGCCGTCGCACCGTGCTCGCCGGCGCGGGCGCCCGCGCCACCGAGGACGCGCTGATCGAGGCGCTCGCGCGGCTCCGCGACGAAGCCCGTCGCGACCCACGCATCCTCGCGCGGCCGGTGCGCATCGTCGTGCCGTCGCGCAGCCTGCGCCTGCACCTCGGGGCCACGCTCCCGCGGCGGCTGGGCAGCGCGCTGGTGGGCGTACGCATCCAGACCCTGCACGGGCTGGCGTTGGAGCTCTTGGAGGCGGAGCTGCCGGGCGCACGCCAGGGGGGCGCCCTCCAGGACGCGTTCGCGCTGCGGCTCGCCCGGCAGACCGACGCCCTGCGCCCACTGGCCGACGCCTACGTCGACGGCCACCAGGGGATCGTCGAGGCGGTGCGGCAGCTCCTCGACGCCGGGCTGGTGGCGGAGCACGTCGAGATCGCCGCCGACTGTCTGGAAGGGGCCGAGCACATCGCCCCCGCCGAGCGCGATCGGGCGATCGCCGCGGTGCGGGTCGCGGCGGGAACCGAGCGGCTGCTCGACACCCTGGGATTATTGACGCCGGCGGCGGTGATGCGCAAAGCGGCAGAACTGCTCGTCCGCCTTGGCGCCGATGGTCTTCCCAGCCACACGCTGTTCCTGCACGGGTTTGCCGACGCCACGGGCGTGGCCGCCGACCTGCTGGAGCAGCTCGCCCGGGTGCCCGGCGCCATCGTGACCGTCGACCAGCCCCCCGATCCGGCAACCCCGGCGGTGGCCGACGCGGGCGTGCGCCTGAGCGCTCGCCTGCGCGAGAGGATGGTTCCAGCCGACGCCGAGCGTATCGAAGTCCAGGTCGCCCAGTCTCGGATCGAGGTGTTCGCCGCGGAAGGCGACGGCGAGATGGCCGAGGTGGCCCGTCGTATCGGGGTGCTGCTCGATGACGGCGTCACGCCCGAGAGCATCGGCATCGTCGCTCGCGACCTCGATGCCCGCGCCGCCAGCATCCGTCGCCACTTCGATCGCCACGCCATCCCCTACAGCGGCCTCGACGCCCACGCGCCCGACAGCCCCGCGGCGCGCTGGCGGTCCTTGCCCGACCTGTTGGTCGAGCGGGCGCGGCTGAGCGTCGACCGGTGGCTGGAGCTGCTCGGGGCGCTCGACGGTGAACCGTTGGAGGGCCCCCGTCGGTCCAAGATGCGCCTGTGCCTGCGAGGAGCCGGCTGTACCCAGGTCGCCCATGTCGCGACACTCGATGCGGACGTCCTGCTCGCCGGCAAAGGCATTGTCGTGCTTCCGGGGGCGCTCGGACTTCACGAGGGCCGCGCGGTCCGGCCCAGCCTCGACGAGCGGTGGCTCCGCGCGACGATCGCCGCCGCGGCACAGTACGTGGCGTGGAGCGGCGGGCTCCCGGAAAAAGCGGCGCGCAGCCAGTGGGAAGCGCACGTCCTGACGCTGCTGGTGTTGCTGGGCCGGCCCGAGCGCGCCGAGAGCCTCGCCGCGATCGCCGAGGTCCCCGACCTGGAGCTGTACGCGCCCGAGTTCGCCATCCTGCTCACCGACACCCTTGACGAGCAGGGTCGGTCGCGACTGGGCGGCAATGGCGGCGGCGTGCAGGTGTTGTCGGTGCGGGAGGCGCGAGCTCGGACCTTCGCTCACCTGTTCCTGGTGGGCCAGAACCGGCGGAGCGGAAGTCGTCGTGATGCGGTACTATCAGAGGAGGTCCGCAAGGCCCTGCGCGCCGTGCTGCCCGACCTGCCGGTGGCGCGCGATCGTTTCGACGAAGACCGACTCCATTTCGCGTGGTTGTGCTCGGCGGCCCCGCGCGTGACCCTGTCCTGGCAGACCACCGACGCCCGCGGGAAGCTGCAGAGCCTCTCGCCGCTGGTCGAGCGCCTCAGGTGGGCAGGCGTGTGGAGCGTCGCCACGATCGCCGCCTCGGCCTGGTCAGCGCCGCTCGGTGCGCGCGCCGCACCGGCGGACCACGCCATCGTCGCGGGGCTGGCCGGCGGCGCCGCGTTCCTGGAACGCCCCCTTCGCGCCGCGCTCGTCGCGGCGGGAGTTCCCGGGGCCACTGCGGTCGCCAGGGCCCAACTCGCGGCGCTCGGGGAGTTCGACACCCGCGCGCCTACGCCCGGCCCCTACCTCGGCGCGGTCGGCGCCCCGGTGGTGGACGATCCCCGCCACCGCCCGCTCTACGTGTCCTTCGCGGAGCAGTACCTCCGCTGTCCCTGGAAGGGCTTCCTGGAGCGGCACCTCGGCGTGGAGCCCCTCCCGGACCCGCTCGAAGCGGTGCCGCAGGCCGACCAGCGGATCGTCGGAAACCTCGTCCACGCCGTGCTGGAACGGATCGCTCAGCGGACCCTCTCCGCGGGCTCACGCACCGTGGCCCACGCGCTGACCGCGACGCCCACCCTGCTGCCCTGGCCCGAGCCCGACGTGCTCACCGCGCTGGTGGCTCGCGAGGCCGCGACGATCCTGTCCGAGGAGGGCGTGCGCCTGCCTGGACTGGCCGAGCTGCTGGCGCGCCGGGTGCGGCCGATGATCGACGAGGCCCACCACATCGACTGGCGCCAGGGTCCCCCTGAGACCCTGGGAGCCGAGGTTGACGGCTGGTTTGACATCGACGGCAAGGAGGTTCGTTTCCGCGCCGATCGGGTCGACCGTCGCGCGCCCGACCTGGTGCTGACCGACTACAAGACCGGCAAGCCCCTGGCGGACCAGAAGGGAGCCGACGCTCGGCGGAACGCCTACGTGAAGGAGGTCGCGAAGGGCAACTCCCTGCAGGCGGCGGCCTACGCGGCCAGCGCGCCGGGCGCCGTGGGCCGGCTGGTGTACCTCCGGCCGGAGCTGGCGCCGGAGTTCAAATCGCTGGAGATCTGGGACACCGACCACGAGGCCCGGGAGGCGCTGCAAGGCGCCTTGGGCGCTGCGCTCGCGGGGGTCGCGGCGGGGGTGTTCTTCCCCCGATTGAGCGAGCCGGACGACGACAAGGAGCCGCGCACCTGTCGCAGTTGCGAGGTCCGTGAGGCCTGCCTGCACGGCGACTCGACCGCGCGGGGCCGGCTGCGGGCGCGCGCGTCGATGCTGCGCACGGCCGAGCAGGCGGGCGCGGCGCTCTCGCCGGCCGATGCCGCCCAGAACGTCGTGTGGTGGCTGCCCGGGGGAAGGTGAAGGGGGCGCGGGCCACGTCGGTCAGCCGAGCGCGGCGGTCTTGCGTGCGGTCACGGCCATGGTCCGAGTGTAGGCCCGAACCGGAGGGTGGGCACCCACGATGCTCCGGGCGCTTCACGGGGTGGTCGTCGCCTCCGGCGCCGTCTCGCCCTCCTCCACTCCCCCCAGAGCCCCGCCGCCCCCGCCGGCATAACGCTCGCCACCGTGCTGACGACCCCCGCCGCCCCCGCCAACCCCATCACCGACCTGGCCGCCCGCGAGGCGGCGCGGACGATCTTCGATCGGCCGCTGGTGGTCGAAGCGGGCGCGGGGACCGGCAAGACAACCACGCTCATCGCGCGCCTGTGTACGTGGTGCCTGGGACCGGGCTGGGAGCGCGCCGCCGCCGCCGCGCCGGGCAACACCGCCCCTGGCGACGTCGCCGCGCGCGTGCTCGAGGGCATCGTCGCCATCACCTTCACCGAGGCCGCCGCCGCCGAGATGGCGGCCAAGCTCGGGGAGGCGCTGGTCTCGGTCGCCGGCGGATCCGGCGTGGTCGGCATCGATGCGCTCCCGGTCGCGGAAGCCATGGCCGCCGAGCGCGCGCGGTTTCTGCTCGCCGCCGTCGATCGCCTTGCCGTCTCGACCATTCATGCCTGGTGCAGCCGGGTGCTGTCGATGGCCCCGGTGCAGGCCGGTCTTCACCCACAATTTCAGGTCGACGCCGACGGGACCCTGCTCGACGAGGTCGTCCACCAGGTCGTCGTGGACTGGTTCACCGAGGTCTTCGGCACCGCCGCGCCCGAGCGCGCTTCGCTGTTGGTGCTGGCGGATCGGGCCATCGGCTCGGAGGCCATCGCCCTGGCGCTCGGCCGGTTGGCGAGCCAGGCCACGCCTGCGGAGGTGCTGCGCGACGCCGCGCCCACGGCCGCGGAGTTGGCTGCGTTCTTCGTCCGAACGCGCGCCCTGTTGAGCCGGTGGCTCGCGGACGTCGAGCCGGGCTTCGCCGGCAGCGTGCTGCGCGCCGACGTCGCCCAGCGCCTGCTCGACGCCGTCAGGGCCGTCCACGTCGCGGCGTCCGCGGCGCCCTCCCGCGCCGCGCTGGAACGCTTGTGCGCCGCCGCCCAGGAGGTCAACGACGGCCAGCGGTCCACGCTCTCCAAGTGGAGCCGCGGACGCTTCACCGCCACCGAGGCTCGGCTCCTCAACGACAAGGTGCGCGCGACCGAAACCAACTCCGCCCTGCTCCTCGTGCACCTCGATCACCTCGGCAACATGGACCCGGTGCTCTTCGACGCCGCGCGCGACGTGCTCGCGCCGATGCTGACCAGGGTCGAGGCTGAACTGTCGCGGCGAGGCATCGTCACCTTCGACCAGCTGCTACGCCGGACGCGCGACCTGCTCGCCCATCACCCGCAGGTGCTCGCCCAACTGCGCGAGAGTCTCGATCTTCTCCATGTCGACGAGTTCCAGGACACCGACGGCCTCCAATGCGAGATCGTGGCGATGTTGGCCTTGGAGGGCGAGACCCGACCGGCGCTCTTCGTGGTCGGTGACCCCAAGCAGTCGATCTACGGCTGGCGCAGCGCCGATCTGGGCGCCTACCAGGCGTTCGTGGACCGGGTCATGGCCGCCGGTGGCGAGCGGCTGAGCCTCGAGTACAACCGCCGCTCGGTGGCGCCGGTGCTGGAGGAGGTCGAGCGGGTGATCGGACCACTGATGCGCCCGCTTGCGGGGTTCCAGCCAGCCTTTCAGGCGCTGGTCTCCCATCGCGGCGCCGCCCCCGCCTTCCCGGGAGGCCGGGGCGCGGTCGAGTATTGGATGTCCTGGGGGTGGAGTCCAACCGACGGCCTCGCGCTGCTGCCCGCGCAGATGACCGCCGAGATCGAGGCCAAGGCGATCGCCGCCGACCTCGTGGGTCTGCGCGCCGAGGGGCTCGGCTGGGGCGAGGTGGGCATCCTGATGCGCTCGGCCTCCGACCTCGACATCTACCTGGAGGCCCTGCGCGAGGCGGGAGTGCCCTACGTGGTGGAGCGTGATCGCAACTACTTCCGCCGCCGCGAGATCGTCGACGCGGCCGCCATCCTGCGCGCGGTGCTCGAGCCGACCGACACCCTGGCCCTGTTGGCCCTGTTTCGCTCCCCGGCGGTCGGCGTGCCCGACGCCGCCCTGCTGCCGTTGTGGAGCCGACAGCTTCCCGCCCGCATGACGGAGGTGCGCCGACGCTCGGACCTCGACGGTATCGAGCTCCTGGTGCGGGAGGCCGCCGCCGAGACCGCCGCGACCGGCGCCGGTGGGCTCACCACCGTGGCCGGCTGGCCCGACGCGCTCCTCGCGGCCATCGACGCGGTGGCCTGGCTGCGTGAGCACCACGAGGCCCTCCCCGCCGACCGCTTCGTCGAGGAGCTGCGGGCGCGCATCCCGCTGGAGGCGGTGGCCTCCGGCCGGTACCTCGGCAGCTTCCGCGTCGCGAACCTCCATCGGTACCACACCGAACTGGTCGACGCCCTCGCCGACAGCGCCCGCGACCCGCAGAAAGTCCTCCGTGCCCTGCGTCGCGGGGTAAAAGGGAAGAGCGAGGGGGAAGAGGCCCGCCCCGAGTTCAAAGACGACGCTGTCCGCGTCATGACGGTGCACAAGGCCAAGGGACTGGAGTTCACCCACGTCTACGTCGTCCAGCTTCACAAGGAGCGTCGCGACAGCCGTAGCGAGTGGATTGACAACGCCGGCGAGGCCACGTCCGCGGTGCCGGTGGACGCCGGGCGGTGGGAGCTGAGGCTCTTCGGCGCCCGCTCCCTCGGCTACGACCGCGTCGCCACGCGGGAGCAGATGGTCGACCGCCACGAGCGGCTGCGACTGCTGTACGTGGCCATGACGCGCGCCCGCGATCGCCTGGTGCTCCTTGGCAAATGGCCGAAGGAACCCGACCCGACGCCGACCGTGGAGCGGGCCAAGAGCCTGCTCGGTCTGGCCATCGGGCGGACTGGTGGTCATCCGACGCCGCAGCAGGTGGAGGCAGCGTCGGGACACCTCGACGGCGGAGACGCGCTGTGGCGACTTCCGGCGATGGTCGGAGCGTCGGCGCCCGGCGCGACTTCGATCCCCCGGCCCCCCGCTGTCGATCCGACGCCGCCTGATCTGGAGCGCCAACTCGCCCGCCGCGCCGAGCGCGTGGTGGAGGCGACGGAACGCATGGACCGCCCCACCAGCGCCCCGGCCTCCGACGCCGCCCACCGTGTCCTGGAGGAGAGCCACCGCCAGGTGGCGGCCGCGCTCGGGGACGCCGGCCCCGAGGCTGACCCGCGCGCCGCGACGACCACCCCCGCGGTTCCCAGTCCCCTGCCGTCCGCCGTCGGCACCGCCGTGCACCGTGCGTTGGAGCTCATGGACCCCGCCGCCTCACCCGCGAGCGCCCTGCGGGACGCCGTCGCCGCCGCCGAGCCGGTGCTGGTGGCCTCGCTCCCCGACGACCTCCTCCCCGAGGGGCGCCGTCGCGCCGAGCGGCTCCTCGTTCGTTTCGTCGACGGCGAGTTGGGGGCCCACTTCCGCCGCCTGGGGCCGCACATCGTCGCGCGAGAGCTCCCGACGCTCGCCGCTCCCGGCGACGACTCCGGGCCGGTCGGCTTCTTCGCCGGGGCCATCGACCTCGTCCACCTCGATCCCGCGACCGGCGAGCTGGTGGTCGTCGACTACAAGACCGACAGCGTCCCCACCGAGGCCGCGTTGGAGGCGCGCGTCGCGGCCTACCGCCTCCAGGCCGCGCACTACGTCTCGGTGTTGCACTCGGCCCTGGGCCTGGACAAACCGCCGCGGATGGAGCTGTGGTTCCTCAGCCTCGACCGGCGCGTGGGGTAGACGCGCGCAGATCCGCGCGCTCCACCGCGTCGAAGTGTTCGTCCAAGTAGATCATGGCCACCGAGCCGGGAGGCAGGAGCATGCTGCCGTCTTCGCTGAGCAGGCCGCGGTCGCACTCGCGCCCGGCGCCGACGACGACGACGCGTTTGCGCACACCGTAGACCTTCTCGCGAGAGTGTTTGGAGAGGCCGAAGCGGCTGACCTCTCCGCCGAGGGTGAAGACGAGGGCTCGGGCCATTCGGGCAGGTATCCGGCTGCGGCTGGGGACTCCGCGCGTTGGTGCGGCCGAAATCGGACGAGGCGTTCCCCGCGGCTAGCTCGAAAGCGAGTTCTCTGCGAGCAACGCGTCGAGTGCCCGCGCCAGATCCCGGCCGCGGTGGTAACCACGCTGGGTGATGAGCGACAGCGCGTTGCGACAGCGGGTGATCTCGCCGGGGCTGGCAGCGGCGGCCAGGGCGAGGAGGTCCTGGGCGTCGTTGGGACGCTTCGCATCGACGGAGAGCAGTTTCAAGGCCATCAGGTCACCGATGCGTGCCATGGGGAGTTTCACGCCCGGGAGCACCTCGATCAGCTGCGCCGCCGCGATGAGCTCAGCCTCGACGCCCGAGGAGGCGAACAGGAGGTCGACCACGACGCCGTCCTCCGAACCGCCCGGGGGGATGAGGCGGACCGTCGACATCCGGCCGGCGGCATGCTCCAGGACCGCCAGAATCCGGTACCCCGCGCGCTGGAGGTGGCGCACCAGGGCCTCGGCCTCGGCGTCGCTGGCCGCCCCCACCGCCACGTCAACGTCGCGGGTGAACCTCGGCTCCGTGTGCACGGATACGGCCAGCCCGCCGACGACCGCGAACGGCGTCGCCGGCTCGGCCCCTTCGACCGCCTGAACGAAGCGTCGTAGCTCGCGGGCCAGCTCGGTCAGGATCTGGGCCACGGCACCCAGCGATGGTCGCGAATCTCCAGCTCCGGACCGCGAAGCCACGAGCGCAAGCGCTCCCCGCGCTCCGCATCGGACTCCTGCGGGTACAGGCGGCGCAGCTTCAACCGCATCAGTTGGACCCCGGCCTCGTGGAGGTCGATGGCGGTGCGAAAGCGCTCGGCCTCGGAAGCCATGACACGGAAGCTAACCGAATGCGGCCGGCGACCTCGGGCGGCGCGCGTTGTGGCGCCGTGCGACCGCCGCTCCACCCTCTATTTTGGACATCTGATCTCAGCCCTCGCGCCCCCCCGTGAGGTTGTCCGGGCCGCCGTTATCGTGGCCGGATAGCCGCGGCGTCCTTCCGGACTCCGCATGGCCACGTCGGTCGCGTATTTCAACCTCGACGGCAGCCGCGGCCAGGAGTGCCGCCTCGCGCTCGCTGCCGCGGGGGTTCCCTTCGAGGACATCCGCCTCGAGCGCCCGGAATGGGTGTCGCTGAAGCCGAGCACGCCGTTCGGCGCGATGCCGATCCTCAACGAAGTCGAACCAGTAAACGTTTTCTCTGCCTCGGCTGAAGCGGGTTGCCACGCGGTCGCCACCGCTCATCACGGCGATGTGATCGGCCCACTCGACCGCCCATTGACCCCCGGCAGCCGCGGCCAGCGCCGCGCGGGTTCGGAGTCCGTCTGATTCGGCGGTATCGACGACCCTTAATGTTCCGGCCGCCTCAGCAACAAGAAAAGAGGGAGAGGGCTCTCCGGCATCCGCCCCTCCGCCCGCTCCGCCCCGATCGCCCCGACGCGACACCACGGCACCCCCTTGCCGCCCCGCCCCCTCCCGGCTAAGCGCCGCTGAACCGCCATTCAGTCGCCCTGTCCACCGCCGAAGCCACTCGAGAACGCACCGACAAGCACGAGCTCATCCTCGAGGCGGCCATTCGCGTTTTCGCCGAAAGGGGCTTCCACGCGGCGCGGATTTCCGATGTGGCCGGCGCCGCCGGTGTCGCAGATGGCACGATCTACCTTTACTTCAAGAACAAGGATGATCTACTGCTCACCATCTTCGAAGAGAAGATGGACGTGCTTCTCGCCGGGCTGCGCGCCGCGCTCGACGGGGTGACCGACCCGCTCGAGCAGGTGCGCACCTTCGCCGAGTACCACTTCCGCCAGGTGCGCGATCATCGTGAGCTGGCGGAGGTCTTGCAGATCGAGCTTCGCCTCTCCAACAAGTTCCTGAAGGAATATCGTCCCGAGAAGCTGTGGGAGTACCTTGGCATCTTCGCGGAGATCGTCCGGAGCGGCCAGGAACGCGGCGTGATCCGCGACGACATCGACCCGTTCATGGCGATGTGGGCCTTCTTCGGCGCCATGGACGAGATGGCGATGCAATTCATTCTCGCCAAACATCGCAAGTTCCCGCTCGATGCGGCCGCCGACACGGTGGCGAGCATCTTCATTCGTGGCTTGACCAAGGAGAAATCATGAAGATCGGCGTCTGTCTGAAACAGGTCCCCGCGACCGACACCCGCATCCGCATCAACGCGGACGCCACCGCCATCCTGACCGATGACGTGAAGTTCGAGATCAACGCCTACGACGACTTCGCGTTGGAAGAGGCGCTCCGGCTCAAGCAGGCGGGCGCGGCGACAGAGGTGATCACCTTCACCGTGGCCGCCGCTGACGCCGACCCGCGCATCCGCGACGGCCTCGCCCGCGGCGCCGATCGCGCCGTACGCATCGACGATCCCGGCCTCGCGGGGAGCGACAGCCTCGGCATCGCCCGGGTGCTCGCCGCCGCGCTGCGCGCCGAAGGGGTGGGCCTGGTGCTCGCCGGTCGCCAGGCGGTGGACGGCGACTCGACGGCCGTGCCGGCGATGATCGCGGAGTTCATGGGCATCGCGCAGGTCAGTTGGGTCGACAAGCTCACCATCGAAGGCGACGGCTTCACCGCCAATCGCGCCGCGGGTGGCGGGGTCCGCGAGGTGGTCGCCGGCAAGCTCCCAGCGGTCGTCAGCTGCGACAAGGGCCTCAATCAGCCCCGCTACGCCACGCTACCCGGCATCATGAAGGCCAAGGCCAAGCCACTCGTGGTCAAGACGCTCGCCGACATAGGGGTCGACGCGGCCTCCGTCGGGTCCGGTGCCGCGTTGGTCACCCACACCGCGATGGGCGCCCCGCCCGCGCGCCCCGCCGGCCGGATCCTCACGGGCGACGCGCAAAGCGCCGTCGCCGAGCTGGTCCGCCTCCTCCGCAACGAAGCCAAGGTCATCTAAGGAGCCATGAACATGCACAACGGCATCCTCGTCTACTGTGAGTTCGAGAACGGCTCCCCCCGCAAGACCGCGTACGAACTGTTGCAGAAGGCCGTCGCGCTCGGCGCCGGCCCGGTCTCGGCGTTGGTCCTCGGCTCGGGCGACACGTCCAGCCTCGGTGCCAACGGCGCCTCCACCGTCTACCAGGTCAGCTCCGCACACCTCGCCAGCTACTCCACCGGCGCCTACGTCAAGGCGTTGGCGGCGGGGATCGCGGCGTCCGGGTGCGGGACCCTGTTGGCCTCGGCAAGCTCGCCGGCTCGCGATGCCATGCCGCGGTTGTCGGCGCGACTCGGCGCTGGTCTGGGGGTGGAGGTCACCGACCTCCGCAACGAAGGGGGCAAGGTGGTCGGGCGGCGGCCGGTCTACGGTGGCAAGGCGCTCTTCGACGTTCGCGTGCAGAGCGCCGTGGCGATGTTCACCGTGCGGCCCAACAGCTTCCCGATCGGCGCTCCCACGGGAGGCAGCGCCCCGGTTGTCGCGGTGGATGCCGGCTTGTCCGAGGCCGACATCGACGTGCGCGTGATCGAGACGCTTGCGCCGGCCAACAAGTCCGTCGACCTCACCGAGGCCGATCGAATCGTCTCCGGAGGGCGTTCGCTCAAGTCGAAGGAGCAGTTCGACGACGTGGTGCGTCCGCTCGCCGCCGCGTTGGGTGCCACCGCTGGCGCCAGCCGCGCCGCCGTCGACGCCGGGTACGCCGGACACGGGGAGCAGGTCGGCCAGACGGGCAAGGTGGTCAACCCCTCGCTCTACATCGCCCTGGGCATCTCGGGCGCCATCCAGCACCTCGCCGGCATGCGCACCTCGCGCGTCATCGTGGCGGTGAACAAGGATGCCGAGGCGCCTATCTTCCAGTACGCCAGCTACGGCATTGTGGGCGATCTCTTTGAGATCGCGCCGCTGCTGCAGAAAGAGCTCGAGAACCTGAAGTAGGCTGCGGCCGCCAAGGCGGCTCACTCCCCCACGAAAGCAGGATCCTCGATCGCGGCCGAGGTGCACTCTGGCGGGGCGGTGACGGGGTTGCAGCGACTCGGCGTACCGTCTGGCATTACGACGACGTACCCCGTGGTCGGGTGCGGCTGGGGAAAGTCCGTGCTGAGGAAGTGAGCGCCGGAGGTCAGGGCCGCCGCGAGCGGTCCGGTGTCGTTGGCGCGGGCCTCGTCGCCGTCGCTGTCGGTGCGCGTCCGCACCAGATGCCCGGCGGCCAACGCCGCGGCGATCGCCGCCCCGTCCACGACGGGGTCGTTGATCGACGAAAACGCCCCCACAGCCAACGAAAGATCACCGTGCGCATCCGGAAACAACACGCGGCCCTCGGTGGTGGAGTCGCCCGCCGTGTACGCCTGCCGGAAGTCTGAGTCGGTGTGCAACACCCACATGGCGCGGCCGCGCAGCTCGCCCAGCGTGGGCCACCCATGCTCGGCCAACCCCGCTGAAAGCGTGGCCGCATCGCGCTGCACGTCATCCGGCGAGAGCCGTCGACCGCCGGGCCAGCTGGCGTCGACCGCCGCGTCCAGATCGGCCAGGAGCGGGGTCGCCTCGTCCTCGTCGTACTTGTCCTTCAGCTCCAGGAGCGTGGCGATGGGATGGTGGGCGGGGTGCTCGTCCGACCAGGCGCGCATGACGCCCAGACAGTCGGAGAGCCAGTCGCAACTGCTGTTTTCGTCCACGAGCGCGACGTGGAACACCCGAAAGTCGTGCGACGCGGGATCCCAGGTGACGTCCATCTCGAATTGGCGGACGCCCACGGCACCGAGCTGCTGGTCCAACGGGCGATGATCGTAATCCCAGGCCTCGATCTCCACCCCCTCGGTCCGCTCGTGGTAGCTGTTGTGCGTACCGACGGCCTGCAGGTCGTCGAAGCGCAGCACCCCGTCGAGCGGGTACGACCACGCGTCGGCGCTGTCGACATCCGGCATACAAGCTAGCATCACGATGGACCAGACCATGGCGGGAGTGTAGCGGATCGCATCGCGGGTCGGTGCCCCTCATCCGCCGAGGCGTCGCTGCCGATCTGCTGGCATGGCCACAATCGCTGCCCTCCTGCTCCTTGCCGCGTGTGAGATCGATTCGCAGCTGCTGCACGTCGCTCGGGTCGAGGGAGAGACCGGCGCGCCCGCCTCCTGGGACTCGCCGGCTGCGGACGAGCGCGACACCGACGAGGCCGATCTGGGAGACGACGAAACCGACAGCGCCGCCGACGTTGCTGACGTTGAGCCGGAGCCGCAACCGGGCGCGTGCGCTTCGTTCGAGTCCGGAGTGGTCGTGGGCCACCTACCGCCGGAGCTGGACGAGGTCAGCGGCCTCGTCGCCTCCCGCACCCACCCGGGCGTCCTGTGGGCGCTCGAAGACAGCGGCAACGCGGCCGAGATCTACGCCCTGGACATCGATGGCACGCTGCTCGCGACCATTTCACTGCCGGTCCCCAACATCGACTGGGAGGAGCTCGCGATTGCGCCGTGCGGCGAGGTCGACTGCCTGACCATCGCCGACGTCGGCGACAACAACCTCGTCCGCGACGACGCGGTGCTCTACCGGCTGACGGAGCCTGCCGTCGCCGACGGCACCGCCAGCGTCGAGACCATCCGCCTTCGTTACGCAGCCGGTCCCCAGAACGTCGAGGCGGTGGTCGTCGACGCCGCCGGCGCCGCCACGCTCTTCAGCAAGCGCTCCGACGGCAGCAGCGAGGTCCTGCGCGAGAGCGGCGGGTACTATCGTTCGGTCGCGACACTTTCTGTCGGAACGCCAGGGGAGGCGGAATGGTACGGTCGGGTGACCGGAGCGAGTCTCTGGCCGGACGACAAGACGCTGCTGTTGCGAAGCTACGGGCACGCCTGGCGCTACGACCTCGATGAGCACGGCCTCGCCGGCATCGCGGGCTCCGACCGGTCGGAGCTCGACGTCGTCGGCCAGGAGCAGGTCGAGGCGGTGGCCTGGGACGCGGCGATCGGGGGTTGGTGGCAGACCACGGAGGGAGTGGACGCGGCGCTGGTGTTCAGCGGCTGCGACCGCTGACGGGTCAGGACGTACCGAGTGGTCCGGCGCGCGCCCGCTCGATCCAGCGCCGCACCTCATCTTCGACGATGGCGACCGCCCGATCGTGAAGGAGCCGGAAGATGAACGGCACGTCCAGTTCCAGCTCGATGGCCTCGGGCCCCACCTCGATCGATCCCTCCAACCGACGTCCCGCCGCCGAAAAGGCGACGCGGGCGTGGTCGTCGCCGACCCACTCAGCCTCGGGCGAAAACGCAGCGAACCGCTGGCGGTAGCTGTCCAACGCACGCCGTGTGGCTTCGCGTGCCAGTTCGTGGGTGAGCCCGTGGCGGATGAGGTGTTTCACCCCCGAATCAACGGCAACATCACCAGCTCGGGCACGACGTACCGGTCCGATGTCAGCGCCAACTGAACGACGCTCCGTGCCACCTCGTCCGCCCTCATGAAATCCACGCCTGGATCGATGCCTTCGGGAAAGGGGTAGAAGTCCATGGCACGCCAGAAGGGCGTGTCGATACCACCGGGGCACACACAGCTCACGCGGATGTTGTGAGGGGCCGCCTCCAATCGAAGCGTGCCGGTGAACCCGTTGACCGCCCACTTCGACGCGTTGTACACCGCCTCGTTGGGCAGGTGCATCTTCCCGGCGACGCTGGAGATGTTGACGATGAGGCCGCCCTGCTGCTCCTTCATGGCGCGGAAGGCGGCCTGGCTGCCGTAGATGACCCCCTTGACGTTGGTGTCGATCATCGCGTCCACCGCATCGGGCGACGCGCTCTCGACGGGCCCGTACACCGCGAGGCCCGCGTTGTTCACCATCACGTCCAGGCGGCCGAACTCGGCCACGGCGGCATCCACGAGGCGATCGCAGTCGCCCGCCACCCGCACGTCGGTCTGGACGGCGATGGCGTTGCCCAGCCGCGCGGCCAGGTCGTCGATCTCAGCGCTGGTGCGTGCCCCGAGCACCAGCGAGGCGCCCTCCGCCGAGAAGCCTTCGGCCAGGGCGCGACCCAGCCCACGCCCGGCGCCGGTGATGCACACGACCTTCCCCGAGAGTGGCTTCTTCATGGGCTGGGCGTAACCGATCAGGGACAGGCCTCCATCGCCGCGATCCACGCGTCCACCACCGCGGTGCCGTCGCCATCGACCAGCTCGGTGCCGTAGGCGGGCATGCGGGTGGCGTCGGTCGCGTGCATCCGTAGCGACAGCACGCTGTTTTCCGGGCGACCCGGATCGATCAGCAAGGGGGCGTCGAGCCCCAGCGCGCCGTGCTCTGGCGTGGCGCCGCACAGGTGCGCGTCGGCCAGCGCGACCGCGTATCGAAGGTCGGCGGCGCCGAGGCCGGTGCCCCCCGGTTGATGACAATGGGCGCAATTCACCGCCAGGTAGGCGCGCGCCCGCGCCTCCACCGACGCATTGCCATCCAGCGTGGGCAGGGGGGCGACCACGCTGGCGCCGACCTCCAGGACATCGATCCGAGCGAGCCGATCCAGCTGGTTCAGGGTTTCGCCCCAGGGGTAGGTCGCGTCACGATCCAGCTGGCCGAGCGTCAGCCCCAGCAGGCGATCCGACGCGCTGGTGTGACAACCGAGGCACTGACTGCGGCTGGGGTACTGCCAGCTCTGGCCCCCCCACACGGCGGTCGCGCCGGCGGGAAGCAGCTCGGCATCGGTCTGGGCCTGATTCCAGGCATAACTGTACCCAGCCCACTCTCCGTCGGCGTGGCGCACCAGCAGCCGGGTCTCGACGCGCTGGTCCCCGAGCCGGAACTCTTTCGTCACCACCGAGCCGACCGGCAGCTCAAGTGTGCCCCCCTCTCCCACCACGGCGGAGGTCCCGTCGGGGATCGCGAACCACCGCCCCTTCTCGGCCCCGTCGGACCACAGCGCCATGTTGACATCGTAAGGCAGCATTGCGTCGACCATCACTGTCGCGTCGTCCGGATCGACACACCCGGTCTGACTCAACCGAGCCGGAAAGGTGTCGGTCACGACCTCGCCGGCCGGCGCGAGCGCGTAGAGTTCGCCGGTGTAGGCCACCGCGTAGACCTCGCCATCGGGCGCCTGGCCGAAGGACACGATGGGCACACCCGATTCGGGCAGCAGCGCCTGCATGGCGCGCTCGCCGGTCTTGACGTCGGCGACGAGGCCGTAGAGGGTGCCGGTGTACACGTCCGCAAAGAGCGGCACGCCGACGAGCCCGGGGATCCTGCTCCCCCGGTAGACGGGACCGCCGGTGATCGAGGCCTTCTGGCCAGCGTCGCGACCGTACTGGGCCAGGGGCAGGATCAGCCCGGCCGGGTCGCAGTCGGCGGCCAGCGGGTAGCAGTCCAGCCCCTCCATGACGTCCCATCCGTAGTTCCCGCCCCGCTCGATGAGGTCGAACTCCTCCCACACGTTCTGCCCCACGTCACCCGCCCACAGCTCACCGTTGGCGGGATCGAAAAAGAAGCGCCAGGGATTCCGTAAGCCCCAGGCATAGACCTCCGGGACGCCGCCTCCGTCGGCAAAGGGGTTGTCGGGGGGAATGGCGTACGGCAACGAGCCGTCCACGTCGATCCGCAACATCTTGCCCAGCAGAACGTCGCGATTCTGACCGTTTTCCTGCGGGTCTCCAGACGAACCGCCGTCGCCATAGCCCGCGTAGAGGTACCCATCGGGTCCGAAGCCGATGTTGCCGCCGTTATGGTTGCTGTACGGCTGATCGATCTCGAGGATCAGCTCGACATCGTCGGTGTCGAAGCTGGCGCCGTCATCGTCACTGACCACGCGTACGATGCGGCTGACGAGCTGGGCGCCGCGCATCGCCGTGTAGCTGGCGAAGGCGACGCCGTTGTCGGCGAACTCGGGGTGAAAGGCGAAGCCGAGCAGGCCCTCCTCCAGCGAGCCCATGTAGGCGTCCGGGAACTCGGCGACCAGCTCGGCGGCGTCCGGACTCCCGTCGACGAATCGGACCAGCTCCCCGGACTGTTGCAGGACGTACCACCGGTCGTCCGCCATCGGCGAGGGGTAGAGGCCGACCGGCAAAGAGAAGGACCGGCCGTCGAACGCTCGCTCGAACACCACGCGCGCGTCGGACAGTGGACGCGCTGGCGCCAGGCAGGCGGGGTTGGCGGGGCGCCGGTCGACGTAGGCCGCATCGCCGGTGTCGACGGGGTGCCCGCAGGCGACAAGGGCGACGAGCAAGAGCGTGGTTCGCATGGTTTGCATCGGTGGCCGGGAGCGTATCAGCCAGCTACATGAATGAGCATTCATTCACTGCCGGAGCCTGCGTGAGCGCCACCGACTACACCATTGACCTTCGCGACATCAAGTTCGTGCTCTTCGAGCAGCTCAAGGCGCACGAACAGCTCGTGCAGATTCCCCGATACAAGGACTTCGACCGCGACATGTACGACGCCGTGCTCGACATGGCGGCCGAGCTGGCGGTCAACACCGTGGCCCCCGTCAACAAGGTCGGCGACCGCGAGGGCTGCGCGCTCGACGCGGCCGGCAACGTCACCACCCCGGCCTGCTTCAAGCCGGCATTTCGGGCCATCGCCGAGTCGGGGCTCGTGGCCGCGTCCATGAACATCGAACACGGCGGGCAGGGCCTGCCTCACGTCATCGACATCGCAACGCACGAAATGCTCTCCGGCGCCGCCACCGCGTTCAACATGTACCCGGGGCTCACCCGCGCCGCGGCCAACCTGTTGACCTGGGAAGGCACGCCCGACTGGATCACCACCACGGCGGTGCCCCGGATGCTCGGCGGGCAGTGGTCGGGAACGATGTGCCTCACCGAAGCCGGCGCCGGCACCGCGGTCGGTGACAACCGCGCCAGGGCCACGCCCACGGCCGACGCCACCGTCTTCCACCTGTCGGGCGAAAAGATGTTCATCTCGGGAGGCGACAACGACCTGACCTCGAACATCCTCCACCTGGTCCTGGCGCGACTCCCGGACGCTCCCCCCGGCACCAAGGGCCTGTCCATCTTCGTGGTGCCCAAGTTCCTGTTCGCCGCCGATGGCACGCTGGGCGCCCGAAACGACGTCAAGGTGGTCGGCATCGAACACAAGATGGGCATCAACGGCAGCGCCACCTGTACCATCGCGTTGGGCGCCACCGGAACGTGTGTCGGCTACCTGCTCGGGGTGCCGGGCCAGGGCATGGAGATCATGTTCCGGATGATGAACGAAGCCCGCATCGGCGTCGGCATCCAGAGCCTGGGCCTGGCCAGCGCCGCGTACCAGAATGCACTGGCCTACGCCAAGGACCGTGTACAGGGCTCGGCGGTAGAGAACTTCCGCGACGCCGATCCGCCCCGGATCACCATCAACCAGCATCCCGACGTCCGAAGAATGCTCGCGACCATGAAATGCACGGTCGACGCGATGCGCTCTCTCATCTACAGCGTCGCGAATCGTTTCGACAAGACCCACTACGGCGAGGACGCCGAGAAGGAGTATCTGCTGGGCCTCGTGGAGCTGATGACGCCGATCATCAAGGCCCACTGTTCGGACAAGGCCTTCGAGGTTTGTGTCACCGCACTGCAGGTGTTCGGGGGCTATGGCTACATTGGCGAGTACCCGGTCGAGCAGCACGTCCGCGACGCGAAGATCACCTCGATCTACGAAGGGACCAACGGCATCCAGGCCATGGACATGCTCGGGCGCAAGATGCGCAAGGGCCAGGGAATGCTGTTCATGAGTTGGCTCAACGAAGCCAATGAAGAGTTGGACCGGTGTCGCGCCATCGCCGCTTTGGCCGACGAAGTGGCCGGCCTCGAGCGCGCGCGCGACCAGCTCGGTCAGACGGCGATGCACCTCGGCATGCTGGGCGGCCAGGGAAACCTCCGCGGCGCGATGCTGCAGGCCACTCCCTTCCTCGAGCTGTTCGGTCTGGTGGTGCTGGGCCTTCACAGCCTGTGGCAGGCGCGCGTCGCGCACCTGGCGATCCAGGAGGGCGCCCGGCCCGAAGACTTGCGATTCTACCGGGGAAAGCTTATGAATGCGCGCTTCTACATCAAGAACGTGCTCCCCAAGGCCACCGCGCTGGCCAAGGCCATCCAAGCCGGGGACGAAAGCTGCCTGGAAGACGGGCTCTTCGAGTAGCGGCGTTGCGGATAGGCTGCGGGAATGGTGAAGGTCGGCGATTCGGCTCCGGACGCCCTGCTCATCGACGAGGTCGGTCAGGAAGCCGCCATCCCGTCCGACGGAACCTTGGTTTTTCTGCGCGGGGCCTTTCAGCCGGGAACGCTCTCGGCGGGCGCGGAGCTGGTCGGGAGGCCGGACCTGGTGCTGGTGTTGCCCGACGCCCCGCCCATCGCCAAGGCGTGGAGCCTGCGGGTGGCGCCAGGGCTGCGGATCTGGTGTGACCACCGCCCGCGGGGCGCGGTGGCCGGACTTTTCGGGTTCAGCCCCGACGCCGACGTCGTCGGCCTGCGCGTGCGGCTCGCGGCGGGGCGCGTCGCAGAGATGGCGCCCGTCGCGTCCGACGCTGAACCCGCCGCGGACGCTGAACCCGCTGCTACCGTGGCCCCTACGGCCCCCGCGGCAATTCCGCCCGCCCTCGGGCCGCGCCCGGCGGCAACCGCCGCGGTGCCGCCGCCGGTGACCACCGCGGCCGGGCCCGCTCCGTGGTGGCCGGGTTTCCTCGCCACGGCCGCCTGGGTGCTGGTCGCCGTGGCGCTCGCCCGTGCCGCCACCCCCGGCGCCGCTCGGTGATGAGCCTCGCCGACCAGACCGTCCTGGACGAACGGGGCGCGCCGACGCCCATCGGCGGCGAGCTGCTGCTGTTCATCGCCCACGCCTTTACCGGAGAAGCCGACGCGGTCGCGAGGCAAGCTGCACGAGCGCTCGCGGGTGGTATCCGCTGTCGCATCGTGAGCGTCGACTCCGCCGCGGCCCTGGGCGCGTGGATGGGCGAGCTGGGCCTGGGGGTGCCGGTGGGGGCCGATCCCCACGGCGCGCTGGCCCGACGACTGGGTCGATACGACACCGAACGCTTCGCGTTCGCGCCTGGTTGGGTGCAGATTGGTCGCGATGGTCTGATGCTTGCCATGGGGGACGGCGAGCTGCCCGCCGCCATGGCCGCGTTCTTCACCGCGCCGCAGCCGATCGCCGAACCGCCGCGCCGGCGGGCGCTGCCACCGTGGCTTCTGCCCGTCGGCACCGCGCTGTTGCTGTGCGGCGTCCTGGTCGCCTACGTGCGCAGCCTCCCGCCGGCGGTGCTTCCCGTCGGCGCCGCGCCCGAAGCCGTCCGCGGGGACGCCGCGGCGCCGCCGGCCCGGCAGCAGGGCGCCGGCCGGAAGGGGCTGGTCGGCGGTGGCTGGTACGCGGTGCCGCCCCCACTCGCGGGAGGCCCGGTTCGCTTCGGCGACGGTGGACTCGAGGTCGAAGGCACGCCCGACGGCGACGCGCCGATGGCCTGCCTCGATCCGGACCGGGAGTTGTCCGGCCCGCTGCGCGTCTCGGGGGAATGGTCGCTCGACGCGGTCGGCGGGAAGGAGACCAAGGGGGCGCGGGTGGCGGTGCGCCTGCTCGATGACAGCGGCCGGATGGTGCCCAAAGGCACGGTCGCCGGTGGCTCGCAGGTGTTCATCGTCAATGGGCGGCGCTCGCTGGACTGGACCCCGTTTTTTGAGATCATTCCCGTGACGCCCCGGGTCGCCAAGATGCGGGTGTGCGTGCACAACGAAGCGGGCAGCGGGGTGGTTCGGGTCAGGAACCTCGTGATCGAGGCGGCGCCCGAGTGAGGCGGTATCGTATCAACTGACGGCTTCCAGCTCGACGCGCGCGTCGTTGTAGCAGGCACCGAGACCGAACTCGTCCACGTGGTCCGGAATCAGCGCGTTGCTGGTCCACCCATTTCGGGTCGCCCGGCGCCACAGACCCTTGGGCAGCATCACGACCCCCGGGCGCAGCAAGGGGTCGACGTGGAGCGGCGCGCGGACCTCACCCCGGGAGTTCCAGATCCGCACGAGCTGCCCGTCGACGAGGCCACGCTCCGCCGCGTCGTCGGGGTGGACACCCAGTTCGACGTCGGTCTCGGCTTCGTACATCGTCGACGAGATCGCGGCGGAGGTCGCCGGCGAGATGAGCACCAAGGGGAGCTCGCCATCGACCGGCGGCACGCGATGCCGGGGAATGGGCGTCATGCGCACCCGAGCGCCCTCCGGAAAGCTGGTCACGAACTGGACCGGCGAGGGCACCGGCACCGCGAGGTTGGCGCGCAACGTGGCGAGATCGGGCACGTTGGGGATGTGCTGGATGATGCGCTCGGCCATCTGCAGCTCGTCGATCGGGATGTCGACCCCGAGCCGCCTCCCCAACTCCCGAAGCACGACGTGGTTGCTGCGAGACTCCCCGACCGGCGGAATCACCGGGTCCGACCACTGCACGACGTAGCCACCGTAGCTCTTGGTCAGCTCGTGGTGCTCCAGGAAGGTGGTGGCCGGCAGCACCACATCCGCCAGCTCACAGGTGTCCGTCCACACCTGTTCGTGCACGACAACGAAGCGATCGGGTCGCGACAGCTCGGCGACGACCCGATTCTGATCGGGAACGGTCGCGACAGGATTGCAGTTGTAAATGTAGACCGCACGAACGACCGGGTCCGCCCGCGTTTCCAACTCGCGACCCAACCGCGAGAGGTTGATACCGCGGGCGGCGCTCGTTCCCTGCCACCCGCTGGCGTCGATCCCGTACCCGCCGGACGTGGACATCACGTAGCCGCCGCCGCGTTTCCCGAACTTGCCGAAGACGGAGGGGAGCAGCAGCACCGCGCGCACGCTGTCACTCCCGTTGCGCGTGCGCTCCAGCCCCCAGCCGGGGCGGACCAGCGCGGGCGAGGCGTCCGCGTACAGGTGCGCAAGGCGTTCGATGTCGGCGGCCTCCACCCCGGCCACCGCCGCGGCCTTGGCCGGGCTCCACGCCATCGCCGCCTCTCGGTAGGCCTCCCACCCCTCGCCGTGCAGGTCCAGCCACAGCTCGTCGGCCAGCCCCTCGACAAAGGCGATGTGGGCCAGCGCCAGGGCGACGGGTACGTCCGTGCCCGGCAGGACCGGCAGGTGGAGATCGGCCACGCCCGCGAGGGGAATCCGCCGCGGATCGACCACCACGAGCTTGCCACCGCGCTCGCGGAGCTTCTTGAGCGGCGGCACCAGGTGGATCCCGCTGGCGCTGGGATTGGCCCCCCAGAGCATCACCAACTTGGAGTGGGCCACATCGGAGGGGTCGGCGCCGGCCATCGCCCCATAAGACATCTTCACCGCGGCGCCGGCGTTGGTGGCGCACAGGGTGCGCTCGCACCGACTCACCCCCAGAGCGTTCCACAGCTTGATGTCGAGGCCGCCGCCGGTCAACAAGCCGTTGCTGCCCCCGTACCAGACCGGGAGGATCGCCTCGGGACCGTCGGTGGCCATGATCGCTCGGAAGCGCGCGGCGACCAGGTCCAAGGCCGAGTCCCAGGATGCATCGACCCAACCGGCGGCGGTGCGGATCCGCGGGCGCAGAACGCGTTCGGGGCCGTGCACACGGGAGCCGAACCGTTTGACCTTCGCGCAGATGTAGCCCTCCGTCCAGGGGTGTTCGTGCGTGCCCCCCAGCGAGCGCACCTGTCCGCCCTCCACGTTCACGGCGAGGCTGCACCGATCGGGGCAGTCCAGCGGGCACACCGACGGAAACGTTTCCATGCCGCGGGCACGTACCGCGGCTACGTTCGCCATGCCGCCCGTGGGTCGGCTCCAAGAGCCATGAAACTGCTGCGGCATGGGTGACGCCCTGGTGGGGGAGAGTCGCCCGGCGGGCGGGTTATCCAACCCGACCGCCGCCGCAGGCCGGAAAGCGTAGCTTGGAGGGCGAAGGGTAGGTGACGGTAGGGGGAGGACGCGCCGGGAAAGGTCCGGGGCGCGACCGTCTTCCCCCGTTTCTGAATAGTCTCGCAGCCCATGCCTGCCTCCGGACTGCTTGCGCTTCTCGACGACATTGCCGCCATCGCGGACGACGTCGCCACCCTCACCGCGGCGGCGGCGAAAAAGACCAGCGGCATCGTCACCGATGACATGGCGGTCACCGCCGAGCGGGCGATCGGCATCCGCCGCGAGCGCGAACTCCCGGTCATCTACTCGGTGGCGAAGGGCTCCTTTCGGAACAAGGCGCTGATCCTGGCGCCGGGAGCCCTGGCGCTCAACGCGATCGCGCCCTGGGCGATCACGCCGCTGCTGATGCTCGGCGGGGGCTACCTCGCGTTCGAGGGGGTGGAGAAGATCCTCCACTGGGGTCACGCGACCCACGGCGACGACGAGAATGGCCGGCCCGAGCACGCCAGCATCGACGCGTACGAACAGTCGCGCATCGACGGCGCCATCCGCACCGACCTGATCCTCAGCGCCGAGATCATCGCGATCTGCCTGGGCTTGGTGAAGGAATCCCCGTTCCCGAACCAGGTGCTGGTGTTGTACCTGGTGTCGATCGTGATGACCGTCGGGGTCTACGGCATCGTCGCGCTCCTGATCAAGATGGACGACGCCGGCGAGTACCTTCTGCCGTTCGGCGGCGCGCGGGGCGTGGTGGGGAAGCTGCTCCTGGCCGGCGCGCCGAAGTTGCTGCACGTCATCTCGCTGGTGGGGACCTTCGCCATGCTGATGGTCGGCGGCGGAATCATCATCGAACGGATTCCGGCGGCCCATCACGCGGTCGAAGAGCTCCTACATGGGGTGCCGATGCACGGCCTGGTCAGCGCCGGGGTGAGCATCCTCGGGGGCGGCGTGGTCGGCCTGGTCGTCGTCGGGCTGGTGAAGTTGTGGGGGCGGGTGCGGCGGCGGTGATGGCTACTCCAAATACCCCAGCGCCTCGAGCTGGTCATGGTCCATCTCGGACAGCACGTTGACCGGCGCCGGCGCGGTCTTGAAGTGGCTGACCAACACCTTGAGCAGCGCCCGCATCGAGGCGACGCGTGCCGCCTCCCCTCCCGAGCGCTCGACCATCTCGGCCGGGTCGGCGGCAAGGTCGAAGCGCTCCTCCACGTCCCGACGCCCCTGGTAGTCGTGCGCGATGCGCAGGTACTTCCAGCCTCCATCCATCACCCCTTGCGCCACGATTCGCTTGGGCCAGTTCACGTCGAACACGAGCGGTCGGGGAACGAGGGCTCCGCCAGTCCGATAGGGCCGGAGCGACCGCCCATCGAGCGTGGTGTCCGGCAGGGCGAGGACGTCAAGGACCGTGGGGGTGACATCTACGGTGGACACCGGATCGCGGACGACCACCTCCGTCCGCTGGCCCGGGAACTTCACCCACAACGGCACGCGGAAGACCTCCCGGTGGAGCGAATAGCCGTGGGAAAACCCGCCATGTTCAAACAACTCCTCGCAGTGGTCGGAGGTCAGGATGACCAGCGCATCGTCCAGACGACCCGCTTCGTCCAACGCATCGATCAACTTGCCGATCTGGTCCGTCTCATAGCGAATCGCCGTGTCATATTGCTCCCGGAGGCTCGTCAGGTACGGTTCATCGACCCGGTCACGCGCCGAAAGCAACGACCCCTTGAGGATGCGTTGCCTGGGTCCAACGTAGTAGACAAAGCGCCCGGCCGGGGGACGCCCCAACAACCGCGCGCGTTCGGACTTGGGCACTCGATACGGGCCATGACAGTTCATCGGTTGGAGGTACAGGAAACCCGGCTCGTCCCCCGCGGTCCTGACCCAACCGATCGCGTGTTGCGTCATCCGGCCGGCATGCGGATACACAAGGACTTTCCCAGTGTTTCTGGTGAACTGATCGAAGCCCTGGTCGGGCCCCAGTCGGGGGGCGACGCTGACATTTGTACGACCACCCCAATGTATGCCAGCCAGCCGACCGAAGTCGTTCCGCCAATGTGTTGGAGTCCGGCGACAACACATCGCCCGGCCTGCGCATCTGGTGACGCAGGGGGTGTTCTCCGATCAGGATGCTGGCGGTGCTCGGCACGGTCCACGGGGACGGCGCCCACGCGTTCTCGAAGCGCACTGAGCGTGCGGCAAGCGGTAGGGCGTCGCGACCTCGTGCGTGGTCGTGACCTCGACACCGTCGTCGTCCAGCCACGTCGGGCAGGCCGCGAGCAACACCAACATCAGTCAGGCCGAGAAGGGGGCAGGCTGAGTTTGTACAACTCGGTCCGCGCTTCGTTGTAGAAGCGAACCGTGAGCGTGTGCGAGCCGGCGTCGATGTCGACGACCCCGTAGAACTGGTCGTCTTCGCTTGGAGGCGCGTGAGGCCGCAGGCCCGGGCCGATGGAGACCCACTCGGTTTTCGCGCCGAAGGTGTCGTCCAGCTTGTGTATCCGCCCCGTCCCCGCGTTGAGCGGGCCGGCCATGAACTCCCAGAACGGCTCGAAGTTCTTGAACACCCCCCGCGTCGGCGAGTAGTGGGTGGCGGTGGCGTAGTGAAGGTCCGCCGTGAACCACACCACGTCGTGAACCCCGTGCGTCTGGGCGTAGCTGAGGATCTCCGCAACCTCGAGCTCGCGCCCCAGGGCCTCTCCCGGGCCGTTGGCCACGTTCTCACAGATCATCTGTGCATCGCGGCTCATGAGTCCCAGCGGCATGCTGCTGAAGACCGCCTTCCAGCGGGCGCTCGACGCGCGCAGCTCCCGCTTGAGCCAGTCCCGCTGGAAGGCGCCCAACCACTCGGCCCGGGGGCCGTACCACGCCTGCTGTCCGGTTGAATTCGCGCCACGAAAACTGCGGGTGTCGAGGAGGAATACATCCAGCAGCGGGCCGTATGGCACTTTGCGATAGATTGGCCCGGGTGGCAACGGCGTGTATTCGTAGAAGGCCCGCCTCGCGTTTGGCACAAGCGTCGCGACATGGCGCGTGCGGTACCGCCCGTCCCGAAACGACATGCCCGGATACCAGTTGTTCTTCACCTCGTGGTCGTCCCAGGTGTGCAATACCGGGACTTCGGTGAGCAGGGTGCGGAAGTTGTCGTCGATGTGATTGTACCGGTAGCGGCCCCGCATCTCGTCCAGCGTCTCAGAGACCTTGGCCACCTCCGGGGTGACCAGGTTGCGCCACGTCCCCGGAAAATCCGGCGTTTCCGCCACCTCCCGGATGGGTCCGTCGTGGTAGACGAGGTCCCCGCAGTGCACCAGGAAATCCGGCCGAGACTGCCGGATGGCGTCAAAGATCCGCATTCCGCCGCGGGCGTCGTTGATGCCGAAGCCTTGCCCCCCGGTGTCGCCTCCCCAGGCGAAACGAACGTCGCGATTGGGTCCAGCGGTACGGAAGGTGCCGTGCATCCACTCGCCCGGTGCGCCCTCTCCTTCCACCGTGGCCCGCCACCAGATGCGCTGGTTCCAGGGCAGATCGCGCACCACCAGCCGCGCGGTGAAGTCGGTCGCCGCCGTCGCCGCCGGTCCCCGCAGCTCGCGCGGGTTCCGGAACTCGGGCCCGTCGCTGAGCTGTACCCACAAGCGCCCGGCGCTACGACCGCGCGCCCAGAGTACGGCGGAGGTTGGCCCGACATCACCCACGGCGATGGAGCGCGGATTGAGGCGCGACGGCCCCGCCCAGGCCAAGGTCGGCGCGAAGAGCGCCGCCGATGCCCCCACCAGCGCGTCTCGCCTGCTGATCATCCGGCCGACGTAGCCCGATCCGAACCGGCGGCTAGCTTGCGGCGGCCGGGTAGACCGAGATGAGCTTCTTGTTGGCGCGCGCTTCGAACTTCACCTTGCCGTCGACGTAGGCAAAGAGCGTCCAGTCGCGACCAATGCCCACGTTCTTGCCGGCATGAAAGGTGGTTCCGAGCTGGCGAACCAGGATCGAGCCGCTGGTGACGGCCTCACCTTCGCCCACCTTGACCCCGCGGTACTGGGCGTTGGAATCACGACCGTTGCGAGAGCTTCCTTGCCCTTTCTTGTGTGCCATGGCTTAGCCCTCGATTCCGTTGATCTGGAGAATGGTGAGCTTCGCGCGCCCGTTCTTCTGGGTGCGGGTGCGGCGGCGGTGCAGGTAGCGCACGTACTCGGTCTTTTCGCCCTGCTCGTGGGCCACCACCGTGGCCTTGACGCGCGCGCCGGCGACGTGGGGAGCGCCCACCTTGGGGCTGTCCCCGCCGATCATGAGCACATCCGCGAACTCGATCGTGGAGCCGACTTCGGCAGCGAGCCGATCGACCACGAGCTGCGCCCCTTCGGACACCCGATACTGCTTACCGCCCGTGCTGACGACTGCGTACACCTTGCACCACCTGAGAGCAGCGCCGGCTAACGTGGGGCTTCCGGGCGCGCAAGGATCGTTACGCGCGCCCCCCCAGTCGCAAGCGCAGCGCATCCAGGCGGTTCTGCACCTCTTCGGTGCCCATGTCGGCGTAGCGCGGCGGCAACATCGAGCGCGAGCTGGCCTCGAACACCGCGAGCAGCTCCATGTACTCCAGCATCCTGGTGTCCCGACTGGGCACGACGTCGGTGACCGCCCGATCCAGGTCGGCGGGGGTGATCTCCACGCGCTCGTCCCAGGACGCGAAGTTGGCGGCCGCCAGCACCACCGCCTCGAGCTCGGCGGCGCTGTAGCCGCGCGTGCGATCGGCGAACGCGTCCCAGTCCACCTTTTTCTTGAAGGTGAGCCGGGCTCGCCGCGCGATGGCCTGGGCGATGTCGTTGCGCTCGGCTTCGGTCTCCGGAAAGAAGAACGGGATCTTCAGGTCGAAACGGCCGGGCCGCTTCAGGTCGGTGTCCAGCTTGTCGGGACGGTTGGTCATCATCAGGATGAGCACCCGCCCGCGGTGGCTGGTGTCGGACATGAACTCCTTGAGCCGCGCAATCACCCGTGACGACGTTCCGCCGTCACCCTCCCCGCCTGAAGACAAGCTGCGGTCTGCCTCATCGATGATGAGCAGGCAATATCCGAGCCCGTCGACCACCCGCAGGATGCGCTCGAGGTTGCCTTCGGTGCTGCCCACCCACTTCTCGCGGAAGTTCTTGAACTTGAGGCAGGTCAGGCCGCTCGACGCCGCGAACGCTTCGGCCACGAAGGTCTTGCCGGTGCCCATGGGCCCGACGAAGATGGCCCCCATCGGCACCGCGCTCTTGCGGCCAGCCTTGATCGACTCGGACACCCGCATCAACGTTTGTTTGACGCCGACGTTCCCGCCCACATCGTCGAAGCTGTGGTGTGGATCCACGAACTCCACGAGCCCGTGGCACTCCTGCTCGATGATCGCTTTCTTTCGACGACTGACCGTGCGGAAGCTGATCGCCTCCTTCGACTGTCGGGCCGCGCGCAGGATGCCGCGGATCTGGATGAGCGACAGCCCTGCGGTGAGCTTGGCGAGCTGTTCGTCGGTCAGCTCGCAGGGAACGTCGCGCCGGTCCTGGACCCGGAGGTAGCCGGCCCGCGTCGCCTCGTCGGGGAGGGGCACCTCGATGGCCGCGAGGTTTCCGCTCGCGACCAGCCGGCGCGAGACGTCGGCGAGCTGCTCGGTGACCAGCACCACGACGCTGTTCCCGCCCTGCAGCCCAGGATCGGCGCCCAAGCGCATCAGCGTGACCAGGTTGGCCTTTTCGCCTTCCCCCATGAACGCGAGGTCACCATTGGGCGCGATGGTCTCGATGTAGTCGATGATCACCGCCCCGTTGTGCGATTCGGTGGTGACGAGGTCCTCGATCAGCGGGAGCACCGCACCCGGGTTCTGCGGCAACTCCACGACGGCATCGCGACCCGAGAGGGTGCGGACGTTGTTGACCGCGCGGATGAAACCAGCCTTGTGAGCGGAGTTCGGGAACTCCAGCCCCTCGGCCAGGTTGTAGTAGGCCACGACGTCCTTGGTCCGCGTGAAGGTCCGCTCCAAAAAGACGCGGAGCGACACGTAGCGGACGGTGCCGTCGGCTTCGACCCACGGCTGGACGTCGCGAGCGTTCCCGTGGAGCAGGAACACGCACGCTTCCCCGGCGAGGTAACGCTGACGTAGATCGTCAGCCCAGGTCGGGAGCGGCGGGGCTGGGTTCATCGGGCGTCCAGGATGGCCTGTCCTAGCGCGCGTGCAGCAGGAGGTCGACCATCCCGTCAGCCGAAGGGGCCAGCGTGCGCCCCACCGACGGCCCCTTTCCCGGCCGGGCGACGCCTCCCTCGCCGGCCTCGAGCACCACCCCCGCCCGCACGGGGGCCGCGACGCGCACGCGGACCAGCCCCGCGACGGCGACGACCACGTCGCCTGATCCGAGCTCCACCGCGCTCTGCGCCACGACCACCCCGAGCGGCACGTCGCCCACCCCGGCGCGCCGGACGAAGGGGCCTCGCTTCCGGACCCCGTAGGCGGCGACGTCTCCCGGGACGAGTCCGTCGCCGGGGAGTCGCACCGCCAGCGCTGGCACCACCGCGGCCGCCCGGCCCGCCCGGAGCGACGCCGTCGCCGTCACCGAGCCGCCGTCGCGGTTCCCGACGAGCAGGTCGCCACCACCCTCCGCGTTGACCAGGAGCGGACCCGGGCGCCGACTCGCCCCCGCCATGCGACCCTCGATCTCCTTGACCACCAACCCGCCGCTCGCCACGTGCACCCCCTTGAGCGCGGTGACCGGGGCGGGGAGCACCGACACCACGGGAGGCCCCGCGGAGCGAGCCAGTTGCGACGTCAGCCGCTCAACCTCGGCCGCCAAGGCGTCGACGCGGAGCTGGAGGGCCACCGCGCGCACCTCCCCCAGCCCCACCCTCGCCAGGAGCGCGGCCTGGTCCTCCACGGGGCCCATCGGGCCGCCGTGGCCCGCTTCCAGCGCTTCGATCCGCTCGAGGATGTCGATGAGGTCGCCGTCCTGACCGACGATGTCGTGCAGCTCGTCCTCCAGCCTGACCACGCGCCCGGATTCGGCATCGTCGAGTCGGGACAGGCGCGTTTGGCTGTCGGTCAGGCGCCGGTCGACGGCCGCGAGCACGCCCCCTCCGCTCTCGATGAGCCGCAGGCGCCGGTGCAACTTGATGAGGCGCCCGCGCGCTTCGCCATCGATCCCGTCACCATGCAAAACCGGACGCGGCGGCGGTGGGGCGGACGGGAGAAGCTCCACGCGCGCCTCGAGTGCCTGCACCTGCCTCCCCAGGCGAAACACCTCGCCGGTCATGGCCGAGCGCTCCCCGACCTCCACCAGGACCCCATCGCGTTCGACATACACCCCCACCCAGCGCGGCTCGGCGAAGGTGCCGGCTGCGACGGGCTCGACGGTTCCCAACAGCACCGAATAGCCCCCACCCACCCCCAGGCGGACGGCCCGGTGGACCTCCTCCCACACATGGGGCGACCCCTCCGGCGTCAGGTGCAGCCTGAAACGCAGATCGATCCGCCCCGCCGCGACCTCCCGGTGGTCGGTGCGACACAGCCGTCCGTGGAACTCGATCACCTGCCCCAAGCAGCCTCCGAGGCCGACCCGAGCATCGAGGATAGCCGAACGCGCGCGAGAGACTCGGCGCTCGACGGCGCCGTTCGTGAGTTCGCCGCTTGTCCCTCCGCGATCTGCTCGGGGCTACGGTACGGGGCCGCGACCATCGTCGTCGGCGCGGATGGCTCGCTACCAGGGCGTCGCCTCGTCGGAGGCAAGCCCGCTTCGGACGCGCTCGCCGATGCTGCGAAGCGCCGGATGCATGACCTGGTCGTCCTGCCAGAACGGCACCACCTCGCGGACGCGCTGGTGCAGAGCCAGGATCTGCGGCCCCACCTCCGTCGGCGGTCCGTCGATGCGGACTCCGTTGACGACCCGCATCCCGCGCAGCCGCCAATCCAGCCCCTGGGCCGCCACCAACGCCTCGATCCCGATGATGTCGGCCAGGCATTCCAAGACGCGCAGGGTGAGCCGCGCCGCAATCGGGCCCATGCTGACATGATCCTCGTGGTGCTGCACCGTGGGGATGCTGTCGACGCTGGCGGGGTGGGACAGCCCCTTGCATTCGCTGGCCAGCGACGCCGCCGTGTACTGGGCAAGCATGAAGCCGCTGTTGAGCCCTGTGCCCTCGACCAGGAAACTCGGAAGGTCCTGCGTCAGCGACGCCGCGGTGAGGCGGAAGGTGCGCCGCTCGCTCTGGGTCGCGATATGGGTAAGCGCGATCCTCAGGGTGTCCATCGCCAGCGCCACCGGCGCGCCGTGGAAGTTCCCGCCCTCCACGACCCCCTCGTCGGGAAACCACAGCGGGTTGTCGCAGGCCCCGTTCAACTCTGCCGTCACCGTGCCCTCGACCCAGTCGAGGCAGTCGAGCGCCGTTCCCAGGACGGCCGGCGCCGCCCGCAGCGAGAATGCGTCCGGAGCGCCCACGACCGCGCCCGGAGCGCCGAGACGGTCACGAAGTCGCGACGCGATGCGCACCCCGCCCGAGTGCCCGCGGGCGGCGAGGAGCGCGTTCGACAAGCAGCGGGCGTCGGCCCGCGACACCGCCAGCGTCATCGCGCAGGCGTCCACGGCGGCGTCGAGCAAGCGGCGCGCACGATGGACCGAGATCGCCGCCAGCGCGCTGGTCAGCGTCGCCCCGTTGATGACGGCGAGGGCCTCTTTCGGCGTCGGCGGAAAGCCCGCGAGCGGCGAGGGGCCGACGGACCCGTCGGGGCGCTCCGCCGGGCCTCCCAGCCCGAAGAGCACCCGGGCGACGTGGGCCAGCGGCGCGAGGTCGCCGGCGGCGCCCACCGAGCCCTGGCTGGGCACGACCGGGATGACCCCGACGTTGAGCATGGCGCACATCGCGTCGACCAGCGCCGGACGGACCGCCGAATGACCGCTGGCGAGGACGTTCGCCCGGCACCCCAGCAGGGCGCGCACCTGGGCCCTGGGCAGCGCCTCGCCGACGCCGGCGCAGTGGTCGAGCACGAACCGCCGAACGCTCTCGCCCCCGACCGCGGCCGACGGTCCAAGGAGCACCTTGCGCTTCTGGTCGAGCACGCTCGGGACGGCGGGGTAGCCGACCGCCGAAGCCTCCATCGCGGGCCGGGCGCGGTCGGCCAGCCGAACTCGGGCGCCACTCGCGATGGCGGCGACGTCCGCCGAGCTCAGGCTGCGACCGTCGAGTTCGATGAGCGACGTCATGCGAAGTCCCCGGCCGCGATGCGACTGGCGATGCGCTCGATCGCGTCGCCCGGCACCTCGGCCTCGGCGACGATGGCCTCGACCAGCGGAAGGGCGGCCTCGGCACCCGCGCCCAACCGCACCCCGCGCGCCTCGTCGAGGCGCATGCGCAGCGCCCGCGACGCGCAGAGCAGCTCGATGGCGACCACCCGCCGGCTGTTCTGCACCACCTCCCAGAGGCGCCAGGCGGCGGTGGTGGACATGGCCACGTGGTCCTCCTGGTCCTCGCACGTCGGGATGCTGTCGACGCTCATCGGCCACGCCAGCGCCTTGTTTTCAGACACCAGCGCGGCCGCCGTCGTCTGCGGAACCAACATGCCCAGATCCGGACGGTCCCGCCCGGCGAGCCCCGGCGGCAGCCGCGAGCTGAGCGACCCGGTGGTCAGCCGGTAGAGGCGCCGCTCGCTCAGCGAGGCCAGCTCCGACACCCCGATCTTCATCGCGTCCGCGGCGATGCCCACCGGCTCGCCGTGGAACAGGCCTGCCGAGAACGCGTGGTTCTCCACCGCCTCGTCCATGAGCATGACCGGGTTGTCGGTGACGCTGTTGAGCTCGATCTCCACCGCGCGTCGCCCATAGGCGAGCACGTCGCGGGTCGCCCCGAGCACGATGGGTGTGCACCTCAGGGAGTAGGCGTCCTGCACCTTTTCGGGCATCGAGTCCACCAGCGAGCTGCCGACCAGATGCGCGCGCAGCTGGGCCGCGCTCGCGATCGCGCCGGGGTGGGGCCGCAGCGCGTGCACCGCCGGATGGAACGCCCGGCTGACACCCCGGAGCGCCTCGATGCTCATCGCCGCGGCACGCTCGGCGGTCCGCACCAGCACCTCGGCGTCCGCCAGGGCCAGCGCGGCGATCGCCGTGGTGAGCTGCGCCCCATTGGTCATGGCCAGCCCGTCCTTCGCCTCGGGGACGAGCGTCGCCAGCCCGGCCGCGGCCATGGCCTCTGGACCGGTCAAGAGCGCACCCCCGAACGGAACCTCGCCCCCCTCACCGAAGACGACGAGGGCGAGGTGAGACAGCGGCGCGAGGTCGCCGGATGACCCGCAGCTACCCTGCCGGGGCACCCGCGGGACCACACCCCTCCCCAGCATGGCGCACAGCGTCTGGACCAGGAGCGGCCGACAGCCCGACGCCCCGCGCGCCAAGGCGTTCGCCCGCAGCAGCATCATCGCCCGCACCACATCGTCGGGGCAGGCCGGACCGACGCCCGCGGCATGGGAGCGGATGAGATTGCGGGACAACAAGCTGGTGTCGGCGGGGGCGATCCGCACCCGAGCCAGCGACCCGAAGCCGGTGTTGATGCCATAGACCGGCTGGTCGCCGTGCAGCGTCGCCTGCACCCAGGCGTAAGAACGCTCCATCTCCGCACGCCCCGCCTCTGAAAGGGCCACCGCGCCTGCGTGTCGGGCGATGACCACCAGCTCCGCGAGCGTCAGCGTGCGGCCGTCCAGCTGGATCATGGGATCTCCGTCCACAGCGACGTCGGCCCCGGCTTGAGCACGCCGTCGTCGCCGACGGCGAACCAGGCGCGAAAGCCCGCGTGCTCGGTCTGACCGTGGACGAGGATGTCCAGAACCCCGTCCCCGTCGCGATCGACCGGCGCAGTCAACACCGGCACGGCGCAGCTGGCCTCCGCCCCAGGCAGGGGAAAAGTTGACATCGTCCCTTCGGCCTCCGCGTCCAACACGGCAACGGCCGCCTTGCAGTCCCCCGGGTCACCAACGGGCGCCCGCCCGCCGCCGGCTGCCGGAATTCCGTGCGCACCAACAGTCGCGACCGCGATGTACACCGGCGGGGCCAGCCGGCGCCGCATCTTCACCACGCTCCGCATGGACACCCCGGCTCCCCGCGCCGGATCGATCTCCCGCGTGGTGTGGCTGCCCAGCACCTCCCGGAGTCGGAATCCCGCTCGCTCCACCAGCGCCGCCGGCACCGGACCGCCCTTTTCGACTGCCGGTAGCTCCCGATCGACGATCCACAGCGGCCCAGCCTCGCCGAGGAGCGTGGACCCCTCGGGACCGGGCGTCGGTGCGCGCGTCACCGTGCCGGCTGCGCCCCAGAGCATCACCGGCGCCGTGATCGCGCCTCGCGCAACCGCGTTGGTGCCGGACCGGTAGACCCCCCCGTCCGGCGGTGACGGTGGGCAGGCGAGGAGGAGGGCCAACAGCACGGCGCCGCCTTATCCGCGTTTGCATGTCGATCGACCCCGGCTCCAGCCAACTCCTCGTCGTTGACTACCAGGAGCGGCTGTTCGCCGCGATGCCGGACGCCGCGCGGATCAGCGCTTACAAAGCAGCTGACAACCTTGTTTTCACCGCCCGTGCGCTGGATATTCCCGTCACCTTCACCGAGCAGTACCCGCAGGGGCTGGGTGCCACCCTGCCCGAGCTCGGTGCGGTCGATCCCTTCGTGAAGTTGGCGTTCGCCGCCACCGACGAGCCCGGGTTCGACGGTCGCCTCACCCCGGGGCGCCAGGTGGTCGTGTTCGGGATGGAGACCCACATCTGCGTCGCACACACGGTCGCCGGGCTGCGCGCCCGGGGGTTCGCGGTGATCGTCGTCTACGATGCGTGTCTGTCGCGACGCGCCGCAGACGCGGACGCCGGCCTGTCCTGGATGCGCGCCGAGGGCGCGCTCATCCTGCCGAGCGAGACCGTCCTGTTCGGCTGGCTCGGCCGCGGCGAAGGGCCGCTGTTCAAGGCGGTCAGCCGGCGCATCCGCTGATGCGGCAACGAAAATGCCGAGCCTCCCGACACGCAGGCGTCTGAAGGGGGACAAACCCGCGCGAGAGGGACGTCTCGGCGGGGGTGCCCTATCCCGCCACGCGCCTAACCGCCGCACTCCGGGGTCTCGTTTTCGATGCGCTTGAGTTCGTCGAGTCCGGTGTCAGCCCCCCAGACGTCTTCGCCGATCTTGCTGATCTCGAAGCTGCCGTTCATGGCCCACACCGACCCGGAGCTGTCGCTGCTGTAGAACATCACCTGGAAGTCCCCGACCAGCGGCGCGTCAAGCGTGCCGGGCTCGAGCGCTTCGAGTTCGGCGCGTGTGCCCTTGAGGCGCACCCAACCGGGGTTGATCGACGACCAGTTGTCGAAGCCCTCGGCGCTGGTGCCCTCGCCCGCGGCGGTCGTGCGCCAGGAGTTGTCTTCGATCTTGATGGTGAAGGGAAAATCGTCCCGGGAGAGGCCCGCGTAATTGGCGAGCTCGTCCTGAACCGGCGCGTAGCTGACGTCGGCGTTGTCGACACCGCCAGTGTTGAAGTTGTCCTTCAGCAGCTGGACGAAGTCCGCGTAGTCGCTGGTGTTGCAGGAGTCACCGTCCTTCCCGCAGTTGAGCTCGGGGTATTGCTCGCTGCCGTACCCGTCGCCTACGCCGTAGCCCGAGACCGTGTGGCCGTCGTCGTCGACGCCGACCCACAGCGGCGCGTTGCCAGCCGCCGAGTAATCGGCGTAATCGCTGGTGTACATGTACGCGTCTTCGTCGGCGAACCGCGAAAACGACGCCCCGGCCAGCCACGTGCGATCGAAATACCAATAGTCGCCCGTATTGCTCGGGTTGACCTGGGTGGCGCCCGCGTTGAGCATGTACACCGAGTATCCGGCGTCTTCCTCATAGGAGGCCGACCACCCGTCAACCCAGTTCCCGTCGTCGAAGACGTTCCGCTCGGTGGCGACCCCATCGATGTCCACGCACTCGGTGGGCTGGAAGCCGGGCTTGATGACCCAGCCGAAACGCACATCCCCGAACTTGGTGTTCATGTGGAGGGTCAGCTGCAGGTCGCCTTCAGAGGTGATGAGCGCCTCCTCCCGCCAGGTCACCACGTCGCCTTGGTTCAGGTAGAACGCCTTGTCGTCGAAGAAGTTGAGATAGCGCGCCTGCTGCACCGTGCAGTCGTCGGGGGTGAGCACGTCGCCGTCGGGATCATTGTCGGGGTCGTCATCGTGCGCTTCGACACAGCAGAAGTCCTCGTACTGCCCGTCCCACCCGGGAAGCAACGCATCACGGATGCGGACCGGGTTGTCGGAATACGGCGGCTCGCCGAAGGTCCGGCAGTCGAAGGGGGTCAGGTCGTAGGCGTCCTGGAACGCCTTTTCGGCCTTGGCCTTTTCGGCCCAACAGTCGTCCGCGAAGATCTGCTCCGGGTCGATGTCGTCCGCGAGGGGATCCTTCTGCGTGTATTCGCACTGAACCGCCGTTTCGTCGCGACGGAGACGCTGCATGTTACTGGATGTCGCCGCCGCGAAGTACATGGCGTACGTACCCTGAAACGTAGCGTCGTGGGGGTCACAGCCCCCCAGCAGGGCGAGCACGAGGGGAAGGGACATCTTCGACTCCGACCCCGTCCTATAGGCCGTCCGGGGGCGGTTCGTCAAGCGCCGCGGCCGATCGAAGCGGCGATCCCACCCACGTGTTCGGGGTGCCGCCACGACAGGGCGAGCTCCCGTTCGAGGCGATCGACGCGCAACCGGACGCTGGCGGTGAACAGCCGCAGGTTGTCGTTGGTGAATCGCGGCTTTCGGCCGATGCCCGCCATCAGCCGCTCGTTCTGCTCGGCGAGCGCCACCTGGATGACGCTCGGGATCCACGTCGACCAGAAGCGCACCGCCTTGCCGCCGGTCGCCTGGGCCACGGTTGCGTAGAACTCCGCCAGGGTCGGAGTTCCGGGGGCGCTGACATTCCACAGGCCAGGCGCTCCCTTCTCGGCGATCGCCAACAGGGCGGCCACGCAGTCGTCGATGTGGACCACGGGGACACGATTGCGTCCCTCGCCGGGAAGCCAGGCGCGTCCGGCGCGGATGCGATCCTCTTGCATGAATCGCAGTCCGGGACCGTACACGGCGGCGATGCGCGCGACGTAGAGCCGAAGGCCGGTTGCGGTCGCCACGCGGCGCAGCCGCTCCTCCGCGGCGAGTTTGGCCCGACCGTATTCGGTCTGGGGCGCTGGAGGATGGGCCTCACCAACCCACAGGCCGCTCCGATCGCCGTAGACCGCGCAGCTCGACGCGAAGGTGAACGAACGCAGCCGCGCGGCGTGCGTCCCGGCGGCGACGGCGAGCGCCTCGGTGCCGACACGATTGAGCCGGTCGGCGTCGATTCGGCCGACTCCGCGGAGGCCGCCGGCGAGGTGCCAGACGTGGTCGGCCCCGGCAACCCCGCGTTCGATCGCGGCCGCATCCTCGAGGTGCCCGGTCAGCAGTCGCGCCCCATCCGCCAGAACCGCCTGGGCGCGCGCCGGATCGCGGACGAGCACGGTCACGTCGTGACCTGCCGCTGCAAGCGCGCGCACAAGCGGGCGCCCGATCTGCCCGGTGCCGCCTGTCACGAAGGAGCGCTCGGCCATCGACCTCAGGGCGCGTCGGCCGCGAGGCCAGCGGCGTACCAGATGGCGCCCTCGTCTCCCAGCCAAAAGCCGTCGGGAACGCCGTCGCCGCTGAGGTCGCCCACGTACCCGCGACCTCGGGCGGCGCGGGCCATGTACCCCAGCACGGGCACCCCGACGGCGCCAGCGAGCCCCCGCCAGCTCACCAGCACACCCTCGAGCTGGACCACGATGTCGGTGACCCCGTCCCCGTCGGCGTCCCCGGCGGACACGGCGCCCCCGAACCCGAGCGCGGTGTCCGCGCCGCCGATGCGGACCGTGGTGTCCACGCCATCGGACCACACCAGATCGGCCGTCCCGTCCGCGTCGAAGTCCCCCGCGGCGATGGTGCAGACGCCCTCGCAACCCACCAGGTCCTCCACCCCGTCGCCGTCGGTGTCGGCCGCGACGATGTCCCCGAGAGGCCCTGTCCCCGCCTCGGGCACCGACGAGCCGTCCCCGGGCAGCCAGAGCCGATCGCCCGCGGCGTCGACGACCACCGCGCGACCGGCGGCGAAGTCGCCGCACGCCAGCATGGTTCCCGACGCCACGACGTCGGGGCCGGCGCTGGTCAACCGCCCCGCGGCGTCGACATCCAGATGCCGGACCAACGTCGCCAGCGCACCATCCACCAGCAGCCAGACGTCGCGACCACAAACAGCCAGATCGACGGGGTCCTCGCCGGGCAGAAACGACAGCGCTGGCCCGGCGTTGAGGTCCTCGGTATTGGCGCCGGCGACGGGCGACCCGACCAAGGCCTGGACCTGCGCACCACCATTGTCCACCAGCGCCACCAGATCGATGATCCCGTCGTCGTTGAGGTCACCCATCCAGGGCTCGCCGAACAGGTTGATGTCGAAGACGCCGTCATAGGCGCGTGCGATGCCCCAGGCGGTTTCGTCCGCTTCGGTCTCTGGGTCGTCCACGACACGCTCGGCGCGATGCCCGATCGCCGCTTCGCGGGACAACGCCAGGTCGGGCACCGAGTCGCCGGAGAAGTCGGGGGCGTCGATGACCGGGGCGTAGGGCAGGCCGGCGGTGATCTCCAGCACATAGGTCCCCACCGCGGCGGACCAGTGGGCACGCGCGAATTGGTCCGGGGTCGACATCAGCACTTCGACCGAGCCGTCCCCATCCGCGTCGACGACCGTCGCCGCCAGCCCCTCCACCGGCTCAATGCTGCTGGAGATCTGGAAGACCGCGCCGATGGTGTCGTCCGGCATGAGCATGACGGCCGAATAGCCACCGCTGTCGTCGGCGAGGGGCCCGCTGATCAGGACGTCATCACGACGGTCCCCGTCGACATCGAAGCCCCCGCGCACGTCAGCGCCCGCCGCGATTCCGACGTTCGCGTCCATCGTGTTGGCGGCGAGCCACCCCTCCTCCCGCCATTCATAACGCCGGGTGACCCCGTCACCGGTCAACAGCGACACCTCCGCGACCCCGTCCCCGTCGAGATCTTCGACCGAGGCGCCATGCACACCCACGTCGACGTCGAGCACCGACGTGGGAGCCCAGCCCCCCTGACCGTCGCCCGGCATCCACACCACGGAGGCCGAGTCGGCGTCGCCGACCACCAAGATCACGTCGACCAGCGCATCCTCGTCCGCCGCCCGGACGACCACCGCCCGCAGCGACCCGATGGCCGGCCGCCACCCCGCCGCGAACGCGAGGCCACCACTCGGGCGTCCGCGCAAGAGGACCACCTCGTCGTCACTGTAGACCAGGATGTCGTCCACGCCATCGTCATCGAGGCGCGCCGCGCGAACCGCCTTCACCGCCGACGAAAGCTCAAGCACGCGGACCGGCGCGCCTCCATCGAAGGACCACCACCACAACTCACCGCCGCGCGTGGTGACCATGCCGCCGCCGCCGTGGCCGACCGGGCTACCCACCCCGCCGGAGAGCCAGGCCGGGAAACCGCGGGCGGCGTCAGGCCGGGCCGTGACGAAGGCAGATCCGCTGGCCTGGAAGGTCCCAGCCGACGCGCCGACGTCGAAGTGCCCCGGGCTCGACGCCGTCAACTCTGCGATGGCCCACCCGAACGCGTCGGGCGCGGCCGTCGTCGCGGAGAGGGTCCCCGACGAGGTCAGCGCGAGTTCCGGCCCCGGGACCGAGGCGCCGACGTCGTTGACGGTCAAAATGGGTACCTGCGCCGAGCCCACGCCCGAGCCCTGGCCGATCCACAGACCAGCCGGCACGTCGGAGATCGCGTCCACCCGCACCGGGACCAGGTCCTCGGGGGAACACCCGTCGCAACCCGAAAGCACAAGGACCAACGCCAGAGGGCCGGTCGGCCTCACTTCGTGGTCCAGAAAACCCGTGCGTAGTCGTATCCCGACGAGGGGGTGCTGACCTGGTCGCCGCGCCCGCCTTCGTCGACCCGGAAGACGCCCCGCGAACGAGAGTAGATCAGGAAGGACTCGTCGCCCGGATCGTAGGCGCAGTCCGACACGTCGTCGAAGTCGTCGTCGTCGTCGTAGTAGGCGACAGGCCGCGCGTCGCCACCGATGATCTTTTTGATCGAGTAGACGGCACCCGCCTGAGAACAAGCGAAGGGCTCCTGCTCGGGGCCGACGAACACGTTGGTCGCCCGAGTGAGGCTGGTGTCGTAGTCTTTCGTGACCAGCTCGACGGTTCCTTTGGTGTCCACCATCCAGAGGTCGGGACCGCCCGCGCTGGGGTCGACGTAGTATGCGCGTTTTTCTCCGCCACCGACATGGCGGATCTCCGAGAGGCTGCCCGACCGCAGGACCTCGGCGATTTCGGTGAGGTCGGCAGACATGGCCCGCAGGCCCCCCTGGTCGGCGACCAGAAGGTGCCGGCCGAGCCGGGTGGTGTCGTACTGCTCGTCCTCGGGCACCACGCCATCGGCCACGGTCGTCCCCCCGTCGGCGTCCAGCTTGTACAGTCCACCCACGCCGACGAGCAACCCGCTGCCGTTCCAGGGCTCGTAGTACGGAGCGCCGGCCAGCTCGACCGGGACCGACCACTCCACCGCAACCTCACTGGTGACGGGATCGAAAACCCGGACGATGCCACGGCCGCCGCCCTTCATCGAGGTGACCCATCCCACGGTCGGATCGCGCACCGGTCCGGTGTCGGTGTCGGTGTCGGTGTCGGCGTGGGTGTCGCGGTTGGCGCAGGGCATGTCGCTGGTGCAGGTGACCTGCACGTCCTCGAAGACATGGCACGCGGCGACGAACAGCACGACACTCAGCGACGACAAACGATTCTCCGGCGGACTGCGGGCCACCATAGCAGGGGCGCCGCGATCATGGCACCCCCTCCGGCGCCGCAAGCTCCCTCGGCGGCGGGGTCGAGCGACCACAGCCGCGCCTTGCCGCCGCCGAGGGCCGGGTCCGGCGGCATTCCTGCCGCCCGCCCGTCGAGGGCGTTGGCCGCGAGACGATCGGCCGCCTCCCTGGGGGTGGCCTCGGGGTCGGCGCTCATGGCCACGGCCACCGCTGCGGCCACCGCCGGTGTGGCGGCGCTGGTTCCGTAGAACCCGATCGGCCCGAATATCCGCGAGCTCAGACCGTCTGGACCGGCGATGTCAGGCTTGTAGAAGCCGGCGTGCGTGGGTCCGAAGGAGCTGAACGACTCCGCGCCGTTGTGCGCGTAGCCCGAGGCGCGGACCGCCCCGACCGAAAAGGCGCTGATGCTGGAGGCGGGGTCGGCCAGGCCGCCCGGTTCGGTGAAGTACAGGTGCGCGCCTCGGGCGTAGACCGAAAGCGCCACGCCGCCAACGCCACGCCGGCGAAAAACGCGCAGCCAGTACCAGTCCTGCGTTTCGGCGCGGATGGCGATGCGTTCCACCGGCGCGCAGTGATCGGCGCCCACGTCCTGGTCGTCGTCGGCGCGGCCGACGATCTCCCCGTCCCGATTCACCGCCACGACGTCAAAGTCGTTGCGACCACAGCCGGCGTACTCGTCCCACGAAACAAACGCAGTCGCCCCTCCCGCGCTCAAGAACACCGGCAGGTAGGAACCGCCCCAGGGAAAATCCATCCAGTCGTCGTGGTCGACGTCCCGCCAGACGCCGCTCCAGTGCTCCTGGGCGTAGTTGCCGGCGCTGGTGACCAGGAGCGTCCCGCCCTCCGCAAGGTGCCCCGCGGCGTCCGCGAGCGCGCCGCTGCCGTCGTAGAAGGAGTTGTTGAAGAAGGACATCGACATGCTCACCACGTCCACGTCGTTGCGCAGCGCCCACTCGACCGCGTTTTCGAAGCTGGTCGGACCGTTCACCCGCACCAGGTGAAGCTCGGCCTCCGGCGCCAGATCGGCGATGACCTCGGCGCAGGCGACGCCGTGGGCACCCTCCTCGTAGCTGAAGCGGGGGCGCAGCGTGTCCATCGGGACATCGCAACTGCGGGTCAGCTCGCAATCGTGCGTCTCCACCGGCCCGAGTTCTTCGGAGAGCACCGCGGCGTTGAACCACTGCACGTCGAATACCGCGACGCGGACGCCCCCGCCGAGGAAGCCCGCGTCTGCCCACGGCGGCATGGCCATCGCGTCCCGCGCTTCTTCGGCGATGTAGCCGTCGACGACGGGTGGCTCCTCGATGCGCCAGGGCGTGCCCGGAGGAGGAGGCGCGAGGAGCACGCTGCCGGTGGCGCTCCCCGAGATGGCGCCGGGCCAGTCGGACACGTCGACGCGGACCCGATCGACGATGCCCACCTCTGGAAGTTCGACGTCCGCCACCGCTTAGCGCCAGGACCGGCCCATCAACTCGGTCGACGCGACCACATGGCCCTTGATCGCCCCTTTGAGCTCGATGAGACCCGCCCCCTCGCCGAGGGACAACATCGTGTCCAGGGCGTACAGCCGCGCGAAATACCGATGCGTGCCGTGGCCGGGTGGCGGGCAGGGGCCACCGTAGCCCACCTTGCCGAAGTCGTTGGTTCCCTGCACCATTTCGGGAGCGCCAGGGCGCTGTCCCTCGGCGAGCGAACGCGTCGTGGGCGGGAGGTTCCACACCAGCCAGTGCGACCACGTCCGCCCCGGCGCATCAGGGTCGTCCATCAACAACGCGAGCGACGCCGTCGTCCCCGGTGGCGCGGTCCACGACAGCGGCGGCGAAAGGTCCTCCCCGGTGCAGGTGTGACGCGCGGGAATGAGGGCGCCAGGCAGCCAGGCGGTCGACGTCAGCTCAAAAACCAGCGGCAGCATGTGCAAGGCCTAGCACGACCGTGACATTCCCGGGACAACCGGCGTGTACATCCTCCTCCGTGTTCCGGATCACCGGTGACCTGACCAAAGACGTAAGCCCCGAACAGTTCGACATCCCCCCGGCGCCCTGATTCCCCTCGGTCAGGGAATGCCAGACGAAGCGCCGCCGCGGCGGGAGCCCAGGTCTTCCCTTGCTGCCGGCGGGGCTGTCATACCACGGGTGGGGTTTGGGGCGCCAACTGAACACGAGCGGTGGTTCCAAGAGTCTGCTCCGGTTCTTCGGGTGCACACGTCTCCGCTTCCCCGAGCAGAGCACGAGATCAAGCGGTGCCCCCCCTCAAAAACTAGAGCGGCTCAAAGTGCGTCGCCTTGAACTTCAACTCCTGGAAGTTGATGTCCGCGCCGTAGCTGTCGACGAGGGTGACCACGGCGTTGTCGATGGTGCTGCCGACGTACCCGTTGAAGGGAGCCAGGGTGATCCACTGCATGTCGGGCTTGTCCGCCAGGGTGAAGGTCTGCTCGGGACCGGCGTCCCCGACCTTGACCTTGACGGTCTTGGCCCGGGACTTGCCCTTGTCGCCCAAAAAGCCGATTGAGCTGATGGCCCAGCCCTTGGGGTTGAGTTGGAACTCGGTGCCCGACGGCACGGTGAGCAGGGTCTTGGCGTTGCCATCGGTGGCCGCCGTGGCATCGACGCCGAGCACCTCGGGGGTGGCGTCCATCTCGCCCAGGTACACCGCCACCTCGGAGACGCGCAGGTTGGGAAAGTCCTCCCCTGGGTAGATGTCCACCACCGAGAGCTTGACCTTGCCGCCGAAGAAGCTGTCGTTGCCGACCGTCACCTTGGTCTTGAGCGGGAGAATCTGCAGACCGCGGGAGTCGGCCACGTCGATCGTCTCCGAGCCGACCTGCTGCTCGGTCTGATCGTTGTCGAGGGTGTAGACGTCGACGCGGAGTTGCTTGACGCGCGGGTAGTCTTTGAAGGAGTCCTCGTCCTTGTCCCAGCCGCACACGATGCCCACCTTCTCGACGCTACCCTTGGGGATCTCCAGGGAGATCCACTCACCCCGGTTGACCGACTCCCCGGGGAGCGACCACGCCGTCTCGGGCTTGCCATCGATGGCCGAGCCGGCATTCCAGGTGTTGGCGCCCTTCTTGTTCTCCGCTTGAAAACTCGACGCCTTGGCGCCGGCAAAAGCGGAATCCACCGACAGGAGGGCAAGCAGAACAACCATCGTCGACCTCGAAGAGCGCGGAGCGTATCATTCCCCGGACCCTCAAGGGGCCGCGCCTACTCGGTGACGGTGACCAGCGGCATCTCCAGACCGAGGTGCGACTCGGATCCGGTGGGAAGGTGACCCGCAGGATTGTTGCCGTAGCTTGCGACGGCCTCGCCGGCTTCGTTGATGACGCCGTCGCCTTCGGCGTCCAGGTAGGCCCACAGGTAGACGATGGTGTTCGCCGGCGCGATGAGCGTGAAGCTGAGCGCACTGCCGGTGACGTCGGCGCCGGCGTAGGTCTGGTAGTCGTAGGCGATGGCGGGGATGTCCGCCACGCTGAGGTCGTCTTCGGGACGGAACTTCATCGCGGCCACGTGGACCTGAGCGCCGGGCTCCAGCGCGTCGAAGCCGCCGCTGATCGTCACGTCGCCGGCCAGCAGCACGAAGGGAACCGCGGAGGGGTTGGAGTTGTTACCATCCGGAATCATCAGCGTGGAATCCGGCATATCCGCGGTCCCGATCGAAATGGGATTGAGCGAGGCGCCGGTGCTGTCTACGTATCCACCCCACCTGTCGGCGGGGTCGATCAGGCCGTTGAAGTTCGAGTCCCAGGCGCCGAGGAGCTCGCCCACGCCATAGTTCTTGGCGACCCACATCGCGTAGGTGCCTTCGGCGCCGTCGTCGGTTCGCGTGGGGGTGAAGCCGTCCGCGTAGTACGGCCCCGTTCCGTCCGATCCGTACAGGAGCGCCATGCAGCTGCCACCGGCGTACGACTCGGTGATGAGCCCGGCGCCGCTGATGAGGACATAGTCATCCCTGTTCCACTCGCCGCCGCCGCCGCCGCCGCCGACACCATTGCCGCCACCGCCGCCGCCGCCGCCGCCGAACTCGTAGTAGGGCACCGGAATGTCCACGTCGACGCCGGTGACCTCGGCGCCGGCGACGACGTCGATCACGTCGGGCCAGATGCCCATCGGCTCCGTGGTCGCGAGGATGCCGTCCGCCCAGTAGTCGAGCACCGCGAAGACCCGCACCGAGGACGCGTCAGCCGGGTCGACCTGCAGCTCGTAGGTGTTGCCTTCGGGGTCCGGCGAGCGGACCACGTACTGGTCGAGGTAGGCCATGCTGAAGCTCTCTTCGTCCAGCTTGTACGCCGCGACGAAGATGGCGCCGAAGGGGAAGTCGTCGCCATAGACCGGCTCCCATTCTTGCCACACCATCTCACCCGCGGCGTCGTAGGTGTACAGCTCCACCTGAACGGTGCCGGTGATGATGCCGTCTTCGATGCCGTTGTCGGTGTTTCCGGAATCCGCGGGGATCTCTTCGAGCCCAATGGCGGCGTTGGGGTCGTCCTGCGCGCCCTGGTTGTCGGTGACATCATATTCCGACTCGCAGCCTGCGTACAGCCCGAGGGTGACGATCGCGAGCACAGTTCCAACGGGCATGGCGGTTCCGGGAGGATCACTAGCGTACCACACGATAGGCCGCGTCACCATGATTCGCTCCGTGTCCACCGAAATCCGCCT
>SHYX01000078.1 GCA_009692585.1 Myxococcales bacterium
CGCATCGACACCTCCTCGTCACCCCGTGCCCCCTCGCTCGACCGCCACTTCTTGCCGGCCTCGTTGATCGGGCTGGTACGTCGCGGCCACCCCTACGACTACGCCGACACCTATCGCAGTTTGCAGGTGTTGTACGGGTACCGCGCGGCCTACGTGAACCTGGGCCTTTGGAGCGACGGAGCCGACAGCGACGAGCCCGGCCGGGCCCTGACACTCGCGGTCGCGGCCCCGCTGAACCTCGTCGCGGGGGAGACGCTGATCGATGCGGGGAGCGGCCTGGGCCAGGGCGCGGTCGACCTGGCCGCGGCGTTCGACCTGGGGCTCGTGATCGGCATCAACCCGAACGTACGGCAGGTCGGCTACGCAAAGGAGCTCGCGGCGAAGGCGGGAGTAGAGATGCGCGTACGCCACGAGATCGCGGACGCCTGCACCTGGCTCGGGTCTCTGCCCGCCCGGAGCGTACACGGGATCCTCGCAGTGGAATGTGTCGGCCATTTCGCCGACCCCGACGGCTTCGCCCGGACAGCGCGGCGCGCCCTCCTGCCTGGGCGCCGGCTGGCATTCTGCCTGAACGTCGCCTTGCAACCACCATCGTGGATGGACCGCGTCGTGTTCCGGAGCACGTTCGGTTTTGTTCCGTCGGTCGTTTCCACGTGGTCGGACCGGCTGCGGAGCGTGGGCTTCGAGGACATCACGGTGGTCGACTGGACCCCCCGAGTGACAGCGGCCCTCTGCGAGATCGTCGCGGCGCGCCTGGCACACGGCGGTGCGGAGCTGGCCGCGCTCTCGCGGACAACTCGCCTCGTAGCTCGTGTACTCCAGTGGTTCACGCACCGCGCGGTCCGGGCGGGACGGCTCGGCTACGTGCTGGTGCACGCGGCCTCACCCGGAAGCGCAGATTGAGGCTCGATCCCGACGGCCTCCTCGACGCGTTCGCCGGCTGGCACACAGATCGTCGCAACCGCTATTGCCACGACGCGGGCCTCCCGCTCATCAGCTTCGCGGTCCTGGGTTCGCTCGCGCATGTCGGGATCGCGGGTACCCTGGATTTGGGGATGGTGCTCCTCGCGGCCACCCTGGTGTTCGATCTCGTCGTGTGGCGGGCGCAGGCGCTCGGGGTGTGCCTGATGGGAGGAGTGCTCTGGTGGCTCGGGCGGGCAACCCCCCTCCCGCTGCTCGGCGGGGCGTTCGTGGCGGGCTGGGCTCTCCAGCTCGTGGGCCACCGGGTGTACGAGCGGAATTCCCCTGCGTTCACCACCAACCTCGTCCACCTCGTCGTGGGGCCCCGCTGGCTGGTACGTCGGTGGTGGCGGGCCGCGCGCAGGCATGCGCCGTGATCCTGCTCAATGAGGTGGTCCGCGGCGCCCTGCGCGCCGGTGTTCCGTTCGCCGCCTGGAGCGCGCGTCGCGCCTTTGCCGCGCGGATCACGCGTTTTTCGGAGAACCAGGCCGCGCTCCGGCTGGCCTACGGCGTCGCGGCCGACACTGCCATCGTCGGGTACGACGCAGCCACCCGCGCGCGGATCGAGGCGCTGGCGGCTGCGCATCCGGACGTGGCGCTGGCCTACACCTCGGGAACGACGGGCGTGCCGAAGGCCCTGGCCTACCCGCCTTCCCGGCTACGTTCCTTCAAGGCAGACTCCCAGGCGGTGGGCGTTCAGGCGTGGCATCGGATCGGTGTCCGCGGCGCGGCGTTCTTCATCCTCGGCGGGCTGTCGGCCGACCGCTCCTTTGCGACGCTGGTGTTGCATCGGGGCGAACCCTCACGGCTCACCAGCCTCCTCGAGCCCGCGCGTCACCTCTCCACGCCCGCGATGGCAGCGGCGCTCGCCGACCACGGACCGACGGCCGCGCGCCTCTGGCTCATGCTCCTCTCCAACCCGGGCATGATCTACAGCACCAACCCGTCCACGCTGGCCGTTTTCCTGGCGGAGCTTCAGTCCGATTGGGCAACCGCGTCGTCGCTGGCGCGCGCCTGGGTGCGCGGAACACGGGACGCGGGGCTCACGCGCGTGGTCGCCCGCATCGGGTCGGCGGGCGCTGGGGAGCGGCTGCGCCGCGTGGCCGAGTCCTCCGAGATGCCGCCACTGCACGAGGTGCTTCCCGGGCTCGGGGCGTATTGCTGCTGGGACGGCGGCTACGTCACAGGGTTCCTAAGGCAGATCCAGGGTTCCCTCCCCGCCAACCGGTTCAAGCACATCCCGATGTACGCCATGTCGACCGAGACCATCGAGACCCTCCCGTGGTTCGAGGACGACGGGAGCATGCGGTTCCTCCCCCTCGGCCCCGGCGTCCTGTACGAGCTCTTGCCCGAAGGCGCACCGGACGACCCCGCGCTCCTGCTCCCGCCCGCACAGGCGGTCGCGGGCGAGGCCTACACGCTCGTGGTCAGCGATCCCTACGGCCTCGTGCGCTACCAGACCGAGGACGTGTTTCGTTGCCGCGGGCACGTCCGCGGGCTTCCAGACCTGCACTTCGAACGGCGGCGCGGGCTGGCCTGGTCGTTCACGGGTGAAAAGCTGACCGGCGAGCAGGTCGCCGCCGTCTTCGCCGACCTGGACCGCACCCATCCCCGCCTCTCCGCCCTGGCTGCGCAGCTCACGGTGATGCCGTCGTGGCCCGACGGAGACGCGTTGCCGCGGTACCGGCTGGTCGTGGCACACCCGAGCGCCCGGTTGGACGCGCCTCCCGACCTGGACGCCCTCGCGCACGACCTCGACGCCGGCCTCGCGGCCCTCAATGACGAGTACGCAACCAAGCGGTCGTCCGGGCGGCTCGGGGCTCCCGTGGCCCACCTGGTGCCCTACGACCGCGTGGCCGAAGCCCTCGACGCGCGGCGGGTCGGCCCCGACCAGGGCGCGTCGCGGGGATGGGAGAGCCAGTTCAAGCTCATGCCGCTGACCCGGGTACGGTGGGAGGAGCTGGCGCTCGCGTAGGGCCGCGGGCGGGGCCTGCGCGGGTCACCGTGGCGTAAACCGCGGGAGCAGCCGGGCCACAAGTCCCGGAAAGTGTCGTTGCATCCAGACGGACCACAGCTCCTTCCCGCCCACCGACACCTCGCGATTTCCCGCTTCGATCCCCGCATGAATGCGTGCCGCAGCGACGTCCGCCGGCACCCCATGGGCGTCGGTAGACTCGATCTCTCCCTTGGTGCTCCCGTCACCGCGCAGCGCCGCGGCGCTGATGCCGGTCGCGATGTAGCCGGCGATAACCGTCGTCACCTGGATTCCGCTCGGTCCGACCTCCCCTCGCAGCGCGTCGGCCCACGCGCGCACCGCGTGTTTGGCCGCCGCATAGGCGCTCCGTTGGGGCGTGGCGACATAGCTGACCACCGATCCGATCACGACGATCGTGCCCTTCCCCCGCGCCAGCATCGACGGGAGGAGCGCGCGCGTGATCCCCACCACGGCGAAGAAATTGATCTCCAGGAGGCGACGCACCGTCGTCATCGTCGTATCTGCAACGCTCGCGCGTTGCGACACACCCGCGCTGTGGATCACGACGTCCACATGCCCGTGCCACGCCAGGGCCGCCTCCACCAGGGACGCGTGAAGCGTGGGGTCTTCGAGATCGCCCGCCAGGAGCAGCACCCGCGACGGCTCCAGCGCCGCCCCCAACGCCTGCAATCGGGGGAGCCTGCGCGCCGTCAGGATCAGGCACGCACCGTCCGCGGCGTAGCGGCGCGCCAGCGCCTCGCCAATACCCGAGGAGGCACCCGTGATCCAGACCACCTTCTGGCCTCCGACCGTCGTGAGCTTCACGTGCTCTCCCACGGCGCCGGGCGCTCCAGGTACCGAGCCAGGCCCTCGACCGCGCGGACCATCGCGACGCCGTCCAAGAGGTAGTGGTCGAACACGAACCCCACGCTCAGCACGTCGCGCGCCACGATCTGCCCGTCCACCACGCGCGGCAGCGCTCTCAGGCTGCCCGGAAGAAAGGCGACGCCGGTGTTCGCGACGGTGGCCCCAGCGATGCCGTGTCCCCTCTGTCGCACCAACGAGCTGAGGCCGTAGGTTCCAAACGTACGCAGGTAGAAAGCGGGGTCACTTCGGGCCCTCAACGAGAAGAGCTTCAAGCCGATCCGAGGCGTACGCTTGACGCGCTCGAGGGCCTGCATCTGCTCGAGCTCCGCCAGCGGAGCGGTCTTGTGGTGGTGCACGATCGCCTCGATCTCGCCGATGGACAGGCGATCCGCGTGCCGCACGACCAGCGGGAACAGCAGATCCTGGCCCTCGTGGCGGCGGGCTACGATCAGCGTGCAGTGGATGTCTTCGAAGCGCACGACACGGCGCCGGCCCCACCAGCTCACGAAGAGGTGCTGGTTCAGGTCGGGCTGCTCGCGCAGAAGCGAGGCGGTGGCCTTGACCAGGTAGCTGGTCAGGCTAGCGGCCGCGCCGCCCCGGCGGGCCGCCCGGAGGCGGACGCGCAGGTCGGTGACGTCGTACTCGGCCGTCGCGTTGACCGAGGCGTGGTGGATCCGGGCGCGGTCCAGCAGATCGTTGACCACCTGCCGGTGCTTCGTGGTGGGCACGAGCTCGAAGCTCATCCCTGGAGCTCTCTGGACCACGCACGGAACAGGTTCATCGCCTGCACCTCGCTGGTTCCCTCGTAGATCGCGGCCTGGCGGGCGTCACGGCTGCGCTTTTCGGCCGGCCAACGTGCATCGATGCCGCGCCAGCCCATCAACTGCACAGCGGCATCGGTGGTGTCCAGCGCCAGGTCGGCGCCGAGGAGCTTGAGCGCGGCGGCGTCGTCCGTGGCCGCCCGGCCCGCATCCAGCGCATCCGCCACGGCGCCCAGCAGATGCTCCACGGCCCGCAGCCGGCCGAGCAGCCGCCCCACGGTCACCTGCACGTGGCTCTCGTCCACGAGGCGTCGTCCGCCGTACACCTCGCGTTCGCGGAGCCAGGCCAGGAGGTCACCGAGCGCGCCGCGGGTCATCCCGACCGTGACGATGCCACCGCCGAGGCGCATGTAGTCCAAGCTGTCCAGCAGCAGCGGAAGCCCGCCGCCAGGTACACTCAGCACCGCATCGGCAGGCACGAACACACTTCTGAAGTGGATCTCGGGGGTCGGAAGGCATCGGAAACCGAGCTTCTTCGTGTTCTCCCCTACGTCCACGCCCTCGCCCCGCGGCACAACCAGCAGCGTGGGGCCGAGCGGCTCTTCGTCGTCGAACGCCTGCGCCAGCACCAGATACAGGCCCGCTGCCGTGCCGTTGCCGACCATGCACTTATGCCCGTCCACCCGCCATCCTCCCGGAACACGGTCCGCGCGCGTGCGCACGCCGAGCAGGTTGGAGCCGGACACGTCGGGCTCCGTCATGCACCACGACACGAGCGTGCCTTCCCGCACGAGCGCCACGACCTGGTCGACCCGCCCCGCCCGCACCAACGGACGCAGCGTGCCATGGTTGAAACCCAGGCTGAACGCCGTGGGGGCGCAGACCTCGGCCATCGGAACCCCGCCAGCGACCAGGCCGCGGTGGCTCACCCCCCCTCCCCCGAGCGCTACCGGCAGCCCCGCGTGGCGCAGGCCGGCCTGCTCGGCCAGAGCGTGCACCTCCGCCGGGAAGACGCCGGCCTGGTCTAGCTCGGCTACCCGGGGCGCGATCACCTCCCGCGCGAAGCGACGGCAGGCGAGGACGTAGTCGGCGTCGGTCATCCGTCGTTCCTATTGCGCGGACGCGGCCAGGCGCGCCTCGAGGGAGGCCAGGTCGGGGCATTCGAACAGAAGGGTCACCGGCAACCTACGCCCGACGAGGGCCTCGATCTGCGCCGCGAGCTCCACCGCCGCGAGCGAGTCGACCCCGAGCTGCGAGAACGGCGTGTGTGCCGAGAGGCTCGCGGGATCGCGACCAATGCGGCGCGCGACGAGGGTGCGAACGTCCGTGGATGGAGGTAGATTTCGAGTATCGTGTAAATCCGCGCTACGACGCACCCGCGGCGATGCGGGCCGAGCGCTCATGCCTTCGATCGCCACGAGCACGCAACCGTCGCCCCCGACGAGCTGCAGGTCGACCACGGCGAGGTCGGCGGAACGATGCCGAACGCGGAGCCACGCGAGACAACCGCCGTGCACCGGGGCGTGGACGACCAGCCTCTCCACACCGAATCCAACCCAGGTGACGTCGCGACTCCCGAGCGCCGACGCGGCCTGACTGGCGCTGTCAAGGAGGGCGTGGTCGATGGCGTGGCCAACCGATGCGCCAGGAGGGAGCTCCAGTTCTGCCAGAAGCTCGTCGTCACCGAGGACCAGGGATCGGAGCGCCCACAGGCGAGGGCCGAGGACCATGCCCGCGCTACCGAGCGTCTCACGTACACGACGTGGACTGCCGAGGGTGGGGCACCGCGCCCGCAGCGCACTCAGGTCGACGGCGGCCGGCCGCTGCCCGCCTTGTCCGACCTCGAACCGGAGGACGCCGACCCCCTCCGCTCTCAGCTCGTTGCCCTCCCGGACGAGCGTGGCATCGGCCGGACAGGGGCGAAGCACGATCGCCCGCTCGAGCGCCTCGGCGCCTGTGAGACGCAAGGCAAGATCGTAGAGGGCTGCCGCCGGGAGGGTGGAGAGCCCCTGCACCACGTGATCCGCGGGCGTCGGCGGGGGCGTCGGCACGACGCCGAGCGGGCGACGCTGGAACCGCAAGGGAGCGGCGCGCAGGCCGGCGAGGCGGGGGAGCGCGCCGCAGGCGACCAGGGTCTCGAGCCCCCGGATCGTGGGCGCGAACGAGCCGTCGGTGCGGGAGAGCAGCGAGACGGCGCCGATCTCGCCGAGCGTCGAACGAACGGCGGCGGCCAGCGCCGAGGAGGGGCCTACATCCACGAACAACGTCGCGCCCGCAGCGTGGGCTGCGCGCACCGTCGCCTCGAACTCCACCGGGCCGAGGAGCTGGTCGCGCCAATGCGCGGGCGACGAGTGGAGGGGAGATCCGGTGCGGGTGGACAACAAGCGGAGCTGGGGCGCCCGGACGGGCAGGGCGGAGGCGAGACGCATGTATGCGTCGGCCTCCGATTCGAGCAGCGGACTGTGCGCGGGACACGTGACCGCCAGGCGCCGCACCCGTTCGGAGCCGAGGCGCGCGATCGCCGCGCCGAGGGCACCCTCGGTGCCCGCGAGCACTACCTGCCCGGGGGCGTTTCGGGCGGCGATCCAGGTACCGGCGGGAGGGGCATCGAGCGGGCCCAGCACCGCCACCAACCCGCCGGGTACGCGCGCCATCAGCCGACCGCGCTCCGCCGCGAGCGCCCATCCCTCCTCGAGCGTGAGCACCCCCGCGAGTACCGCCGCGGAGAGCTCGCCGCCGCTGTGCCCGAACACCACGGCCGGCTCCAACCCGAGATCCAGGAGCCAGCGGCCCAACGCCCATGTGAGCGCGAACGTGGTGCGTTGGGCCTGCTCTATCTCCAAGCAACGGTCGTCGTCGAAGCCGGAGAGGAGGTCGCCCCCCGCCAGGGCGTCGCAGCGCGCGAGCAGGTCGGCGAACGCCGGCACGGCATCCCGAAGCGCCCGCGCCATACCCGCGTGCTGGCCGCCCGGCCCGGCGAGCATCAGCGCGACAGCCGGGCGCGAGGGTCGAAGGGGCGCGAGGGCCGCGAGGAGGCGGCGGGGGAGCCGATCCTGCGCGCGTGCGGGCGGCACCGGGTCGGCAGCCGCGACGACGACGTGGGCGTTGGTCCCCCCCAGGCCGAACGAGCTCACCCCGGCCAGCCGCCGGCCCGACCACGGGGTGCCCTCCAGGAGCGGAACGAGCCCGCTCGTCTCCCACGCGATGCGGCCGGTGGGCTCGCGCAACCCCCCACTCGGCGGAAGCCAACCGTGCTGCAGCGACAACACGGTACGGGCGAGACCGGCGATGCCGGCCGCGGCCAACGTGTGACCCAGATTTCCCTTGACCGAGGCCACGGGCACCGTGCCGAAGACCCGGCCCGCGGCGGTCGCCTCGACGGCGTCGCCGATCGCCGTCCCGGCGGCGTGCGCCTCCAGGTATCCCGCGTTCGTCGGCTCGATCCGTGCGTCGGCCCACGCCGCACGGATGGCGGCTTCCTGCCCGTCGGGCGAGGGCGCTGTGCTGCTGAGGCCGCCGCCGTCGTTGGTGACCGCCGAGCCGCGAAAGAGCGCCAGGACGCGGTGCCCGAGGCGTCGCGCCCGCGAGAGCGTCGTGAGCGCGAGGATACCGCCACCCTCACCGGGCACCAGTCCGGCGGCCGCGCCGTCGAACGGTCGGCTCTCCCCTGTCGACGAGAGGAGGCCCGCCGCCTCGAAGCTCCGGAAGCCCTGCGACGTCAGGAGGAGCTGAACGCCGCCGGCCAACGCGAGGTCACACTCTCCGCCCCGGACGGCACGTGCGGCGAGGTGAACTGCGACGAGCGAGGAGCTGCACGCCGTGTCGACCGCAAGCGCGGGACCAGTGAGCCCAAACGTCCCCGCGATACGTCCAGCGACCATGTTCTTGAGGCTGCCGAGGAGCGTGTGTGGGCCGATCCGGGTGCGGTCTCCCACCTCTACGTCCCCGCAGGCGAGGTACAGGCCCACCCGATCCGTGTCGGGAGGCGCCTGTTGAAGGGCCTCCGCGGCCAACTCCAGCGCGAGACGATGCTGCGGGTCCATCGCGCGCGCCTCTTCGTCTCGGAGGCCAAATGCTTCGGGGTCGAACGCGTACACCTGGTCGAGCGGGAAGAGCGCGCCACGCTCGCTCTTGAGGCCCGTGGTGTCCCAGCGGTCGATGCGATCTACTGCGCTCCGCCCCTCGCGGAGCAGTTCCCAGAGCGCATCGGGGGTGGCAGCGCCCGGAAAACGGACGGCGAGCGCCACGATGGCGAGCGGGTCGTCGGCGAGCGGCTGGAGCGTGGAGCCTCGGGCTGCCGGCGCGGGGGCGATGCGCCCGCCCAGCCTCCGGGCCAGCTCCCGCGGGGTGGTGCCCTCCAGCACCTCGTGGCCGAGCTCGCGGTCGAGCGCCTCCTCGAGCCGGGCGTGCACCTCCAACGCCCGGATCGAGCTGCCCCCCAGGTCGCGGAAGTCGTCGTCGGGCCCCACTTCGGCGAGCGGAAGCTCGAGGACCTCCGACCAGATCCGTCGGACCAACATGGTCCCGTCAGCGTCGCGACGCTCCTGCCACGCGTCGAAGATGGCAGACCGACGCAGCTTTCCACTCGTGGTCCGCAGCAGATCGCGTGGCGTCGCCGTGACGACGCGATCCGGCTCGAAGTCCAGGCGCAAGCGTAGGTGGCGGCGTACGAGGTCGAGGAGCGTGTCGCCCCTGTGCGCCTGGGCGACCGGGACCACCAACAGGACCCGCTCGTCCCCGAGCCCCAGCGCGACCGCGCGCACCCCGGGAACCTCCTGCGCGACACGCTCGACATCGTGTGCGTGAAACGTTTGTCCGTTCATCTCGAACGTGTCCTTCTGCCGGCCACACACGTACAACGCGCCGTCCCAGACAAAACCGAGATCGCCGGTGTCCAGCTCCGCCCACTGTCCGGGCTGGCCGTGGTAGCCGTCGGCTACCGAGCTACCGCTCACGATGATCGCACCGACCTCTCCGGCCCGCGATCCGACCCGTACACCGAGGCCAGGGAGGGGAGCGCCGACGCTCACCACCTCGACGTAGTCTTCGTCGTCCGGGGCCGCTCGGACCACCCGAGCGCCGGGCTGGAGGCTCTCCCGCTCGACCCGCAGGCTGGTGGGCGGCCCGACCTGCATCGTGACGGCGAGCGTAGCTTCGGCCAGCCCGTACGCCGGACACAGTGCGCCGGGCGCCAGGCCGAGCGGGGCGAGGCGCTCGGCCACGGCGCGCAGGTAGCGGGCGTCGATGGGCTCGGCGCCGACCAGCACCGTGTGGAGCCGCGACAGGTCGACGTGGAAGGGCTCCGCGAGGAGCCCGTGGAGAGCGGACGCGGGCAGCCCCGTCACGGTGGCCCCGAACTCCTCGACCGCGCGGAGCCAGCCGGCGGGCGAGCGGAGCCAGGTGCGCGGGGGGGCGAGGAGCTGGTCGCAGGCGAGGACCACGGGCGCGAGATGAAAGCCGATCAGCCCCATGTCGTGGGAGAGCGGAAGCCAGCTCGCGAACCGGTCGTCGGGGCGGCCCCGGGTCACGCTCATGGCGTGGATGTTCGCCAGGACCTGGCGGTGGGTCAGCCGGACACCCCGCGGTTGACCGAGGCTCCCGGAGCTGTACTGCAACAGGGCGAGGTCGTCCGCACCGACGTGGATCTCCGTGCCGGTGCCGTCGAGATCCGCGATGTGGAGCACCTCGCGCCCGAGCTCGATGGCGTCGCTCATCGGAGCCTTCTGGTCGGTCAAGAGCGGCGCTTCCAGGTGGGCAGCGACGCGGAACAGTCGGCGGTGCGACTCGGAGTCTCGCCCACCGGTCGGCAGCGGCACCAAGGCGGGAATCAGGCCGCCGAGGAGGCAGGCCCACAGCGCCTCCACCGCGGCGGCGGGTTGGCCACAGACGATCACCACGGGGGCGCCGGGGCGGAGCCCGCGGGACTGCAAGCCTCCAAGCACGCGGAGGGCGCGGGCGTGCAGATCGGCGTAGGAGACGGTGGTGGTCGTGCGGCCGACAAACGAGATCGACCGTTGCGACGCTGCGCTCCGCAGGAAGGCGGCGGGGAGGGTGTCGTCGGAGGGACGCAGCGGGGGGCCGGACAAGCGGCTCCCGCGTCGACCGTGGAGCGTGGTGAGGTAGGGCGCGAACGCCCGCGTGCGGCTGAAGGCCCGGTGGGTGAGGATCTCGTCGAACAGGGGCAGGTCGCGCAGCCGCCGATCGCGGTCCGGAATGCCGAAGAAGGTGTCGATGTGGCGGTCGACGTAGAGCACGAAGGCTCGCGACAGCCTCTCGCGGGCCTTCGCGTCGAGCGGCGAAGCCGCGAGGAAGGCAGAATCGGTCAGGACGTGCTGCGTTTCCTCGCGGGCGTGCAGCCGGTGCGCCGCGAGCCACACTGGCTGGATGTCGCCGTCGCGGGCGAGCGCGTCGTACATCCAGACGGTCAGCTCCTCGAAGAACAGGCAGTGGAGCCAGAAGAGATGGCGGCGAACCGCCGGGTCTTCCACCGCCTGCACGCGCCGGAAGGTGTCGGGAGGCGCACCGCTGGAGACGGAGCGGTGGGCAGCGAGCCGCTCGAACATCTCGGCGTGGCGGGCCTCCTCCTCCAGCAGCAGGGCGACGCTTCGGCCACCCGGCGCCGCGACGTCCACCGGCTCGGCCTCGAGGAACGCGATCAGCTCGCGCTCGAGGCTGGCAAAAGCCGAGGCAATCCACGCGCCGTCGAGGTCGTTGTGGTCCAAGAGGCGCCGCAGCGTGGGCCCAACCTGCGCGCCCGGCTCGCCGAGCCTGTCCCAAGGAACGTCGTCCAGGGTGAAGCGGTAGTCGGACGCGCGCGCGTCCAGGCGTTCCAGTGGAGACATCCCGCCCGCCCGTATCCTGCGGGCGACCGGGCCGGTATGGCGGCTGTCAAGGACCGCCTCATCAGACCGTCGTCGGACCGGCCAAACTGATCCGATGATCCGGGTCCACGCGGTGGGGTCGATCCGGCGCGCGGCGGCGACCGATCGAGTCGTCGCGGTGATCGGGCGGCGCGCCACAGCTCCGCAGGGGCGGCCAAACTGATCGCGGCGACCCGATCCGGAGACCGGCACCCGGTGGCCTCGACGGCCTCGGTACCCCCTGCAGCAAAGTGTTCGATCGCCACGATTTTCACCAGCCAAGGTGTGGGGAACAGGGCCCCGAAGTAGGCCACTCGGGCCAGGTGGTACCCAGCCAAACTGGCGAGGATTGCAACGACAGCGGCCTCCGGCCGCCCGAAGCCTCGCGGATAGCGGGCCCGGAGCAGGACGCCGACGCCGAGCCACGCAGCACCCTCGGGCCGAGTCGAGGAGAACAAGGCAAGGATGGCGCAGCCTGCTTGCCCAAGCGCGACGCCCCGCGAAGAGGGTCGACCACCCTGCCAATCCGAGCAGCGTCGCCAGTGCCGTTTCAAGACCAGAGACGGACCAGTGCTCAAATGGCTGCCATGCAGCCACGAAGACCGCGAGCCAACCTCCCCCCCCCGAACCGTGGGCGTAGGAGCAACGCGATTGTCGTAATGGCAGCCACGAAAGAAAGCACGCGGGCAAACACCGAGAGGTCGAGCCCTGCCAAACAACAGAGCACCATGCACAGCAGATGCAGGGGGCTGAAGTACCCCTCCACTCGCACTCCAGTGTTCCACGCCACCTCGCCATGTTCCACCACGCGGTGGGCGTAGACCAACACGATGCAGGCGTCATCGATTTGGCCTGGGAGGTACGGTAGCGCGCCCCAGGCGAGGACTACGAATGCGAGCAGTCCGAGCATGAGTTGTGGCCCTCGCGAGCTGGGCGACGGCTCGCCCGAGGGGGATGCAGTCACGACTCCGACCGGGATCGAGTTCTGTACGCCTGCTCCGGATGGTTCGGGGACTCGGGGTGCGTGCGCTCCAACAGCCCGGCCTCGACCATCGGCGAGAGGTGTCGGTGCACCAGCATCTTCGGCGAGGTGACCGGCAGCACCCGCGCCAGCTGGTGCGGTGCCCACGCGCGCAGCGCGCAGAGGTCTGCGATCACCGGCCAGAGCCGCTCCTTGCGGGGACGCGCTCCAAGTTCGCGGATCGCCGCAGCAAGGGTCCGCGGTAGGCCGTCGGGGAGCAGCACGGGCTCGGTCGCGGGAATCGGGAACTGGTTGCGATCCGGGTCGAATTCCCCACGATCCGCCTCGGACTGGTTGCGATTCCCGCCGCCAGCCGCGGCCGCCCGCCCGAGCAACGTGTAGTAGCTCGCCGCCCCCCCCCGTGAAGCCCCAGAAGCTTCCGGTCGCGGAGCCTGCCGAGCATCCTGCTGGCCGCCAGCGTGTCCAACCCCGCCAGCTCGCGGAGCCGCCCGTTGTCGACCCGGCCGTGCCGATGCGCTTCCAGCAAAGCCCGGAACTCCTGCCTCGACAGGTCCTCCGATCCCAGGGACGACACCCACTCCCGATCCTCGATCGAGAGCGTCGGCGTGTTGCGCAACACCACGCGGAATGCACGCCGGTCCGATGTGAGCGTGGGCTGTGGAAGGAACAAGCCCTCCATCTCCGCGAACATGTGCGGGATGCCCTCGCCCTGGTCTCGGACCGCGCCGAGAAGGCGACCGGGCCGCCGGGGGCTGACGGGCGGCGCGAGATCCAGGAGGCGTAGGGGCGGGTTCGCGAGGGCGAGCACGGACAGGGCGCGGGGCTGGAGGCCGGCGGCGTCGGCGGGGGCCCCCTGGGACGGCGTTCCAGGGTGGGCGCGCGGGTTTTTGAGGGGGTGCGCGGCTCATGGCCGGCCCCGGCGAAGTGTAGATTGCCCGGGTGTGCGCCAAACAAGAACGTTCATGCTTGATATCAGCCACAAAGACGATACTTCGCCGCATGAGCATACATCCCCTGCTCCTCCTCATCCTCTCCGCCTGCGCCGTCGAAAC
>SHYX01000079.1 GCA_009692585.1 Myxococcales bacterium
CGACCGCGGGAGCCCGTACCTAAGCGAAGACTACCAAAAGGCACTTGAGGGTGCGAAGGCCAGACCCAGCAATAGCCACCGTGGAAACTGCCTCGACAACGCGGCGATCGAAAGCTGGAACGCAACGCTCAAGCGCAAACTCGGCGAGGTGTTCGAGAGCTTCGGTCATGCCCAGCGCCGCCTGTTCGAATGGATCGAGGTTTTCTACAACCGGGACCGCATCCACTCGGCGAACGGGCATCGCAGCCCGGCCGAGTACGAGCGCGCGGGGGTTGCGTGACAGTCCTCCCAACACGATCGAGGAATTCAATAGGCTATCCACATGTTTTGAGTCTCCCCCCTGCACCCCCCTCCTGTTGCCCAGAGTACCGTCCTCCAACCGAACCACCATCGTGATCGTGTTTTGAACGAAAGCATCATCATCAACTGTCCACGAGATCGGATCAGCTTCATTATCGGCTGCGGATGGACCGAACGCCCGACGAGGCCTGAGAGGGTGTTGACACTTTCTCCCGTCGCCTCGGTCCGATAGTGTCAACACCCTCTGAGCCAGCCCCGTTCACCAGGGCGTTTCCCCCGGTGCCGCGAGGCCCCCCCGCACCAACGTTCCCACCGCAACAAGCGCTGGGTGCATCACCTGATCGTCGGCCCAGTAGGGAACGACCTCCCGAATCCGGGCGTGCAGCGCCAGGATTCCCGGCCCGAACTGATCCGGAACGACCCGATCCCGCACGCCATTCACAACGCGGTCCCCCCGAAGGCGCCAGTCCAACCCCTGCGCCGCGAGCAGGGCCTCGATCCCCACGATGTCAGCGACACACTCCAGAACCCGCAGCGTATGGCGTGCGGCAATGGGGCCCATGCTCACATGGTCCTCGTGGTGCTGCACCGTCGGGATGCTGTCGACGCACGCCGGATGCGAAAGTCCCTTGCATTCGCTGGCGAGCGAAGCTGCCGTGTACTGCGCGAGCATAAAACCGCTGTTGAGCCCGGTGCCCTCCACAAGGTAGCTGGGCAGATCCTTGGTGATCGAGGATGCGGTGAGCCGGAACGTGCGCCGCTCGCTCTGGGTGGCGGCCTGGGTGAGCGCGATGCGCAGTGTGTCCATCGCCAGCGCCACGGGTGCGCCGTGAAAGTTTCCTCCTTCGACCACCCCTTCATCCTCGAACCAGAGCGGGTTGTCGCAGGCCCCGTTCAGCTCCACCGCCACCGTACCCTCCACCCAGTCCAGGGCATCGAGCGCGGTACCCAGCACGGCCGGAGCCGCACGAAGGGAGAACGCGTCGGGAGAACGCGCGCCCAACCCAGGCTCCCCAAGGCGTTCACGCAGCATGTGGGCGATCCTCACCCCCCCCGCGTGCCCCCGAGCCCCCACCAACGCTGGGGACAACAGACCCTTGTCGGCGCGAGAGACGGCCAGCGTGAGCGCACAGGCATCCACCGCGGCATCCAGCAGCCGCCGCGAACGAAACACGGCCAACGCGGCTAAAGCGCTGGTGAGCGTGGCGCCGTTGATCAGGGACAAGGCCTCTTTGGCAGTCGGAACGAAAGCCGCGAGCGGCGACGGGCCAATCGAACCATCCGGCAGATTCGCCAGGCCGCCGAAGCCACAGAGCACCCGCGCCACATGGGCCAGCGGAGCAAGGTCACCCGCGGCGCCCACAGAACCCTGCGAAGGCACCACGGGAATCACGCCGAAGTCGAGCATCGCGCACAGGGCTTCCACCAGCGCGGGCCGAACGCCCGAGTGCCCCCCCGCGAGAACGTTCGCCCGACAGGCGATGAGCGCCCGTACCTGACCGCTCGGCAGGGGCTCGCCGACGCCGGCACAATGGCCGATGACGAAGCTACGGACCAGGTCTTCGCCCTGCGCCACCGAGGGGCCGATGAGGAACCGCCGCTTGGTTTCCAATACGTTCGGGGAGGTCGGGTACGCTGCCGCAGAGCGGTCCATCGCCGCGCGGGCGGAGGGCGCGAGCCCGACGGCGGCGCCGCCGGCGATGGCAGCGACCTGCAAGCACGTCAACGAACGCCCGTCGATCTCGATGCGACTCATGCGAAGGCTCCATCCGCGATGCGGGCGGCGATGCCCTCAATCGCCTCCCCGGCCACCTCGTGTTCGGCGGCGATCGACTCCAGGAGCGGCAGAACGGCCTCCGCGCCCACCCCGAGCCGCACGCCAGGCGCTTCTTCCAGCCGCAGGCGAAGGGCTCTGGACGCGCACAGAAGCTCGATGGCAACCACCCGCCGGCTGTTCTGGACGATCTCCCAAAGCCTCCATGCCGCGGTGGTGGACATGGCGACATGGTCCTCCTGATCCTCGCAGGTGGGGATGCTATCGACGGTCATCGGCCAGGCCAGAGACTTGTTTTCCGAGACCAGCGCCGCTGCGGTGGTCTGGGGAACGAGCATCCCGAGGTCGGGCCGGTCGCGCCCCACGAGCGCCGGAGGCAAGCGCGAGGAGAGCGACCCGGTCGTGAGCCGGTAGAGCCGCCGCTCGGAGAGCGAAGCGATCTCAGCGACCCCGACCTTCATCGCGTCGGCGGCCATGCCCACGGGCTCGCCGTGGAACAAGCCGGCGGAGAAGGCATGGTTCGCCACATCCTCGTCCATCAGCATCACCGGATTGTCGGTGACACTGTTCAGCTCGATCTCCACCGCCCCGCGCCCGTAGCGCAGCACATCCCGCACGGCCCCGAGGACAATGGGCGTACAGCGCAAGGAATAGGCGTCCTGAACCTTCTCCGGCATCGAATCGACGAGCGTACTTCCCGCCAGCAACTCCCGCAGGCGCGCCGCGGACTCGATCGCCCCTGGGTGAGGCCGCAACGCATGGACCGAAGGATGAAAGGCCCGACTGACGCCCCGAAGCGCCTCGATGCTCATCGCTGCCGCCCGTTCAGCGCTCCGCAGCAGCACCAGCGCGTCGTGCAGGGCGAGGGCGGTGATGGCAGTCGTGAGCTGCGCGCCATTGGTCATGGCGAGCCCATCCTTGGCGGCCGGCGTGAGCGTGGCGATGCCCGCGGCGCGCATCGCCTCAAGCCCGCCGCAGGCCTTTCCCAGCACCTCGCCCCCCTCTCCGAACACGACCAGCGCGAGATGGGAGAGCGGAGCCAGATCGCCCGAAGACCCACAGCTTCCCTGGCGGGGCACCTTGGGCACCACGCCGTGCGCCAACATCTGGCACAGCGTTTCGACGAGGGCAGGGCGGCACCCGGATGCGCCTCGCGCAAGCGCGTTCGCGCGCAACACCATCATGCCGCGAACGACATCTTCCGGGCAGGGCGGTCCCACGCCGGCCGCGTGACTGCGGATCAGGTTTCGCGACAAACGGCTGGTGTCCGCCGTGGCGATTCGAACGCGGGCCAACGAGCCGAACCCGGTGTTGATCCCATAGATGGGCGCATCGGAGGCCAGAGTGGATTCCACCCAGTGGAGGCTCCGTTCCATCTCCACGCGTGCGGCCGGCGCGAGCGAAACGGCGGCGCCGGCGCGGGCGACGGCTACCAGGTCCTCGAGATTGAGCGACAGGCCATCCAGAGCGATCATGGGATCTCCGACCAGACCGAGCGCGGGCCGGGAGTGAGCGTGCCCTCGGAGGAAATGCTAAACCAGGCGCGAAAGCCACGCTTCTCCGACTGACCGTACACAAGCACGTCCATGTCTCCATCGCCGTCGAGGTCGGTCGGAGGGGCGAGAATCGGCACGGCGCAGGTCGCTTCCGGGTCGGGCAAGAGCACAGACGACAGCGTGGAGCTCGCCTCCGCGTCTAGAATGGCAAGCACGGCCTTGCAATCCTCCGGGCTGTTGACCGGCGAAGGTCCTGCTTTCCCCGGAATGCCGTGATCGCCCCGTGTGGCCACCGCGAGGTACACGGGCGGCGCCAGGTTCCGTCGCATCTTCACCATGCTCCGCATCGATACACCCGCACCGCGCACCGGATCGATCTCCGAGGTTGGCGCGGCGCCGAGCAGCTCCCGCAGCCGGAATCCGGCGCGTTCCACCAACGCGGCCGGAACAGGGGCCCCCTTGAGGACCGCGGCCACGTCGTGGTCGACCACCCACAGCGGTCCCGCTTCCCCGAGAAACGTCGTGCCTGGCGGCCCCGGCGAGGGGACGCGCGTCACGGTACCCGCCGCGCTCCACAGACGGACAGGCTCGGTGTAGGTACCCCGAACAACCGCATTGGCTCCTGACTTGTAGACGCCGAGATCGGAGGGCGGGGCGGGGCACGCGAGAAGGAACAGCAGCACGCCCGCAGGCTAACCGCAAACAGGGGTGGGGCCTCGGCTTCTGGACTACCGCCGCGCTACACTCCCGAGCATGGCTTTCGACCGCAACCTCTACCAGTTGGTGGTGATTGATTTTCAAGTGAAGCTCGCGGCGGCGATGCCCGAGGCCTCGCTATCGCGGGGTCTGCGCGCCACGGAAAACCTGGTTTTCGCGGCGCGTGAGCTTGGGATTCCCATCTTGTTCACTGAACAGTACCCTCAGGGTCTTGGACCGACCGTGCCCTCGCTCGCGGCCACATATGCCTTCGAAAAAACGGCCTTCTCGGCTATGGATGAACCAGGATTCGAACAAAGGCTCCTCGACGGGCGCGTCCCGGTCCTCGCAGGGATGGAGGCGCATGTGTGCGTGGCCCACACCGCATGCGACCTCATCAGGGCAGGCCGGGGCGTGATCGTCGTCACCGACGCCTGCGTGTCACGACGGGAAGAAGACCGGACCGACGGCCTCCAGTGGATACGAAGCGCCGGGGTCAACCTGCTGCCGAGCGAAACCCTGATCTTCGGCTGGCTTGGTCGCTCCGACGGCCCGCTGTTCAGGGAGATCAGCCGGCGGATCAGGTAGGCGCTTGTCGAGCGTCTCTGCGCCCATGCCCACGGTCCGCATCCTCGATTCGATCACTCGCCTCCCCGCCGAGCGGTGGGATGCCCTGGTCCCGCCAGACAACCCCTTCCTCCAAGCGGATTTCTTGGCCTCGCTGGAGCGGTCCGGGGCCACGACGCCGGGCTCCGGCTGGGCCCCTGCCCATGTGGTCGTCGAGACCGGCGACCGACTCAGCGCGGCGCTCCCGCTGTTTCTTCGCGGCGACAGCATGGGCGAGTACGTCTTCGATCACGGCTGGGCAAACGCGGCAATCCGGGCCGGCATGCCCTACTATCCGAAGCTGACGACCGCCATCCCCTTCACGCCCGCCGCAGCCGGGCGCGTGCTTGGCGATCGGGCACAGCTCCCCATGCTGCTGGCCGGCGTGGAGCAGGTCAGGAAAAGTGTAGGCGCCTCGGGCCATCATGTACTTTTCTGCACCGCGGAGGAGGCCGACGCGCTCCGGGAACATGGGTACTGCACGCGCCTGGGCCTCCAGTTCCATTGGACCGATGCAGGCTACGGCACGTTCGAGGGCTTCGTGGCCCGACTCACGGCGCGGCGGCGAAAGGAATTGCTCCGCGAGCGCCGGCAGGTCGCCGAGGCCGGCGTCACGGTCCGCGTGCACCGGGGAAACGAGCTCACGAGCGAAGAGTGGGCGGCAATGCACAGGTTCTACCGGTCCACCCAGCATCAGCACGGGCAGGACGGCTACCTGCCCGAAAATTGGTTCCACGTGGAACTTCCCCGCCTGGCCGACCGGTCCCTCGTCGTCCTCGCGCGGCGTGACGGCACGCCCATCGCCGGCGCCCTCAATTTCTGGCGAGGCGATGCCCTCTACGGGCGGTACTGGGGTGCCGACGAGGAGGTTCGCGGCCTTCACTTCGAGGTCTGCTACCACGCGCTGGTCGAATGGGCGCTCGCCCATGGCATCGGAAGGGTCGAGGCTGGCGCACAGGGCGAACATAAGCTACAACGTGGGTTTCTTCCGACTCTGACCTACAGCGCCCACAAGCTGGCGCAGCCTCGACTCCACGAGGCTGTCGCCGACTTCTGTGCCCGCGAAGCCGGGGCCATCCGTGCCAGCGTGGCCCACTACATGGAACACAGCCCGTTCGCGGCGAATCAAAGCGCATAGCGCATGGGGTCGGGCTACATGCCAAGCGATGTCGGATCATCCCGAAGGCTCGCCAGCTGTGCTTCCCAGCAGTGCAGTCGAACATTTCCGAGTGCAAAGCCCAGTGACCACCGCCGAGCGTGCCTGGCGGCTGGTCGCAGACACCGAGTGGATGAGCCGCACCGCCGGCAACGGGGTCCTGCTGCGCATGGGCACCGAGCGGCAGCCCGACGGGTTTTTGATGCTGGTGGGGGAGATGGGAGGGCCGCTGGGGTTCACCGTGTCCTTCGGGGAGGTCTGGTCGAGCTGGGTGCACCAGCGCTTCTTCCGGCAGGTGCGGGACCTCCGCTCGCCTATCGCCGGGCGCAGCGACTACCGGGCTTCGCTCGAGCCTTGCGAGGGAGGAGTCCGCGCCGTGGTGGAGATGTCCCTCACGGGTCCGAGTTGGGCGACCTTCTTTCGGCGAGCCCTCTCGCTTTCCGCCATGGAACGCAATTGGGCCGCCGCGCTTCAGGCGCTCGGGGAACCAGAACCTGAGGTCTTCGGCCCTGCCTTGCGGAAGCTCAACCCGGAAGCGGTCGCCGCCGTGCGCAGGTGGCGGGAAAGCGCCGAGACCGGCCTGGTCGACCTCCTGGAGCGTCACTATCGCTGTGCCCGCCCCGCCGACCTGGGAAAAATCCGCGCTTTTGATCTGGCGGACCGCTGGGGTGTCTCCCGCGACGCGCTCCTCGACACCCTCCTCATCGGCGTGGATGTCGGCGCGAGCGAACTGTATTGGTCGATGCGCTGCGTGCGGTGCTACGGGCAGGTGGCCAAGGGCGGGGTCCTCTCCGACCTCGCGGACCACGCCGAATGCCCCGCGTGCGGCATCACGACCGTAACCGACCTGGGCGAGAACGTAGAAGTGCTGTTCGCACCTCACCCGAGCATCGTCCGCGAGCTGGAGGTGAACTTCTGCACGGTCTACCCCGCGCGGGCCCCCGCTCAACATGTCGTGTTGACCCTATCCCCGGGGCAGGCGCTCTCGCTCCCCGTGTCGGTCCCCGCAGGGCGCTGGCGCATAGGCCGCGGCGACGGCTTCCCGGACGTTGACGTGCACGCCGGCGAGGAAGGCAGCTCGGAGCTGCGGTGGCGCCTGGACTCCCAGGGAACCACGCAGGTTCGCGCCGGCGAACTCACCCTCGACGTGGCGAACGACAGTCCGCAGCGCATCCGCCTGCACCTCACCCGCGACGGGGGGGCCGCCCCCGTCGTGCCCGCCAGCCTGTTGACGACGCGAGAAAGCTTCCGCCGCCGGTTGGGTCATCAGGTCCTCGCGCCAGACCTTCGCATCGGGGTTCGGAGCGTCGCGTTTTTGTTCACCGACCTTTCCGGCAGCACCGCCATGTACGAAGAGCTCGGTGACGCCCGCGCCTTTGCCGTCGTGCGGGACCACTTCGCTATCCTTCGCTCCGCCACTTCGCTCCACGACGGCACCGTAGTCAAGACCATCGGGGACGCCGTGATGGCCGCCTTCTGCGACGCGACCTCCGCCGTCCGCGCCGCGATCGAAATGCAAACGAAATTCAAAGACTGGGCGCCCTCGCTGGCGATGGACCAGCCCATCAGCCTCAAGGTCGGTGTGCACGTGGGCTCGGCATTGGTGGTGCATTCGGACCAGGCAGGCATCGACTACTTCGGGGGCACGGTCAACCTCGCCGCCCGCGCGCAGGGAGCCGCGAGGGGCGGCGACATCGTCCTGACCGACGCTGTCGCTACCCAGGTCCGCTTGATGGCGCTCTTGACCGAGCGTGGCATCGAAATGGAATCGTTCACGACGCCGCTCAAGGGGCTCGGCGACGTGCGGCTCTGGCGCATGAGGCCCGGCGGGTAGTCGCGCGACCCAACAGCACCGCCCCCATCGGGAGCCACGCGAGCGCCGAGCCCTGGCACCCTGGCACTTCGGCCTCCGCCGCGAGGCTCCAGGAGTCCGGAACGACGGTCACCGCGGCGATCGCAAACGCCTGCGCGCCCCCTTCGTCGGTGCCGATCGCAGAGAGGGACACCGTTCGGCTGTGGTCCGGGTCCGTCAGGTCCGGGCAGGTGAACGTCGTGGAGGCGGCCGAGGGCTCGGCGAACCCAGATTCGCCCGGACCGGCATCCGACCCCCAGGCCAACGACAACTCCCCGTCCACGAAGGCTTTTACCTCCAGTGGCGCCCCCGCGTGGCAGGCGTCCGGCACCACGCTGAGCGCCAGAATCATGGGCTCGCGGACAGGACAACCCTCGTCCACATCGGTGTCGCAGTCATCGTCCTGGCCGTTGCAGGCCTCGGCGGTGGCGGGACCGACCTCGGTGTCATCGTCATCGCAGTCGCCCAGCGCCTCGGCGTAGCCATCGCGGTCGTCGTCGCCCGACGAAGTTCCCTCATCCACCGCGCCATCGCAGTCGTTGTCGATGCCGTCCGCGGCCTCGGTGCCCCCTGGAAACGCAGCCGTGTCCCTGTCGTCGCAATCGTCCTCACCGGAACCGTCGCCATCGTCATCGGTCTCCGGCGTTCCTTCGTCCACGCGCCCGTCGCAGTCCTGGTCGACTGTGTCGGTCACCTCGGGGGCGTCGGGGAAGATGTCGCCCCTTGCGTCGTCACAATCGCCGTCAGACACGCCCCACCCATCGCCGTCGGCGTCGTCATCAGCAGGCGCATCCACGCGCACAGAGATCGCGTCAAAGCCAATGTTTCCGTGCCAATCCTGCGCTGCGACGGTGAGCGTGTCCGGCCCCGCCGCGAGCGCATTGCCGCTCACCGTCAGGTTCAGCGTTCCCGAGTCGTTCCCAGGGCGCGAATAGAGCACATACTCGCCCCGAACCAGGCTGTAGACGGCCACGACCATCGTCATCGGCGTGTCCAGGTCGTCCGCCAACGAAACCGTGATCTCCACGGGTGACCCGCTCGCGAGGCCCGCGCCGTTCGCCGGGGAGAGAATGTTGACGGCGGGCGGGGCGCTGAACGAAGGGGGCGAGAACCACAGCTCACCCTCGGCGTGAACGCCCGCGTCGGTCGCAAGCGTGAGGGTGCAGCGAACGGCGGCGGGATCGGCAGGCGCGTGAGTGAGCGTCAGTGCGACCGACTCCCCCGGAAAGACCAGCAGTCCGGGGTTGGGCGCCGCGAGAACCGCAACGTCCGGGCCGCACTGGTCGAGCGTGGGCGTGAGCACGGCCACGGACGTGTTTCCGGTGTTGACCGCAGTCCAAGTGTGCTCTGTGCTCGTGCCATCGGGCCAATGCCAGGGCGCTTCGACCACCCGCGTCACGAAGGCGAACGCCGTTGCGGGAGCGTCGGGCGCGGACCCGTGCAACACCACCTCCTGAGCGAAGTTTAGGGGGTCCCCGCTTTGGTCGGGACGCTCGGGGATCCACCCATCGGTGGGCCAAGGGCCCGACTCGGCCTCGATCAGCAGGGCACCGAACGCCTCCCCGGCGCCGTCCGCGGTGAAGCGAAGCACCAAAGGGACCACGCAGCCGGCGCAGACCGTGTCGGGCGCGTCGCCCTCCAACGCGAATCGGGCATCCCCGGTCACGCGAAGCTCCCTCAGCGCGAGGTCGGCGGCGCCGGGATTGGAAAGACTGACCTCCATCGAGACCGACTCACCGGCCGCGATGGCCCCGAACTCGACCGCAGTGAGATTCACCTGCAGCGCCGGCAGCGCCACGATTTCCGAGCAGGCCGAAAGCCACACGAACAGGGCCAGGGTGGGAGAGATGAGGCCGCGGGGCGTCAAGCTATGTGTCATGGGGGCGGAGACCGTAGCTCGCGAGGCCACCCGCGACGAACGTCCCCCCGACATCCGTCACCCCCTGCCCCAAAAGCCACGCTTCGCCCGTTGGCACGCCGCTTGCGAAGCCCGGAGCATGTCCGCATCCGCCGTTTCCTACGCACGCCTGGGCCCCGAACACCTCGGAGAGGTCGATCTCCTCGCGCTTGCGGTCGGCCGTCACGACATCGCCGCCTCGCTGCTCGACCAGTTCGGCTCGGCCGCGGGGCTCGTCGCGGCTTCGCCAGCCGCGCTGACGAAGGTGGCGGGGTCGGTGCGCGGAGTGCGGCTGCACGCCGCCCTGGCCCTCGCCCACCGCGCGGCCGGCGGCGCTGCGCCCCGCGCGATTGTGCGTTCCCCCGCCGATGCCGCGGCGTGGCTCGTGCCTCGCCTCGCCGGCCTCGATCACGAGGAACTACACGCCATGTTCCTGGATTCACGCGGGGGGGTGGTGGCGCTCTCGCGGATGAGTCAGGGCGGCCTGGACCACACGATCTTTGATGTGCGGCTCGTGCTCGGCGAGGCGCTGCGGGTGGGGGCGAAGTCGATCCTGATGGCACACAACCATCCCAGCGGGGAGATCGAGCCTTCCTCCGACGATCGACTCGCCACGCGGCGCCTCGTGGAGGGAGCGGCGCTGCTCGGGATCAACGTGGTGGACCACCTCATCGTGGCCGGACCCCGGTGGACGTCCATGGCGGAACGTGGGGAGCTCGCCGCGCCTTCTTCCTGGGCGGGCACGTCTCAGCCCAGGCCCCACCGCTTGAGCTTGTAGAGCAGCGAGGACCGCGGAATTCCGAGCATTCGGGCGGCCACCGTGCGGTTGTCCTTGGCGCGGCGCAACGCATCGACCACCACCTCGCGCTCCGCCTCGTCGATCGAGTTGGTCCGGCCGGGCTCGGGGGGCACATCACGATCGAGCGGCGAGAACATGAGGCACGCCGGCTCGACAACCGGGCCGAAGAGCACAAAAGCGCGGGTGAGCACGTTTCGGAGTTCGCGCGCGTTTCCCGGCCAGGCGTACTGTTGAAGCGCGACAACCGCCTCCGGCGTGATTCGGAGCTGGGGGTGGATTTTCTTGGCGATGGCGATGGAAATGGCAGGGATGTCGCCGGGACACTCGCGCAGCGAGGGCAGCCGCACCGCCAAAACCGCCAGACGGAAGTACAGATCGCTCCGAAAGCGCCCGTCGCGCGCTTCCTCGTGCAACCTGCGGTTTGTCGCAGCGACGATGCGCACGTCGGGGAAGCTGGGATCGGCGGCGCCGACCCTCCGCACCTCGCCCGTTTCGAGCGCCCGAAGCAGCTTGGCCTGGGCTTCCTCGGGGAGCTCGCCGATCTCATCGAGGAAAAGCGTGCCGCCATCCGCACGCTGGAAGGCGCCGTCGCGGCGATCGGTCGCACCGGTAAATGCCCCCTTTTCATGTCCAAAAAGTTCGCTTTCGAAGAGGGTCGGGGTGATCGCGCCGCAGTTCACGGCCACAAAGCGCGAAGCGGCACGCGGGGATGCGTCGTGAAGGCCACGCGCCGCGAGCTCCTTGCCCGTGCCGGACTCCCCGATGAGCAAAACCGGCGCATGGTGCGCCGCCATGCGGCGCAACAGGCCAAAGGCCGAACGCAGCGGTTCGCCGGTACCGACCATCTCCCCAAAGCGCTCGGCGCTGGGCATGTCCACCCGCGTGTCCCAGTCGACGCGGATGAGCGTGGCCCCGACCCGCAGATCCTCCCCCACATACAAGGGGGTCACGTCGCGCACGCGGATCGGCCCCAGAAAGGCCGCGCCATTCCCCGGCTCCACCATCGTGCGGCCGCTGGTCAGCCGGATCCGGACGTGGTCCCGGACGAGCGACGGGTCCGGCAGCGCCACGCGGCTGCCCTCGCCACCAACCGTGACGCGCCCGCCGCGAAGGCGGTGCCGCTTGCCGTGCCCAGGCCCCTCAACGATGACCAACCACGCTTCCGATACAGCCAGGCCCGCCACGGCGTCGACCAGTTGCTCGTGGCGCGCTTCCGGCTGGGCCTGTTCGGTGGGCGAGGCGCCATCCTCCACGTTCAGCTCGAGTCGGGCCACAAACGGTCCGATGCGAACGCAATCGCCCTCCGTCAGGATGGCGCGTTTGACCCGCGCCCCGTTCACCCAGGTTCCATTGCTGCTCCGGTCGGTGAACTCGACGGCCGTCACCCCGCAGTCGAAGAGACAGTGGGAACGACTGACCGCATCATCGGGAAGGACGACATCGTTGTCGTCGGTCCGACCCACGCGCGTCCGGCCGGCGCGAAGTCGGTAGGCAAACAGGGGCTCCGCGTCCGGTCCCGGTTCGCCTCGGAAGAATGTAAGGCGACCGTTCATCGCACCTCGTCTCCGGTGAAGCTGATCCGATCTCGTGGACAGTTGATGATGATGCTTTCGTTCAAAACACTATCACGATGGTGGTTCGGTTGGAGGACGGTACTCTGGGCAACAGGAGGGGGGTGCAGGGGGAGACTCAAAACATATGGATAGACTATTGAATTCCTCGATCGTGTTGGGGAGGACTGTCACGCAACCCCCGCGCGCTCGTACTCGGCCGGGCTGCGATGCCCGTTCGCCGAGTGGATGCGGTCCCGGTTGTAGAAAACCTCGATCCATTCGAACAGGCTGCGCTGGGCATGACCGAAGCTCTCGAACACCTCGCCGAGTTTGCGATTGAGCGTCGCGTTCCAGCTTTCGATCGCCGCGTTGTCGAGGCAGTTTCCACGGCGGCCATTGCTGGGTCTGGCCTTCGCACCCTCCAGTGCCTTTTGGTAGTCTTCGCTTGGGTACGGGCTCCCGCGGTCGGTGTGGTGAATCCAACCGGGGGCCGGCTGACGGACCAGGATGGCGGCCCGCAATGCCCTGAGCGCGAGCTGTCGGTCGTTGACCGGCGAGAGCGCCCACCCGACCACCCGACGCGAGTACAGGTCCAACAGGACCGCCAGGTAGGTCCAGCCTTCCGGCGTACGTAGGTAGGTCACGTCGCCGACCCCCTTCAAATTCGGCGCCACCGCCGTGAAATCGCGGCCGATCAAGTCGGGAGCGACCTCTGCTCCGCCGGCTGCGCACGTGGGCCTCCTCGACCAGCACGCCGATGCGAACATCCTCCCGGTCATGAGCCGATTCTGACCGCTTCCGCCAAGCATAGTAGCCGCTCGTCGCCACCTTCAACACCAAGCACATCACCGTCACCGGCCCCATGGCCTTCTCCACGTCGATGAAGACGAGCCTCAGCTTTTTTTAGAATGTCTCGCTCCACGCGTTCGCTATGCGTGACCGCTCCCG
>SHYX01000080.1 GCA_009692585.1 Myxococcales bacterium
GCAAGCTCCTCCAACCAGCGCTCTGCCTCCATCGCGGCGCCGCAGCCGGTGCCCGCGGCGGTGACCGCCTGCCGGTAGTAGTGGTCGGCGGCGTCACCGCAGGCGAAGACTCCCGCAATGTTCGTCGAGGTGCGCCCCGGCGTGGTGACGAGGTAGCCGAGGTCATCGTGGGTGATCCACGGGGTGAAGGGCGCGGTGTTCGGGGTGTGCCCGATGCCCAGGAACATGCCGCCCAGCGCCATCTCGGAGACGACGCCGGTGACGGTGTTGCGGAGCTGGAGGCCGCGGATCTTGCTCTCACCCAGGACGTCGATGACCTCGGTGTTCCAGATGAACTCGATCTTCGGGTTGGCGTGTGCCTTGGCCTGCATCGCCTTGCTGGCGCGAAGCGTGTCGCGACGGTGCACGATGTACACCTTTGTGGCGAAACGGGTAAGGAAGGTGGCCTCCTCGACGGCGGTGTCCCCTCCCCCTACGACAGCGACCTCCAAGCCCTTGTAGAAGAACCCGTCGCAGGTGGCGCAGGCGCTGACGCCGCCGCCGAGCTTCTGGAGGCGCTCTTCGTTGGGGAGCCCCAGGTACTTGGCGTCGGCCCCGGTGGCGATGATGAGCACGTCGCAAGTGTAGACCTCGCCGTTGGCCGTGTTCAGCGTGAAGGGGCGCTGGCCCAACTCGCAGGTGGCTACCTCGTCGAAGACGAAGCGGGTGCCGAACTTCTCGACCTGGGCGCGCATCCGGTCCATCAGCTCGGGGCCCTGAACGCCGTCGGGGAAGCCCGGATAGTTCTCGACCTCCGTCGTGATCGTGAGCTGGCCGCCCGGCCGAAGCCCGTCAAAGACCAGCGGCTTCAGGTTGGCGCGGGAGGCGTAGAGCGCGGCGGTGAGCCCGGCGGGTCCGGAGCCGACGATGATGACCGTTTCGTGAGGCATGGGCGTCTCGGAGAGGGGCCGCAGCTATCATGGCGGGCGGTCGGCGCCCTCCGCGAGCGCGGCGGCGCCGGCCGTGAACGCGGCGGCGCCGGTAACTGCCGAGGTGGCGGGGAGGGTCCACGTCCGGCTTCCGGCCGCCACGGTCACCACCGCGCCGTCTGGAGCCTCGACCTCGAGCCACGAGTTCGCGGAGCAGCCCACGCTCTGAAACAGCCAGGGGCCGCGGTGGATGTCACTCATCACGATGTCGAGGATGCCGTCTTCGTTGATGTCGTGAGCGAGCACCGCGCAGGTTCCGGCCGCCCGCGGGAGTCCGATCTCAACGCCCACTTCCTCAAATGTACCCTCTTCTACTTGACGAAACGCCCACGCTGGGCAGATGCCGACGTCGAGGTCGGCGAAGTCGCTCGTCGGGAGCGGGATGTCGAGGAGTCCGTCGTTGTCCAGGTCCGCGATGGCGCTCCCCCATGCCATCTGCTCGCCCTCCGTGCCCGGCAGGCCCCAACTCTGCGTCGCGTCGACGTAGCCCCACGGCTCGCCCAAGAGCAGGACGGGTCCAGCACCCGTGGCGAGAAGCATGTCGAGCTGGCCATCGCCGTCGATGTCGCCGGCAGAGACGCTCATGCAGGCGCCGCTGATGGCGGCGCCGGGAGGGGTCGCTTCCACCAGCCCGCCCTTGCCATCCCCCTCCAAAGTGTGTTGGGTCCGAGTTCGGGTCCGCGGTGATGGCACATGTAGGCGTCCGGCACGCCATCCTCGTCGAAATCGAGCACCAGGATGTCGAAGGGCTCGCCGGTGGCGCCGGTCCCGAGCGAGACCGCGTCTCCCCAGCTGCCGCCGGCCGCGCGCGTGGCAACAGCCGGGCCGTTCCCGCCGGGAAGCCCCGACTGGCCGAGCACCAGCTCCGCACCACCGTCGCCGTCCAGATCGGCGAGGCTCGCGTCCACGAACCGCACGCCGAATTCACCCACGAACAGATCGCGCACGGCGTCGGCGCTCCCGACCCATCCGGGCACGGCGCGCACACTTTCCCCGAGCACGAGCAGGTCGACCGCACCCGTGCCCTCCAGGTCGAGCAGCGCGAGCCGGAGGGGGGGCTCTTGCCAGGTCCACCGGCGCGGATCGCCGTCCAGGGGCCAGGTCACCGTCTGCCGCGGCCCGAACAAGGTCGTGATCCACCAGACGCCGTCGATTTTGGAAAGCGTCAGACTTCCTTCCAGCTCGCCCCCCTCGGGGTGCGGGAGTTCGCTCATGCGGTCGCTGCGATCCACCCACTCGACGGCCCGGGGATCGAGACATGGCTGAACCTCGGACTGGGACCAGCCGGGGTCCGAGACCAAAGGGGGCGCCTCACCCGCGCCGCCGTCTCGTTCGCCGAGGGGCGACTCGCCGCAGGCGCTCATCACCGCGACAACGGCCAAGCGGCGCGCCGCCAACACCCAGCGCCCAACGGCTCAAGCAGAGTCCATGTCGAATCGTACGTTATCCTGCCGTCAAGCTCAAGGGGCCTGGAGTTACCCCGGCCGCGCCGCGCTGCCCTCGGCGCCGAGCCCGGTGACCGGGAACCCGCCGGAGCGAGGACCGGGAGCCAGGAGCCGAGTGCCCGGGATCTGGGAACCCGGGACCGGGGCGCCGGGCCGGATCGACCGCGTCTGCCCGGGGAGCGAGGCGGCGACGACGGGGGCAGCTCGGGTCAGGCACGGATGCCCGGCAGGCCGAGCTGGCGGTCCGGCTTCGTCGGCCGGAGCAGCGCGAGTGTCCGCGCGCTGGTTGGTCAGTACCACCAGCGGCACGGCGTGGTCCTCGCGGTCGGAGACGCAGAGCCAGAGCGGCTCCGGACGGTTCGGGAGGCGCACCTCCATGCTCGCGCAGGCGCAGCGGAGCGCGGCGCCGCCGGTTACTGCCGAGGTGGCGGCTCCCCTCGAGAGTTGCCGGCCACTGTCAGCGCGGCGGTGGCATGAGCTCGATCAGCGGCTGAATCGGGGCAACTCGGCCCAAGTCTGCGCGGCGCCGAAGCAGGTGGCGCGCCCGTCGCGGAGGGCGCACGCGTGCACCACCCCTACCGCGATGGCGTCCCACGGACCGGCCGGAATGCTCGTGGACGTCCCGGAGTCCTGCCCGGCCGACGCGCTGTCCTCCGGTGTGGCCTGCACAGGCGTGGAAGGTCCACGACAGCCGGCGATCAGCAGCGCGATCACGGGTCCGCCGGTCGCCCGTCACACTGGCCGCCGTCGAAGGTCCACTCGTCGGCGCACCCCCAGCAGGTGACCGCGCCATCGGACGACAGTCCACACGAGTGGCCCGTACCGGCGCCCGCGCTGACCCAACCGAGGCTCTCCGGCGCGCCGCACTGGCCCAGATCAGGATCGCCGGCGAGCTCGCCATTCCCGCAACCCCAACAGGACAGACTTCCTTTTTCCTCCACCGCGCAGCCGTGGACCATCCCGACCCCGACCGAGGTGTAGAGCCCGGCCGGCGGAGTCGCCTCTCCGAAGGTGTCGCGCCCCCAACACCTCACCACCGCACCCTCCGTGATCCCACACGAGAGCTTCGAGTTGGCGTCGATGGCGACAAAACCCACGTCGGGCGGCGCGTCGCACTGCCCCGCGTCAGCAGATACGTCCGTTGTACAACCCCAACACACCGCCTCCCCGGCCTCCGCGACGGCGCAGCTGTGGGTCTCGCCGGCGGAAACCGTGGTGTAGATGCCGGCGGGGGCGTCGCACTGGCCGTAGTCGTGGTCGGAGCAGCCCCAGCAGCTCACGGCGCCGTCGCTATCGACCGCACAGGAATGGTACACCCCGGCGCTGACCACGCGCCACGTGCCCACCGGCGCCTCGCACTGGCCGCGGTCCGCCCCCTCGCACCCGAAACACACGATCGCGCCGGCGGTCGTGAGCCCGCACGTATGCCAAAGGCCCGCGTCTACTGTGGTGAACTCCACGCCCTTCGGCGGATCGGCCTGGCCCGTCTGTGCGTACCCCCAACAGTCCAACGCGCCATCGGCCAGCAACAGACAGTTGTGGGTGGCTCCCACCGAGAGTTGGAGGAGCGGGACGTCGCTGTCATTGTCCGAGTCAGTGTCACCGCCAGTGTCACTGTCCGGTTCGGGCGACGCGGCGGGCTGGCTCCCCGCACACCCGATCACGGAGGCGATGATCATCCAGACGACCAGCACTCACTCTCCCCACGGTAGGGTTGACGTGTACCACACACGCGGCCGCCGCGGTCGCCGCTGGGCCACTCCGCGTGGAAGTGCCCGTTGGTGGCGATGTCCAACGAGGGGAGTTTGGCGTTCGCGTCGGCCACGTCGGCCGTCTGCAGCGGCTCGCACCACGCGGCCGCCCCCCGGCCGAGGCACCCCGCGGAATCTGTGCCAGACTGTATCGATGATGCTGTTTCTACTCTCGTGCGACCCGGCGCCCGATGGCTTGGGCCCCGAGGCCGTCCAGGCGGAGGACACCGCGCCGGAGGCCACGTGGGTCCCCGTCCCCACGGGCTGTGAGGCCCCAGCCGTCCTGCCTGCGGACCCGCTCGTCCTCGCCGGCGAGGCGCGCACCACGCAGGAGAACGTCGGGTACCTCATCGAGATGGTCGACGTCGAGCGGTACGGGGACCTCGTGCTGGGTGTGGGTCAGGGGGGGCTCCTGGTCTACGACGTCTCCGACCCGGACGCGCCGGCGCTCGTCGGCGACGGCCGCGGTCCCGGCCAGGACCGCTTCCACCGTGTCGAAGCGCTCGACGAACGCTACGTCGCCGCCACGAATCGTGAGTACGGGATCGCGGTCTACGACCTCCTCGACCCCTCCAAGCCCGTTCAGGTGTGGTCCGAGGCGCACGCCGGCTGGGAGGGTCTGTCCGCGGTCGATGGCCTCCTGTACGTGACCGACAGCGAGGGACTCGTGGTGTTCGACGTCGCGAACCCCTGGTCCCCGGAGCGCGTGGGGGAGGCAACCGGGCTCGATGCGTCTTGGGAGCTCTCCCAGCCGGTCGGCGACTGGATCTACGCGGCGGACAACACACTCGGTCTGGTCCCGATCGACATCTCCGACCCTACCGCGCCCACCCTCGGCGTTCCGGTCCATCTCGGCGGGGGTGTCCTTCACGTGCGCGCCCACGGGAGCACGCTGTACGCGAGCCTCGGCGGCGCCGGGGTGGCGGTCCTGGACGCCAGCAACCCCGCCACGCCCGTGGAGATCGCGCGCGTGGAGACGGGTGGGGCGGCGGTCATGAGCGCCGTCGCGAACGGCATCCTGTTCGTCGTCGACCACGAGGCCATACTCGCCTGGGACGTCGCCGATCCTGCCGCCCCCCTCCCCATCGGCCGCCAGGAAACGGAGCAGTTTGCGCTGGCGGTCGACGCGGACGACGACGTGGCCTGGGTGGGCGACTGGGCGCTCATGGAAGGCTGGCGGGTCGATCCGTCGGCGGCGGCGGGCCAGCTCGACGTGCCCGGAGCAGGGCTCGTGGTCGGCACCACCACCATCAGCAACCGCGGCGGCGGCACGCTCCGACTGCTCGGCGGCGCCGGGGAGGGCCTCACGATCGAAGCCAGCGCGCTGGAGATCACCCCAGGCGGCAGCGCACAACTGCGCATCGCCGGGACAGGGACCAGCCTGTGCCTCGCGACCGATGACCCGGACGGTCCGCTCCGGACGTTCGTGGTCACCGAAGCAGGCGCCCCGCCGATAGGAGAGCCCGCCCCCGACTTCACGCTCACCGATCTCGACGGCGTCGAACATCGTCTCTCCGAGCAGCTCGGGAACCCCGTGCTCCTGGTGTACTTCGCCACCTGGTGACCCGTCTGCCCGTCCGAGGTCTCGGACGTCGACGACAGCATCCTCCCCACCTACGAAGACCAGGGGCTGGTCGCGTGGGCGATCGCCGACCAGGAGCACGACGGCGGGGACGCCGCGCGCTTCTTCGCGGAACAGCTCGGCATCGACCTGCCCATCCTCCTGGACCGTGGCGGCCTGGTCCATGCACTCTACCCCATCGAGCAGGCCTTCCCGTCCGCGGCGTACCCGCAGCAATGGCTCGTGGGGACCGACGGCAGGATTGCCTATGTCGCGAACGAGCTCGACCACGACGCGCTGACGGCAGCGATCGAGCGGGAGTTGAACGGGGAGTGAACGGGCGGGGTCTGGTCGCGACGGGCCACCGGCGCGAGACCGCCGAGACCGAGGCCGGGCCCTGCCGTCCGACCTCAGAACGCCACCTCCACCCCCACGCCCGCACCTCCCGTCCAGATCTCGGTCCCGGGATTCACCGCGACCAGCTGCCCATGTACGCCGACGTGCTCCGCCACCTGGAAGCCCACCCGGAGCTCGTCCTCGGTGAGGCGAGCCTCCAGCGGCCCCACGAAACCGTCGAGGTGGCGAATATGCCCGTAGACACGGCCGAAGCGCAGCCCGAACAGCACCTCGCCGCCGAGCGTCGGCCGGCCGACCATCGACCGATCGTCCAGATCGCCCACCCCACCCAGGAACACGCCCAGTTTCAGATCGACGGTGCGGCCCCCGCCGAACAGATCGAAGCCAACGCCGGCCCGGCCGAGCCACCGCCCCGAGGCATCGATCCGCATCGCTGCGAGCACGTAGCCATCACGCTTTCCGTCCGCCCGCGCGCGCAGATCGAGGGTCAGGGTGTCGGGCATCAGCTGCGAGCTGGCTTCGAGGTGCCATTCCGGCCGTACCGGCGGCTCGCTCGGGGGGGGCGCGTCCGCGGGGTCGTGGGCGACGGCGAGCGCGAAGAGAGGGAGGAACATGGCGGGGCGACTCCGCGCTACCGACACCGCTCGGACGTCTGGGCGTTACCCGGTCCCCCACGGTGACGGAGCCCGGTGACGGAGCCCCGGTGGCTGGGCGCTCGGCGCGCTGGCGCTGGTTGCGCCACGGAGGCGGCCGACGCGGCAGGGACAGAGCGCAGGGGGTCCAGCCCCGGAGCGAGGGCCCGGCGCCCGCAGGGCGGCCGCCACTCTGTTTTTAGCTGGTCAACGCCGGGTACATCACGTCGGTGCGCAGGACGTACTTGCGACCCTCGACCACCTCGCGCCCCTCGTGCTGCTCGGGATGGAAGAAGAAAAGCGCCAGGCCCGTGCGCGGCACGATGTCGATGAAGCTGTGATCAGCCAGGAAGAACCGGGTCTCACCGCCGACGAAACCCTCGTTGAGGTAGACCATCAGCGTCCAGTAGCTGCGCTCGCCGTTGGGGCGGAGGTAGGCGCCGTCGCGATGGGGCGCAAAGAAGTGGCCGGGGTCGTACCGATAGGTGCGGAAACGCTCGTTCAGCCCGTTGGGACCACGCTCGCCGATGGGTCCAGGCGCCACCGTTTCGATGCGCTCCCATAGAAAGTCGGCCAACGCGGGATCGTCTTCCATCACGCGTCGGTTGTCCCGGGCGCGTTTGTCCATCACCGGCCCCTCGGCGCGGGTGATCGGGGCATCGTCAAAACCGACAGCCTCGGCTCGCGCGATAGCCGCGGCGCACTCCCGGGCCGAAAACACGCCTTCTACCGTGAAGATGCCGGGGGCCAGCCAGTTCTGTTCGAGCATCGCCGCCTACTGCTTGGAGATCTTGCCGGACTGGACCACGCAGGCTTCGCCATCGCGCACCGAGCATGAGGTGGCGTTGAGGGTCAACGTGCACTGCGGGGCCCCAGCCGGAATCGACAACGTCTTGGTCACGCCCCCCGCGATCGACCAGTCCTCCTGCTTTCCGCTGCAGTTCTTGTCGATGGAGTAGCTGTTCGCGTCCTTGTTGGTGATCTTCCACTCGGCGCGGGCGAGCGAGGGGGCGCAGAGGACGGCGGCGAGGACGAACAGACGCAGCATGGGGAGCCCGGGAGTGGCCGCGGTGTATCAGGCGGTGAGCGCGCCGTCGCCCCCGACCGTGGTGCTACACTACGCCGATGCCGGCCGCCGCCGCTCGCCGCCACTCGTACGCGGAGTACCTCGCCCTCGAAGCGGCCACCGAGGACAAGCACGAGTTCTGCGACGGCATCATCGTCGCGATGGCCGGGGGCACGATCCTCCATTCGGTGCTGAAGACCTCGCTCGCCCTCGCCGTCGGCGATGCCCTCCGTGGGCGTGACTGCCGCCCCTTCGACAGCGACCTCCACCTGCGGGTCCCGGCCACCTCGCTCGCCACCTACCCGGACCTCACGGTCATCCGCGGCCCGGTCGCCCGGGACACGGACGACCCCCACGCCGTCACCAACCCGACCGTGCTCTTCGAGGTGCTCTCCGCCTCGACCGCCGGCTACGAACGCGGCGGGTGGGAGCGGCGCGGATACGACCTCGGCCAGGCGGTGCCGCTTCCCTCGGTCGACGTGGTCCTGGCCCTCGACGAGGTCTACGCCCGGTGGCGCGACGAACGCGCGCTCGAACAAGCCACCCTCGCTCGTTGACATCCGCCCGCGATCGGGCAACATGTCCGCCACGCACCCCGGGGCCCCCATGTCGAAGTTCTCGTTGTCGCCGCTTCTGATTCTTGTCGCGACAGCGTGCTCTGGTGGCGACAACACGGTCAAGGTCGCCGACGATCCGCCCGAGGTCTCGATCGTCAGTCCGCTCGAAGGCGCGTACTTCGATCCCCTGGTGCCGGTACAGTTCTGCGTGGCCATCGCCGACAATTCGGAGGACGCGGCGATGCAGGTCAACGCCCAGTCCAACGTGGACGGGCAGCTGTGGGTGTTCGAGGGCGAGCCGATCCCCTGTGACGGCGGGAATTTCTCGTTCGAAGCGACGCTGTCGGACGCCGACCAGGGCGTCGTGGTCACCGTGACCGACATCGCGGACCAGATCGGGACGGACAACGTCACGCTCCTCCGCACCGACAACTCGGCGCCGGTCTGCGACGTGATCGCGCCCTCGGACGGCTCCGGCTTCGAGGCCAACACGGTGGTGGCGTTCGCCGCCCACGCCGAAGACGCCGACCAGGACGCCCAGACCCTCACCGCGGTCCTCACGAGCGACATCGACGGCGAGCTCTGGACAGGCGCGCCCGACACCTCGGGCTCCATCGCCACCTCGCTGACGACGCTGGCGCCCGGCTACCACACCCTGGCGCTGACGGTGACCGACGAACGCGGCCTCACCGACCTTTGCGGCGCCACCATCTTCATGAACGAGTGCACCGACAAAGACCTCGACGGCTTCACCACCTGCAACGACGACTGCGACGACGACGACGCCACCGTGTACCCCGACGCCCCCGACGACCCGGACGGCAAGGACAACGACTGCGATGGCTTCACCGACGAGGGCGCGCCCTACGTCGATGACGACGGCGACGGCTACGCCGAGCTCGACGGCGACTGCGACGACACCGACGTCAGCATCTCTCCGGTCGCGAGCGAGACCTGGTACGACGGGGTCGACTCCGACTGCAATGGAGAGAGCGACTACGACCAGGACCAGGACGGCGCCGACGGCACCGCGTGGGGCGGCACCGACTGCGACGATCTCGACGCCAGCATCTACGTCGGCGCGCCCGACGCCTGGTACGACGGCACCGACAGCGACTGCCGGGGCGACGACGACTACGACGCCGACGTCGATGGCTTTGTCTCGGCCGACTACGGCGGCGACGACTGCGACGACGGCGACGCCACCGTCAACCCCGACGCGGGCGAGATCTGGTACGACGGGGTCGACGGCGACTGCGACACGCTGTCGGACTACGACCAGGACTACGACGGCTACGACGCCGACAGCTACGGCGGCCCCGACTGCAACGACACCGACGCGCTCATCAACCCGGTCGGCACCGAGACGGCCTACAACGGCATCGACGAAGACTGCACCGGCGCCGACTGGACCGACGTCGACGGGGACGGCTACGACAGCGACATCGTGGGCGGGACCGACTGCGACGACAGCGACGCCGCCATCAACCCCATCGCCACCGAGATCTGGTACGACGACGTCGATCAGGACTGCGCCGGAGACGACGACTGGGACCAGGACAAGGACAGCTACGTCCTCGAAGCCCACGGCGGCTCCGACTGCGACGACGCCGACGCGGCCATCAACCCGGCCGCCGGCGACGCCTGGTACGACGGCATCGATGGCAATTGCGACGGCGCCAGCGACTACGATGCCGATGGGGACGGCGCCGACAGCGATCTGTACGGCGGGGACGACTGCGACGACACCGAGCCCACCACCTACCCGGGCGCCGCCGACGCGGCCTACGACGGCGTCGACAGCGACTGCCTTGGCAACGACGACTTCGATGCCGACGCCGACGGCTACACCGCCGATGTCTACGGTGGGGACGACTGCAACGACCTGGACGCCACCATCAACCCCGGCGAGGTCGACTCCTGGTATGACGGAATCGACACCAACTGCGACGGTGCCAACGACTACGATCGCGACAGCGACGGCTACATCGCCGACAGCTACGGCGGCAGTGACTGCCTTGACGTCGACCCGACCGTGTACCCCGGCGCCGCCGACACCTGGTACGACGGGGTCGACACCGACTGCGACGGTGCCAACGACTACGACCAGGATGGGGACGGCTACACCGCGGACACCTACGGGGGGACCGACTGCGACGACACCGCCATCGGGATCAACCCCGCCGCCTACGACGTGGCCTACGACGGCATCGACAGCGACTGCGACGGTGCCAGCGACTACGACTTCGACGGCGACGGCTACGTCAGCGACAGCTACAGCGGCGACGACTGCGACGACTACGACGACACGGTGAATCCCGGGGCCGCCGAGGTCTGGTACGACGGCGACGACCAGGACTGTGACGGCGGCAACGACTACGACCAGGACGGCGACGGCTACGAGGTCCTCAGCTACGGCGGCACCGACTGCGACGACACCGACGCCGGCGCCTACCCGGGCGGCACCGACACCCCCTACGACGGCATCGACGGCGACTGCGACGGGTACAGCGACTACGACAGCGATCTCGACGGATGGGACAGCGACGCCTACGGCGGCGATGACTGCGACGACGCCGACGACAGCGTGTTCCCGTACCATTGGGAGGTGACCACCGACGGCATCGACAACGACTGCGACGGCCTGACCGACACCGCCGACACCACCGCGATCACCGCCACCCTGACCGGGGACGATCAGGCGGAGTCCGTCACCTTCCGCCGCGGCTTCACCTTCAACATGTGCGGGACCTCGTACAGCAGCAGCTACCAGACCACCAACGGCCTGGTGCTCTTCGGGACCAGCAGCACGACCTACACCGAGTCGGCGTCGTCCTTCGGCGCGCTGCGCGGCTTCGCCGGCCTGTGGGACGACCTGTACGCCTACACCGGCGACGTTTCGGTTGCCTACCACGGGGCGACAGCCCACGGCTTCTACTGGCTGAGCATCCCCCAGTACGGCGTGTACACCGACTCCCACACCTTCGCGGTGGTGCTGCTCGACGGCGGCCTCGCCTTCATGTACTGGGAAGAGGTGGCGGCCACCGACGGGCTGGTGGGCTTCTCCTGCGGCGGCTCCGCCACCAGCACCGAGATCGACGTCACCAACGAGATGGCGAACCTCCCCTACGGCGCGCCCGGCATCGGCAACGGCGTCGAGGACTTCGAACACGAGCTCTTCGGTTCGGACAACGACCTGGACTACACCCACGCCTTCTTCTGCGTGCCCAACGGCAGCAGCGACGCCGATGGCGACGGCTGGACCGTCGACTGCGGCGACAGCGACGACGCCGACGCCAGTGTCTACCCCTACTGAGTTCGTGCGGAGCAGGGTGGAGGCGCTCGGTCTGCTGCCCCATCCCGAAGGAGGCTTCTACCGCGAGGTCTACCGCAGCGACGCGGTACTGCCGCTGCCGAGGGGCAAACGGAGCCTGCTCACGGTGATCCACTTCGTGCTGCCGCCGGGGGGGTTCTCGGCGTGGCATGTGGTGCGCTCGGACGAGGTCTGGGCGTGGGCCGCGGGCGATGTCGTGCGCCTGCACCGGCTCGATGACACCGGCAGGCACAGCGTTGTAGAGCTGGGCGGCGACTTTCGGTGTGGCGAGACCGTGGTCTCGGTGATCCCGGCCGGCCTGTGGCAGGCGGCGGAGTGCCGGGGCGACAGCGGCGCCCACCTCACCTGCACGGTGGCCCCCGGCTTCGACTTCGCTGATTTCCGCATCGGCGGGCGCGACGAGTTGACGGCCAAGTTTCCCCACCAACGGGCGCTGGTGCAGCGATTGACGCGGGGGTGAGCGGGGCGTGAGGCCTGCCCCGATGCCGCTCCCTTAGGCAAATGGCGATCGACACCCCACGGGGCCATGCCCCCCGATTTGCGACATGCTTGCGATCGGCGGCGCCTCAACCGCCTCGCCATGCAAAATTGTCGGCGTTGGCTCGTCGCGGCTTCCGCCGAGGGGGCGACCCCGAGGCCATAGTGTCGCAAATCACCCCCCATGGCTCGCCCGCTGTCGCAAATTCGGGGGCATGGCTCGACCTGCGGCCGCAAAGGCGCGGAGAAGCGGCGGCCACCCGCCCGGGGGGGTGACGGACGTCGTGGTCGACTGACGGACGTCCGTCACCAGACTCGTAACTTACTAAGGTTAAACCATTGGCATGCACCGTGCGAGGGGCGTGGGCATGTACCACCACGTCGCGCGCGCCCGCCCTGGTCTGGTTCTTTTTCGCACCTGGCCGCAGGGGCTACGACTCTTCGCGGCGATCCGGGACGCGTTCCCGGAGCTCGTGGCCCTGTGCGTGATGCCGGACCACATCCACCTGCTTTTG